>NZ_JBQKHS010000001.1:0-785634 GCF_052118165.1 Parolsenella sp. LCP21S3_E11 | reverse complement strand
GATGCTCGTCTCGTGGGCTCGGAGATGTGTATAAGAGACAGCGAGGCTGCTGCTGGCCCCGCTCGCGCTGGCCGCCGAGACGGGCGTGCCGGCCCGCACCTGCGCCAGGATCGTGGCCCGCAGGGGCCTGCCGCGCCTGGACGACGTCGACCGCGTCACCGGCGAGCTGCGTTCCCGCGGCCCCGTCACGCGCGTGCGCTACGAGCGCGAGCGCCCCGGGGAGCTGCTCCACGTCGACGTAAAGAAGGTGCCGCGCATACCCGAGGGAGGCGGGCACAGGGCCCTCGGGCGCGGCTGCGGGTCGAGGAGGGGCGCCGGGACGTCGTGCCTGCACGTGGCCGTCGACGACAACAGCCGGGTCGCCTACGCCGAGCAGCTGCCCGACGAGAGGAAGGAGACGGCCTGCGCCTTCATGGGGCGGGCGATCGCGTTCTACGAGGGCCTCGGGGTCGCCGTGGAGCGCGTGATGACCGACAACGGGTCGGCCTACCGGTCGGGCGAGTTCAACGCGCTGCTCGAGGCCCGCGGCATAGGGCACAAGTACACGAGGCCCTTCAGCCCCTGGCAGAACGGCAAGGTCGAGCGCATGAACAGGACGCTCGCGCGAGAGTGGCAGTACGCCCGCGCCTGGGAGAGCGAGGAGGCCAGGGCATCCGCCCTGGCCTCCTTCATCGAGCGCTACAATTGGGACCGTCCGCACAGCGCGTGCGGGGGCCTGCCTCCGATGTCACGCATAGTCGGTGTAAACAATGTCTTGGCACATAACATCTAGGGCAAAATGTCAGACACTGATGTTCCGGCTACGCCCGGGTAAGGAGAGACATGAGCGAGTTTGAAACGGTAACGGTTGTTGGTGCTGGCCTTGCGGGCTGTGAGTGTGCTTTGCAGCTTGCCAAAAGGGGCGTGAGAGTTCGCCTTTGCGAGCAGAGGCCCCTATCTACGACGGCCGCTCATCATACCGATGGTATGGCTGAGCTCGTTTGCTCAAACTCGCTCAAGGCGACTCGCGTGGACTCGGCTGCCGGGCTCCTCAAGGCGGAGCTTGGTGAGATGGGCTGCGAGCTTCTTGATTGCGCTCATCAGGCTGCCGTCCCTGCCGGTGGTGCTCTGGCTGTCGACAGGGATTTGTTTTCGAGGCTCGTGGGCGAACGCATAGGGTCCTCAGACTTTATTGAGGTGGTTCGTGGCGAGGTGACTTCGATTCCGGAGGGTCCCTGCGTTATTGCTGCCGGTCCGCTCTGCTCAGATGCGCTCGCAAGTAGCGTATCTGAGCTGGTGGGCGGCGGCTCACTTTCCTTCTTCGATGCCGCCGCTCCCATCGTTGACGCTGAGACTATTGATCGATCTATCGCCTTCTCTCAGTCGCGATACGAGGAGGCAGGCGAGGGAGATTACCTTAACTGCCCCATGGACAAGGCCGAGTACGAGGCGTTCATTGACGCCCTGCTTGCTGCCGAGAGGGTGGTTGCGAGGGACTTCGAACAGCGTGACCTGTTCTGCGCTTGCCAGCCCGTGGAAGAAGTTGCTCGCACGGGCGTTGATGCCGCTCGTTATGGCGCGATGAAGCCGGTCGGTCTTACTGACCCTCGGACCGGCCGCCGCCCGTGGGCCGTTGTGCAACTTCGTCCGGAAAACGCCGACCATACAGCCTATAACCTCGTCGGCTTCCAGACGAACCTCACCTGGCCCGAGCAGAAGCGCGTGTTCCGCATGATCCCGGGTCTCGAATCTGCGGAGTTCTTCCGCTACGGAGTCATGCACAGGAATTCGTTCATCGACTCCCCGCGCGCCCTCGATAACACGTTTGCCGCTCCTGGCACACGAGTCAGGTTTGCCGGTCAGATTTGCGGGACCGAGGGATATACGGAGGCAATCGCCTCGGGGCTTCTTGCCGCGCTTAACACCTATGCGGATCTCAAAGGAGCCGAAAGGGTTGAGCTTCCGCGTACCGGTGCCTTCGGATCTCTGGTGGCATATGCCACCGATCCCTCAACTTCTCCCTACCAGCCCATGCACGTCAATTTTGGAATCGTGCCGCCCATCGAAGGCCCGCGCATGAAGAAGCGGGAGCGTTACGCTCGATATTCTGAGCGCGCCCTTTCCGATCTTCGTGCGTATCTCCTTGAAAGGCCTGATCTATTTGCCTGAGTACGCTACGGCAACGGATAGGGAGCAATCTCAAAATGAGTTCGAGTCTCGAGCGAGGGAGTTCTGCTCATACCTGCGTGAGGTAAGGAACCTTTCGCCAAACACAGTTCGGGCTTACGAGATTGACCTTGGGGCCTATTTGGACTGGGCGCGTCGTGAAGGCATAGACCCCATGCATGTCACTCACCGCGAGGTTCGTGCCTGGATAGCCGAGCTATCTGCCGCGGGCTATGCAACCACCACGCAGAACCGTCATCTCTCTTCGGTGCGCACGTTATATCGGTGGCTTGTAAGCCGTGGATACACGGACGAAGATGCGCCTGCAACGGTTTCGAGTCCCAAGATTGCAAAGCGGCTCCCGAAGACGATGAGGGACGGTGATGTCCTCAGGCTGCTTGAAGCCTGCGGCTCGGATGCGGTGGGGATTCGAGACAGGGCACTGATCGAGCTCCTCTATGCCACAGGAGCTCGAATCTCCGAGGCTAGTGGGCTTGACGTACACGATATCGACTTAGCTCAACGGCAAGTGCGCCTATTTGGTAAGGGGTCAAAAGAAAGGGTCGTTCCCATCTATGCGAAGAGCGCCGAGGCAATCGAACGGTATCTTCTGACGTCTCGCGCGAAACTTGCCGCGTCGGGTAAGGTCAGGACCAACGCCTTGTTTCTTACCAAACAAGGCAAACGAATGAGCGCCGCCGCCCTTAGGAAACGCTTCGAGAACCTAGTCGAGATAGCCGGTCTCGATCCGAGTCTCACGCCCCATGCGATGCGCCATACATTCGCCACTGAGCTTCTCGACGGTGGGGCCGATCTTAGAAGTGTCCAGGAGCTGCTTGGTCACGAGAGCCTGTCAACGACCCAGATCTATACCCACCTGTCAATTGAGCGGCTGAAGGAAGCGGCGCTCCAGGCCCACCCAAGGTCGGAATCTAATTAGGCCTTGCGTTAATGCTTGTTCACTGGTACACTGTCCAATCGCTGTGCAGAAGCCAGCGTCAAATCACACGCGTCGCGACCAAAAGGCCACGGTGCCCGTGAAACACGGGTGGCTAGACGGGATGACCGGCGCGGAGGCGAAACCAAAGAAAGGTAGTACCATGGCAGTCAAGATTAATCTTAACACCCTGCTCGAGGCCGGTTGCCACTACGGTCACCAGACCCGTCGTTGGAACCCCAAGATGAAGCCGTACATCTTCGGTGAGCGCAACGGCATTTACATCCTTGACCTCAAGCAGACCATCATGGATGCCGATAAGGCCTACACGTTCCTTAAGGAGACCGCTGCCAAGGGCGGCAAGGTCCTCTTCGTCGGCACCAAGAAGCAGGCTCAGGAGCCCGTCGCCACGCAGGCTGCTCGCTGCGACATGCCCTACATCAACCAGCGTTGGCTCGGCGGCGTGCTGACCAACTTCGTGACCATGCGCTCCCGCATCGATCGTATGGAGGAGCTCGAGGCCATGGTCGAGGACGGCCGCATGGCTGCTCGTGGCAAGAAGGAGCAGAGCGTTCTCACCAAGGAGCTCGAGAAGCTTCAGCGCAACCTCGGTGGCGTCCGTGATATGAAGCAGCTTCCTGCCGCTCTCTTCGTCATCGATTCCAAGCGCGAGGAGCTCGCTATCCGCGAGGCCAACCGTCTTCACATCCCGGTCGTTGCTCTCCTCGACACCAACTCTGACCCGGACGTCGTCGACTTCGGCATCCCCGCGAACGACGATGCCATTCGTTCTGTCGCCCTCATGACCGAGCTCGTCGCTGACGCCATCCTTGCTGGCACCGGCAAGGAGCAGATCACCGCTGAGGAGATGGCCGCTGGTGCCACCACCCCGGCCGTCGAGGCGCCCGCTGCCGAGTAGGGATATCCCTTTCGCGTAGCACAATAGGATTTGGGGGCGCCGTCCACTTGTTGGGCGGCGCCCGTACGTAAAGTCAGACATCCTGCATGTGCAGGTAGATAGAGAGAGGCTAAACATGGCTCAGATCACCGCCGCGCTCGTCAAGCAGCTCCGCGAGATGACCGATTCCCCGATGATGGAGTGCAAGAAGGCCCTCGTCGAGGCCGATGGCGACATCGAGAAGGCTGTCGACGTCCTCCGCAAGATGGGTATGGCCAAGGCCGTCAAGAAGGCCGGTCGTGAGACCAACGAGGGTACCGTCGCTGCCTATGTCTCCGAGGACGGCAAGGTTGCCGCTCTCGTCGAGGTCACCTGCGAGACTGACTTCGTCGGTGGCAACCCCAAGTTCACCGGCTTCGCCAAGAACGTCGCCGCTGTTGTCGCCAAGGTCAACCCGGCTGACGACGAGGCTCTGAAGGCCGCCGAGTTCTCCACTAACGAGACCGTCGACGCTGCTCTCACCGAGATGATTCACACCATGGGCGAGAACATGAAGATTGCTCGCTTCACCCGTCGCGAGGTTGAGGCCGGCACCTTCGGCTCTTATGTCCACGCCAACGGCAAGCTTGCCACCATCGTCGAGTTCTCCTTCTCTAAGCCGGAGACCGCCGAGGCCGCTTCCTTCAAGACCTTCGCTCACGACGTCGCGATGCAGGCCGCCGCTGCCGGTGCCATCTCTGCTCGCCGCGAGGACGTTCCCGCCGAGATCGTCGAGCACGAGATGAGCATCTATAAGGCTCAGGCTGCCGAGTCCGGCAAGCCCGAGGCCATTCAGGTCAAGATCGCCGAGGGCCGTCTCAACAAGTTCTACGGTGAGTCCGTCCTCTCCGAGCAGGCCTTCATCAAGGATGGCGACATCACCATCCGTCAGTACGCTGAGAAGGTTGGCAAGGAGCTCGGCGACTCCATCGAGGTCGTTGCCTTCGATCGCTTCACCTTCGGCGAGTAGCTTTTAGCTTAGCTTTGATTTTCGGGCCCGGCACCAAATGGTGTCGGGCCCGTTTGCATGTCTAGTGCTCCTGTAATTGGTGGGGAGCGCGCATTTTCCCTCTGCTAGAATCAATAAGAGTGCAAGCAATCCTAAAACCGCAGGTAAAACGCCTGCATAATTTGAAAATGTCCCAATTTGTCCCAAATGGCTATGGTTTTGCAGCACGGAAGTCGTTCCAGGCGCGGCTCACGACGTCCGCGAAATACTCCGACTTCGGCCTGTCATAGTGGATTTCGCCAACGCCTTTGCCCGCGTGGCCCATCATCTTCTCGAGTAGGTCTTCGGGGATTCCGAGTTCCCATCGGCCAATCGTGCGCCACGAGTTGCGCAGGTTACGCAGTGGGATGGACGGGACCCCGGCAGCCTTGAGGGCGCGTCGCCAAATCGTGTTGAACGTGAACTGCGAGAGCGGCCCGCCCACGCCGTCCGGCGTGAGCCAACCGCCAAGCTGGTTCGCGCGCGCCGCCTTCAGAACGTCGAGCGACCATGGCTCTGGTATCGCGACCACGCGGGCGCTTCCGGACGTCTTGAGCGTGCCGCTCACGTCGCCCGCCCTATCGACCTGACGCGAGATGGGCACGACGGCCACGATCGTCCCGTTGGCCTCCACCTCTTCGACCTCGTCGCAGCGCACGCCGAGCGCCTCGCCGACGCGGCACGAGCCAAGGCCGCAGAGTATGGCCGGGATGTATGCGGCGGTCCCCTTTACGGAAGATAGCGCCTCCTCCATCTCTTCGGCGGTGTAGGTGGTCTTGTCGCGCTCCGTGGCCTTAGGCCTCGTGGCCGTGGGTATCACGCCGCGCGCCGGGTTCGACTCGATGCACTCGTAGAGGACGCACAAGTCGAGGATTTGGCGCAGCATCACGACGGCCTGGTTTGACACCCCGGCGCTCATGCCTTGCAGCCATTCGCGCAGCACGAGCGGGCGAACGTCGCTAACGGGCAAGTCGCCGAGCGCGGGGCATACGTGCGCGTTCCAGCGGCTCTGGTAGTTGGTCAGCGTCTGTCGCGAGATTCGCCCTGACTCCACCTTGGCGAGCGCATCTGGCAACCACCACGTCTCATAGGCCTGCTTGACCGTGGGGACGGGCCTGTCCTGCGAGTGGGCGACGCGCAGACGCGCGAGCTCCTCGTCGCCCTGGCGGCGCGTGCCCTTTATCGTCTTGCTGTGGCGGACGTAACCGCGCCCGTCGTGCTCGTCGGCCCAGTAGCGCAGGCGGCGGTAGCCCCCGCCCGCGTCCGTGTTGCTGCCCCACGTCGAGCGCCTGCGTGGCATGGTTGCCTCCTCATCTCGATGCTAGGGGTCTTGATCGACTTGTGACTTTGTCGTCCACTTCTGGCCCACAAGTTAGTTTGTGGGCCAGAATTACCGATTTTTGGCCCACAAATCTATTTGTCGTCCAGAAGTGGACCACTATGGTTGGCAAAACCATCGGTTATCCCCAGTAATTCGGGAAACGCGAGAATTGCCGGGCTAGACCCTTTGTGTGACGCTACCTCAACGATAACGCCGTCAGACTTCAACGACGAAATAAGCCTCTTCGATGACGTGAGGCTCATCTCCGCTTCCCTGACAAAGACGTTCGCCGGGAATATCGCAGATCTGAATAGACATGAGACTGCATCCTGAGCCTTCTCAGACTTCGTCCTTCTTGAGACGTCGAGAAGAGTCCTTTCGTATAGCGCGTAAATTCGTCTCGCCTTTGATAGATTTTCAGCCGCCTGGGTCTCGATGGCCCTGAGAAAGAAGACACACCACTCCGTCCATGCTTCGTCCGATGAGACCGCAAGGAGACGGTCCTGGTACTCGCTGTTCCTATGTTCGAAGAACTCGCTGAGGTAGAGGCAGGGGCTTGATATGACTCCGTCCGAGTAGAGCATTAGGGGGACAAGCATCCTGCCGATTCTGCCGTTGCCATCGCAGAACGGGTGAATGGACTCGAACTCGGCGTGTGCCACCGCCACCTTGACGAGGGACGGCACGTCGGTTGAGTTCACATAGGTCTCCCACCTTGCGATGGCATCCGGGAGCTTCGCCGCAGAGATGGGGACGTACCTCGCCTCCCTGATGTCGTTGGATGAGCCTATCCAGTTTTGGTCAGTCCTGAACCTGCCAGGCGACTTAAGACTTCCCCTAACGTTCTCCAGGAGGACGGAGTGGGCGGCTCGAAGGACCCTTCCGCTCAGGGGAATGTCCTTGAGCATTTCCTCCGCAAGGATTAGCGCCCTGCGGTAGTTCGCGACCTCGAGTACGTCATCGCTGTCCCTCTCGTCGACGGGGCCGCCCGCTTCGAACACGAGGACGTCGCTAACCGTGGCGTGAGTACCTTCGATTCTCGATGACGTGACAGCCTCCTGGACGAGCATGGGGGACAGCATTATCGATGCGTCTGGAATTATCTCAAGGAAGCTGTCGTATTTTGCGAGGGCGAGTGTTGCCCTCTCTATGTGTTGGACGAGGCGTTCCCAATCGAGGTTCTTTGGTGGGAACTTACCCTCGTGATATCTGACGGGCATGGCGCACCCTTTCTTTACTTGCTGCCATCTCTTTTACCTACGCGCCCTGGGCGGCATCAGCAGCACGTTCGGAATACTCCTGCGAGAGCAGCGCCTTCTCGCGGGCGTCCATGAGGATGCGCTCCCGCCGCTCCGGGGTGCACCGGTCGTAGTTGGCGAGAAGCGCCTCGCGCTCCGGGTCCAGGCGCGCCTGACGCGGTCTCTCGCGCTGGTGCGTGGCGTACCAGTCGCACAGGTCGTTCGGGGTGCAGCCGAAAACAACAGATATCTCGTAGGCGTCTTCAAGCGTGAGAGCTACCTCTTCTCGTTCGAGAGAGGCATAACGGCGCTCTTTCATTCCCAGGGCCTTAGCGGCTTCAGATTGGGTCTTGTAGCCGGCCTTTTTACGCCAAATCTTCAATGAGAGTTTGAACATGCTTCCTCCTTCTCTTGTGGATGAGTCTACGTGATTCACGTACAAGTAGCAAAGAAATACGTAAATCTCTCTTGACACAACGTGAATCATGTTGATACTTGGAATCGCAACGTGAATCGCGTTGATTACACCGAAGGGAGGTAGCCAATGCCAGAGTTCCGCACGGCAGTCCGACGTGGCCTGAAGGTCGCGATGGCCGAGGCCGACATGACGCCACGCGAGCTGGCGGAGAAGTCCGGTGTGTCCTACGACGCAATCACGAAGTACCTGCGATGCGAGACCACGCCGCTGCTCGAGACGGCCTGCAAGCTCGCCGAGGCGCTGGGCTGCTCGCCTAACGACCTCTGCGGCATCGAGTAGGCCGCGAGCCAGATTTTCCGAATCCCGCGAGAGGGATTTTCCGAACCTTGAAAACCGAATGGCAAAACTACCGCTCCTGGCCGAAAAGGAGCGGAAAACGGATGCAGGCAGGCGCGGCGGCCGGAAGGGAGCCGTGCCATGGATAAGGACCCGCGCATTGGTAAGTGCGAACCAAACGCGCCCGTGACGAAGGACGACTTCGTCCAGGCGATGGCGAGACTGGGCATGGGCATTTGCGAGAAGGTCGAGAGCGGCCGCGCGAGCTGCGACGAGATGCAACTCCTCGTCGCGCTCGCGGAGACCACCCTCGACCTCCTCTGAGACGCCTGGCCTACTTGCTCTGGAGCTTGACGAGCTTGTCGTACATGCCCTCGAGGAACTTCGTGGCGTTGTCGACCTGGACGACCTTGTCATGGCCGCCCGTCGGGCTCGAGAGGGCCGCGACCGTCAGCTCGACGGCCTTCTCGAGCGCCCATTTCTTCTCATCAGTCATTTGATCACCTCCCCTCAAGGGGAGATTCTAGGCCGTCGCGCCCGCCTGCATCCGAAGCAAGAAGCCTTTCAGAACCAATCGAGCACTCGCCGCGACGGCGGCCACAGCGCCGGAAGGCGTCAGGGAAGGCGCGGGACACCACCGCGCGATACCCCATTCATAGCGAATTCCTCTCAATCTGGCGTCTTGCTTTTCTCCTTCATTGCGACACGTGCCCCTGGGTGGCCGACGTCGCGGTGGGTGCTCGAAGACGCGAACGCGCCACGAGGCGCACGGTCGCCGCCATGCCTTGATAACGACTTTGACGAGCGTATCTACGGGCGGCATGACTGGCTTCCGCGCTCCTCGCGGCGCGCTCGCGGAACGGCCCCGGTGCGCCGGGGTTTCCGGGCTATATGCCTAGCCACTCCTTGCGATGGGCGGCTATCTCGGCCGCGACCGACGGCTGGAGCGAGAACGGTATATCTCCTGTGTAAGACGCGTAAGGCGGCGTGCCGAAGATTCCCATCGCGCACAGCGCCGTGGCGTCCTCATCGAGCGACCACGCGCGGACCTCGCCCTTGTCGAGGGCGGTGGCGACCATCTTCTTCCTCCTGGCGGACATCGCGGTGAAGCACCTACTTAGCCGTTCGACCTTCGCACGCCTTCTGGCGCGCCTGCTGGTAACCATCGCGCTGCGCGCTACCGAAGCGCCTGCCAGGAAGGAGAGCGCCGAAAGCAGCGCCACGGAGCCGGGGTGCTCCGACACCGCCGCCTTTGCGTCGTCGAGAAAGGCGATGGCAGAGACGAATCCGCAGAGGGAGAGAACGGACACGGCAAGTCCAGCGTAGTTGACGGCAAGCTCGGAAAACTTCTTCATTGGCCCTCGATTCCCTAGGAGGTTCGCATGGGTATGGCATTGCTTCTCATCTTCGCGTTCCTGGCCGGCTTGGGCCTGGGCATGCGTGGGTGAGGCACCTAACAAAAATGGCCCCACGTCCGGCAAGACATGCAGGGGCCACTGACCTAAAGGAGGTCGAATCACATGATAGACGAGTTCTCGAACGTATCGCCGCAAGTGGTTGACGTGCTCAGCGTCATCGTCGCCGTCATCGTCGCCGCGCTCTGGGCGTGGGCGATTCGCACGCTGGGCCGCGCGGAGAGGATTGCGCGATGAAGGCACGAGAGATGGCCGAACGAGCGGGACTCAAGCCCCGCCTCATGTACACGATCGCGGAGACGGCGCAGTACACCGGCATCAACTACCACATCCTGCTGGACGAGGCGGGCGCGGGACGGCTGCGCTGCTGCCTTCCCGTGGGCAAGAAGCGCGGGCGCTACGTCAGTCCCGAGGACGTTGACGCCTGGATTGCCGCCAACACCAAATGAGGGGCCTCGCGATAGCCGACCGCGTCGACGGAGGCGTCATGTACGCGAGGGAGGACGGCACCTACCTCGGCGTGCGCGTCATCGAGGACGACGCGCCTAACAAGGTGCACGGCACGGGCGCGGTGCGCGAGCGCATCGAGCTCGGCAAGTTTGACAACAGAATCGCGGCGATGGCCGCGTTTAGGAGATGGATTGCAGATGGTAGGTCTTGAGGACGTCCAGGCGCTGACCAAGGCGCTTGGCGAGTGTCAGAACGAGCGCGACCTTTGGCACCGCGCCTACACCTCGATGATGGACGAGAACAAGGAGCTGCGCGACGAGGTCAGGCAGCTGACCGACGAGCTGGACGAGCTAAAGCCGAGCGCGAAGCTCGCGTGCGGTGATTCCGATGAGTAGGGAGGCACTGACCCGGCTCGCGATCGCCCAGGCCGTGTACAAGGCGATGGGCGACCAACTCGCCACGAACGGCGGGGAGCACGGCAACAACATCCGCACGGAGGCCGACGACATGCTCAGGGCGTCGTTCGACGCGCTCGGCACCGACCGAATCGCGCTCGAGGTGAACGGCGAGAGGGTGGGCACGCTCAGCGCACGCATCTCCAAGCCGACGAACGAAATCGGCTACTCGCTCACGAACCTGAACGAGCTGGTCGAATGGCTCAGGGGCGGCGAGGGCTACGCCGTCCTGACCGAGGTCGTCAAGAAGCAGTGGAAGGCAATCGCCAAGGCGAGCGTCGACATGGATGGGGAGGTCCCACCCGGAATCGACGCGAGCACGTACAGCGTCCCGGCGCGATGGGACGGCACGACGCTCCGTGTGGACGTGGCCAAGGTCCGCGACGCGCTCGGCACGGGGCTCCCCGCCGCCGTAGCTGGCGTGATTGCCGGGGAGGTGGAGTAGATAGATGAAGATCGTAACCGAGAGATCTCGCAGTAACCTCAAGACCGCCGTGGCCATGACCATGGGCGCGGCGCTGAACCTGTCCGGGGCCGAGTCGCCCGAACTGAACGACGTCTCCGAGGCGTTCGCGAGCCTGGCGCTCGAAGTGTGGCCAGACATCACGCCACGCGACCTCGTGACGCTCGGCATTGGCGCCAAGTACGCCTACGCCGTCCTCACGGAGGACATGGATGCTGACGACGGCGTGGAGGCGTTCGCGGACATGGTCAACTCGCTTCGCGCGACGGTCGAGCACGTCGAGGACGAGTTCGGCATCGACCTATCCGGACGAACCGTTTTGCGGCTCTGCGCGGGCGGTGGAGAGTGATGGGCGAGTCCTACGATGAGTTTCTCCGCAGCAAGGCAGACCGTTCGGAGCCGGTTGGCTTCGAGCCGGGCGAGATAAACGGGCTGCTGTTCGAATGGCAGCGCGACATCGTCAGGTGGGCTTGCCGACGCGGCAGGGCGAGCATCTTCGCCGACTGCGGACTTGGCAAGACGGCAATGCAGCTCGAATGGGCGCGTCAGTCCGTCGACTCGATGCTTCCGTCAAACGCGGCCGCCCTGGTCGTGGCCCCGCTCGCAGTGGCGGAGCAGACCGTCGCGGAGGGGCGCAAGTTCGGCATAGGCGTGACGCGAGTCCGCGAGATGCCCGCGAACCCATCAGGCATCTACGTCACGAACTACGAGATGCTCCAACACTTCGACCTCAGGGCCTTCGTCGCCGTGGTCCTGGACGAGTCGAGCATCCTCAAGTCCCACGACTCCAAGACGAGGAGGGCACTGACGGACGGCCTCCGCGACGTCCCATACGTGCTCTGCTGCACCGCGACGCCTGCGCCGAACGACCAGATGGAGTTGGGGACGCACGCCGAGATATGCGGGGCGATGACGCGAACCGAGATGCTCGCGACGTTCTTCACGCACGACGGCGGCGACACGTCGAAGTGGCGGCTCAAGGGTCACGCGAAGTCCGACTTCTACCGATGGATGGCGACGTGGGCGGTCATGCTGTCCAGGCCCCAGGACATCGGATACGAGGCCAGCGGATATGACCTTCCCGAGCTGAGGGTCAAGACCGTCAACGTGCCCATGCCGACGCCACTGTCGCCGGAAGACGGGAGGCTGTTCGAGGTTCCCGCCGAGGGCATCCAGGACGTGCGCCGCGCGAGGCGCGAGTCGTTGCCCGCGAAGGTCGAGGCAATCGCCGAGAAGGTCAACGGCACGCCGGGCCAATGGTGCGTGTGGTGCGAGCTGAACGACGAGTCAAGCGCCCTCGCGGCGGCGATTCCTGACGCGGTCGAGGTGCGCGGCAGCGACTCGCCGGAGCACAAGGCCGACGCCATGCTCGGGTTCTCCAGCGGCAAATACCGCGTCATCGTCTCCAAGCCGTCCATCTGCGGCTTCGGCATGAACTGGCAGGGATGCCACCAGATGGCATTCTGCGGGCTCTCGTACAGCTACGAGCAGTTCTACCAGGCCGTCAGGCGCTGCTGGAGATTCGGCCAGCCGAACCCCGTCGACGTGCTCGTGTTCTCAACCGAGCGCGAGAGCGGCGTCGTGGCGGCAATCGAGGAGAAGGAGAGGATGGTGGAGGACACCAAGAGGGGCATGGTCGAGGCCATGGCCGAGGAGACCCAGGCGCAGCTCGCTGGGGAGCGAGATGACAACGTCCCTGATTGCGCCTATGCCGACGCCGAAGGCGACGGGTGGCAGATGCTGCTCGGGGACTGCGTCGAGCGCGTGGCCGAGATACCGGACGAGAGCGTGGGCCTCACGGTCTTCTCGCCCCCGTTCGCGAGCCTGTACACCTACAGCGACAGCCCGCGCGACATGGGCAACAGCAAGACGGATGAGGAGTTCTGGCACCACTTCGAGTACCTCATCCCAGAGCTTTACCGCGTGCTCATGCCCGGGCGCAGCGCGTGCATCCACTGCATGAACCTGCCGATGACGAAGGAGCGAGACGGTGTCATCGGCATCCGCGACTTCAGGGGCGACATCATCCGCGCGTTCGAGAGGGTTGGGTTCGTCTACCACTCCGAGGTGTGCATCTGGAAGAACCCCGTCACCGCCATGCAGCGCACGAAGGCGCTCGGGCTGCTCCACAAGACCATCCGCAAGGACAGCTCAATGAGCAGGCAGGGCATCCCGGACTACGTCGTGGTAATGCGCAAGCCGGGCGACAACCCGGAGCCGATATCCCACACGTCAGACGAGTTCCCAGTCGACCTGTGGCAGAAGTGGGCGTCGCCGATATGGATGGACATCAACCAGTCGAGGACGCTCAACGCCCGCGCCGGTCGCGAGGACGGCGACGAGAGGCACATATGCCCGCTCCAGCTCGACGTCATCCACCGTTGCGTCGGCCTGTGGAGCAATCCCGGCGACCTCGTGCTCTCGCCGTTCGGCGGCATCGGATCCGAGGGGTACGAGTCCCTGCTCATGGGCCGCGAGTACGTGGGCATCGAGCTCAAGCCCAGCTACTTCAGGGAGGCGTGCCGCAACCTCGCGGACGCCGAGCGACAGAGGCACCAGACGACGCTCTTCTAGGGAGGAAAACATGACGAACGAACCGGGACGCGCAATCGCGCGGCACCTTGGGGGTGAGTGAGGTGGGCGAATGACCAACAGGCCGAAGGACGTCGGCACCGCGTTCGAGACGGCGTGCGCCCGGTGGCTGACAAAGCGGCTGGGCCAGCGCGTCGAGCGCAGGGCGCTGCACGGCACCATGGACGAGGGCGACCTCGGGTGGCTCCGCAGCTCGACGGGCCTCGACGGCATCGTCGAGTGCAAGGCGGGGAGGCAGGCCGAGGCGGCCGCGCCCGCCGACGTCGCCGAGTGGCGGAGGCAGACCGACGCCGAGCGCGAGAACGCCGGCGCCGGGTTCGCGCTGCTCGTGCTCAAGACCAGGAACGTGGGCGAGGCGAGGTTCGGCCGCACGCGCTGCGACCTCACCGTGGCGGACCTCTGCCGGCTCGTCGGCAGGGAGCCGGCGGACGCGAGCTCCGAGATGTGGGTGAGCGTCGACCTCGACACGGCCTGCCGCCTGGTGGGGCGCGGGAATGGGGAATAGGGACCCCGCCCGCGTCACGCCGGAGCAGCTCGCCGCGGAGCACGACTACCTCTGCGAGCTGTGGCGGGTGCGCCTGGACCCGCCCATACGCGGCCTGTTCGCCGCCGAGGGCGAGGAGATGACCAACGTGCTCGCGACGCTGCTCATATGCGAGCGGGACGGCATCCTGCCTGGCGGCTGGTCGATCGCGCCGACCCAGGACCCGGCCCAGCGGTGGGTCGACGTGGGCTGGTGCGAGTGGCTGGTCGCGCACGAGGGCATGATGCCGTCGCTCGTGGGATGCCTGAGACGCAACGGCTGCCACGGGCGCTACCGCAAGGCGGGCACGGAGAGGAGCTACGGATTCTGATGACAACGACGAAGGGAGAACGATGGGCGAGATCGTGAGGTACGAGACCGTCGACGGCGGCTCGATGGAGCTCACGCCGAGGAAGGTGGTCGAGTACCTGGTGGCGCCAAAGGACCGCGCCGCCATGAACGACCGCAACGTCGCGATGGTGATGGCGACCTGCGCCGCGCTCAGGCTCAACCCGCTCGCGGGCGACTGCCACATCGGCGTGTTCAAGGGCAAGCCGACCATCATGCCGTCAATCGACTACTACCAGAGGGTCGCGGCGGCGCAGGAGACGTTCGACGGGATGGACAGCGGCGTCCTCTACTCAGACGGGGACGGACTGCACCGCAGGAGCGGGTGCGTCGTGCCTCCGGGCTGCGAGCTCGTCGGCGGGTGGGCCACGGCCTACGACAGGTCGAGGTCGCATCCCGTGGACGTCGAGGTCGCGCTCTCCGAGTACGACCAGTACAACGCCATGTGGGATGCCAAGCCCGCGACCATGATCAGGAAGGTCGCCAAGGCCCAGGCGCTGCGCGAGCTGTACCCGGGCTGCTTCAAGAACACGTACGTGTCCGAGGAGCTGCCAGACGAGGGCGGCCCGCGCGCCGTCGAGTGCGTGGTGGAGCCGATGCCGAACGTGCCGGACTTCGGCGACGCGCCCGAGGGCGAGCCGGTACCGGACGAGGCGTACGAGGACGTCGCGCCGGACTTTGTCGGCGACGGCGCGGAGAGCAACGAGAACGAGGAGGACTAATGCAGGGATACCAGGGATACGGCGACGTGGTCGCCAGGCAGGGCGGCGCGCCGCAGGTCGAGCCGGGCGGCTACGCCTGCCTTATCGCCGCCGTCGAGGACGGCAGCGCGGAGCCGAACCCGTACATCGGGCTCACGCTCAACCCCATCGACCCGAAGACCAACAAGTACATGGTCACGGACAGGGATGAGCTGAGCGACCCGGAGCGCAGCTGGCGCCACACGTACCGCTTCTTCATCGGCGAGTACGGCGGGGGCGGCATCGACTGGGGCCGCATGAAGGCGCTCACCGAGGCCGTCGAGCAGACCACCCAGAACAAGGGCTTCACCTACGACGGCTCCAAGGACGGCGCGGAGCAGACGCTCGTCGGCAAGTTCGTCGGCTGCGTCTTCAAGCGCGTGGGCTACGTCCGCAAGTCCGGCAAGCACGCCGGCGAGTACGCCGAGGCCATCCAGATCGGCGGCGTGACCACCGCCGACAAGGCCCGCTCTGGCGACTACCCGCCCAAGTGGGCGGAGCCCAGGGGCGTGAGGACGGAGGAGGAGAAGGCCGCCGCCGCCCCGCGCGCACCGCAGGTGACCCCGCCGCCCGTTGCGCCGCCCGCGACCGACCTAGCTGACGAGGACATCCCTTTTAACTAGGCCCACACCATGGAGACAAAGAAGTGCAGCAGGTGTGGGCGAGAGCTGCCAACAACTGAGTTCAACTGGGCGAACAGGGCGGCCGGGAAGCTGCAGAGTATGTGCCGGTCGTGCTGCAGCCGCTACAACAAGGCCCGCTACTCCTCCGACCGCGAGAGGTTCAAGGCCGACGTCAGGCGGTACGAGTCCGAGAACCCCGAGAAGGTCCTCGAGACGCGACTGAAGACGAACGCCAAGTGCCCGACGAAGCTGAATGCCCAGAAGTGCGTGGAGGCCGCGCTCAAGTGCGGCGCGATCGTGCGCCCGGACGTGTGCTGGGGCTGCGGCTGCGGCTCCGACGAGCACCGCATTGAGGCGCACCACCACGACTACGCCAGGCCGCTCGACGTCATCTGGCTTTGCACCCCGTGCCACAGGCGGATGGACGCAAGAAGGCGGGGGCGCGAGGGCCTGACACCTTACGGAACGAGAAAGAAATAGCGGAAACATCGGGGCGGTGGCGCGAGCCGCCGCCCCTGCCATGAGGGGAGGTGAGACGGTGGCGACGGACAGCTTCAAGTTCTGGGACAGCTACTACGACGCGCTCAGGATGCTCGGCGACGACGAGAGGCGAGGCCGCTTCGTGATGGCGCTGTGCTCCTACGTCTTCGACGGCGAGGAGCCGGACTTCGGCACAGACGAGGTGATGGCCTTCGGCTTCCAGCTCGTGGCTACCCAGGCGAGGCAGTCGATGGAGATCAGCCGCGCCGCCCGTGAGGCTGGCATGCGTGGAGGCAGGCCTCGCAATGATGGCTCGAAAAGGGGTGCTAAAAGCACCCCTAAAAGGGTGGCTAAAAGGGGTGCTGAAAGCGAAAAGAAAAGAGAAGAAGCGAAAATAAATGAAGCTTCTTCTCTCCTTGATGGAGACGACCACGCGGGGGCAGGCGCTGACGCGCCGCCCCCGCTGCCGTGAGCGGCGAGTGGGCCGACCCCTGGGACGAGCTGAGGGCAAGGGACGCGCCGGCGCGCGGCTGGGTCGAGGAGTGCCTCCTGGGCGGCCGCGACCCGCTGCGCACGGGCACCCCGCTCGACCGAGCCCTGGGCGGCGGCCTGATGCCCGGCGTCACGGTGCTGGGCGGCCAGGCGAGCGTCGGCAAGTCGGCGCTCGCGTGCCAGGCGGCGGCCAGCGTCGCGGCGAGGGGGCTGAGGGTGCTCTACCTCACGCTCGACGACTCGTGGGAGAACGTCTGGGCGAGGTGCGCCTCGGCCTGGTCCTGCTCCGGCGCGGAGGGCGCGACGCCCTTCAGGTGGAGCGACGTGCCTTCCGAGCGCATGCGGCTGAGGGCGGGGCAGCACCCGTCCGACCTCGGCAGGTGGGCGTTCGACGTCTGCCAGGGCGAGGGCATGGCCAGGACGGCGCAGCTCTTCGCCGAGCGCGTCGGGCCGAACCTCGCGCTGGTGGACTCCATGTGCACGGTGGGCGAGGTCGAGGGTGCGCTCTCGCTGCTTGGCGAGCCGCCAGCGCTCGTGGTCGTGGACTACCTGCAGCAGTACCGCACGGGCGACCAGCAGGCCGACGGGAGCGAGTACTCGCGCGTGAGCGCGGCGGCGTCGGCGTTCCAGCGCCTGGCAATCGGGCTCAAGGTCCCGGTGCTCGAGCTCTCGAGCCTGCGCAAGCTCGGCAGGCAGGACACGGACCCGTCGCTCGACTGGTTTCGCGGCAGCGGCGTGGTGGGCTACGCGGCCCAGGCGGCCGTCGTCGTGACGAGGCGCGAGGGCGGGGAGTCGGACGGCGCAAGGCCGGTCGCCCTGAACGTGGTGAAGAACAAGGCCGGGCGGGCGGGCTTCGCGACCGACGCCTGGTGCTACGGCGCGTGGAGCGTCATGAGGGAGGCGCGCGATGGCTAGGTGGTGCCCGCTGTCGGGCGAGCTGTGTATGGGCGCGGCCTGCGCCTGGGCGGTTCCCGACGGGTGCGCGGTGGCGGTGCTCGCGGGCGGCGGCCCGCCGCCCGACGGCGACGCGAGGCGGCGCGTCAGCCCGGACTGGACTGACGGCTCGCCCCTCGCCGGGAGGTACGTGGAAGTGCCCAACGTGGCCAAGCCGAGGGAGGAATGACACATGGCGGACGGGATCAGCCCCGACATCAAGCGCGCCTACGCGGAGGTGCGGCGCGAGTACCACAGGAAGTACTACCAGGCCCACCGCGAGGAGAAGCGCGAGTACTACCAGGCCCACCGTGACGAACGGCTCGCGTACAAGCGCGAGTACGACGCGAGGCGGAGGGCGCAGAGGGCGCGGTTGGCGGCGAGCGCCGATGGCCGCGAGTAGGCCCGCGTACGGGCCGACTCGGCTGCCGGAGTTCGTGCCCGACCGCGACGCGATCCTCTACGGGCTGCGACAGCACGGCATCGACGCGCCGCAGAGCGTCGGAATCAAGCAAGAGACGATACGAAAGCTCCTGGACGGCAGCACGAGGAGGCCGACCGCGTCGCTGATGATGCAGCTCGCGCGGCTCTTCGACTGCGACGTCGAGGACCTGATGATGGAGGCATAGATGAACGAAGATGGCGAGCCGTGCCCCAAGCTGTGCGGCAACTGCGTGCACTTCAGGGTGCTGGATGACTATCCGCGCAACCCGTGCAGGTGGTTCGGCGTATGCGACATGGAGGCCTCGCGAGACCTCGGCTGCGAGTGCGGAACGGCCAAGGCGCTAGATTGGGCGTTCGATTACGGGCGACACGGCGACGATGACTGCGAGAAGCCGGACGAGTGGTTCGAGGAGGGGTAGCGATGGAAGAGAAGAACTGGTATGACGGCGTACTCGCTCCATTCGACGCGGACGGGAGCGTGGTACCGCTAACGACGAGGAAGCTCTATCGCGGAGATGGTCGCGAGGTCGAGATCGGTGAGGTCAGCCTCGTCAGCCCCGAACTCAACGGAGACTGGGTGTGGTGCGTCAGGACGCCTGACGGCGCGGCGCTGGTCCTCAACATCCTCCACGTCGAGCGCCCTGACAGCCTTGAGAGGCTGGCCGACGACCTCGCTCGATATGACGAGCACAAGGTCACGTGCGAGTACTTCGGCATGACGGTTGCGGGCGGAACGTGCGACGGTTGCTGGGCTCACGATTGCCGGGCTCACGGTCGCAGGTGCAGTTGCATCGCATTAGTCCTAGACGACGTCGCCCGCCGAGTCGCGGCGCTAAGGGAGGCGGAGTGAGATGGCGACTAGCGACGAGAGGCGCCGAGAGGTGGCAGCAAGGCTGAGAGGGCTTGACATGTCGGACATCGAGGTTGACGGGTGCATCATCGACTCGCCTAAGTACGTCGGGCTTCTGCTTATGCGCATGCTCGACTCCGCGTGCGACTACCGGGACGGGCTGCACTACTTCCCGGGTTTCTTCTCCGCACGGGCGGTGGTCGAGCTGTTCGCAGACCTCATCGACCGCCCGACGTGCGAGATGGCAGAATGCTCAATCGACCATGGCTCGCGCTCGTGGGGGATGCGCTGCTCGCGTTGCGGCACGGAGTTCGAGCACATGAAGCCAGTCTTCGGGTGGCGCTACTGCCCCAACTGCGGCGCAAAGGTGGTGATGGGCGATGAGTGACGACCGCGCGGCCGCGAGGGCGGCACACGCCGCGCTTTGCGCGCTTTGCGCGACACGCAGCGTGAGGGACCTCTACAAGGGCGACTGCCGCGGGTGCGGCGAGTGCTGCTCGAGGTTCCTGCCGGTCAGCGTCTTCGACCTGCGGCGCCTCGAGCCATACGTGCGCGGGAGAGGCATCACGCCGCACGAGCCGAGAGGCGAGGTCGACCTCACGTGCCCATGGCTCACCGACGGCAAGGAGTGCGCCGTCTACGCGGCAAGGCCCGAGGTGTGCCGCGCCTATCGCTGTGATTTGCACAAGCGTGGCGAGATTCGACCCTTCTTCGGGGTGTCGAGCGCCAAGGTCGTCGACATGAGGGAGCTCGCCGAGGTGTGGTGCGGCGATGGCGCATGACCGTGCGGGATACCGCGACCACTGCGCCGAACGTGACGCGCTGTGGGACGAGATTGAGTCTTTGACGCGCTGTGATGCGTTCTAAGACCTCGCACGCGCCGGACGGCACACTTACTAGACAAGACCGATTACCGGCCCCCTGCGTGTCCCATGTGGCCTCAGGGGGCCATTTGCTAAGGAGTTGCAACCATGCGAATGAGACAAGACCCGGTATTCAACCTCGAGCGCCCGGTGATGGACGGCCCCGCGCGACGGAGGCTCGTGAGGGCAATCGACCACGGCACGCCGCTCGCCACGCTCGAGAGGAGGTTCGGCCGGTCCTCGCACGAGCTTAAGCGCGTCTACCGCGAGGAGACCAGCGCCATTGCCTAACCTTAAACCAAAGCTTGAGGGTTATACTGATAACCTGAGCTAAAGGCCCGAATTCGCGGAGGCGGCGCATGTCGGTAATCGAGTCATTCTGGACGTTCCTGGTACTCATCTTCCTGACGCTGGTGGCGCTTTGCTCGCTCTAGCGCCCGCGCGCGTCCGCGCCGCGTCGCCTTCCGACTACGCGGACGCCCGCGAGTTCTTCGCCGCCGTGCGAGACGCGTCACGAGAGGCCGGGCGAATCCAATCGACAGCTCATAGGATGCAGGACTCCGAGGGCCTTCGCGGCTCCGGCGGGTTCGAGCCGCGCGTGCGCTCGACAAGCTCAGACCCTTCCGGCATGGCCCGCGTTGACGCCCGAATCGACTTCGAGTCCGCGAACGAGCGCCGCCTGGAGGAGGACTACGCGCTCATCGACGCGGCCTGCGCCGTCATCTACGGGCGCGACGGTCGCGGCGACGGCCTCGAGCGCCTGATGGGCTCCGCCGTCTCCGACTGCATGTGGTGGCGCTTCTGCGCAGCCGAGTCGTGGGCCGTCGTCGCCGACGCGTGCGGATACTCCAAGAGCCAGGCCCGCCGCCTGTGCGCCCAGGGACTGGACGCGTGCGACTTCTTCGGGTGGCCGAACGTGGTTGACGGCACCGGCAGCGCGGAAGGGTAGCATCTCCGTAGCACCCTTCTCGATTGGAGTAATTAATGTCGTGGGTAAACACGTCAGGCATAGGGTCGCGCGACTGGACGTGCGGCTACTTCGGAAAGATCGTCGGTGGCAAGATGGGCTACCACAGGGAACAGCTGACGGGCTCGACTTGCTTCGACCGCAGCAAGATATACATCTGCCCTAGGTGTGAGAGGCCGACCGCATTCATCGTCTCTGACGATGGTGGCGTGGAACAGGTACCGGGCCCCATGGAGGGCGCGGCCATCCAAGGGCTACCCGAGACGGTTTCCGTGCTCTACGACGAGATACGAAAGTGTGTCCAGGCCGGGGCATACACATCCGCCGTCCTCTCCTCGCGGAAGATGCTCATGCACATCGCCGTGGACAACGGCGCCGAGGAGGGATTGACGTTCGCACGTTACGTTGGCTGGCTTAACGACGCCCATTACATCCCGCCGAACGGCACCGAGTGGGTGGACGAGGTCAGGAAGCGCAGTAACGAGCAGAACCACGAGATCGTTCTTGCGTCCAGGGAGGACGCCATGCAGCTGCTCGACTTCATCGAGATGCTACTTCGCTTCTGCTACGAGTTCCCGTCGAGGGTTCGCAGAAAGTAGCCAACGGCCCCGCTCGCTTCGGCGCGCGGGGCTAAGTCAACGTCGCCGCCATCCGTGAGTGCTAGACTTCTCGTCATCAGTTGAGGGGAGTTTGCCATGCTTCTGAGCGACAAGGGAATTAACGATCTCGTCGATTCTGGCGCCATCGAGGGTGGCCGTGCCTCGTCCGTGGGGCCGGTTTCGTACGACCTGGCGACGCTATGCTTCTACACGAGGGGCGGCAAGGCCGACCGCGCCGAGCTGATGCCCGGGGAGTCAGTCTTCGTTGGCTCCGAGGAGGTACTGCACGTCCCGTCCGGACTCGCCGCGCGAGTGCTTCTCAAGAATTCGCGCATCAGGCAGGGCCTCGCGCTTGACGCGCCCCTGTACTTCCCCGGGCATTCCACGAGGGTCTTCTTCCGCGTTACGAACGTCAGCGCCGACGCCGTCGCGCTCGATTGCTCGCGCACAATCGCGCAGGTCGCGTTTGAGACCGTGCAGGAAGGTACGACGTACGACGGCGCTTTTGCCGGTGAGTTCGACTTCAGGGGCCTCGCGTCCTATTCTGACGTCCTTGGGCCGCAGGTGCGCGAGCTGGACGCCAAGCGCGACGAGGTTGCCGGCATCGAGCGGCGCATGTACGGCAACGTGCTCGCGCTGTTCGCCGTGTTCGCGGCCATCTTCACGCTCGTCAACGTGAGCGCGTCGTCCCTTTCGACGGAATGCTCTCCAGCGTGGCTCGTGACGGTTGATCTCATGGTAATCGGCGGCTTCTCGCTCCTCGCATCGGCCATAGAGCGCATCGTCGTGAGGGACGGACGGGCGACCAAGGCGCTCGTCGTCATCGGCGGTGCATGCGTGGCCGCGTCCGTGGCCCTCGCGCTCATCGTCCGCTAGGCACTCATAGGCCCCGTGCGTTTCGGCGTGCGGGGCCAAATTTATCTCGAGAAATATAGCGATTGCCCTTGCATGGATATACGGATTGCCCTATAATGGTAGACGTCGAAGGGAGGGAGCCAAGTTGAATGACTTCATCAAGGACCTGCTAGTCACGACCTACGGCGCGGTCCTCGCCGTCGCTCTCCAAGAGCTGGTCGACTGGCTAAAGAAAAAGACCCGGAGGTAGCGTCTCCGGGTCCCAGCTCAAAGGTGGCCCGCTCGCGAGGGCGGGTCACCACATCGAATCCTAGGAGGTAACACGCATGGATGCAAGGAGATGGGTTCTGTTCGGCGTCTCGTTCGTCGTCGCCTACGCCGTTCTCAGGCTCTGGAAGAACAGGAGGAAGTAATGGCACTCAACGACGCGCAGCGCCGCGCCCAGGAGGCGTACCGCAAGAGGAGCGTCAAGCAGGTCGCGGTGAGGTTCTACCCCGCCGAGGAAGACCTGTGGGCGTGGCTATCGGCCCGGGAGAACAAGGCTGGGTACGTCAAGGCCCTCATCCGCGCGGACATGGAGGCGCACAGCGGCGCGGGCGAAGGCGGGCCAACTAGCAAGCTATCTAATTAGCCGCAGCTAGACCACCAAAAATCATGGCACGCCATGAGCACCCATGAGCAGCCTCGGCACGATTCCGGCGCGATATAACTAGACTGCGCAATAGCGCGAGACAATCAATCACGAGGGCGGTTCCCGGCATCACGGGGCCGCCCTTCTTCATGCCGAGGTGGCCCATGGTAACCCGCGACGAGATGCTGCGCATCGCCCGACGCTACGACACCCTGCCCGCCCACGCCATGCTTGCCGCCCTGGGCTTCCCGCGCGAGGTGCCCACCCACAGGCGACGCCACAGGGGCAACGCCCACGCCGCCGCCGACCGCGCACGGTACCGCGCCATGCGCTGGTGCTTCCGCAACTTCGGCAGCCCATGCCGATGAGCGGCAACGCCCGCAGGGGCAACGGGCACCGCCGGGACTCCGTGCTCAGGTGGCTCCGATCGCAGGGCGGGTGCTGCTGGATGTGCGGCCTGCCCATAGCCTACGGGGCGCAGGCCGGGGACCCGCTCGCCTTCGAGTGCGACGAGCTCGTGCCCGTGTCTCGCGGCGGCTCTCCGTACGACCGCGAGAACGTCGCGCCCGCGCACC
Source organism: Parolsenella sp. LCP21S3_E11 (assembly GCF_052118165.1). Taxonomy (NCBI): domain Bacteria; kingdom Bacillati; phylum Actinomycetota; class Coriobacteriia; order Coriobacteriales; family Atopobiaceae; genus Parolsenella; species Parolsenella sp. LCP21S3_E11. The sequence continues at coordinate 762,016 of NZ_JBQKHS010000001.1, read as the reverse complement.
GCATCTGCAACAACTGGCGCGGGGACAAGCCCGTCGGCCGGGTGCTGAGCGTGAGGTCGCGCGTCCTCGCCAGGTTCGGCCAGTGGTCGACCCCGCAGCAGTTCGTGACCTTCGCCAAGGCGCTCGATGGCGGGCGCGCGCCGTCAGCGGCATCCGCGCCCAGGGTCACGACCGACTGGTAGGTGCGTTGGCGGCGCGAAGGCCCACGGGGGTCTTTTGCCGGGGCGGCCGAGGCCACCCCGCGGCACCAGGGCCGAAATACCCCCGAAGGCGACTTTTTATCGCAGCCGACATATACCCGCAGCTAGTTAGGTGTGCTGCATTTAAGTTGTCCTTCGGGGCGGCTTTTTAATTGCAGAGAAGAGGTGCGCGATGCCGCTCGAGAAGCCGCCCGGCGTCGAGTCGGACGAGTACAAGAGCGCCAAGTGGGACGAGCTGACGCGCGGCCGCGAGTTCGCGCAGTCCGACGCGCCCGCCCTGGCGCTGCTGTGCCAGTGGTACAAGATCGCGGCGACGGCCCAGGACGAGCTGGACTCGTTCGGCGGGCAGACCGCGTACAAGAATGAGATGGGCGACCTCAAGGCCTTCCCGCAAATCGGCACGCTCAAGACGGCAAGCGCCGAAATCAGGCAGCTCAACAAGCAGCTCGGCATCTGCGACACCCACGAGGAGGCGGCGAGTGGCAAGCGACAGGCGACCATCCTCAGCCTCTCCTCGGAGCGCCACGAGAAGAGGCGGGCAGTCTCCCAGGGCTAGGGCCGCGAACGGCGACGTGAGGTACACCGAGGGCGAGGACTGCTGCGCCCTCTCGTCGGACCTGGGCATGGTCCCCCTGCCGTGGCAGTGCGGCGTCATCGACGACCTGTGCGCCCGCGACGGCCTGAACAACCCGAGCTACATCACGTACGGCCTGGACGTGCCGCGACAGAACGGCAAGAACGCCGTGCTCGAGGCCTACGAGGTCTACGTGCTCGCGGTGTGCGGCTGGCACGTCCTGCACACCGCCCACCGCGTAAAGACGGCCAAGAAGGCCTTCATGCGCCTCGTGCGCTACTTCACCGACAAGGCACACCCCGAGATGTGCGAGCTGGTCGAGCGCATCCGCCGGACGAACGGCGAGGAGGCCATCCACCTCACGAACGGCGGCTCAATCGAGTTCAGCGCCCGAACCAACGGCAGCGCGCGAGGATTCGACGACATCCAGCTGGTCGTGTTCGACGAGGCCCAGGAGCTCACCGACTCGCAGTACGACGCGATCATGTACACGCTCGCCGCCTCGTCAACTGGCGAGCGCCAGATCGTGTACACCGGCACCCCGCCCAACGAGGACAGCCCGGGAACCGTGTTCGCCCGCGTCCGCAGGGCCGTCCTGTCGGACGCGCCGCGCGGCTCCGCGTGGTCGAGCTGGGCCACGCCGGAGCTGCCGCCCAAGGGGGCCACGTTCGATGACGTCCTGCCTGACGTTTACGCGTCCAACCCGTCGATGGGATAAATCCTCTCCGAGGGCTTCACCGAGACGGAGTTCGCGGGCGGCTCGCTCACGGGATTCGCGCACGAGCGACTCGGCTGGTTCAGCCCCGTCGTCCTCTCGCGCGCGGCCCTCGACGCCAGGCTGTGGCGCGAATCCGAGATTGACGCCATCGGAGGGGCCTACCCGGGCCGCGTGGCGTTCGGCGTCAAGTTCAGCCCCGACGGCTCGAGCTACGCGCTCGTCGGGTGCAAGCTCAGGGGCGGACACGGGACGGATCGCATGCATGCCGCCGTCGAGCTCATCGAGTGCGGCACCACTGCGGCCGGCACGTCCGCGCTCGCTCGCTGGCTCATGGAGCGCCGCTCGACCGCGTCCGTCGTGGTGATAGACGGCGTCAACGGCGCCGAGCCGCTGTGCTCGCAGCTCGCCGACATGGGCGCGCCGCGCGGGTACGTCGTGCGCCCGAGGACGTCCGACGTCGTGGCCGCGTCCAGCTCGCTCGTTGACTCCCTGCGGGGCGGGACCGTGGCCCACACGCCGTCCGAAACCCTGGACGAGAGCGCCACGCGCTGCGTGCGCAGGCAGATAGGATCGCGCGGCGGGTGGGGGTTCGCCGCGCCGGAGGACGGCAGCGCCGACCCGTGGCCCGTCGAGGCCGCGATGCTCGCCGTGTGGGGCGCTCGCATGACCAGACGCAACCCGAGGAGGAGGCAGAGGCTCCTTTGATAGTCAGGAACGAGAGCGGTAAGAACCCCGCCATGCCAACGCTGGACGCCGTGCCGGAGAGGTGGCGCGCCCGCGTGGGCGACCTGTTCGACACGTGGACGGACGTCATGGGGCGCAACCGCGTCCTGCGCGACTACTACGAGATGCACAACAGGCTGCGCGACCTTGGCATCTCCGTGCCGCCGACGCTCACGGGCATCAACTGCGTCACGGGCTGGTGCTCCAAGGCCATCCACGCCCACTCATCGCGCTCCGTGTTCGACGGCTACGTGTTCGACGGCCAGGCGGACGGCACGCTCGACTCGCTCGTGAGGGCCAACCGCATGCGCTCCGCCTACCGCATGGCGTGCGCGAGCGCGCTCACCTACGGCGTGTCAGCGATGACCGTGATGCGCGGGGGCGCGGGCATGCCCGCCGCCGTCGTGCGCACGTACAGCGCCAACCAGTTCTGCGCGCTGTGGGACAAGGACGCCGGGCGCATCGCATGCGGCGTCGTGCTCGCCGACGTCGACCGTGGCGGGAACGCGACGCGCTACGTCTGCCACTTCCCGGACGCGGTGCTCACGCTCACTCGCTCGGACGCCGACGCCACGCCGGCGCGCTGGTCCTGCGAGGTCGAGCCGAACCCGATGGGACGCCCCCTCATGGAGGTGTTCTGCAACGACCCAGACCCCGACCGGCCACTGGGCCACTCCATGCTCACGCCTGAGCTACTCGGCATCGTCGACAAGGCCATGCGCGACGTTCTGCGCATGGAGATCGGCGCGGAGTTCTTCACGTTCCCGCAGAGGTACATCCTCGGATGCGACGACGGCATCTTCTCCGCGCCCCCAGAGGACGAGGCGGGCGCCACGGGCGTCAGGGAGCCGGACGTCGACGTCACGGACACCGCGACCGAGTGGGACCCCGCCGACGAGTCGACCAAGCCCGCGAGGAAGTCGACCCCGCTCGAGCGCTTCAACGCGTACATCGGCTCGTTCATCGCCATCAACCGCGACGAGAACGGCGACCTGCCTCAGGTGGGGCAGTTCCCCGCGCCGACCGCCGACAACTTCACGCGCGTCTTCGAGAACGACGCCCAGCGCTTCAGCGGCGCGACCAACGTGCCGCTCGCGCAGCTAGGCGTGCTCTCCAACACCTACACATCGTCGGATGCCCTGGGCGCGGCCAACGACCCGCTCATCCTCGAGGTCGAGCGCATCAACGCTGACAACAAGGAGACGCTCGAGGAGGTCGCTCGCATGATGATGGCCGTGGCGGGCGGGGTTCCGCTCGACGGCCTCACCGAGCAGCAGCGCGGCGTGCAGGCGTACTTCCAGGACCCGTCCATGCCGACCATCGCCGCCCGCGCGGACGCGTGGACGAAGCTCGCGGGCGCGGACAACGGCATCGTTGGTACGGACGTCTACTACGAGGGCGTGGGGCTCTCGCGCCCGACCATCCAGCGGCTCCGCGCCGAGACCAGGCAGCAGGGGGCCATCGCGAGCCTCGCCCGCATGGCCGACGCCATGGAGGCGGCTGGAGCCGGCGACGCCGGGAACGGCGGCGGACAGTGATAGACCGCGACGCGTTCGACCGCTACGACCGGGCGCTCTCCACGAACGCGGACCTCGTCGCGGCGGCCGTCGCGTCACTCGAGAGAGAGATGGACGGGCTGGACTTCGACGAGATGGTCGCCGCCCTCGAGTCGCGATACCGCGCCCTGGTCACCGAGTACGGCACCTACGCCGCCGCCGTGGCCGTGGAGTTCTACGCGCAGCAGCGCGAGGCCTCCCGGCCGGATACGGACTACGAGGCCGTCCAGTGCTACCCCAAGGACTGGGCGCTGCTCGCGGACGACGTCAAGACCGAGGCCGTCAGGGGGCGCGAGGTCGCCGAGGTGCTGCGCTCGCTCGCGGGCCGCTCGCAGCAGCGCGTCATGGCCTACGCGGACGAGACGATCGACCGCAACGCCACGCTCGACCCGGCGCACCCGAAGTGGGCGATCGTCCCGCACGTCGGCGCGTGCGCGTGGTGCGTCACGCTCGGCTCCTTCGGGTTCGCCTACGGCTCCAAGAGCACGGCAATCAACGCGCGACACCCGTGGTGCAAGTGCACGCCCGCGCCCGACTTCGACCGCGACAAGCCATACCTGAGCGGATACAACCCGGAGGAGATGTACGACGCCTACCGCATGTGCCAGGACACGGTGCGGGACGACGCCGAACGCAGGTGGGCGGCCATGTCCGAGGAGGAGCGCTCGCGGTACGCCAGCGCGGGCCACGTCCGCAAGGACGGGACGCGCGGCAAGCGCCGAGTCGACTACCAGGCCTACCTCAAGCGCCGCACCGTCGAGGAGATGGGAAGGCGCGACAGGGGCTGGCTGCAAGGGCTCGAATACGACGATGAGTTCAAAATCTTGGACGGGGCAAGGCCGTCAAAGCTGGAGAAAGATACGGCGGCGCGCCTTATCGAAGATGGCATCATGCCGACATTCAGGCCGACGCGAGACCTCGAAATGCTAAAGACGTCAGACGTGTTCATTCCTGGCGCATCTGGCGTAATGGAGGAATGGGACTTCAAACGCCCGACCGGCAACGGGACCCAAACCATCTATCACCAGTTCGAGGAAGCCGCCGGACAGGCGCACAAGGTCGTAATCGACTTGAGGGACACGGCGCGCGGCGGAAGATATTCGGACGACTCATACGCACTCGGTATGACGGCTAAGTTCATCGCCTACGGATACAAGATCGAGAGTGGCGTAGAAAAAGGGGCAGGATGGCGCTTCGACGAGGCCATCGTCATAACGCAGTCAGGCTCGATAAAAAGAGTGACGAGGTGAACTAGCCCCCCCTGGTTAGGTCAGCGGGAGATTTCACCTCGTCGATTCAATTCTACCCCAAACCGCCCCGTGGGTGGGTGGAGTCGACGCGCCCGAAACAGTCAAGCCGCGAAGACACGCAACGCGCGGCGAACCAGCCGAATCAAGCCCCGAACGGGGCTTTTTTCATACACGCCCGCCACGGGCGGCAACCGTGGCACCAACCGCGCAGGCCGGGAAAGCCTGCTCGCACACTCCCGAGCGGGAGGGAAACGACAGAAGGGACCTGCACATGCCAAACGAGTTCGAGCCGATCACGAGCCAGGAGCAGTTCGACCAGGCCATCAAGGCCCGCATCGAGCGCGCCCAGGCCAAGGCCGTTGAGCGCTTCGCCGACTACGACGACCTCAAGGCCAAGGCCGACAGGCTGGACGACCTCGAGAGGACGTCAAAGGCGGACATCGACGCCGCCAACGAGCGCATCCGCGAGCTTGAGGACGCCGCCGCCAAGCGCGACGAGGCCGACGCCGTGAGGGAGGCGCGAGACCGCGTGTCCCGCGAGACCGGCGTGCCGGCTTCGCTGCTCCAGGGCGAGACCGAGGAGGACATGGCCGCCTCGGCCAAGGCGATCAACGACTTCGCGCTGAGCAAGGCCCCCGGCTACCCGCTCGACAAGGGCGGCGCGGCCAAGGCCGACCCGGCGCAGGCGCGCAGGTCCATCGAGGAAATCAGAAACCCGGCCCAGCGCGTCATGGCGCGCGCGGCCAACATCAGCCTCTACCAGTAGGGAGAAACAACATGGCAACCATCGCCAACACGTCCGACTCCGCCGCCCTCAACGCCGCCCTCGACCAGGAGTTCGTCAAGAACTTCCAGGGCGACGCCACGCGACTCATGGAAATCCTCGGCATCTTCGGCGTAGAGACGGTCGCCGCCGGCACCGCGCTCAAGATGCTCAAGGTCACCGGCGCGCTCAACAACTCCAAGACCGACGCGTCCAAGTCCTCCGACACCGGCGCGACCGCCGTCACCCTCGGCTCCAGCTCCGGCACCGCCTACGTCGAGGGCGACGAGGTCGCTCTCTCCAAGTTCAGCGCCGTCTATGAGCCCGTGGGCGAGGTCACGGCGCGCCCGTACCGCAAGATGACGACCGCCGCCGCCATCCAGAAGTCCGGCTACGTCAACGCCGTCCTCAAGACCGACCAGAAGATGGAGTCCCTGCTCTACGCGGACGTCGTGTCCCAGTTCTTCACGTTCCTCGCCACCGGCACCGGCACCGCCACCGGCAAGGGCCTCCAGGCCTGCGCCGCCAACGTGGACGCCACGCTCGGCGACACCCTCGAGACGAACGGCGACTCCACGTCCCGCATCATCCACTTCGTGAGCCGCCAGGACGCTGCCGAGTACATCGGCGGCGCCACCATCACCGACCAGAGCGCCTTCGGCCTCACCTACCTCGAGAACTTCCTTGGCCTGACCAACGTGTTCCTGACCAACAAGGTCGCCAAGGGCACCATGTACGCCACGCCCGCCGAGAACCTCCACCTGTTCGGCACGGACTACTCCGCGCTCGCCCAGGCCGGCCTGCCGTACGCCACCGACGCCGACGGCCTCATCGGCATCGCCCACACGCCCGCCTACGACCGCGTCTCCGTCGAGACGAACGTCCTCACCGGCTGCACCATCTTCCCGGAGGTCAAGGACTACATCGTCAAGGGCACCATCTCCGCCAAGTAAGGGGGCGCAATGGCGTCTTACGCAACGGTCGAGCAGTACCGCGTCGACACGCTAGACGAGTCGAGCGACGAGGCGAGGGTCACGGCCGTGCTGGAGCAGCAGAGCGCCAAGCTCCGCGCCACGCTCGGCATCGGCGAGTCCCGCGCCCTGTCGGGCGACGCGGCCACGCTCGCTCGCCTCCTCGTGACCGACGCCGCCCGCAAGCAGCTCGTCCCGCCCTCCTTCGAGGGCGTGGGCGAGGTCGCGGGCGCGACCCAGACGAGCTTCACGGCAAACGGGTTCCAGGGGAGCTACACGCTCGCCAACCCGTCCGGCTCAGCCTACTTCGACCGCTCGAACCTCGCGGCGCTCAGGAAGCTGCTCGGTCGCGGGCAGCGCATCGGCGTCGTGTGCCCGTCCTACGGGGGCGGGCGATGCTAGGCGAGGAAGTGTCCGTGCTCAGGCGAAGCCAGACGGGCACGGACTCCATGGGCGAACCCACTTACGAATGGGCGGCAGAGCTTGTTGGCGGGTGCCTCGTGCGCCCGCTCGACGGCTCGGACGCCACCGCCGCCGACGCGCCCGACGGGAGGCGCTGCGAGTACCGCGTCGCCTTCCCGAAGTCATGGACGGCCACCGCCGCGCCCCTCGCGGGGTGCCGCGTGGCGCTCGTGGCGCGAGGCATGGACGCCGACGACCCGGACGGGGCGCTCCGCGTCTCCGGCTCGCCAGACCGCACCGCGCCGTGCCCCACGCGATGGGACATGGCCGCCGACGTTTGGAGGGCCGATGGCTGACACGCTCAGGTTCGGGAACTTCACGCTCGACCGCGCGGGCGTCATCGAGATATCCAAGTCAGCCGCCGTCCAGTCCGCCCTCGGCTCGATTGCGTCCTCCATGGCCAACAGGGCCAACGCCGAGGCCTCCACGCGCATCAGCGACGAGGACGCGACCTTCACCAGGAACGGGCACGAGATCGCGCGAAAGCGGCCGTACGAGGCCGAGGTCAAGGCCATCCGACGGACTGCGATCGGCATCGTGTCGACCACTGGCGAGCAGGGGATGCGCGACCAGTCGCTCAACCACACGCTCGACGGCCTAAACCACTAGGGGGCGGCATGAGAAGGATTGACGTCCAGGGGCGGCTGCGGGCCGTCCTGGCAAGCGCCCTCCCAGGCGTGGAGGTGCGCGTCAGCGTGCCCGACCCGAGGCCCGCCACGCTTGTCGTGGTAAGGCGCGAGGGCGGCGCTGCGGCCAACGCGCTCGTCGACCGCGCGGGAATCGGCATCCAATGCTGGGCGGCGACCGAGGCGGAGGCCTACGACCTCGCCGAGAGGTGCTCGCGCGCCATGCGCCGGCTGCGCATGGCCGACGGGTTCGGCCCCGTGACGGAGGAGTCGCTCCGCAGCGACTACGACGAGGTTCGCGGGTCCCCAAGGTGGTACGGGAGCTACACCGTGACCGCATACGCAGAACAAGAGGAATAGATAGGAGCCACACATGGCAGACAATCAGGAAGCCACGCAGACCAACGTGCCACTCAGCGACATCGACCCGACGCTCTCCACCGTCGGGAAGCCGGTGGACGGCGGCTGCGTCTGGTTCAACTTCGACCCGGACAAGGCGAAGCTGCCCACCGACGCCACCACCAAGATGTCGACGCTCACCGGATTCGAGAGCGTCGGCGAGATCTCCGACGACGGGCTGTCGTTCACCAAGTCCGTCACCGCCGACAAGAAGAAGGGCTGGCACAACGAGACCATCCTCTCCGCCGTCTCCGACGAGGAGCGCACGGTCAAGATGACGCTCGTCGAGCCGAACCGCCCGACCGCCGCCAAGGCCTACTACGGCTCGGCGAACGTCGAGGCAGACACCGACGGCTCGGTCAAGCACATCAAGGACGTCGCGGGCACATCCATCGCCGTCGCGGCGGTCGTGGACGAGCTGGAGACCAACGGCAAGCTCCGCCGCACGGTCATCCCGAAGATGACCATCGACAGCTTCGACGACGTGTCCCACAAGGCGGGCGACCTGCTCGGCTACGGCATCACGGGCACGCTCCTCAAGAAGGCCGGCGAGACCGCGCTCAAGCACATCTACCGCGCCAAGCCCGCGGAGTAGGGGGGAGACATGAGGACAGAGGCGCTCAACGCCATGACCGACGAGGAGCTGGAGCAGTACGCCCGCACGCTCGGGTTCACCACGAAGGCCGCGAAGTCACACGACGCCAAGGTCCGGCTCATCGCCAAGCGCCGCGAGCGCGGCGTGGACGTGAGCGCCCTGGGCGTCGACCTCCGCGTGCCGGTCCGGGCGGCGCACGACCTGCGCTTCACGCAGCTCATCAGCAAGCCCGACCGCACGGACGACGACATCGAGGCGGCGATGGCCATGCTGCTCGGAGAGGAGCAGATGGACGCGCTGCGCGAGGCCGCGACCGAGGACGACGGCACCGTCGACCAGGACGCGCTCGCGTTCGCTTACGCGCGAATCCTCTCGAGCGACGAACTAAAAAACTTCTAGCGCTCGCCACGATAGAGGGCACGCGCCTCCGCGACCTCAGGCACGACTTCAGGGCCTACTACCACGTGGCCTACGAGGACGTGCCGGTCGCGGAGGCCGTCGACCTCATATCCACCCTGCCGGACGGCTCGCGCACCGCGTCGGCGCTCTCACCATCGCGGGCGTGGTCCCCGGAGAAGCAGCGGGCCGCCGACGTCATCGACGCGATGTGGGCCGTCGCTACGTGGCAGGCGGGAGGCGTGACGCAACGCCAGGCCATGGAGAGGGCTCCGCACGCCGTGCGCCCGTGGGAGCGCGAGCAGGGCATGCGCGAGGCCGACGAGGCCCGACGCCGCGCCGCCGCCGTGCGCGAGCGGATAGAGAACACGAAGTGGGAGGAGGACGATGGCTAACGTAGGCAAGGCGTCGCTTCTCATCGTCCCCAAGTTCGACAACCTGACCGGGAGCGTCAACAGGGCGCTCGGCGCGGCGGGGGCGACCGCGTCGGCGTCTGGCTCCGCGCTCGGCGAGAAGACCGGTTCCGGGTTCGGCAGGGGACTGGGCGCGTCAGGTGCCGTCATCGGCGCGTTCTCGACCATCACGAGCAAGGCGATGGACTCCATCTCGAGCCACGTCGGCTCTGCCGTGAGTCGCTTCGACACGCTCAACAACTACCCCAAGGTCATGCAGTCGCTGGGCTACAGCTCGAGCGACGCGGAGGCTTCCATCGCCAAGATGAGCGACCGCCTCTCGACGCTGCCGACCAAGCTCGACAGCATGGTGAGCCTCGTCCAGGGCCTCGTCACCACGACGGGCGACCTCGACAAGGCCACGGACGTCGGGCTCGCGCTCAACGACATGCTCATCGCGTCCGGCAGCTCGACCGAACTGGCGGGCGCCGCCATGGAGCAGTTCCGCCAGATCCTCTCCAAGGGCAAGCCAGAGATGCAGGACTGGCGCAGCCTCACCACGGCCATGCCCGGACAGATGGACCAGCTCGCCAAGTCGCTGCTGGGGCCGACCGCCAACGCCAACGACCTGTACAAGGCCATCGGAGGCGGCGGCGAGGAGGCCACGATCTCGCTCGACCAGCTCATGGACAAGATGGTCGAGCTGGACACCCAGGGCGGCGGCAGCTTCGCGAGCTTCAAGGACCAGGCCGAGACCGCCGCCGGCGGCGTGCGGACGTCCATCGACAACATGGGCAACGCCGTCACCAAGGGCATCGCCGCCACGATGGACGCCATCGGCAAGGAGAACATCTCCGGCGTCATCAACGACATCAAGACCGGCATCCAGGCGGCTTTCGCCGCCTTCAACTCAGTGGTTCCGGCCGCCGTGCCCGTGCTCAAGGGCCTGTGGGGCGCGCTCAAGGACGTGGCGCCGACCGCCATCACGGCGGGGGCCGCGTTCGCGACCATGAGCAAGGGAGCCGGCGCGTTCGGGGCCATCAAGTCCGGGCTCGGCGTGTTCCCCAAGCTCGTCGACGCGTTCCAGCTTGCGGCGGGAGGCGCGGGCACGCTCACCGAGGCGTTCGGGGCCGTCGGACTCGCGATCAACCCTATGACGCTCGGACTCGGGGCGCTCGCCGTCGCCGTTGGCGTTGGCGTGACGGCCTACACGACGTGGAAGACCAAGACCGACAACCTCGCCAAGTCGACCCAGGGCCTGAGCGACGCCGTGGCCCGCGCGACCTCGCTGTCCGACTACCGAGGCCGCATCGACGGCGTGGGCCAGAGCGCGGGGTTCTCCGCGAAGTCCGTCGACCAGCTCGCAGAGAGCATGGCCAAGTCCGTCGACAGGATGAACGAGAACACCGAGGCGGCCGAGACGACCATCTCGCAGCTCAACACGGCCCGGCAGATAGTGGACGACTCCATCGGCAAGACCGACCTCTCGACCGAGGCGCAGGGACGGCTCCAGTGGGCTCTCTCGACGCTCAACGACCAGCTCGGGCTCAACATCTCGAGCCAGGACGTCCTTAACGGCAAGTACACCGACGGAGAGGGCAACGTCCAGGACCTCAGGCAGTCGATTGACGACCTCGTTGAGGCCAAGAAGCGCGACGCGCAGATGAGCGCCATCACGGCGAACCTCACCGAGGCGTACAGCGACCAGGCCGACGCGGCGGACGCGCTCGCAAAGGCGCAGAACGATTACAACGACCAGGTCGACCACCTGATGGGCGTCCACCCGTCATGGACGCGCCAGCAGGCCGAGGACCTTGCGAGCCGCCAGGAGCAGGGCCGCACGCTCCAGAGCGTGCAGCAGCAGTACGACAGCGCCACTGACGCGGTGAACAAGTACACCACGCAGCTCGGCGACGCAGCCGCCGCGACCGACGGCGTGAACGACGCGATGCAGCAGTGGGCCAACGGTACGGGGCCGCTCTTCGAAAGCCAGCTCTCCAGCCACGGGCAGTCGCTGACTGCGCTCACCGAGGACCTGCGCACGCTCGGCGCGAGCACGGAGGACCTGGGCAAGCTCTCGGCCGACCAGCTCGAGCGGCTGGCGCGCGACTACGACGGCACCACGACCTCCATCGTGTCCGACCTCGGCGAGTGGGGCGTTGGCATGGACGAGAGCGCCGCCAAGGCCGCGCAGGCCGCGGGCGACATCAAGTCCGCGCTCGACGGCATGGACGGCCTCGCCGACAGGCTCGACGGGGTTGGCGTCAACGTGTCCGACCTCTCGCAGGCCCTCGCCGACGCGGGGGTGTCGACCGAGACGCTGAACCAGATCGGCTCGGACAACCTTGGCGCGCTCGCGGAGGCTTGCAACGGCGACGTCTCGCAGATGGTCGCCATGCTGCAGATGTACAACGGCACCCCGCTCGTCAACAAGGACGGCTCCATCAACGTCGACGACGTCAAGCTCGTCGACGCCCAGGGCAACCTGTACACGTGGAACGGCTCGCAGCTGCTCGACAAGGCGGGCAACGCCGTCGTGGACGACGTGAGCGTCACCGACGCCCAGGGCCACAAGGTGGAGTGGAACGGTTCGAACCTGCTTTACAAGAGCGCCGACGGCACCGTCCACGACCTCATGAGCAGCTCAATCCGGCAGCGCGACGAGTGGAACCGTAGGGGACTCAACAACTACAGCGCGACGGGCAAGATCGACATCTTCGCCAACATCAGACAGACCATCTCCAAGGTCTTCGGCAACGCCCGCGGCGGCATCCGCCCGCACGCGGACGGAGGAATCATCCCGCGCTTCCACGCCCAGGGAGGCGCCATCGCCACCCGCGCCGTGCCGCTCGACATCGTTGGCGAGGCGGGGGCGGAGGCGATCGTGCCGCTGACGAACAGCAAGTACTCGGAGCCGTTCGCGCGCCAGATAGCCCAGCAGATGCGCGACGACCAACCGTGCGACGCCGCCATAGTCGTCGCGTGGTTGGAACAGCACCTGCCGCGAATCATCAGCACGTGCACGCCTGTGCTCGGGGAACGCGAGGCCGCGAGGCTCGGTAGAAAGTTGGTAGGTGCCAGTGTCTAACGAGTGCATGCTCACGTACGAGCCGGGAACGGGCGGCGGCCCCATCTGCCTCGACGACGCCAAGTCGGCGCTCGTCGGGACCGGGGCGTCGCTGCGTGGGTTCGAGTGGGCATACGAACTGTCGGCGGACTCGCTCACAGCCGCGCATCGCGGCGCGCGCGAGGAGGCCGTCTCCTGCTGGATGACGGCGGAGACCGCAGAGGCCGCGCAGGTCGCTTTCGAGGCCGACATGGAGCTGGGCAAGCCCGGCACGCTCTCGAGCGGCGGATGGTCGCAGCGCGCCTACGTCACCAAGGCCAAGCTGTCTGGCGTCTACCGTGGCGGCTCATGCGCCGCCACGCTAACCATCGTGCTGCTCGACGGGGTCTGGCGGCGCGAGACCACGTACCAGCTGCTGCCGGACTCGGGCCGCGAGATGGACAACGAGACGCTAGACTACCCGCACGACTACGGCCACGACTACGGCACGTCGTCAGTCGCGGGCGTCAACATCGACGTGCCCGGCGTGACGCCGTGCGACCTGCGCCTGCGCGTCTACGGGTACGCCGTATCGCCCTACGTGCGCATCGGAAACAACACCTACCAGGTCAACGTCATGGTCCCCGAGGGCGCCATCCTCACCGTAGACACGACACGCAAGGGCTCGATGCTTGGGGACTCCGTCACCCTGCGCGGGCGCTACGGAGACGTCACTGACGTGTTCTCGAAGCGCACGCGCGGCTCCGTGGGGTCCGGTAGCTACATCTACGAGCTCGTGCAGCCGGGGCCGCAGAACGTCTCGTGGCCGCAGTCGTTCGGCGTCGACGTCACGCTCATCGAGCGCAGGGGAGGCCTGCCGTGGACCTAGTGCTCAAGACAAGCGACGGGACCGACCTCATGGTCCTCTCCCCGGAGTCGGCGGACTTCGCCTGGGGCGAGGACGAGAACGACTTCGAGCTCGTCTTCCCCGACGCGCCAAACCAGCCAAAGTTCGAGCGCTGGGGGTACGTCTACGCGGAGGGCACCGAGTACGGCGGCATGCTCACCGAGGTCAAGAGCGAGGACGGGCTCGTGAGGTGGCGCGGCCCCACCTGGACGGGGATGCTCGCCCGCAAGGTGCTCGTGCCGGACTCCGGCCAGGACCACCTGACCGTGTCCGGCGAGGCGAACGCGGTGCTGCGCCAGCTCGTCGCCCGGATGGGCCTCGGGGACGCGCTCGCCGCCTCCACCGAGGACAGCCGCATCCAGGTCAAGGGCTACCGGTTCGAGTTGTACTGCGACGGCTACTCGGGCGTCCGCGCGATGCTCGCCTCGGCCGGCGCGAAGCTGCGCGTGCGCCACGACGGCGAGCGCGCCGTGCTCTCAGCCCTCCCCGTCAGGGACTGGAGCCGCGACGAGGAGTTCGACAGCGACCTCGTCGACGTGCTCGTGGATGACGACGCCCAGTTCGTGAACCACCTCGTGGCCCGAGGGCAGGACGAGAAGCAGAACCGCGTGAGCGCCGAGCTCTACCTGGACGAGAGGGGCAACGTCAGCGAGACGCAGACGTACAGGGGAGTCAGGGAGCGCTCCGAGTACTACGACTACACGAGCGCCGACCGGGCGAAGCTCGTGGAGGACGGAACCAAGCGCCTCAAGGACTACTACGCGAAAGCGCAGTCGGTGAGCGTGACGCTCGGCGCGTCGGACGACCGGTTCGACATCGGCGACGTCGTCGGCGGCACGGACCAGCGCACGGGGATATCGGCCACGGCGACCGTGGCGAAGAAGGTGCTCAAGGTGGACAGGTACGGCACGGCCACGGTGAGCTACGAGACCGAGTGAGGAGGAGCCCATGTACGAGGAGGGCTACTGCAACATGGAGTGCGACGTCAAGGGCTGCGGACTGAAGCTTTCCGTGCCCGTCGACGAGCGGGACAACTACGGCTGGGAGGTCCAGCGCGAGGTGGAGGGGTCCGACGGCACCACCCGCAAGGTGTGCCTGTGCCCCGTGCACTCGATCGCCTACCACGCCGCGCGCAAGGCGTACGCCGAGTCAATCGACAGGCTACTTGAGGGTGATGCCAAGTGACGACAGAGCTCGTGACGGCCCACGCGGGGAAGAACCACATCGGCAGCGAGGACGTGGGCGCGCTCTACGCCGGCGCGCTCGGCAGCGGACGCTTCGCCTTCGACGTCGGCGAGGGCCTGGCCGTGACCATGACGGACGCCAACACCGTCCGCATCGGCACCGGCGTCTTCCTCATGGACGGGCGCCAGGTCCGCGTCAAGGAGGCCGAGAGCGTCAAGGTCGCCAACGGCTCGCAGGGCGCATTCCGCCGTGACCTCGTGACGTACACCTACAAGCGCGACCCGTCCAACGGAAACGTCGAGGAGGGCGCGTGGTCCGTGCTCCAGGGCACCGCCGCCGCGAGCGAGGCGGAGGCCAAGGCGCCGGACTACGTCGCAGGGAACATCCTCGACGGCGACCTCACCGCCACCGTGGCCGTCGCGGAGGTCTCCCTCTCCGGCCTGACACCCACGGCAAGGCTCCTGCTGCCCTCCGTCGTTAGTCTGAGGACCCTCGGGGATTCCGTATCCCACGGCGGCGAGCAGCCGTTCGCGGGAGGCTACCTGTACCGCTTCGGGCCGCTGCGCGTGCTCCAGATCCAGAACATGACGCTTCAGGCAAACGTGCCGCGAACGGTGGGCAAGCTGCCGGTGAAGCCGACGCGCGAAGTGGTCGGCGCAATCTCCTACGGCACCTCGGCGGGATACGTTTCCGTCCACACCGACGGGACCGTGATCTGCATGGCCAAGGCCGGAGGCGACTTCTCCGGACAGGTCTGCTTCCTGGCCGGCTAGACGGCGAACGTGACACTCACGTCAACCGTGGCCCACACGATCTCGTCCTGTCTGTACAGCTGCGTCAGGTAGACGCTTCCGTCGGTATCGACGCGGGCCATGCCCCAGGCATGGTCGTTGACGCCGAACAGTGTCATGACCCGCACGCGCGGGGCGCAACCGTCGGCGAGTTACGCGACCTTGATTGGGTTCACCGCACGCGTAAGCGAATTGCTTCCGCTGATGTGGACAGTCACGCACCCGCCGCGCTTGAAGTCCTCGACGATGAGGTCGTTAAAGACCTGCTTTTTGACGGGGGATACGGAATCACATGCCGATGGGGTACGACAGCGAGGCGAAGTGGTTCTGATTGTCCGTTTTGCCGCCCATGCTCTGCGCCCTGATGGTTCCGTCCGGCATGACGAACAGGCGGTAAGAGTTATCCGCGCCGCCGTACTCGGTGACCATCGCGGCCGACCAGGCGTGAGAGGGCCTTAGCTCCTCCGGGATGGTGTAGCCGCACGTGATTCCGGAGGAGGGCTCCGCGATGATCTGCGCCGCTCTGACGTACACGGTCATGCCCACGCGGACGACGCTCCAGTTCGTCGTCTCGTAAAGGGATACGGAATCCTCTACGACCCCAGCAGCGCCCTCGAGTAGCAGTCGCCCGCCCTGGACACCACCTGCCGGAAGCTCTGCAGGTAGTGCTGTATGCAGGTGTTGACCGTCGAATGGCCGAGCGCCACGCTCACGTCCTCGATGGCGGCCCCCGCCTCCAGCGCGATCGTGGCCCACGAGTGCCGCAGGCACGTCACCGGCACCCACGGCAGGCCACGCGCGGCGCAGAAGCGCCTGAACCTTGCCGACACGGCGTTGGGGGAGAGGCCGCACGTCCTCCCGCGCCTCCTGTCCCCGCGGATCGCGCGGAGCCGCTCGAGTGCCCACCGCGGCAGCCTGAGCCACCTGTCTGACAGCCTCGTATTGCAGGGGGTGACGTCCTCGCCGCCGCGGACCGAGTGCCTGCCGCGCTGCACGTGGACCCATCCGCCGCGCCAGTCTATGTCCGGCCACTCGACACCGCAGGCCTCGCAGCGCCTCAGCCCGAGCGCGGCCGCGAGCAGGACGACGGGCTCGAACTCCTGGCCCGCTATCTCGCGGAGCATTTGCCGCTCTTCTACGGCTCGCAGGGTCGGTCTCCTCACGACCGGCTTGCGCGGCAGCTCGATTCCCTGCGTCACGTCCCACACGCGCAGCTGGTGGCGCCGCAGCGCCCACCGGTAGACCTGCCGGAAGGTCTTGAACGCCTTCTCGGCGGCGCCGGGCCTCTCGAACCCGTCGACCCACGCCTGGAGCTCCTCGAAGCCTATCCCCTCCAGCTCGCGGCCCGCCCATCGCGGCGCGAGGTGGCACCTGACGGCGCTCTCGTAGCCCTCGAGCGTGGTCCTGCGGAGACGCCTCGCGCGGTCCTCCATGTACTCGGCGACGGCAACCTCGAACCTCATATCGTCCTCCAAATCCCAGTGCGCCCGCGCCCCATGCGCGGGGTTCCGTACTGGGATTTTCGGCATGCAAGCAAGCAATCGGAAGGAAGGGGACATCATGTCCGACATCGGTCTCATCCAGTTCGACGACGCGCAGGTCTGGGCCATCGGCCTCGCGTGCGTCCTTATGCTCATGGACTTCGTCACGGGGTTCGTCGGCGCCGTCGTGCGCGGCGACGTGTCGAGCTCCAAGATGCGCGAGGGCCTCGGCCACAAGGCGCTGCTGCTCTGCGTGATCGTGCTCGCGGTCATCGTCGAGGCCGGCGCGCAGCACGTCGCGGGACTCGGCTTCGGCGGCGTGACCGTCACGGTCGTCTGCGCATACATCGCGGTGATGGAGGTGGCGAGCTGCATGGAGAACGTCTGCGCCGCCTACCCGGAGCTCCGCGACACCCCGCTCATGCGGGTCTTCAAGCACGACGAGGGCGGCGAGGAGTAGCATGGCCAAGCTCTTCGTCATCTGCGGACACGGCGCGGGCGACCCCGGCGCGGACGGCGGCGGCTACACCGAGGCCGAGCGCGTGCGCGCCCTGGGCGCGCGCATCAAGGCGCTCGGCGGCTCCGAGGTCGAGCTTGGCGACACGTCGCGCAACTGGTACCGCGACGGCGGTATCAGCCGCCTCGAGACATCGGCGCCCGTGGTCGAGCTGCACATGGACGCCTCCGGCGTGCCGGGTGCGCACGGCGCCCACGTCATCATCAAGTCAGGCTTCGCGGCTGACGAGTACGACAAGGCGCTTGCCGACAAGCTCTCGGCCATGATGCCGGGCCGCGCCGAGAAGATCGTGCACCATTCCGAGCTGGCCAACGTCAACCGCGCCGCGCGACGCGGCATCAACTACCGGCTCGTAGAAAACGGCTTCATCGACAGCGACGTCGACCTCGCCTACTTCAACTCGCACGTGGACGACATCGCGAGGGTCTACCTCGAGGTCTTCGGCATCGAGCCCGGGAGCGCCCCGTCCGAGCCAGAGGGTGGCGCGTCCGGCTCAGGCTCCACTGGCTTCGAGGGCGGCACCTACCGCTGCACCGTGGGCACGCTCAACGTCCGCGACACGCCGGGCCTCTCCGGCTCCGTCGTCGCCCGGTACCACAAGGGCCAGACCGTCGTGCTCGATGACTGGTACAAGTCGTCCGACGGATACATCTGGGGCCGCTACACCGGCTCCACGAGCGGCAAGCTCCGCTACGTCGCCGTCGGCAGGGCCACGGGCAAGCCCGAGTCGGATGACTACCTCGTGAGGGTGGGCTAGTGGTGCGGCGCGTCGTGGGCGTGCTGCTCGCATTCCTGGCGCTCGAGCTCGCGCTGTGGGCCGTCATGTTTGCCGAGACCTTGTCCGCCTGCGCGTCCGGCCCCGACTCCGACCTCAGGCCAGTCGTGACGGACAATCCAGCGACCGAGGCTACCACCCACATCGTTATCGAGGGCGCCTTGCCCTAGGTGCGACACCTGCGCCCCGAAGGATTAGCTCGAACCTTACTCGAACCAACTGCGACTGACCCCTCTCCGCCTTCGGGCGGGGAGGGGCTTTTTGTTCCAAAATGGGACCCGAATGCGGCCAAAATGGCGCGAAAAATCGTAAATTGCACGAAGTTAGAATGAATAACCGCAGCTAGAACGTATTACAGTTATAAGAATGAACTACCGTATATAATCAATAAGAATCGACACCTTGAGGAAGGGAAGTCTCCTTGACGGACTATAAGTACAAGCGCGTGTTGCTCAAGCTCTCTGGTGAGGCCCTTATGGGTGGCGGCGTCTATGGCGTAGACCCCAAGGTCGTCGACCACCTTGCTGAGGAGATTAAGCTCATCCACGATGATGGCATCGAGATTGGCATCGTCGTTGGTGGAGGTAACATCTTCCGTGGCGTGTCTGGCGCCGCTGGCGGCATGGATCGAGCCCAGGCAGACTATATGGGCATGCTCGCCACTGTCATGAACGCTCTTGCCCTTCAGGACAGTTTCGAGCGTCACGGTATGACTACGCGCGTGATGAGCGCCATCAAGATGGACGAGGTGTGTGAGCCCTATATTCGTCGTCGTGCAATCAAGCACCTCGAGAAGGGCTATATCGCAATCTTCGCGGCCGGTTCCGGCAACCCGTATTTCACGACGGACACCGCAGCTGCTCTTCGCGCTTGCGAGATTGATGCTGACTGCCTCATGAAGGCCACCAAGGTTGACGGCATCTACGACGCTGACCCCGTGAAGCACCCCGATGCCAAGAAGTTTGACCAGATTACTTATCGTGAGGTCCTTACTCGCGATCTTAGGGTCATGGATGCAACCGCTACGGCTCTTTGCAGCGATAACAACATGTCTATGATCGTGTTCAACATTGACCAGCCGCACGTGTTCGCCGATGCCCTCCAGGGGCTTCCGGTTGGTACCACCGTCTATGGGGAGGAGACCCACTAATGAGCGAGATCACCAACAACGCGCGTACGCGCATGGACAAGTGCCTCGAGTCTCTTAAGGCCAACTTCGCGCGCGTTCGTACCGGTCGCGCCAACCCGCACATCCTTGATTCCATCATGGTTGATTATTACGGTCAGGCGACCCCGGTTACGCAGCTTGCCGGTGTCAAGGTTCCCGAGGCTAGCATGCTCTGCGTCGAGCCCTGGGATAAGAGCAGCCTCAACGCCATCGAGAAGGCCATCTCCCAGTCTGACCTCGGTATCACTCCGTCGAATGACGGCGTTGTCATTCGCCTCCCGTTCCCGAAGCCGACGGGCGAGCGTCGCAAGGAGCTCGCTAAGGAATGCCGCACCTACGCCGAGGAGGCTCGTGTTGCCGTGCGCAATGTCCGTCGCGAGGCAAACGCGAAGCTCGAGCGTGACGAGGAGCTCTCCGAGGACGACGTCCGTCGCGAGCAGGCTGTCATCCAGAAGCTGACTGACGAGTTCGTCGCTAAGATCGACGAGGCTACCAAGGCTAAGGAAGCCGAGGTAATGGAGATCTAGGAGCCTGTCCACCACTTATTTGAGGAGCAGAACGTGCTGCGCGACGAGCAGAAGCTGATCGAATACTTTGCCGATGCACCAGATGACATCTCGCTGTCTGATGTCAATCTCGACCATCTCCCCAGCCATATCTCCGTAATCATGGACGGCAATGGCCGTTGGGCCACCCGCCAGGGCAAGGAGAGGGGAGAGGGTCACATCGCGGGCATTTCCAGTCTTCGCGAAACCATCACCGCTTGCGTTCGACTCGGGATTGATGTTCTGTCCGCATATGCGTTCTCAACCGAGAACTGGAAGCGTCCACAGCATGAGGTCGATCTCCTCATGCATCTGTTCGCCACCACGCTTCTCAAGGAACTCCCCCTTTTCCATCAGGAAAACGTCAGGCTTGTATTTCTCGGAGACATCGAGGCTCTTCCAGAGAAGACGCGCGATGTCTTCGAGGAGGGTCTTGCTGAGACTGCGGGTAACACGGGCATGGTGCTCGCCCTTGCTGTGAACTACGGCGCAAGGGCCGAGCTCGCCCGTGCCGCCCGCACTCTCGCGGCTCGCGTGGCAAGTGGAGACATTAATATCGAGGATATCGATGAGGGTGCTGTCGCGGCCTCGCTCTATACCGCCGATCTTCCTGATCCGGAGCTTCTCATTCGAACCTCCGGAGAACTTCGACTTTCTAACTATCTCCTTTGGCAGCTTGCTTACAGCGAGTTCTATGTCACAGATACTCTGTGGCCAGATTTCGATCGCTGGGAACTCCTTCGTGGCATTAGGGCCTTCCAGGGCCGAGACCGTCGCTTTGGCGGGGTGAAAGCCTAATTGTCTACAGAAGAACATCGCGACAAGGAGACGCAATCCAAGGGTCCTGTCGGCATCAATAAGGTGTCGGATACCATGGAGCGCAGGCGAGCGGCCCGTGAAGACGCGCGCGTCATCGGTGGCCTTCGTAGTCAACGTTTTCGGTCGAGTGCTGAGAAGTTCATTACTCGCTCGACGTATGGTCTTCTCTATGCCGCGATTATTCTCGTCTGCCTCTTTTGGGGTCGAGTTCCCACGATGTTCCTCGTTTCCGCTATGTCATGGCTTTGTGGGTCTGAGTTCTACCGCATGGCTCGTCTGGGTGGCAGGATGCCTAACGAGTTTATCGGACTAGCTGCCGCCGCTCTGTATCCGCTTGCTGCGCTAGTCTCCGTTGAGGGTCAGACTGGAGTTACGCTCCTGCTCATGCTCGCAGCTGGCACTTGGTACGTCCTCACTCCTAGAGCTAGCATTTCTGATGCGGCGATTACGGTATTCGGGGCTGCCTATACAGGCCTGCTGTTCTCATCTGTCGTCGTTATCAGGGCTTCGTACCTTGGAACTGAAGGCGCGCTCCTAACGCTCGGCGTCATGGGGTCTGTCTGGGTTAACGATGCCACTGCATATATATTCGGGTCGCAATTTGGAAAGCATAAGATGGCTCCCCGCATCTCTCCCAATAAGAGCTGGGAGGGTTTCGTCGGCGGTCTTCTTGGTAGCTGCCTGACATGGATTGCTCTCTACGCGCTCAAGGTATGTGGGATCAGCCTGCTCCTCGCACTCATCGGGGGTCTTATCTGCGGCGTTTCTGGCGTCATCGGCGACCTCTTTGAGAGCCGCCTCAAGCGCGCGGTTGGAGTAAAGGACTCCGGGAACCTAATTCCTGGTCATGGAGGCCTTTTGGATCGCTCGGATTCCATGCTCTTTGCAACCATGACCGCCTATTTCGTCCTGCACATCGGAGGGATTCTGTGAGCATATTCGAGGACATGACCTCAAGCCTTGAAAGGCGTCGCCCGACTCGTCTGGCCCTCTTGGGCTGCACGGGGTCTATTGGCACCCAAACGCTTGATATCTGTCGCATGCACCCTGACAAGGTGGAACTTACTGCCATCGCGGTGAACTCTTCCTGCAAGGGGCTTGTAGAAGTTGCTCGGGAATTTGGCGTGCCCCATGTTGCCGTTGCAGACGAGGCCCGCAAGGACGACCCGATTCTCGAGGAGCTTCCCGAGGGATGCGACATTGGTTTTGGCCAGGACGCCGTCACGCGTCTTGCCAGCCTTCCGGACGTCGATTGCGTACTCGTTGCCGTAGTTGGCGAAGCTGGCATCTGGGCGAGCGCGGAGGCCCTTCGCTGCGGCAAGATTTGGGCGCCCGCAAACAAGGAGGCTCTTGTCATCGGCGGGGACCTTCTCATGCCCATGGCTAAGCCGGGCAGGGTCCTTCCCGTCGACTCTGAGCATAACGCCATCTATCAGTGCCTCGTTGGGGAGAGGCGCGAGGACCTTTCGAAGATTTGGCTCACCTGCTCTGGTGGACCCTTCTTCGGCAGCTCTCGCGAGCAACTCAAAAATGTCACCGCGACGCAAGCTCTCGCGCACCCCACGTGGAAAATGGGATCTAAGATCACCATCGACTGCGCAACCCTGATGAACAAGGGGCTCGAGGTCATCGAGGCGCATCATCTCTTCGATGTTCCCATTGACGACATCAATGTTCTCGTTCACAGGCAGAGTAAGGTACATTCCGCCGTCGAGTTCTCGGACGGCTCGGTTAAGGCGCAGCTTGGCCCCTCAGACATGAGAGTCGCCATTCAATATGCTTTGAGCTATCCAGAGCGCTGGGAAAGCCCGGCCACCCACGTGGATTGGCGCTCCAGCGAGCCCCTCACCTTTTCCGCGCCTGATGTCGAGTCGTTCCGCTGTCTCCCTCTCGCGCTTGAGGCGGGCCGTACGGGAGGCACGCTTCCCTGTGCGATGAACGCAGCCAATGAAGTGGCAAACGAGGCCTTTAGAAACGCCGCCTGTGGGTTCTGCGACATCGATCGCGTTGTCGAGCGCGTGATGGAGATGACGGAGGTCGAGCCGCTCTCCTCATTCGAACAGATAGCCGAGGTTGACGCTCTTTCGCGCAGTCGCGCTCGTGCTCTTGTCTCGGAGCTTGCATGAGCTGGCTCTCATCTTTTGCCTCGGCAGCCTTTTGGGGGATATTCCTTCTCTCGATACTCGTGTTCCTTCATGAGGGAGGGCATTTTCTTGCCGCCAGGGCTTTCGACATGCGCGTAACAGAGTTCTTTCTCGGCATGCCTTGTCGCTATAAGCTTTCGTACAAGAGTAGGACGCGCGGTACGGAGATTGGCATTACTCCCATACTCCTTGGGGGATACAACCGCATTTGCGGCATGAATGGCCCTGCAGGCACACGTGCTGCCGAGGTTCTTTCCGCCGTCGCGCGTGTCGGACGCATCAAAATCTCTCAACTCTCCGAAGACCTTGCCATGGATACGAATGAGCTCGTCGACGTTCTTTCCGTGCTGGTTGATTGGGCGTCTATAGAGCCGTACTACGATGAGAGCCTTGGAGAAAACCCAAGCCAAAAGACATGGCCAGAGCAAGTTCAGACCGTAGAGCGCGATGCGAACCTGCTGACTGCGTTCGATCGAGGCCACGACTTCTCGCTCCCCGGCTCTACGAAGGCGGGGGAGAGTCATGCCCTTCCTGATGGTGGAGCCGACGCGTTCTTTGCGCAAGAGCGGTCACGGACGTATCAGGGCAAAGGGTTCTTTGCTCGCGTGTTGACCCTAGTGGCAGGCCCCGCGGTCAATGTCGTTCTTGGCATTGCTCTAATCGTTGGCTGCCTTTCGATCGGCGGAGTCCAAGTCGTCGAAAACGTGCCGGAAATCGGGTTCGTTGAGGTGGGTTCGCTTGCCGAGCGGTGCGGTCTGACCGAAGGGGACCGAATCTCCTCCGTCAATGGAACGTCGGTCTCCACCTGGGTGGAGCTATGCGACCAACTCAACGAGTGCCTAGCGTCTGGCCAGACTTTCACCGTGGAGTTCAATCGCGATGGCCAGCAACTCGAAGGCGACGTTGACCCAGCTAACAACCCGCTTGAGTCTGGAAAGTTTGGCATCACGGCCGTCGTTACGACGTTGCACCCAAGCGTTGCCGACTCCATTAAGGCCGCCCACAACTATGTGACGGCAACGGTGTCCTATATTGCACGGCTGTTCCAACCCGCCCACACTGCCGAGGTTGTCTCGCAGTCTTCGTCCGTCGTTGGCATTTCCGTTATGGCATCTCAGGCTGCCGCTTCGGGTGCGAGAGACTTCCTGTTCCTCATGGCGGCGATTTCGCTTTCGCTCGGATTCATGAACCTCATTCCCATTCCTCCGCTTGACGGTGGAAAGTTTCTCATCGAGGTCATACAGCTGCTTATTCGCAGGGATGTCTCGATACGCGTTCAGAATGCCCTGTCTTACCTGGGCATTGTTCTCGCAATGATCTTGTTCTTCTTCGTCTTGAAGCAGGACATCGTTCGAATTATCTTTGGAGGTTAGCATGCTCGACCTTCGACTTCCGTCCCAGCAGGATGCCCCGCTTCCTAGGGAACTCACTCATCAGGTGCTCGTGGGTAACGTTCCTGTTGGCGGGGGAGCTCCCGTGTCGGTCCAATCCATGTGCACCACCGCCACGACCGACCCCGTAGCGACGCTAGCGCAGATCCATGACCTCGCTGAGCTCGGCTGTGAAATCGTTCGCGTTGCGATTCCGCACGCTGATGCACTCGACGGCTTTGCCGAGACGTGCGCCGAGTCGCCTATCCCCGTCGTTGCTGACGTGCACTTCGACCACCGCTTTGCTATCGAGGCGGCGCGTCGCGGTGCTGCCGGCATTCGCATCAATCCCGGGAACATCGGCTCTTTCGATCGTGTGGATGCCGTCATCGACGCGGCAGGGGAGGTTGGAATCCCCATTCGCATCGGAGTGAACGCTGGCTCTCTCGACAAGGAGATCGATGCGCGCGAAGACCTGACGCAACCCGAGAAGCTTGTCCAGAGCGCCGTCTCCTTCGTGCGGCATTTCGAGGAGCGCGGCTTCAGAGACATCGTTCTCTCCGCCAAGGTCCACGACGTTCCCGCGACGATTCTCACCAATCGCGAGCTTTCCCGAGTCCTGCCTCATGTGCCACTCCATCTTGGTGTTACGGAGGCGGGCACCATTCGCCAGGGCACGGTTAAGAACGTCTCGGCGCTCTCCGTGCTGCTCTCTGAGGGTATTGGCGACACCATGCGCCTTTCCCTCACCGCTCCACCCACCGAGGAGGTTCCCGTCGCCTGGGAGCTTCTGCAGTCCCTCGGTATGCGGCGTCGCACTCCGGAGCTCGTGAGCTGTCCCACCTGCGGCAGGTGCCAGGTCAACCTTATCGAGATCGCCAACGAGGTCGAGGAGAGACTCCAGAAGATCTCAGCCCCCATTTCCGTTGCCGTCATGGGGTGTATCGTCAACGGCCCAGGCGAGGCGCGCGGCGCCGACATCGGCGTTGCGTGCGGACTTGGCACCGGGCTAATCATCGCTGGGGGAGAGACCCTGCGGAAGGTCCCCGAGGATCGCATAGTCGACGAACTTTTCGCCGAAATTCACGCGCGTTTCGAATAAACAACGGACCGCTCGCAAGCTTGGGCCTTTTGTCCGGTTCGCGTTAGAATGACTAGGCCAATTAACGAGCGCCAATAGCGCCGATTAAAGGATACAGTTATGAACCCAATGAAGATGAGCCGTCTTTACGCCCCCACCCTCAAAGAGGATCCCACCGAGGCCGAGCTCGCGAGCCATCGCCTGCTTCTTCGCGCGGGCATGATTCGTAAGGAGGCTGCTGGCCTCTACACGTATCTGCCTCTGGCTTGGCGCTCCATCCGCAAGATCGAGAACATCGTTCGCGACGAGATGGACACGCATGACGCCCAGGAGCTCATGATGCCCATCATGGTCGACGCGGACCTTTGGCGCCAGAGCGGCCGCATCGATGCCTATGGCAAGGAGCTTGTCCGCTTCAACGACCGTCACGAGCGCGAGTTCGTCCTTGGCCCGACTCACGAGGAGACTATCACCGCCCTCGTTCGCAACGAGCTCAGGAGCTATAAGCAGCTACCCGTTAACCTCTACCACATCCAGGACAAGTTCCGTGACGAGTTCCGCCCTCGCTACGGCCTCATGCGCGGGCGCGAGTTCATCATGAAGGATGCCTACTCCTTCTCTGCCACTCAGGAGAGCCTACAGGAGGAGTACGACAAGATGAAGGAGGCGTACGCCAACATTTGCGTGCGCTGCGGCCTGAAGGCCCTTCCCGTCGTCGCCGACAGCGGAGAGATTGGCGGCGATACTTCCGTCGAGTTTATGGCTCTCGCGGATGCCGGCGAGGCGAGCCTCGTTTATTGCGACGATTGCGGATTCGCTGCAGACGATGAAGCGGCGAGCACGATGGTTAACGTCAGCGAGGGCCCGGGCGACGGTACCCTCACCAAGGTAGAGACCCCGGGTCTTGGCACCATCGCCGACGTCGCCAAGTTCTTCGGCTTCCCCGAGAACGGCACGCGCAAGGCCCTCGCCATCATCGACGCCGAGGGAAACCCTGTCGTCGCCATCGTCCCCGGCGATCACGAGCTCAACGACTGCAAGGCGGAGCACGTCTTTGGCAAGGGCTATCGCCTCATGACCGACGAGGAGCTCGAGGAGAATGGCCTGTTCAAGGGCTTTATCGGCCCCGTGAACCTCCCCGAGGGCATTCGTCTCGTCTGCGACAAGAGCCTCGAGGGTTCCAAGAGCTGGACGTGCGGCGCCAACGAGGTCGACTACCACTTCACTGGCGCCTGCCCAGGCCGCGACTTCACCCCTGACGAGTGGGCTGACCTTGTGACCGTCGTCGCCGGCGATCCCTGCCCTCACTGCGGACGTCCGCTCGCCTCCGCCCGCGGCATTGAGGTCTCCCAGGTCTTCCAGCTCGGCACCAAGTACTCCGAGGCAATGGGTGCCTACTTCATGGACGAGGATGGCAAGGAGAAGCCCCTTATCATGGGTTGCTACGGTGTTGGCGTCTCTCGTACGCTTGCCGCCATTGTTGAGCAGCACAACGATGAGAACGGCATCATCTGGCCTGTCTCTGTCGCCCCGTACGAGGTCTCGATCATCCCGCTTGACGTTAACGACGATCTCGTCTGGCCCGTCGCGGAGAAGGTCAGCGCCGCTCTTGCCGAAATGGGCATCGAAGTCATTGTCGACGACCGCAAGGAGCGCCCTGGCGTCAAGTTTGCCGATAACGACCTCATGGGCTTCCCGTACCAGATTGTGTGCGGCAAGAAGGCCGTTAAGAACGGCAACGTCGAACTCAAGGACCGTGCCACCGGCGAGCGCTCCGAGGTCGCCATCGATGAGGTCGCCGAGAAGGTCGCTCGGCTCGTTCTCGCTGCCAGGGCTTAGTTCTTATGTCTGCATGCCAGACAAATACTGACCTTGCCCGTCTGGCGACGAGCGGCATTCGCCGTTTCACCGCGCTCGCGAACCAGACTCCGGGATGTGTCAAGCTCACTCTTGGTGAGCCCGAGTTTGACACTCCGGAGCCAATTCGCGAGGCGGTTGCTGTGTCGCTGTCGCGCGGTCTAACGCACTATCCTCCCAGCAACGGACGCCCCGAGCTGCTTGCCGCCCTAAGCGCCTACATGCATGGTCACGGGCTTTCATACGACGTGGATGAGCTCATCGTTACTTGTGGAGCCACGGAAGCGCTGTCAGCGTCTCTCCTCGCTTTGCTAAATCCCGGCGACGAGGTCATTGTGCCGGTTCCGGCGTTTAGTCTCTATGAGACGATCGTGCGTGCCGCTCACGGGACATACGTTCCGCTAGACACAAGCGAATACGGGTTTCAGATTCGTGAGGAAGAGCTCGAATCAGTCATTACGCCACGCACGCGAGCGATCATCATTACGTCTCCCAACAACCCAACTGGTTGCATCTATACCCCGGAGACGCTAGACGCCGTTGCCAACTGTGCTGTCCGCCATGGCTTCTGCGTCATCTGCGATGACGTCTACAACAGACTTGTTTATGACGCCGGATACGAGCGCTTTGCCGTTCGTCATCCAGAGCTTCGCGAACGGACCATCGTCGTGGACTCGTTTTCCAAACCCTGGGCGATGACGGGATGGCGTCTTGGCTGGCTCGCGGCGGCTCCCTCAATTAAGTCCCAAGTCGAGAAGATGCACCAATATCTCGTTTCAAGCGTTCCGGCGTTTCTGCAGGATGCAGCCGTCGTTGCGCTTGGGCTTGGGATTGACGAAATGGTTGACACCTATAAAACCCGACGCGATCTCGTTTGCTCGCGACTCGATGCTATGGGGCTTTCGTTTAATTCTCCCGGTGGAGCGTTCTACGCATTCCCTCGAATTGATTCGTTTGGCATGAGTTCGGAGGAATTCTGCGAGCGAGCGATTAGGGAAGCTGGAGTTGCGCTCGTTCCCGGCTCTTGTTTTGGGGTCGAGGGATTCGCGCGCCTTTCGTATTGCGTAAGCGATAGCGACCTAGAGACAGGCCTAGAGAGGCTAGGGGAGTTCACTGGTTCTCTCGGAGGGGTTTCTTTCTAGTGCGAGCAAGTCCTTGGAGGTCCGTATGTTCTTGTTCGAGCTAGAAAGAAATTCTAAATTCTGACTTGCGCGACTTGTAAGGTTTGGTAATATCTCTCTCGCACCAATTCGGGGAATTAGCTCAGTTGG
This sequence comes from Parolsenella sp. LCP21S3_E11, assembly GCF_052118165.1. Lineage (NCBI taxonomy): Bacteria > Bacillati > Actinomycetota > Coriobacteriia > Coriobacteriales > Atopobiaceae > Parolsenella > Parolsenella sp. LCP21S3_E11. The sequence goes on along the minus strand of NZ_JBQKHS010000001.1, from coordinate 733,434 downwards.
GAGAGCGCATGACTGGCAGTCATGAGGTCAGGGGTTCGAACCCCCTATTCTCCACCATAGATGAGGGGGCGGCGGCTTAGGTCGTCGCCCTTTTTGTTAACGGGCCTATGGCGCAACGGTTAGCGCGAGGGACTCATAATCCCCAGGTTGCAGGTTCGAATCCTGCTGGGCCCACCAGAATTAGTCGCGGGTCGTAGGGCGCATGTGCTCTGCGACCCGCTTTCGTTTCAAGAGTCCGATGCTGCGCTCCAGGTAGAAGTCCTGGATCCTGGCGAAGATGAAGAACGGCGGGTTGTCGGCCACGACGCAGCCCTCCGGGTACTCGAACGACTCGAAGTCGCGCCCGGCCAGAATGACCTCACGACGTCCGCCTCCTGAACGCCTCAGCGCCCGCGCACGTAGTCGAGCACGACTGCGTACACCTCCGGCAGCCTGCTCGCGGGCCTCGCGATGCGCAGCCCATTCAGTCTGGCTATACTTGACAAACAGACGGAAGCGACACGGGAGGATTGGTAATGGGAGAGACGGATTCTAGGGGCAGAATGTCCCTGATCAGACCGCTTTCCTGCGCCTATCTTGTATGGCTGGCCATCTCTCTGCTGTGTGTCGCCGTAACTCTTGGTTATACGACTCTTGCCTATGCCGGCTTAGTCTCGACCGCATCTGAGCTATATCCAACTACTCAGGTTCTGGGATTTCGGATTTCGGTATGGGTGCTCCTCGTGGCTTCTTGGGTCATCTTTGCCGCAGTCGCGTTTGTAGGTTCACTTTTCGGAATACGGGCTTTTAAGATGCCGAGTAATCCGGGTATTCGCGATAGCGCAACTAAGTACGGGCGCATCGTCTTTTCCCTCAGCTTCGTAGACCTCCTGTTCTCGGTATTCCAGCAGAACGCAACGAGCTCCATCTCCTCGATCGTATCCGTAGGCCTTTCTGGCTTTCTGCTGCTCGAAGTCGCGCGTTTCGCGCCTAATACCGAGGAAGTAGCCACCTCGTCATCCAAGCGCAGCGTATCTGCGATTGAGGCCATTGGCCTTGAACAGGAACTTGAGGAGTCTCTTTCTAAGGATGCGAAGGAGCTATACCGCCTCCTGAGGGGATACTCCACGATCATGCTCGTCTGGGGCCTGCTTCGTCTTCTCAGCGGCGTTTCCCAGGTTTTTGGCAGGGGCTATGTCACCGGCGACGCAGAAAGTCTCCGCAACGTTATTGCCGGCGCGGACGTCTGCCTCGTCGGTATCTATCTCCTTGTTACCGGCCGCTATGGCAAGCTCGCCCTTGCGGGTGGCCGTAACCTAAAGACTTTTTCAATTCTTAGCGGAGTCGGTCTCGTGATATCTGCCCTCACGCTCATTCCGGTCTTTCTCTGGTGGTGGCAGGGAAGGGCGCTCGCTGCGGGCGACGTCTTCTGCGTAGTTGTTGACCTCGCGCTTTATGCAGCGGGTGTGTTCTACGCTCGCAGCCTCGATCGTCTGCATGCGCTCTAGTTCGCACTTCTTATTGCGCCTTGCAAACTAACCATGTCCATGCTTTGGCGTGTTTGTCTCATTGCCTGTTTGACACCAATTAATATGACATTCAATTTCTCGCTTGCATACATTCAAGTGCTTGTGATAGACTCCTTTCCGCTGCGACGGCAGCCGAAGTGGGCGATTGGCTCAGGGGTAGAGCACATCCTTCACACGGATGGGGTCGCTGGTTCGAATCCAGCATCGCCCACCACTTCGGGGAATTAGCTCAGTTGGGAGAGCGCATGACTGGCAGTCATGAGGTCAGGGGTTCGAACCCCCTATTCTCCACCATAAACGACGAGGCCGGGGCTTTTGCTCCGGCCTTTTTGTTATGCGATGATGCTGCGAGTGAGTTGAACGCCACTTCAGCATCGTGAGATTTAGGCCTTGCGCCGGAGAGAAGGTTCGTATGTCCGAGGACACCAGCAATCCCGTCGAGGCCTTTGGTCTTCGTGTGGCTCACGTTGGAATCAACGCCGCAAGTCCTGAAGAGGCGATGGAGATTGCGTCCCTCTTCGAGGCTCTCATGGGGCTCGCTCCGGTCAAGACTCCCGTTTCCGTGTTCGCGGACACGCTCGTTGAGGTTATGAGCGGCTGCGGTCGCGGCGAGAAGGGGCATATCGGATTTGGCGTCAATGACATTCCTGCCGCCGAGAAGTGGTTTGCCGCTCGTGGCTTTGAGATCAACGAGGATTCCCGCGCTCTCAACCCTGATGGCACAACGAAGCTCGTCTACTTCAAGCGCGAGATCGCCGGATTCGCCATTCATCTCTGCCAGAACTAGCCCCAGATTCAAGCTCAGGAGAGTGCCTTGATTCTTCTTGCCGATAAGGTTTCCAAATCGTTTGGTGGTCGCACCCTATACGAAGGTGCGACGCTACAGCTTAATGCGGGTCAGCGCTGGGCCCTCGTTGGCCCTAACGGCGCCGGCAAGACGACGCTTCTCAAGATTGTCATGGGAACCGAGACCCCGGATGAAGGCACCGTTAGCTTTCAGAAGGGGGCTACCGTCGGCTACCTAGAGCAGGAGGCTAAGCTCGCCGGCCATGACACCGCCCTCGAGGAGGTTATGGCGTCGGCGACGGAGATTCGCTCGCTCGGCGCTCGCATCTCGGAGCTCGAAGCGCAAATTGCCAACGCTGGCGAAGGCGAGGGCCTTGAGCCGCTCCTGGATGAATATGGCCATGCTCAGGACAGGTTCGAGAGGCTGGGCGGCTATGAGCTCGAGAGTCGGGCCCGAGCCATCCTTTGCGGTCTCGGCTTCCCCGTAGAGGACCTCGACAAGCCCGCGGAGGATTTCTCGGGCGGGTGGCAGATGCGCATCTCCCTCTCCAAGCTCCTTCTTCGCCATCCCGATCTGCTGCTCCTGGACGAGCCCACGAACCACCTCGACCTCGAAAGCGTGAAGTGGCTCGAGCAGTTCCTCGCCGGCTATGACGGTGCCGTTCTTCTCGTAAGCCACGACCGTGCGTTCATGGACGCCTGCGTGTCCCACGTGGCAGCACTCGAGAACCGTCGACTTACAACGTATACGGGCAACTACTCCAGCTACCTTCGTCAGCGTGAGGACAATCTCGAGCAGCTGCGAGCCAAGCGCGCTGCTCAGGAGCGCGAGATCGCTCATATGCAGGTCTTCGTCGACAAGTTCCGCTACAAGCCCACGAAGGCTGCTCAGGCTCAGGAGCGCATGAAGAAGATCGAGCAGATCAAGAGCGAGCTCGTCGTGCTCCCCGAGCAATCCAAACACGTTCACTTCAGTTTCCCGGAGCCTCCCCGCACGGGAGATATGGTCATATCCATCGAGCATGTTCGCAAGGCGTTTGACGATAACCTCGTTTACGGCGACGCCAACGTGACGTTCTATCGCGGCGATCACGTCGCGCTCGTGGGTCCCAACGGCGCTGGCAAGTCGACCCTGATGAAGCTCGCTCTCGGTTTCGAGACTCCAGATGCAGGTAAGATCGAGCTCGGCCAGAACGTGACGAGCGCCTACTACGCCCAGCACCAGCTCGAGACCCTCAACGAATCAAACACCGTCATGCGTGAGATGGACGAGGCGGCTCCCGGCTGGACGAGCTCAGAGGAGCGTCGCCTCCTTGGTGCTTTCCTCTTCCATGGCGACGACGTCGAGAAGCGTGTGGGCGTTCTCTCCGGCGGTGAGCGCGCTCGTCTCGCCCTCGCGAAGATGCTCGTAGCGCCCGACCCGCTCCTTTGCCTCGACGAGCCCACCAACCACCTCGACATTGACTCTGTCGACGTGCTGGAGCAGGCCCTGGTGGACTTCAAGGGAACCATTCTCCTGATCAGCCACGATGAGCACCTCGTGCGTGCCGTGGCCAACAAGGTCGTCGAGGTCCGCGATGGTCGCGTCACCGTTTATGACGGCGACTATGACTACTACCTCTTCAAGCGCGCCGAGCTTGAGACTGCGGAGGCGGAGGACGCTAAGCCTGCTACCACCAAGGCTTCAAAGGCGGTCGAGGCAAAGGCAGCCGATGCGCCCGCTCAGACCAGCGGCAGGAACGTAAAGACCAAGGAGCAGCGTCGCGCCGAAGCCGAGGCGAGAAACGCGGCGTCCAAGGCCATGCGGTCCACTAAGAAGCGCCTCAAGGAGGTTGAGGCCGCCCTCGAGCCCGCTCACAAGCGTTACGACGAGCTTATGGAGCTTATGGCCTCTGAGGAGCTCTACGCCGACGCAAAGAAATTTGACGAGGCGATGTCGGAGTATAACGCTCTCAAGAAGAAGATTCCGGCGCTCGAAGAGGAGTGGCTCGAGCTTTCGACCGCCCTCGAGGAAGCCCAGAGTGGGATCGGAGCGTAATGTCCCCGAGCCGGCTATTCACCATCACGATTACGGTCGTTCTGCTCATGCTGTCTGCCGTCGTGCACGAAGTCGCACACGGATGGGTGGCTCATCTCTGTGGGGACGACACGGCGAAGGAGGCAGGTAGGCTGACGCTAAACCCAGCTCGCCATCTGGACGGGTTTGGTTCGTTTGTTCTGCCGATCCTCATGGAGCTTCTAGGCGGGTTCGTCTTCGCGTACGCAAAGCCCGTTCCCTACAACCCGAATCGCCTCAAAAACCCAAGGCGCGACGAGGTTCTCGTAGCGCTCGCCGGACCCGCATCCAACATCCTCCAGGCTTGTATTGGCACGGGTCTCTTTAACCTCGTGTGGGGAGCCATCGAGCGCGATCCCGGCTTGTTTTCCGCGGGACCCGTGGTCTTCGGCTATACCCCTATGGCTCTAATTCTGTCCCTCTTCTCTACCTACGTGTGGATCAATCTCACCCTAGCCTTTTTTAATCTGATTCCCTTTCCGCCTCTGGATGGGTCAAAGGTGCTTTGTTACTTCCTAAAGGGCGAGACTCTCAGGCGCTACTATCGGGTCCAGAACTACGCCATGCCCATCCTCCTCGTATTGCTCTATGCCCTTCCCAAGCTTGGCCTTGATCCCGTTGGGGCATATCTCGAGTTCACAGCCGGTGGTCTATACAACCTGCTCATGGGGGTGTGACGTGAGCTACCGCATTCAGACCCAAGCCTATTCAGGTCCTTTTGACCTGCTCCTCCAGCTTGTGAGCAGGCAGCGGGTGGACATCGGAGCTATTTCCATCTCTGAGGTGGCGGACCAGTACCTAGCCGAGGTCGAGAGGATGGGGGAGCTTGACCTCGACGTCGCAAGCGATTTCGTCCTGGTCGCCTCCACGCTCCTGGACATTAAGGCTGCGTCGCTCGTTCCCGACGACACGCCCGTTCACAAGACGGCGGAAGACGAGGACGACGACCTCGAGGGCCTGACCGCAGACGAAGCGAGAGAGGTCCTTGTCGCCAGGCTTATCGCATACAAGCAGTTTAGGAATGCCGCGGCGGCTCTTGGAAGCCGCATGGAGTCTGAGGCGCGCATGCATCCGCGTGTCGCGGGTCCCGACCCAGACTTTCTCCACGTCGTCCCTGATTACCTTGAGGGCATCACGTTGAGGGGGCTCGCTGTCATCTGCGCGGACCTAGACAGTAGGCGAGAGGGCTTCCTTCTCGAGGCGGAGCACATCGCGCCAAAGAGGTTGCCGGTCGCGCTTACCGTGGCTTCCGTCGATCGCGTGACTCGCTCACGCGGCCACCTTACGTTCAACGAGCTCCTCGACGGAGAACGAACGCCCGAGCAGGTTGTGGTTACGTTTCTCGCGATCCTTCAGCTCTACAAGCTTGGCTCCGTCACGCTCTCGCAGGCTGAGACCTTTGGAGAAATCGAGATCGACCGCATCGAGGGCGCGCCCGCCTACGAAATTGACGCGACGGCGCTAGCCGAGCTGGAAGGAGAGTACTAATGCAGGAGTTGGATAAGCTCGACGCCAATTCGATTCGTGGCGCGCTTGAGGCGATGCTTCTCGTGTCAAGCGATCCCGTCAGCGCGACGGACCTTGCGGTGGTGCTCGGCATTACCCCAGGCGAAACCTCTGAGGCCCTTGCCGACTTGGCAGCCGAGTACTCTGACGCAAACCGCGGCTTCCAGCTTCGTGAGGTCGCCGGGGGCTGGAGGCTCTTCACCCATCCTGCCTTCCACGACCAGGTCGAGGCACTTGTCATGAGCTGGGACACCAGGAAGCTCTCCCAGGCGGCACTAGAGACCCTTGCAGTCATCGCGTACCACCAGCCCGTCACCCGCGAGGGCGTCAAGGCGATCCGCGGTGTCAATTCCGACGGCGTCATCGCGTCCCTCGTCGACAAGGGCCTCGTCCGAGAGGCGGGCAGAGACCCTCAGCGCGCTCAAGCCATTCGCTATGCAACGACGCAGGCGTTTCTCGAGCGCTTCGGCCTCAAGAGCCTTCGCGAGCTGCCGGATCTCGAGCAGTTCGCCCCTGACGAGGAGTCGAAGAAGTTCATCCGCGAGCGTCTGAGCGGCCGCGTCATCGAGTCGACCCTCGAAGAGGCGGAGGCTGACTTCGAGGAAGAGCGCGAGCTCCTTTCGGATGACACGACCGGTGATGCCGCGAATGAGTAAACAAGCCAGCCAGGAGGAGCGCGTCGTTCCGATGCGTCTCCAGAAGTTTCTTGCTCGAGCGGGCGCCGCCAGCCGCAGGGGGTCCGAGAACCTTATGACGGCTGGTCGCGTTCGCGTCAACGGCGTCGTCGTGACGGAGCTCGGCAGCAAGGTCGATCCCACCGTTGACGTCGTCACCGTTGACGGCCGAGAGGTGCGTCTCGCCGATGAGGCCGTGTACATCATCCTCAATAAGCCCGCAGGTTATGTGACCACCATGAGCGACCCGGCCGGGAGGCCGTGTGTGGCGTCCCTGGTTCCCAAGGACCAGTATCCGGGGCTCTTTCCCGTGGGGAGACTCGACCGCGACACCACGGGAATCCTCCTCTTCACGACGGATGGCGAAGCGGCGCAGAGACTTCTCCACCCCTCATTCGAGAAGGACAAGCATTACGTCGCACTTGTTGAGGGTAGCCTTTCTCGTGCCGCGATCGACAGGCTCGAGCGTGGCATTACGTTGGATGACGGCCCCTGCGCACCGGCGAAGGTCGAGCGAATCGAGGCCAGCTCGCCCCTTGTAAGCGCCGTTTGCCCAAGAGGCATTCCCAAGGGCTGTTCACTCGTTGGCCTCACCATTCATGAAGGTCGAAAGCACCAGGTCAAGCGCATGCTCTCAGAAGTGGGGCACGAAGTGATCGCACTTCACAGGGACACGTTTGGCTCGCTCGTGCTAAAGGATGTCAAACCTGGCAAATGGCGTCAGCTTACGGCCGATGAGCGCAAGAGGCTCCTCGCGCAGACGAAGGGGGAGTAGGGTATGAAGGAACATGGTCGCATCATCCTCATGAGGCACCCTCAGACCGAGTACAACATCGAGGCACGCCTTTCCGGCAGGATCGACGTCAAGCTTTCCGAGCTGGGCATCGAGCAAGCGAAGCGAGCGGCGCGCGCCATCGTTGCCTGGAAGCCCGATCGCATCATTACGTCGCCTCTATCGAGGGCTCATGCCATTGCCGACGTTGCTGCGAAGCAGCTTGGCCTTGAGGCAATCGAGGACGACCGCGTAATCGAAATGGACTTTGGCTCTATGGAGGGCAAGCGCGTCGCAGACCTGCCGGCGCTTGGGTACCCGTTCCCCTGGCGTGTGGTCGACGGCAAGTCCCTTCCGGCTCCGGGGGCGGAAAGCTACGAGGACCTGATCGAGCGCGCCCGCACCTTTGTCGACTACACGAAGGGTCTCGAGGGCAAGACCGTCGTTGTCACTCACGGCGGTTTCACGAGGGCCTTCATGGCTGCCGTTTACGGCATTCCCGTGGAACTGTTCTGGGATCGTGTCGTGGCGAATGTGTCGTCACACGTATTCGTCTCAAATGGTGAGCGTCTCTCCCTGCAGACCTCGGGCCTTGCCCCAAGCGAGCTCGAGCGGCGTGCAAAGACGGGTTTCGTGCCTGGCAAGTCTCCCCTTGCTGACATTGAGACGGACGACTTGATCGCAAAGATGAGCTAGCATGGGCTAAAAGCCCTTAAAAGGAGGAAGACATGATCGTTGCCATTGACGGGCCGGCCGGTTCCGGTAAGTCCACAGTCGCGAGGGCCATGGCCTCTCGCGAAGGCCTTACGTATCTCGATACCGGTGCCATGTACCGTGCCGTCACCGACGCCGCCCTTACCCACGGCATCGACGTGACCGATTCCGCCGCTGTCGCAGACCTTGCCAACCACATCGAGATCTCCCTCGAGAATGGCCCTGAGGGTCCCGTCGTCATTGTCGACGGAGCCGATCGAACGAAGGCCATCAGAACGCCCAAGGTCGACGAGAACGTCTCCGCCGTCGCCGCAATCCCCGAGGTGAGGGCTGCCATGGTTGAGCTTCAGCGCGCCTCCTCCAAGAACGCAGACGTTGTCGCCGAAGGAAGGGATATCGGAACGGTCGTCTTTCCTGAGGCCGAGGTGAAGGTCTTCCTGACAGCGGATCCCTCCGCGCGTGCGCGCCGTCGCGCCGTCCAGCGCCACGGCGGAGATACCGCCAAAGATTCGAGCGCCGTGGCGGACTCTGCAGAGGCCGCCGCCATCGAAGCCGAGCTCATCGCCCGTGACATGGCGGACTCCACTCGCAAGACCGCTCCGCTCAAGCCCGCAGAGGACGCCGTGCACATCGACTCCACCAGCCTGACCGTTGACGAGGTTTGCGATCAGATTTCTGCCCTCATCTCTAAGGCGCGCGCATGAGCGACACCCAGACGAAAGTCAAGGCAAAGAGCGCGAAGCACAAAGGGTTCGATTACCTACGAAACAGCATTGTGAACTTCCCTGCAGGCGCGCGGGCGCTCTATGCGTTTGTTTTCTCCGTTCTTCACGCCTTCTCATCCATCGTCTACCCCACGACTATTCGTGGAGAGGAGAACCTGACAGCCGGCGAGGATGGCAAGGGCGCGATGCTCGTTATGAACCACGTCTCGATGGTCGAGCCCGTTGTCTTCATTGTTGGCCTCTGGCGCCGCGGAATTCGAATCAGGCCTCTCTATAAGATCGATTTCGACAAGATCGCTCCTGCTCGGTGGCTCTTCCGACGCGTCGGCGGAATCCCGGTCGATCGTGGGTCTGCCGACCTCAAGGCCCTTAAGGCGTGCCGCGACGCTTTGAAGCGTGGCGAGTACGTGCTCGTCTATCCCGAGGGCACCCGCGTCAAGAACGACGAGCAGCAAGTCGAGCTTCACGGTGGCTTTGCGATGATTGCGCAGATGGCGGGGGCCAACGTTATTCCCTGCGCCGTCGTGGGCGCCGCGGACCCGTATAGGACCCGAAAGACGCGCCGTCGCATGCCCAAGATCGCCATCGGGAAGCCCATTTCCTTTGACGAGCTCGAGGCCACCGACCGCAAGGGCAGAGTCGCCGAGATGGAACGCGTCGCCATGGATGACGTCTATGCGCTAAGAGACGAGCTTCGAAACGATTATCCCGGTCTTTGGTAACCACTCACTTCTTGGAGGACCCCATGCCTGTGACCATCACCGTTGCCGAATACGCGGGAGCATGCTACGGAGTTCAACGGGCGCTTGATCTCGTTCATAAGTTGGCTAGCGAGAGCAGTGAACCCGTCCGCACGCTTGGTCCACTCATCCATAATCCCCAGGTAGTTGCTGGGCTTGAGGCCTCAGGAGTGACCGTTGCCAACGAGGTGCCCGATGACGCTGGCTCCACCCTCGTTCTTAGGACGCATGGGGTAGTCCCCGAAATCGAACGCCGGGCTCGAGAGAACGGTCTTAACGTCGTCGATGCTACGTGCCCATACGTCAAGCGAGTGCATCATGCGGCAGAACGTCTCCAGCGCGAGGGGTATCAGGTCCTCGTGGTAGGGGAGTCCGGTCATCCCGAAGTTGAGGCCATCCTCGGGCATGCCCCCGGAGCATTGGCCGTAGCTGACGTCGACGCTCTCGATCAGGTTGACCTATCAAAGAAGGTCGGCGTAGTGGTCCAGACTACGCAGGCAAAGGCAACGCTCGACGCGGTCGTCTGCGAGCTTATGGGGCGCGTGCAGGAGGTGTGCGTCGTGAACACCATCTGCGAAGCTACGAGCGAGCGCCAAGGCGCGGCGGCTCGCCTCGCGTCCACTTCGGACGTTATGGTCGTCATAGGCGGCAGAAACTCCGCGAACACGACGCGCCTTGCAGAGATCTGCACAAGCGCCTGCCCGCGAACCCATCACATCGAATCCCCGGATGAGCTCGAGGCTAGCTGGTTCGATGGAGCCTCGTCGATTGGCGTAACCGCCGGCGCCTCAACGCCCACCGCCCATATCGAAACCCTGGTCAAGGCAATCGAGGCTCTTTGCTAAAAGCGTGGCAGACCGCTTTTCTTCAGGATGCCGGAATGGGGCATGTTAGACTTTTACACCTGAACATTCGAGCAAGGAGCACTCATGGCCAAGCCCATCGTCGCCATCGTCGGACGCCCCAACGTCGGCAAGTCCACGCTGGTTAACCGTATTGCACAGAAGAAGGAAGCCATCGTCCACGAAAGCCGTGGCGTCACCCGAGATCGCAGCTACCACGAGGCAGACTGGTGTGGTCGCGAGTTTACTCTCGTTGACACCGGTGGCATCGAGACAGGCCGCTCTGATGACGCCTTTGCCGGCCGCATCCGCGAGCAGGCGGAGGCCGCCTGCCAGGAGGCGGATGTCATCATCTTCGTCGTCGACGCTACCACCGGCGTGACCGAAGAGGACGAGACGGTTGCGCGTATCCTGCGTCGAGCCGGCAAGCCCGTCTTCCTCGTAGCCAACAAGCTCGACAATCCCGCGGACGACAAGACCATGTGGGATTTCTATGCCCTCGGCCTTGGTGAGCCCAGGCCCATTTCCGCCGTCCACGGTCACGGTACGGGAGACCTTCTCGACGAGGTCGTCGCAGCTCTCCCTGAGCCCGCGGATGAGCCCGAGTATCCTGAGGACGCCCTTCGTGTTGCCATTATTGGCCGCCCGAACGTCGGCAAGTCCTCGATCACCAACCGCTTTGCCGGCAAGAATCGTTCCATCGTGAGCGACGTCGCCGGCACGACGCGCGACGCCCTCGACGTCATCGTCGAGCGTGGCGACAAGCGCTACCGCCTCGTCGACACCGCCGGCATGCGCAAGCGCAACCTTGTTCACGAAGACGTCGAGTACTACAGCCTCGTCAGGGGCCTTCGCGCCATCGACGAGGCGGAGGTTTGCCTGCTTGTCGTCGATGCCTCCGAGGGTGTCACCGAGCAGGACCAGAAGATTGCCGGCCTTGCCATCGAGCGTGGTTGTGCCCTCATCATCCTGCTTAACAAGTGGGATCTTGTGACCGACGACCACGAGCGCGAAGAGGTCATGCAGTCCGTCGCTCGTCGAATGACGTTTGCCCCCTGGGCTCCCGTCATCCGCGTCTCCGCGCTCACGGGACGTTCACTTGAGAAGGTCTGGGCCGTTGTTGACCGCGTGGGCGCCGCTCACTCCGGCCAGGTGTCCACGAGCGCACTCAACAACCTCCTCGCTCAGATGCGCGAGAGTGGTCACACCATCGTCAAGGGGCCGAAGCGCCTTCGCATTCAGTATGCGAACCAAACCGGCAATTGCCCGCCCGCCCTTACGTTCTTCTGTAACTTCCCTGAGCTCATCGATGATAACTTCAAGCGTTATCTCGAAAATCGCCTTCGCGAGCAGTTCAATCTCGAAGGCACTCCTCTCCGTCTGAGGTTCCGAAAGAAGCAATCCGCCTAAGGCGAGCCGAAGGGCTCTCGAAGGGACGTCTGACTCATGTCGATTAACTACCCCGTTCTCGTTGCTTATCTCGTTATCACGTTTCTAGTCTGCGGCATACCGTTTGGCAAGATCATTGCGAGGGCGAGGGGCGTTGACATTCAGAAGGTAGGCTCCGGCAACATCGGAACCACGAATGTCGCTCGTGAGATTGGTAAGGGCGCAGCCGCCCTCACGTTGCTTCTTGACGCCGGAAAAGGCGCGCTTGCCACTGGTCTCGCCCTTTGGTTCTTCCCTGCATTCATCACCGGCGCCGCCTCTGTAGCGCCTCATGGTGATATGGCATGGCTCGAGGGGCTGGTTACCCTTGCTGCCATCTGCGGCCACATCTTCTCGCCCTTCCTCCACTTCCATGGCGGCAAGGGCATCGCCGTGGGCGTGGGCACCCTCCTCGGCTTTGCTTGGCCCGTGGGCCTCTTGGAGCTCGCCATCTTCCTCGTTATCGCCGTCGCGTCGAAGAGAGTATCAGCGGGCTCCGTAACCGTGGCCGCCATTCTGGGCCCGGTCTTTGCGCTCATATATGGCCCAAGCCTTGGGCTCGACCTTCTTCTCGAGCTTGCGGGCCTCGTCGTTGTGTGGGCTCATCGGTCCAATATCAAGAAGCTCATCAACGGGCAAGAGAAGGAGTTCTCCTTCCACAAGCGTGGCGACAAGCCCGCGCCTGATGACGACACCATAGGAGAATCCAAATGAACGCACGCGCCGCGGTCATAGGTGCCGGTTCATGGGGAACCGCCTTCGCCGGCCTCGTAGCCCAAAACGTTAATGAAGTGCGACTCTGGTGTCACAGCGCCAAAAGTGCGGACGCAATCAACGGGACGCACCATAACCCCCGGTATATCGCGGACTATGAGCTTCCGGCGAACGTTTTCGCCACCAGCTCGCTAGGAGAGGCGGTATGTGATGCAAGCGTTGTTGTGCTCGCACTGCCCTCCGTCCATCTTCGTCGAGTGTCCGGCGAGCTAGCGGAGTTCCTGACGCGCGACGTTCCCGTGATCACCCTCACAAAGGGCATCGAGGCCAAAACCGGAATGCTCATGACCGAGGTGGCTGCAGACGAGCTCGGTTCTCCCGAGCGCTTCTGTGCCCTTTCTGGTCCAAACCATGCCGAGGAGGTTCACCTCGGCATGTACTCCGCTGCCGTACTCGCAGGTGTTGACTCCAGCCTGACGCGTTCGCTTCTCGACATTGTGGCAACGCCGAAATTCCGCGTCTATGTATCTCCCGACGTAAGGGGAGTGGAGACCTGCGGAGCGGTTAAGAACGTCATCGCCATCGCCTGCGGCATGGCCGCTGGCAGCGGGCTCGGAGACAACACGCTCGCGGTCATTATGACGCGTGGCATCGCCGAGATCGGCCGCGTCGTGAATGCACTGGGCGGAGACCCCATGACGTGCATGGGCCTTGCCGGCATGGGGGACCTTGTTGCCACTTGCACTTCAGAACACTCCCGCAACCGTCGTTTTGGCGAGGCATTTTCTCGTGGGATGTCGCTCCAGGACTTCGAGCGCGAGAGCCATATGGTCGTCGAAGGCGCAAACGCGGTGATTTCCGTTCGTGAGCTGGCTCACAAGATGGGAGTCGACGTTCCCATCACAGAGGCAGTCTGGAGCCTCGTTCACGGTGGAGTCGCCCTTGATGACGTTGTCGAGAAGCTCGTTGGAAGACCTCTGACTCACGAGTTTTACGGCATGGGCAAATATAACTAGAATTAGGCGCCGTGAATCACAACACATGGCATCACGAAAGGACATAGCATGCTCAACGACGTAATGATCGCCCCCTCCATCCTCTCGGCCGATATCGCGAATCTCGCGAAAGACCTCGAGGCCATCGCCACTGCTGACTATGTCCACGTCGATGTCATGGACGGCCACTTCGTTCCCAACCTCACGTTTGGAACCAATGTCGTGAAGGCCGTCAAGGCCAGCACCGATGTTCCCGCTGACGTTCACCTCATGATTTCTAACCCGGACGAAATGGCCGTTGAGTATGCGAAGGCTGGCGCTGACCTCGTGTCCTTCCACGTCGAGGCCGCCACGCACGCTCACCGCATCGTCTCCGCGATTCATGATGCTGGAGCAAAGGCCGGCATGGTCATCAATCCCGCTACGCCCGTGAGCTCTCTCGAGGCCATCATCGAAGACCTCGACCTCGTCCTCGTTATGTCCGTCAACCCCGGCTTCGGTGGACAGAAGTTCATTCCTGGCTCCCTGCGCAAGGTTGCCCAGGTCGCGGCTCTCGCTGCCGAGCGCGGCGTGAATCCGATCATCGAGGTTGACGGTGGCTGCAGCGCGGCCAATGCTGCCGATCTCGTTGCCGCCGGTGCCACCATGCTCGTTGCTGGCAGCGCCGTTTATGGCAAGGAGGATCGTGCCGCAGCTATCGCCGAAATTCGCGCTGCTGGTCGCGAGGGTCTCACGAAGAGGGCTTAATTCCATATGAGCAAGCGCTACACCTATCTAGACTATGCCGCCTCGGCCCCACTTCGACCGGAGGCCCGAGATGCTTGGCTTGCCTACCACGAGAAACCCGGCTCGGAGGCTAATCCCAACTCGCTCCATTCGCTCGGCCGTGAGGCAGCGCGCGAGCTCGAGGCTGCCAGAAGAACGATAGCCACCTCCATCGGCTGCGGGTTCCGTCCCGGCGAGGTCGTGATCACATCCGGTGGTACGGAGTCCAACAACCTTGCCGTGCTTGGCATGGCGGAGGGCGCTCGGCGCAAGAGCTCAAATAAGAAGAAGAGGGTCATTCTCTCCGCCATCGAGCATGACTCAGTTCTTGACGTGGCGACGCTGCTGAGATCCCGTGGATTCGAAGTCGAGCTTGTGGGTCCAGATCACAATGGCGTCGTTCAGCCCGACGAGCTCGCGCGCGTCATGGGGGAGAACTGTGCCCTCGTGAGCGTCATGGCGGCCAACAACGAGACGGGCGTCATACAGCCCACGGCGAAGCTCGTCGAGGTCGCCCACGCCGGCGGCGCGGTCATTCACGTTGACGCCGTCCAGGCCTTCGGCCGCATTCCCCTTGACGCAGCCAAGGCGGATGCCGTCTCCGTCGCAGCCCATAAGATCGGTGGTCCGCTCGGCGTCGGCGCGCTCGCGATTCGCGCAAGGTGCCCCTTCGAGGCGCAAAGCCTCGGTGGCGGCCAAGAGGGCGGTAAGCGCCCCGGAACCCAGGACGTCGCCGGCGCCGTCGCGTTCGCCGCGGCCTGCCGCGTCGTCATGCGCGACCTGACCACAGTAAGGCCCAAGGTCGCCGCGATGGCGAACAAGGCCTACTCACGCCTTTGCGCAGAGGGAACCGGCATCCTTCCGACAACCCAGGCCTTCGTTGATGACACGCGCATGCCCGGCATGATCAGCGTCATGGTCCCCGGGATGGAATCAGAGACCCTCATTCTCAAGCTCGATGACCTTGGGTTCGAGGTTTCCGCGGGCTCAGCCTGCTCGTCAGACTCCCTCGATCCGAGTCACGTCCTCTCCGCCATGGGCGTTCCAAGAGATCAGGCCCTTGGCGCGCTTCGCATCAGCTTCGATGAGCGCATGAACGAGGAAGATCTCGATGCGTTCTGCGACGCCCTGCTAAAGATCGTTCGCAAGGAGTAAGTCGATACCCGACGGGGCCTGTGCGGCCCCGTCTTTGTTTCTACGAGGAGGTAGCATGCTCGTCAGCGATATCGTCAATCTGCTCTTCTCGCAGTATGACGTAACTCTTGCTGAGCCGTGGGACAAGCCTGGCCTATCCGTTGGCTCACCAAACGCCAGGGTTGAGGCGATCGCGTGCGCGCTCGACCCGACCCCCACCAACATCAGGCTCGCGAAGGAGTCTGGCGCGAACGTCCTCGTCACCCACCATCCGGCGTTTCTCGATCCTCCTTTTCCCATTACGCCGGAACCAGGCACGAGCTCTATTGGCGGAGCATCGGTCTATGAGGCGGCAAGACTCGGCGTGTCGCTTATCGCCATGCACACCAACCTCGACCGCTCCAAGGACGCGCTCGACCTCATCGCCGGCAAACTGTCGCTAGGGCGCATCGGTCGTCTGCAAGAGCCCGATGGCTTTGGAGCCCTGCTCGACGCCTCATCCCTTACGCTATCCGAGCTCGCCAATCGCGCCGGCAAGGCATTCGCTTGCACGCCCGTCGTATGGGGAGACCCTGACACGCCTCAGGATAGAATCGCCTTCTGCTCCGGATCGCTCGGCTCACTCGGCCACGATGCCATCCAGAAGGGCCTGAGTTGCGTTATTGCTGGGGAGGCCGGATATCATCGCCTCCTCGAGCTCTCCGAGGCGGGAGTTGCCGCTATACTTTTGGGTCATGACGCTTCCGAGCTTCCCTTTGCAGGCCTTCTTGCAAGGACACTGTCTCTCGGGGCGCCTGACACGCGAATAATAACCTTAGACGAGAGCCTGCGTTGGCATGCGTGGGGCACTGGAGAGTGAGAACTATGTCAGAGGCAACCGCGCTGCTGAGGCTCCAGGAGATTGACCTCGAGCTCATGAGGTCGAAGAAGGTAGCTCAGGATCTTCCCCAGAGGGCAAAGGTCGAGGCCGCAAGGGCCGCGGTCAAGAAGGTCATGGGCGAGCTCACAAAGATCGTCGGCCAGCGTAAGGACATCGAGATCGAACTTCAGGATCACGAGGAGGACAAGGTCTATTACGCGGACAAGGTAACCGAGATTCAGGAGAGCGTTTCCAACGGCACCTATCGCGATGCGCAGAATTTCGAGGCCGCCCTTGCGACCCTCGCAAAGCGCATCGAAAAGGCTGAGTTCGACTCCAATGCCCTCGTAGGCCAGCTCGAAACCGTCGAGCGCGCGGAGAAGAACGCTCGCGACCTCGTTGCCAAGCTCGAGGCCGAGGAGAAGGCCCAGACGGATTCGTTCAAGGCGGACGTCGAGTCCATTCGAGCCCACGTTTCCGAGCTCGCCAAGGAGCGCGAGGGTGTTGTCGCCCAGATCAGTGACCAGAATCTCGCCGCTTATGACGCGGCCTGCAAGCGCTTCGGCGGAATTGCCGTCGAGACCCTCGTTGGCAATCGTCCCTCGGTCTGTCGCGTTGCGCTCCAGCCGAGCTCATATACGGATATCCGTCGTTCGAACGCCGAGGTTACGACGTGCCCCTATTGCAAGCGCATGCTCGTCATCTCCAAGGAGGAGTAATCATGATTGAGGGGGAGAGCTCTCGCTCTCGTAAGGTAGCCCTATTCGTGACCGGAGGAATCGCCTCATATAAAGCCTGCGAAATTCTGCGTGGGCTGCAGAAGAACGGTTGCGACGTCCGAGTCGCAATGACCGAGGCGGCTACGGAATTTGTCGGCCCCAAGACATTCGAAGCCCTCACCGCGCACGAGGTTTATCTCGACGTATTCGAGAGCTCCTCTCCCATTCCGCACATCGAGCTAGCAGAGTGGGCGGATATCGCCCTCGTCGCCCCGGCAACCGCAAACGTCATGGCGAAGATGGCCTATGGCATCGCCGACGACATGGTTTCGACTGCGCTTCTGGCATGCTCCTGTCCGATAATCGTGGCTCCTGCCATGAATGTCCATATGTGGGAGAATCCCGCCACCCAGCAGAACGCCGAGACCCTTGAGTCCCGCGGCGTCTTCCTGGTTGGGCCCGCGACCGGCAGGCTTGCTTGCGGCGACACCGGCACCGGCAAACTCGCCGAGGTTGACCAGATCGTCTCCGCAACGCTCGCTAGGCTTCGCGCCTCGTCCGATCTCGCGGGAAAGCACGTCGTCATCACCGCTGGCCCCACGCATGAGGCAATCGACCCGGTTCGCTACCTCTCGAACGCCTCGTCCGGCAAGATGGGCTATGCGGTCGCCGAGGCAGCGGCCGCGCACGGCGCACGCGTCACGCTCGTCTCCGGTCCCGTCGCGCTTCCTGCGCCCACGGGGGTTGCGGTGGTTCACGTCACGAGCGCGCAAGAGATGCTCGATGCCACCGTCGACGCATTCGCCACGGCTGACGCTGCAATCCTTGCCGCGGCAGTAGCAGACTATCGCCCTGCCGTCCAAGCGGACCACAAGCTCAAGAAGGGCAAGGAAGACCTCAGCTCGATCGAACTCGTCGAGAACCCCGACATCCTCGCCACCATATCGAAGGACAGGGGCGATCGCATCGTCATTGGCTTTGCCGCTGAGACGAACGACGTCATCGACAATGCCAAGAAGAAGCTCGCGCGCAAGGGCTGCGACCTTATCGTCGCGAATGACGTTACGAGAGCGGACTCCACCTTTGGTTCTGACACTGACAGCGTGACACTCGTCGGCGTTCACTCGGAAACCGAGTATCCCTGCATGCCCAAGGCCGAAGTCGCCAACGTCATCGTGAGCGAGCTCGCCCACATGCTTGAGCCTGAGGTTCCCGTCACTGACGCCACAATAGTTCTCCCCGTTGGCGATAACAACGCGCGTGAGGAAGAGCAGGACAGCACGTGTTAACGCTCGGCTGTCATCTCTCCACCTCGGGCGGGTTTGAAGCCATGGCAAAGCGCGCCGTCTCGATTGGCGCCACCACCTTTGCCTACTTCACGCGAAACCCTCGCGGTGGCTCTTCAAAAGAGCCAGACCCAGAAGACCTCCGGAGGTTTTCGGACATCGCTAGAGAATCCGGCATTGGCACCCTCGTCGCGCATGCTCCTTATACCTTAAATCTTTGTTCCGCCAAACCGGACGTACGGGAATTTGCCCGCATGGCCATGAGGCAGGATCTCGAGCGGATGGAATTGCTTCCGGGCAATTTTTACAACTTCCATCCCGGATCGCACGTTGGCCAAGGAGCCGATGAGGGCATCGCTCTCATCGCAGAGGGGCTCAATTCTTCCCTCGTATCCGGACAGCGCACGACCGTACTTCTTGAGACCATGGCGGGTAAAGGGACCGAGGTCGGCAAGAGCTTTGAGGAGCTGGCTCGCATCATTGATCTCGTCGACCATGACGAGCTTGTCGGTGTGTGCCTCGACACATGCCACGTGAGTGATGGCGGTTACGACATCTCCGCTGACCTCGATGCCGTCCTGGACGAGTTTGATCGCGTGTTGGGAATCGACAGGCTTCGTGCGCTCCACCTCAATGACTCTAAGAACCCCCTCGGCTCTCATAAGGATAGGCACGAGCGTCTCGGCCTGGGACACCTTGGGCTCGAGTGCTTCGCCGGCATCGTTAATAACCCGAGGACTCGCGATCTTCCCATGATTCTCGAAACCCCCAACGAGCTCGGCGGCTACGCTGCGGAGATTCATGCGTTGAGAAGGCTAGCGGACGGAGCCGACACGCAGATGGTCATGGAGGAGCTTTCGTCTGAAAGAGACTGCTAAGAAAGGCAAGACCCACGTGGGAATTCTCATAGGCTGTGAACACGTCGAGCACGAGTGGCCCGGCAAGCGCGCCCTCAACGACGTCACAATCGGCGTGAACGAGGGAGACCGCATCGGGATCGTCGGCAAGAACGGCGACGGAAAGTCGACGCTCCTGCAGTTGATAGGCCACGTGTTTGAACCGGAGGACGGTAACGTCACCTGGCGTGGAGGCATTACCGTCGGCATGCTCGGCCAATCCGACAACCTCGACGACGACATGCCCGTCTCGCACGAGGTGGTAGGTGACGTGCCGGAATACGAATGGGCTTCCAATGCCGAGACAAGGCGCATCATTGCGGAGCTTATCGGTGACGTCGACTGGAACGCCAAGGTTGGGACGCTCTCCGGCGGTCAGAGAAGGCGCGTAGACCTCACGAGACTCCTCATTGGTTCCTATGACGTCCTTCTTCTCGACGAGCCTACAAACCATCTCGACATGGGAGCCATCACCTGGCTCGCTAGCCACTTGCGTCACCGTTGGCAAAGCGGCGTGGGGGCGCTTCTAGTAATCACCCATGACAGGTGGTTCCTCGACGAGGTGTGCGAGAGCATGTGGGAGGTCCACGACGGCGTGGTCGAGCCCTTCGAGGGCGGATACTCGGCCTATATCCAGCAGCGAGCGGAGCGCGCCCGTCAGGCGGCCGCAACTGAAGAACGCAGGCAGAATATCCTCCGCAAGGAACTTGCCTGGCTATCTCGTGGAGCCCAGGCTCGCTCGAGCAAGCCAAAGTTCAGGATCGAAGCGGCGCGGGCGCTCATCGCAGACGAACCACCCCTGAGAAACCCCCTCGAGCTCAAGCGCCTCGCCGTAAGCAGGCTTGGAAAGCAAGTTTTCGAGCTCAAGCAGGCTTGCGTAGACTATGAGGGCAGGCGCGTCATCGATCACGTCGACTGGCTCATTGGCCCCGGAGACCGCTACGGAATCCTCGGCGAGAACGGCGCCGGCAAGACCACGCTCCTTCGCCTGCTTGACGGCAAGATTGCCCCCACGAGCGGTCGCGCCAAGATGGGTAAGTCCGTCAAGCTTGGCATTCTCTCCCAGCACATTGATATGCTCGCCGATAAACTCGACTGGCGCGTGCGAGAGCTTCTCGGCACGTATAAGCGCACGTATGTGATTGGCGGCAAGGAGTACACGCCCACCAAACTCCTCGAGAGCCTCGGCTTCGACAAGCGTGAGCTAGACACACCCATTGCGGACCTCTCTGGAGGCCAAGCGCGCAGGCTGGCGCTCATGTGCGTGCTGCTCGATGAGCCCAACGTTCTCATTCTCGACGAGCCGGGTAACGACCTTGACACCGATATGCTCGCCGTCATGGAGGACCTGCTCGACACGTGGCCAGGAACGCTCTTGCTTGTCACCCACGATCGCTACCTTATGGAACGCGTGACCGACGATCAGTTTGCCCTCATAAATGGGAAGCTGAGGCATTGTCCAGGCGGGGTTGACGAGTATCTCTCGCTGATTGGAGAGCGCCATGGCTCCGGAGATGTTTCCGGTCACGGTCCTGCGCCCAAGGCCCCCATATCCACGTCTGAGGGCAGCAATAGCTCAGCGTCCGCCCCTGTAAAATCGACAAGTGGCCTTTCGAGCTCAGAAGAGTGGAAACTTAAGAAGCAGCTTTCGAGCGTCGAACGCAAGATGCAAACGCAACGCGCACGAATCGAGGATCTCGAACACGCGATGGGGGAGGTCGACCCGACGGATTACCTCGCTCTTGAGAAAGCTCAATCGAATGTCGACGACGCTCGCGAGGCACTCGATGCACTCGAAATGGAATGGCTTGAGCTTAGCGAAGTCCTTGAGGGGTAACCTGGGCTTTTATGCGTAGCAAAGAGATACGCGCAAACAAATTTCAATTTTCTTGAAATTAGTCCTTGCGCGTTATCCGCACGGATGTTAATCTCTTTTCTGCTGCGGTTGAGCAGCAACGGGTGGTGGCGCAGTTTGGTAGCGCACTTGACTGGGGGTCAAGGGGTCGCTGGTTCGAATCCAGTCCACCCGACCAGAATTTGATGAGACCGGCGGTTTTCCGTCGGTCTTTTTCTTTAGCCTATCTATTTGTTTCATCATGGCTTAATCGATGTGCACATTACATTTATCCAAAAGCGTGACCTATACACTCAATGATGTACGAATCCAGCTTGCCAGCCTGGGCAGAGCGAGGGGCCTTGGCTAACAATTCCGTCACGTTTCCGAAAGAGAAGACTGGTCCTGATAGGACGGTAAAGCGATGGGGTATCATCGACTAAGCTTGCGCCGTATCCCATGGCGCTTGTATCGGGGGAGTAAGATTTGAAGTTCAAAGATTGGCTCGAGTACAAGGTTAGTCGTGGGTTTGAAACTGATATAGAAGCTCCGGTGGGCAGCTCGGATAACCCTTCAAACAAGATTCTTACCGTTGCTAACGGTGTAACTCTATCGCGCATGGTTCTGACGATTGTTTTTCTCGTCATGTTCAGCCTGAGAATCAATCGCGTCGCTTCGATCGTCATCTACATCGTTGCGGCTTGCACCGATTGGATGGACGGACAAATTGCCCGCCGCACGCAGACCGTAAGCTGGTTTGGCAAGCTACTTGACCCAGTTTGCGACAGATTGCTGCTCTTTACCGGGGTTCTCGGCCTCGTCATCACCGGCGAGCTTCCCGCTTGGGTTGCAGTTCTCATTATCGGTAGGGATATCTACCTTGCCATAGGATCGCGCATCGTCGCCAGGTTCCACGAGCGTCCAATCGACGTTGTGTACGTAGGCAAGATCGCAACCGCGCTCCTTATGACGGGATTCTCATTCCTTCTCCTCGGAGCCCCCGTTATCGAAGGACTCAACCTTGTGTCTGCTTCCTGGCTTCCCGGTCTTAATGACGTTGGCGGCTCAATTGGCCTCCTCTTCGTATATGGTGGATGCATCTTTTCCTTGCTTACGGCGTATGTCTATACGGCAGAAGGCGTAGCAATCGTCCGCGAATCGAAGAGGCGTAAAAAGTGTGGTCTATAACGGTTAAGCGCTCTAGAAAGCTCGCCATTTGTGGCGCCATTCTCGTTGCGGCGCTGACGCTTTGCTATGCCCCGACCAACGCTATGGCAGTTGAGTCTAAGCCCAATTTAACCGAGGCTCAGTCAGCCATGGTGATTGACGCCCAAGGCAATGTCCTTTACGAGAAGAACCCTGACGAGGAAATCAATATGGCCAGCGTCACGAAAGTGATGACCGCCGTCGTCGCTCTCGAAAGCGGCGTTTCCCTCGATACCGTATGCAACCTATCCGCCCCAGCGCTCGACGAGAACGCAATGGTTGCTGGATATCAGTCTGGGGATACCTCTACGCTTCGCGACCTTCTCCGAGCCGCACTAGTCTACTCGGCAAACGATGGTGCCTACGAGGTCGCCGTCGCCGTTGCTGGTTCAGAGGACGATTTCGTCCAGATGATGAACGACAAGGCGGCAGAGCTCGGGATGAACAATACCCATTTCGAGAACTCCCACGGCCTCGATGCGGAAGGTCACCACTCGACCGTACATGACCTCACCATCCTCGCGCGCTATGCCATGACAAAGCATCCCTTTATCGCAGACACGGTACGCCAGACTGAGGTTACGGTCCCAATTGGCGGAAACAACGTTACGCTGCCAACGGTTGACACCCTACTCTATAGTTATCCTGGCCTCCTTGGCATTAAGACGGGTACCGGAAACCACGTCACCGCATTCCTTGGCTGCGCCAGAAGAAATGGGTTGACGCTTTACACGAGCGTTCTAGGCTGTCAGACGAAGGAAGGCCGCTTCACTGATACCGCCTCGCTTCTTGACTGGGCATTTGGCACGTATGACGCGCATTCTTACGCCAACCCCCGTCTCCGTGAGGGGTGTCGCACGTTTGCCTATAACTTCGCCTTCTCTTGCGTCGTTTCTCCTGATTCGTATGCCACTGGGCTCTCCTGGCCTGACGGGGGAGACATCTCTTGCAAACGCATCATTCCACGGGATCGTCTCTTTGTCTCTGGGGACACAGTCGAGGTGCGTCAGTGGACACAAGGCGAGCATATCGTGTCAACGTGCTCATACTCTGCGCGCAACCAGCTTTGCCACACCGTAAGCGGATTTGGACTTAATGACACGATTTTCCCCTGGCTATCTGTAACTCAAGCTGCCTAGGAGGTCCTCATGTACTCGATTACGTGCGATTCCGCCCCGAGGACGCAAGGTCCCTTCTCTCAAGGCACAAGCGCGGCAAGATACGTCTTTGTGTCTTCGCAGCTACCCGTCGACAAGGATGGCATATGCCACACCGACGATGCCGTCGAGCGTCAGACGGAACGCTGCATCGATAATGTTGCCGCCGTCCTAGCTCAGCTCGACCTTACTTTGTCCGAAGTATCTAAAGTCACTATTCATCTCGCGAGCATCGAAGACCTTGACGCGGTCTACACCGTTTGCGAGAATCGCTTCGAAAGGCCCAGGCCTGCATGCTCAGTCTTTCAGGTTGCAGCGCTGCCCCTTGGCGCAAAGGTCTCGATTGAGGCCATCGCCTGCCGGTAGGGGTACAATGAATAGACAACGACGCGAGGGAGACACCATGCAGAACAACATTGATAAGCCTGAGTCTGACGCTACTGCCATCTTCTGCATGCCGTCCTCAGATGCCACTGTCCCGGATCTCATGGGTGGAGTGCGTCCTAGCAACCCGACGCTCACCATCCTCAAGGGCCCTCAGACCGGCCAGACCTTCGAGCTAGCCACCCCGGAGATTTCCATTGGTCGCGATCCGTCGAGTGACGTCTTTTTGAATGACATGACCGTCTCTCGACACCATGCAAAGATTTCAATCACAGGCAATGTTGCTACCGTCGTAGATCTTGGCTCTCTTAACGGCACATGGGTCGATGGCGCTATTGTTAACAGCTCCGCGCTTGCTGACGGTTCAACCATCCAGGTTGGCACCTTCCGCATGGTGTATCACACCGTGCGCGCCCCGAAGATCGCTACGAGCGAGTAGCCAGATGGCCGACGCCGGCTATCTCACCATAGGAAAGGTCGTCTCCAAGCTTCAGGAGCAATACCCCGATCTTTCCGTTTCAAAAGTTCGCTATCTCGAGGACGAGGGACTTCTGACGCCATCAAGAACGCCAGGGGGATATCGTCTCTATTCCGCGCGTGACATCCAGCGCCTCGAGACAATCCTCTATCTTCAGAAGAGCCGCTTTTTGCCCCTTAGCGTTATCAAGGATGAGCTTGACGGCAAAAAGGGGAATACGGACTCCACGCCTGAAGAAGGTACCGAGGCCACTTCAGACCCCATAGACCCCACGCTGTCCGTAAGCCCAGAGGCAGAGCGCGAGATGCACCCCATTGATAGGATTCCGGAAGTTGCGGGCGTTCCCATCTCTCTCGTTCGCAAGCTTGCGGATTGTTCAATTATCAAGCTCGTAAAATCGCCTGCCGGTAGAGATCTCGTTCGGGGGAGCGACCTTCGCCTCATTCGAGCTTGCAACGAACTCGCACGCTTTGGCATTGAGCCGAAGAATCTCCGCCAGTACCTCGCAGCCGCGAATCGTGAGATACCCATGTTTGAGCAGGCACTAGCTTCGCTCTCTCGCCATCAGGGCGAAACTCCGGACGAGCGAAGGCTTCGACGAGAGGCGGCTCTTGACCGAATGCTTACGCTAACAGGTGTCGTACGAGGTTCAATCATGCGCAGAGAGTTGATTGACGATTAGCTGGTTGCCGGGCATTATGGCCCGCTGTATTATTCACAAATTTACACAAGGAGACATCATGAGCGAAGATTACGAGGCACGCTTCCCGTACGAGAATCTCATCGTCGACATTCCTGACTATCCGGAGCCTGGGGTCATCTTCAAGGACGTAACCCCTCTCATCTCTAACGCACAGGGCCTTGCGGCCTGTGTTGATGCAATCTCCGATCACTTCCTTGGCAGGGGGATTACCAAGGTCATTGGATCTGAAGCGCGCGGTTTTCTCATCGGCGCACCGGTTGCTTATCGCCTTGGTGCCGGTTTCGTCCCTGCACGCAAGCCAGGCAAGCTTCCTCGCGAGGTTTATACGGAGAGCTACGCCCTTGAATACGGAACTGACAAGCTGCAGATTCACACCGACTCCATGACCTCCGACGACAAGGTCCTCGTGATTGACGACCTTATTGCAACCGCGGGCACCGCCCTTGCCACGGCACGCCTCGCCGAACAGACAGGCGCTACGGTCATTGGCTTTGCGTTCATCCTAGAGCTTGCGTTCCTCAATCCGCGCGAAGCCCTTGCCAAGGAATACGATCGAGAGATTTTCTCACTCGTCAAGGTTAAGTAGGAGCGTCACATTCGTGGCTAGTGAAACCAAAGACCCCATTCGCAGGCGTTTGTCAAAGCGATTCCAAGTCAGCCTCGTATGGGAAGGCGCTCTCGTTGGCCTTCTCGGAGGGTCAATCATCACTCTCTATCGGCTTTCTCTCACCTGGGCTGAAAAGACGATGAGATTCCTTACTGGCCACATTACCTCTAGCCCTTTTCTCGTTATTGGATGGTTTGCCGCTCTTGCGATTATGGCTCTCGTTGTAGCCACGCTCGTGCGTTTTGAGCCGGCTACCTCGGGTTCCGGAATTCCTCAAGTTGATGCCGAGGTAATGGGCAAGTTAAGTGCGCCTTGGCATCGCGTCATTGTTGCGAAGTTCCTCGAGGGAACCGTGGGGGCATTTGCCGGCCTGTCTCTTGGTAGAGAGGGCCCCTCAGTACAACTGGGCGGTATGGCGGGCAAGGCCGTATCCAGAGCCTTCAAGCGTGGAAGGGGAGAGGAGCGTCTGCTCGTCACATGCGGGGCAGGTGCGGGTATGGCCGCGGCGTTCCATGCGCCCCTTACCGGCGTCATGTTCGCCCTCGAGGAGATCCACAAGACGTTTAATGCACCGCTGATCATCTCGGTCATGATGAGCGCGGTCATGAGCGACTACGTTGTCTCTCAGGTACTTGGTCTTTCTCCGGTCATCAGCTTCACGCTCATCGAGAACATTCCCCACGAGGCATATGCGCTGCTCATCGTCTTCGGAATCATGATTGGAGCAATCGGGGCACTGCATAACCTAGGCATGTTCGCCATTCAGAATGCTATGTCTCGCATCAAGCTGCCGAATCCGCTTCGCTACATTATTCCGTTCATGCTTGCTGGCTTTGTTGCCATCGCAGCCCCAGACCTCATGTGCGGAGGAGACGCGATCCTCGAGCTACTTATGCGTCCCCAGGGGCTAACGCTTGCCGCCCTCATGCTGATCTTGCTCGGGAAGTACCTCTTTACCGGAGTCTGCTTTGGAGCAGGTACGCCTGGCGGCACGTTGTTTCCACTGGTGGTTATGGGCGCTCTTGTCGGCGCAATATTCGGCAATGTGGCGACCAACCTATTTGGAATGCATCAAAACCTCGTCATGAACTTCATGGTTCTAGGAATTGCCGGCCTATTTGCCGGTGTCGTAAGAGCTCCCGTCACCGGAGTCGTTCTCGCATTTGAACTAACTGGTAGCCTCGACGCACTCCTTTCGCTATCCATCGTGAGTGTCTTTGCGTACGTAACCGCCAATCTGCTCCAGATCGATCCCTACTATGAGCATCTTCTCGCCAGGTTCCTCGGAATCAGCACCAACGAAACTCACGAGCATTGGGGTGGACACGGTAGGCAAATTCACAGTTACGTTGTTGAAGCGAGCTGCAACGCAGCCAATAAGGCGATCTCAGAGATACCCTGGCCTGAACACGCGCTTATTGTATCCGTTCGCCGTCATGGCCGTGAGCTATTGCCTAACGGCGCTCTAGTTCTCGAGGAAGGTGACCGGATTCTTGTCCTTATGGACGAGAAAGAGGGAGACGAATCCGAATCGACGGTTCGGATGCTTTGCCATGGGACATTTGTGCCAAAGGAAAGAGCCTAAGACCGGAAAAGGTATCGAATCTAAATCACTTTGTCATGAAACGGGGGCCGCGAAGCAGTATCGCGGCCCCCGTTTGGTTGGGATGCCTTGTTCTTTTAACATCATCCATGCACGCAAATACTATTAGCAGCTACTTTACATAAGATATATTATCGTTATTAAATAACAGATTGAGGAAAGGGGAGTCGGGAGCCAATTCATGTTTCTTCAAGTTGCTAACTAATTAGGGCAACGCGCGTAATCGTAACGAAGACTGAAGCAGCGACGGCGAATGGATTCGACACGATAAACGCACGTAAGCTGTTAGCCGCAACCAAAAGTCGTTAGCAAGACACGGACATCGTCGTGCTTATCAACCCATGAGTGCACACAGGTTTTTATTAGATGCTATCCAAATAGCGCATTGTAGATTGAGCAGCGACGGCGCCATCAGACACCGCAGTTACCACCTGCCTGAGCGGCTTTTCGCGAACATCACCAGCACAGAATAGCCCTGGCGTCTTCGTAGCCATGGAATCATCCGTTATTATCGAACCGTCAGCGGCCAAATCAACGAGACCAGCAACCAAAGCAGCGTCTGCATCATGGCCAACCGCAACAAAGATGCCAAATGAGCCGGGATCACATTCTATGGTCTCAACTTCATCATTCACTAAGCTCCTGAGCCTAATCTTGCTAGGAAGCATTTCTCCTTCGATCGACTCTATTTTAGTTTGGTACCTAACTGAAATAGAGTTCGTATTCGAAATCTTGTCTTGCAGGCTCTGAACGGCACGCATCCGGTCCTTGCGAACGACCATCGTAACCTGTTTACCCATCTTGGAAAGGTAAAGGGCCTCTTCGCATGCCGTGTTGCCACCACCGACAACATAGATATCCTTGCCACGATAAAACATGCCGTCACATGTGGCGCAATAGGAAACGCCTCTCCCACGGAACGAATCCTCACCGGCAAACCCAGCCATGCGCGGTTGAGCACCTGCGGTATAAACGACAGCCTTTGCCTTAAGGGTCACACCGTAGCATTCCAGCTCAAAACCATCTGCTGTTTTCGAAAGGCTTGTAACCTCATCCTGAAGAATCGAAGCCCCGAGCGATTTTGCGTGTTCATAAAGCTGTTCGCCTAGGTCACGACCAGTTATTTGAGGCAATCCAGGATAGTTATCGACTTCAGGCGTGGTGGAAATCTGACCGCCGAATGCACCCCTCTCGACCGTTATGGCATCAATGCCATAACGCGTGGCGTAAAGAGCACAGGCGAGGCCGGCTGGGCCTCCGCCGACTATGACAAGGTCATGACTCTCAGTGGCGATCATGGGCTGTCAGCTCCTCAAAGACGGCAAATAATCGAGTTCTATCTACGCAACACCGCTTGAACCGAAGCCGCCAATCCCTCTGTCGGTCTCATCAAGCTCCTCGACCTCGGACAGAGTGACCGCCGGGACTTTTTGGATAACCAGCTGAGCGATTCTTTCGCCCCGTTCGATATGAATCGTCTTCTCGGGATCAAGGTTAATGGCGCAGACCTTAAGCTCTCCACGATAATGCGAATCAATAAGACCAGGTGTGTTAGCCATAGAAAGGCCCTCGCGCAAGGCAAGCCCACTCCTAGGCTGAACAAAGCCGGCATAACCTTCCGGAATCGCAATCGCAAGACCCGTAGAAACGAGCCTACGCTCGAACGGCGCAAGGCTTACATCTTCAGAAGAGCGAAGATCGAGTCCCGCATCACCTTGATAGGCATAGGCGGGAAGTTGCACGGACTTATCAAGCCTTTTGATTGGAAGAACGATCTCGTCATTGTTCATTAGACAGTCTCCTCAGCTCGGCGGAAAACTCGTCGATATCTTTGAAGTCACGATATACGGATGCGAAGCGAACGTACGCGACCTTATCTATGTCGGCAAGGCGCTTCAAAACCATCTCACCAAGAGCGCTAGACTCCACCTCGGTAATACCGTGGTCACGGAGATCGGACTCGATATCAACAATGATGGAGTCCAAAACATCGACAGGAATATCGCGCTTGACCGTCGCCCTAACAAGGCCGCGCATGATCTTCTCACGATCAAAAGGCTCTTTGGTACCAGAGTGCTTTAAAACAACGAGCGGCAGTTCCTCGCGGCGCTCGTACGTCGTAAACCTGAATCCGCATTGCGTGCACTCGCGACGACGCCGAATCGAATCGTTGCTCTCCGCAGGACGGGAATCGACAACCTTTGACTCTTCGCAGCCACACTTTGGACAGCGCATGGTACTCCCCTCGATAATACATTCTCAAGGAAAGATACCATAAGCAGCCATTATCTGAACTAGAAGACGCCTCGAGTAAATGCCCAGAAGGCAAGAACAACGATAGAGGTGACGATGAATGCCAGCATGCCACCGAGCTCTTCGCGAGCACCAAGGCTCGGAGCATTCAGAGAAGCGACGTTGGGCCTCAAATTCTCTGAAGCAGGCAAAGCAGTAGATTTGCCGCCACCAATGACGGTGAAGTTAGCAGCAGCCTGCGGCTTAAGGGCAGATGTGCCGGACACGAAATACATATCGTTCGTCATAATCTTAAGTCCTCCCCAATAAGCAACTTTTACAGCATCTATCTAACTTCATCTTGCGGACATTAATCTATGCCTGAACATTTGTTCTATAAGTAGAATACTCGTACGCTTGTTCGTGTCAAGTAGAAATAAGAACATTTGTTTGAATGCAAAAGCGAACGGGTGTATGATTGCTCAAAACAAAGGAGGAGACATGCCCAAAGAGAAAATCACCAAACGTCAGCAGCAGGCGTTCGAATTCATTTGTGCCTTTACCGCGGAACATGGCTATCCCCCTTCAGTTCGAGAGATAGGCTCAGCTATCGGCCTCTCCTCGCCCTCGACCGTCCACTCCCATCTCCACAAGCTCGAAGAAGCCGGCTACATAAAAAGAGATCCGAATAAGCCGCGTACGATTGAAATCTGCGAAGATGCCAAAACGCGAGCCAAACAAAGCCCAAAGCTTGTTGAGGTAAAGCAGGACGTCAACACAAATACGGTGACTCTACCGCTCGTTGGTCGCGTAGCCGCAGGCTTGCCCATTCTCGCCGAACAAAACGTTGAGGAAGTCATGACCCTGCCCACGAACGTTGTGGGCGACTCGAGTTCCTTCATCCTTCGCGTCCGCGGCGAATCGATGATTAATGCTGGCATTTTTGACGGCGACTACATCGTTGTCAGAGAACAACATGACGCCCATAACGGAGAGATTGTCGTCGCCCTCATTGAAGACTCCGCAACCGTTAAAACCTTCTACAGGGAAAAGGATCGCATTCGCCTTCAGCCCGAGAATGACACGATGGAACCCATCTACGCAATTAACCCAACGATCCTCGGCCGCGTCACCGGTCTTTTCCGTTCCATGTAGGTCAGCATATGGTTTCAAACCTGCATACGGTTTCAAGCCAAAGAGTACGCGGTTATGATGTCCTGCGAGGTTTTTCCGTCATATCGATGGTCGCGTTTCATGCTTGCTATGACATTGTCTATCTCTGGGATATTCGTTTAGGCTGGTTTAGAAGCCCGTTGCAGGACGTTTGGCGGGCCTCCATCTCGTGGTGTTTCCTGCTCGTCGCGGGAATCATGTGTAGCTACTCGAGAAACAACCTGAAGCGGTCCCTAAAGTACCTATTCGTCGCAGCCATCATCTGGATTGCGACGACGTTGATTTCCGTAGACACACCTATTAGCTACGGGATCATTTATTGCATGGGCTTCAGCTCACTTCTTGCTTCGGTACTAAATGAGCTCTTTCGCAAAATACGATATGCATGCGCAATCAAGCCTGACGGTCTTGTCTCGCACCCCTCAAATGGATCGAAATCAGTTCAACTCGCAATTGCAGCGGTAACGCTATTCTTGGCCTTTTTGCTAACCCTAGAAGTGCCGCAAGGCAGACTTGGGTTAGGCAGCTTTGGCGGGCCTTACGTTACGCTACCGAAGGGCCTCTACACGACAGAGATGCTGAACTGGCTGGGGTTTCCAGGGCCATTATTTGCTTCGGGTGATTACTATCCGCCAATCCCCTATTCGCTTCTGTTCCTCGTGGGGTCAGCACTCGGCCTAAATATGAAGCTCCGTGGAGTACCCAGTATCTTAAATAAGATGAGATGCGCTCCTCTAGAATGGATTGGCAGACACGCCCTGGAAATCTACGTGGTTCATCAGCCAATCGTTCTAGCGCTTCTCACCTTGGTCTTAGGCTAGACCTTCGCACTGCTAAATGGAATCAGAATCCCCCACCTGATAAGGCACGAGGGTCGCAGCCATACGAGCAGAGACCCTAGCCGTGACGAGTAGACCCCCGCCTCGATACTGCTCGCGGATAACCTGGCAGCGCTCGTGAACCATCTTCATGAGAATGCCCTTTTCATAAGGAATGAGCGCCGTAAGGGTCGTATCTCCAGCGCTCGCCTCCTCCGCGATCCTGTGAAGGAGCGCCGCCAAACCCGTTTCCTCTTCAGCAGATACGAATACGGCATCAGAATGATGGGTGCGAAGACTCGAAAGGTCATCAGCATCGAGCAAATCGCACTTGTTGAACACGAGCACTCGACGAATGTCCTTCGCCCCTATCTGATCGAGAATCTCGTTGACGGCGTCACGCTTCTTCTCCCAATTGGAATCACTAGCGTCAACGACCTCAAGGACAAGATCGGCCGCCTTCACCTCGGCAAGAGTGGACTTAAAGCTCTCGATAAGGCTCGTGGGTAGCTTTTGAATAAAGCCGACCGTATCGGTAAGAGTTATCTTGCGTCCTTCAGCCAAATCGATAGAACGAGTCGTGGGGTCAAGCGTCGCAAATAGCTCATCCTTTGCATAGACGCCAGAATCGGTCAGCGCATTAAGCAAGGTTGACTTGCCGGCATTCGTATAGCCCGCCAACGCAACGCGCCAAACACCTGAGTCCCAACGCGCCTTGCTCTGAGTCTCACGACGTGTCTCGAGCTTTACAAGTTCGCGCTTCAGCGCGGAGATTCTATCCCTGACCAGTCTGCGGTCAACCTCTAGCTGGCTCTCACCCTGGCCAAACCTGCTACCAATACCTCCACGAGTCTGCTCGCCCATGAGATGGCTCCACATGCCACGAAGGCGCGGAAGCAGATACTGCAGCTGTGCAAGTTGAACCTGAAGACGTCCCTCTCGGGTCTTGGCATGCCTGCCAAAGATATCAAGAATGAGCGCCGTTCGATCAATGACCTTAACCGGATCACCAAAGATGCGTTCAAGATTCGACTGCTGAGACGGCGAGAGCTCATCGTCAAACACAACTACATCGACATCGAGCCTGCGAACCGCAGCGGCGATCTCATCGGCCTTACCGGAGCCAACGAACGTCTTCGGAGAAGGGGCGTCGAGTTTTTGAGTCTCCCGACCAACGACCACACCATCTGCAGTAGCAACAAGTCTCTCGAGCTCATCGAGGGAGTCAGCCATGGGCCAATCGCCCTTGCCAGTATCCACTCCCACTAAGAGAGCCCTTTCTGGAACCGGAGCCGTCTCAATATACTTGAATCTCGGCATGACCGACCACCTCTAAGAAACGAAAGACCTGCTAGCTTCGATAACGAGAGCGGAGATTGGACACGATAAGTGCCGTCGCTTCAGCAGGGGAAACGGCATCGAGGTCGATCCAATTCGCACGCCCATCTCTACGGAGCCACGAAAGCTGCCGCTTTGCATAACGGCGCGTTCGCCGCTTAATCAATTCGACAGCCTCATCCAGACTAATCTCGCCATCAAGATATTCCAGGATCTCTTTATAGCCAATAGCCTGACGGGCCGTTAGGTCAACTCCATAACCTCTGGAGACAAGCCCTTCAACCTCAGATACGAGGCCTTGCTCGACCATCATGTTAACGCGCTGGTTGATGCGAGCGTAAAGCCTGTCCCTATCCATGGTGAGGGCCCATATCCTAGCGTCATAGTGGGGCTTTCGGACACGGAGATTCTCAAGCTGTGCGGAATACTTGACTCCCTGGTCAAGCATTTCAAGAGCGCGGACCACTCGCTTGGAGTTATTAGGGTGAATCGCCTCCGCTCCGAGAGGGTCACGCTCGTAGAGGAGGTCCCAAATCGCCTGTGCACCCTTGTCCTCTAGCATTTGCTCATAGCGGCCACGAGTGACGCCGTGGGTTTCCCCGGTCGGGAATTCCATCTCGTCAATGACGGCGTCAAGATAGAGACCCGTGCCACCACAAAGAACTGGGGTAACTCCGGTGGCCAGACGCTCATCTATGAGCTTTCTGCAATCCTCCTGGAACCTCGCAACGGAATAGTCCTCGTCGATACCTACGACATCGACCATCTGCAGCGGAACACGCCTCTCTTGAAGTGGCGTCTTAGCAGTACCGATATCCATGCCGCGATAAACTTGCATGGAATCAACCGAGATGACGTCACTCCCAAGCTCAAGCGCGACGAGTTCAGAAAGTGAGCTCTTACCGGAGGCAGTAGGCCCAACAATGCAGACAACGGGACCTCTCAGCCCCTCACTCACCTGGGCTCCCCTACCATTGGTC
Organism: Parolsenella sp. LCP21S3_E11; assembly: GCF_052118165.1. Classification (NCBI taxonomy): domain Bacteria; kingdom Bacillati; phylum Actinomycetota; class Coriobacteriia; order Coriobacteriales; family Atopobiaceae; genus Parolsenella; species Parolsenella sp. LCP21S3_E11. Next base: position 699,802 of record NZ_JBQKHS010000001.1, on the reverse strand, counting down.
CGCGTAGATACCAAGTGCGTGCTTCCTCGACCTTCACATCAACAAGCTTACCGATGAGGGAATCGGGTTCGAAGCCTTCCGGAGCACGGAAGTGAACGGTCTTGTTCTTCGGGCTATGGCCAACAAGAACATCGCCATCGCGCTTCGAGACACCCTCCACAAGCGCCTCGACAGTGCGACCAAACTCGACCTGATTGGCATCGAATGCCTGCTGGGCTACAAGCTCAGCCAAGCGATCGAATCGCTCCTGGATAACCTCGCGGGGAGTCGGGTCATCTATTTCCGCAGCTGGGGTACCGGGGCGCTTCGAGTAGATGAAGGTGAACGCAGACTCAAAGCCGACCTCTTTCACGAGAGAGAGGGTCTGCTCAAAGTCTTCCTCGGTCTCACCGGGAAAACCAACGATGATGTCCGTCGAGAGCGCGATTCCTGGCATTGCGGTCTTAATCTGGTCAGTGAGGGCAAGGTACTCCTCACGCGAATAGTGACGGTTCATGGCCTTAAGAACGCGCGTGGAGCCACTCTGAACCGCAAGATGGAGCTGCGGCATGACAGCAGGAGTCTCGGCCATCGCAAGAATTGTCTCGGGCGAAAGATCCTTAGGGTGAGAACTCGTGAATCGAATGCGTTCGATGCCGGTCTCCCCCACCGCACGGAGAAGCTCGGCAAAACGGGGTGAGCCATAGCGCTGGCGACCGAAAGAGTTGACGTTCTGGCCAAGAAGACAGACTTCGCGAACACCATCTTCACGAAGGCGACTTACTTCGTCGACAATATCCTCGAAAACGCGATCCCTTTCCCTGCCACGGACATACGGCACGATGCAGTAACTGCAGAAGTTGTTGCAGCCCGTCATAATGGGAACCCAAGCATGCCAAGGAGTCTCACGCCTGCTCGGGAGGTCGCTGGAAAAGCCAGGGTCATCCTCGCTCACGTCCGCCTGAACAGACTTGCCATTACTCTCAAGCGCACCAACGAGCAGCTCGGGAAGACTGGAGATGGCCCGAGTGCCAAAGACCACGTCGACGTTCTTCATGTGCTTACGAATATTCTCGCCATCTCTCTGGGCGATACAGCCGCCAATGGCGACAAGCCTACGCCCACTCGGCGGCACCGGAGCGCTCACCATGGCAGAAACCTGGCCGTACAGATGGGTATCCGCCTTCTCGCGAACACAACAAGTCATAAAGACGACGATATCCGCCTCATCGGGCGAGGCAACTTCGATACAGCCGCACGACCCAAGCACGCCAGAAACGCGCTCAGAGTCATGAAGGTTCATCTGACATCCGAAGGTCTTAACGTGATACGTAAGACCAGCAAGAGAACGAGAAGCTTCCACTACGCAACCACCGATCCAGCGCCCTGCTCGATGCAAGTGGCATCCGCAGGAGTAAGCCTATGAACATAAATTGCAATACGAATTGCCGTGCGACTCTGGCCGTCAATGTCAATATCGGAGAAAGTCGGGGCGCAGGAGATGTCATAGCCGGTAGGAATCAAGAATCCACGCGCAATTGCGACGGCCTTGATAGCCTGGTTAACAGCGCCGGCACCCACAGACTGGATATTGACCGGCACGCCATCCTTCACCATACCTGCAATGGCACCCGCAACAGAGGCGGGAGACGATTTGCTCGAGACCTTTAGGTAGTCCATGGGTAAAGCTCCTGTCGTGTACTGGAATAATTCGAGTGCTGTTGTGCTGTGATAGTTAGTGATGGAACTGCGATGAAACGCGCAGGATTTGCCGCGTCAGTCTTCTTTTTCAAGGTCAAACGTTACGACTACCTTATCATGCGAGACGCTAATCCTCGGATCACCAGCAAGGGCGAGGTAATAGCGCTCAGACAATAACGAGAAGTCACGCTCCATAATACGCGCGAATTCCTCGGTGTCGTCTTTAGAAATACGAAGGCCCCTACGATCGCGCGTAAGATCGATTTCCTTTGGACCAGGGGTGCCACCCTGATGAGTAAGCCTATTTGCGACCGATCTGAGAGGCTTAATTTGACCGGCTAGTATGCGGTGGGCAGTCCGCTCCGAAATGTAGAGCCCAAGTGATTCGGCGATAGAAGCGAGCTCATGGGCATCCCCAGCAACAGCAGGACGATCAATCACTCTAACCTCATCGATATCATCTACGAATAGGAGGCGAGAGCGATCCGGCGATTCATTGGTAAGCGCGCGCATAGTGGCAAGTACCTCTGCCGCAGATCCGAGATACACTTCGCACACGCCACGCTCTTCCAACGCAAATTCGCAGCTCGTTCGAATTATGTTTTTGGGACCACGAAGTCGAGGTTCGCCTTCGTCTCCGCGTCCAATAGTCGGCCACGTACTTTGATCCTTGCGCTCGGTTAAAGCCGTCGTGTCCGAGACAACACGAATGGAAGAACCGAGCCCCACGCCAGAAGCCATGACATCGGAGCTCTTAGAATTCTCACGAATGGAGAACAGGGCCATGCCTCTTCCGTGCACGCCCCATCTGTCCATATGCACAGAATCGAGCTTGGATGTAACGCGCGCATCGAAAATCTTCTTGCGCATGGAATCAGGAAGACCAGAGCCATCGTCAATCATGACGATGCTACGCTCGTCACCTTCGCGATTTGTAGCTACGAATATGGTGTGGGCACCGGCGTCACGAGAGTTGCGAAGCATCTCAATGACAACGTCCTCGGCACAGCGAATGTCATGCTTCGCCTGCCTTCGCTCCGCCTCGCCGACACGAAGCCTGACGAAGCCGTTGCCCAGGGACTCTTCAACCCTAATGGCAGAATCCCCCGAAACGCTTGCAACGAAATCAGCGAGCGAGGGAGTCCCCTTCGAGGCCCCCCCGCTCACGAAATCTGTTCTATCTTCAGCCATTCGATGGTAAATGACGTCTACTTGGCAACGTCGACAGCGCGAGATTCGCGAATGACAACGACGCGGACCTGACCGGGATACTCCATCTCGTCCTCGATCTGCTTGGCGATGTCATGGGCAAGCACCGTGGCCTCAGCGTCAGAGATCTTCTCGGGCTGTACCATGACATGAAGCTCACGACCGGCCTGCATGGCATAGGTACGCTCAACGCCCTCATGGGCGTTCGAAATCTCCTCGAGCTTCTGGAGACGCTTGATGTAGGTCTCAGCGCTCTCGCGGCGAGCACCGGGACGAGCGGCGGAAACTGCGTCAGCGGCCATCACGAGCTGATCAAGGATGGTGTTGGGCTCAACGTCTGCGTGGTGAGCCTCGATAGCGTGTACGACCTCAGGGCGCTCGCCATAACGGCGGGCAAGATCCGCGCCGATAACGGCGTGAGGTCCCTCAACCTCATGGTCGATCGCCTTGCCGATGTCGTGGAGAAGTCCGGCGCGCTTGGGAAGCGTCGGGTCGAGACCGAGCTCAGAAGCCATGATGCCGCAAAGCTCAGAGACCTGCTTGGAGTGCGAGAGGACATTCTGTCCAAAGGAAGTGCGATAGCGGAGAGCACCGAGGGTCTTTACGATCTCAGGGTGAAGATCATGGATCCCAGCGTCGAAAGCTGCCTGCTCACCAGCCTCCTGAACCCTCTGCTGCACGAGAGTCTCCGCCTTCTTATACATCTCCTCGATGCGGGCGGGGTGGATGCGGCCATCTGCGATAAGGTTCTCGAGAGCAACGCGAGCCGTCTCGCGGCGAACGGGCTCAAAGCTGGAGAGAAGCACCGTCTCAGGCGTATCGTCAATCACGAGAGAAACACCGGAGACCTGCTCGAAAGTGCGAATGTTTCGACCCTCGCGACCGATGATGCGGCCCTTGAGGTCATCGGAAGGAATGTGAACCGTGGTTACCGTGACCTCACCGGCCTGATCGGCAGCACAACGCTGAATGGCAGTGGTGACGATCTCGCGAGCGGTCTTGTCCGCCTGGGCGCGGGCACGCTGCTCACTCTCGCGAAGAATCTGCGCCTCCTCGCGGACAGTATCCTTGCGGACGCGATCGAGAAGCTCCTTGTGTGCCTCGTCAGTGGAAAGGGCGGCAATACGCTCGAGCTCGGTGGTCTGCTGCTTCATGAGCTCGTCAAGGTCAGACTGGCGGCGGTCAAGCTGGCCGGCCTGGCTAGAGAGCTGGTGCTCACGACGGTCAAGAGCGTCATTGCGGCGGTCAAGAGACTCTTCGCGCTGCATGATGCGGCTCTCCATGGTACGAAGCTCGCTCTTGCGCTGCTTCTCCTCAGCCTCGGCGGCCTGGCGCTGCTTGAGGATGTCCTCCTTAGCGGCGAGAACAGCCTCCTTCTTCGTGGTCTCAGCCTGACGCTCTGCATCGTGGGTAATCTGCTTAGCCTTCTCCTCGGCCTCGGAAACCTGACGATTCGCATCCTGTACTCGAGCGGAATTCTGGCCGTTGACGACGAAGTGCGAAATTGCAAAACCAATTGCGAGCGCAACAAGCGCTGCGATAACGACAATCTCGATGCCCATAGTGACTCCTAGGAAAACGTTTGGCGAGGGTGTTCAGGAAACCGTCCCACAATGAGACAGAGCCCACCATCCGAGCGAATCCCGGCGTCTATGCTTATGCGAACATCGCAGGTACATGAACAAAGAGTACGTCTGCCGCGATTATGCCGGCGGACGGGATAAACCCAAATGGTTGTTCTATTTTATGGTTAACCGAATAATCAGTCAACGTTATGTAACGTCCCCCATCAAGTGCGAACAAGTGCGAAAGCGGATGGCCGCAGCTCGCCGCAAATGCTGTGCATGACACCCGCAGCTCGTCGCAAATGCCATGAATGGCGCGATCTGTCTTAAGTGGAATTAAAACGCGCCATCTTCTCGAGCTCTGGACAAATAATCTGAAACGACAGACGTGCAAACGGAAATTGGATACCCCTTAGAGCAGAGGAACCTCACGAGCTTCTGGTATGGATTCTTCTCAGGGATACGCTTTCGCTCGAGGAGTTCGAGAGCGCGGTCCTCAGGGCTCTCGTCATCAAGAAACTCCTCAGGCCAGCCAGCGACGTCAGACAACGTTACGCCACGATGCGCAAGCTCGCGCTCGATACGAACTGGCCCCCAGCCAGCAGATAGCTTCATGCGAATAAAGGAGCCTGCAAACCTCTCGTCATTGATAATCCTGAGAGTGATTGCCTTTTCGATAACACGACGCGCGCAGTCACGCGTAAAGCCATCTCTAACGAGCTTGTCCTCGGCCTCCTTGGACGAATATTCCCTGCGAGAAACCATGTCGACCAAGCGCTCCCAGGCACAGGTATCCCCAAGCTCGCGAATCATATACATGAGCTCAGCAAGGCTCTGCGGCTCTTGGGAATCCGCTGATTCAAGCTTCCTGGCCACGGGCACAGGAATATATAGGTCATCGAAACCCTCTGAGGCGACTATCACCATGGGCATACGCTGGCCCAGGGCAGCTGCTCTGTCTGGATAGGTCGCAGACCAACAAAAGCCGGAGGACGCATGATGCTCATGCGGCTCCCCCGGCTTGATGGCCTTACGAGCGCGACTACTCGGCACTGTCAGCCTCAGGCGAGGTGGCCTCAGGAGAATCCTCCTCTGGGGCGTCAATAAGGCCCACGGCAACCCTCACGCGATTCTCGATCTCTTCGCGCAGATCCGGGTGGCTACGGAGCATCTCCTTGGCGGCCTCTCGACCCTGTCCAAGGCGCTCGCCCTCGTAGGTATACCAGGCGCCAGACTTATTAATGACGTTCTTCTCGACGCCAAGGTCAAGAATCGAGCCTTCCTTCGAGATGCCCGTGCCATACATGATGTCAAACTCAGCAACCTTAAACGGAGATGCGACCTTGTTCTTGACGACCTTAACGCGAACGCGGTTGCCGATGATATCGCCGCCCTGCTTGATGGAGTCAACACGACGGATATCCATACGGACGGAAGAGAAGAACTTGAGAGCGCGGCCACCCGGCGTTGTCTCGGGGTTACCGAACATGACGCCAATCTTCTCACGAAGCTGGTTGATGAAAATGCAGGTCGTGTTCGACTTGGAGAGAGAACCGGCAAGCTTACGAAGCGCTTGGCTCATAAGACGAGCCTGAAGGCCAACCGTGGTATCGCCAATCTCGCCCTCAATCTCAGCCCTGGGAACAAGGGCGGCGACGGAGTCGACGACTACGACATCAATCGCACCAGACCTGACAAGCATGTCGCAAATCTCAAGCGCCTGCTCACCGGTATCCGGTTGGGAGATCAGGACCTCGTCGATATCAACGCCAATGCGGGCGGCATAGCCAGGATCAAGAGCATGCTCCGCGTCGATAAAGGCAACGACGCCGCCCATGGCTTGAGCCTCCGCAAGGATCTCAAGGGAAAGGGTGGTCTTACCAGAGGACTCAGGACCATAAATCTCAATGATGCGACCACGCGGAACGCCGCCGATGCCAAGCGCGGCGTCAAGGGCAATGGAGCCAGTGGGAATGGCATCAACGTGGAGGTCTGGGCCGCCATCACCGAACTTCATGATTGCGCCCTTGCCAAACTTCTTCTCGATCTCCGCAGTTGTGGATTCGATCATCTCCTCGCGAGCCTTGCCCGTGGTGGGCGCATGAATCTCGCGAGACGTACCGCTGGACTTTGCCATTTCCTCGTTCCCTTCCATTGTCGTCCTCCATATAGTACGCGAACGTTCGTTCGTGGTCAACAGAACGGGGAAAGCGTATAACGGGGAAACCAGACATTACCTTGCAACCCTCAGACAGAAACATGACACCCAAGCTCAGAGTCATCATGAAGACAGAAAGACGCCGCCCGCGAATCTACGAACGGCGCCTTATTGAGCCCAAATGGCAAACCTTACAAACCACAGAATTAAGGTTGACCAGAGTGTGATTAGGAGACACGGCCTTCAAAGCGAACTATAGAGCCTCAGAGACGAGCTCGAGCGCACGCATGACGGACTGAAGCCTAACCTGGTCTCGATCCCCCTCGAAGACCTCGCTAACCGCACGCACCTTGTCACCGAACGAGAGGCCAAACCAAACTAGGCCCACGGGCTTACCGGGAACAGCGCCTCCCGGGCCAGCAATGCCGGTCACGCTAACCGCCACATCGCAATCAAGCGCGCGTCGCGCTCCAGCAGCCATCTCAGACGCGCACTCAGAAGAAACCGCACCCACGCGTTCGAGGGTCTCATGCGAAACGCCGAGCAGTGCCTCCTTGACTGAGCAAGCATAGCTTCCCACGGCACCCATGACGACATCAGACGAACCAGGGATAGCTGTGAGGGCACCCTCGACAAGACCTCCAGTGCAACTCTCGGCAGTGCCAATAGTGAGGCCCTTTGCACGAGCGGCCTCAAGAACGCCCTCAGCCTTCTTGGTGACGTCATCCCAGGTCAGAGGTGAAGATTCAGCGCCCACCTCATCAGCAGGCTCCTCATCGACAAGAGAACCCCACGCCTTCATGAAATAGTCCACGCCACTCCAGATCGTGAGAAGCACGGCGACAAACAGGGCTGCATAGGCAAGATAGATAAGCACGGTATGCAGAATCGTGTCCGCAGGCAGCGCAAGCGCCAGAAGATTGGTGCAAATGGCTCCCATGGTGGTGGCGGTCTTCCACTTGCCAAGGTCGCTTGCGGCGATAACAACTCCCTTGGAAGCAACGACCATGCGAAGGCCGCTAACGAGGAACTCTCGCGACACGATTACGAGCAGCGGCCACGTAACAGGCTCACCGCGTTCAAGCAGGTAGCAGAGAGAAACGATGACGACGAGCTTATCGGCAATCGGATCGAGGAACTTACCGAAGGTGGTCACCTCGTTGCGACTCCTCGCGAGGTATCCGTCGAGCTTGTCGGTAAGGGAAAGGAGGCAGAACGCGACAAATACCGCAAACATGCCCCAGGAAATACCCTCGGTGGGCACCTTACCGCCAAGAAGTTCGGCCATGAGAAGCCAAACGGGAACGAAGACGACTCGAATGCAGGTGACGATGTTAGCGGGAGTCCAGATGGAATGGCCTTTCTTGACGTCAGCCATTTAGGCCTCCTCGTCAGAAGGCACGATCTCGCCCTCAAGTTCGTAACAGAAAGCCTCGGTCAGCAGCACACGAACAACGTCTCCGACGGAAGCCTCCCCTTCCGGAATGTGAACCGCGCCGTCGCAATCGGGAGCCTGGAACCAAGCGTGACCAATGAGCTCGGGCTCGTCTCCGTCCGTGTCGACGCCGTCGATGATAACGTCGACAACCTCGCCGACGTGGCTCGCCGTCGCGGAGAAACCAAGCTCTTCCGCGATGTCAATCAGGCGCTGTGTACGCTCGAGCTTCGTCTCCTCGTCAACCTGACCGTCCATCTCGGCGCCGCGCGTGCCCTCTTCGGGCGAATAGGCAAAGACGCTGGTGTAATCGAACTCCTCCTTGGAGATGAACTCGACAAGCTCCTCAAACTCGTCGTCGGTCTCTCCGGGGAATCCAGCTATACCGGTCGTGCGCAGAACCATACCGGGAATCTCGCGGCGAAGACGTGCGAACAGCTCGGAGTACTCCTCGGCGCTGCCGGAACGGTTCATGCTCTTGAGCACGCGAGCGTTGCAGTGTTGGATGGGCATGTCAATATACGGGAGAACCTCGGGCGTATCCCGAATCGCAGCAATAAGCTCGTCGGTCATTCCCTCAGGCTGGAGATACAGGACGCGCAACCATGCGCCGTACGGCCTTACGACCTCTGCAAGGCGCACAAGGAGGCTCGCAAGGGTGTCGTCCTCGCCGAGGTCCTTGCCCCAAATGCCCGTATCCTGGCCAATGAGAACGAATTCCCTAACACCCTGCTCCGCAAGAGCCTTGACCTCAGCGACGATCTCGCTATAAGGCCTCGAGGCATAGCGTCCGCGAATATAGGGAATCGCGCAGAAGGAGCAGAAACGGTCGCATCCATCAGAGATCTTGATGTACGCGCTTGCGCCCTCAACGGTACGGAGCGGCTCGTCAAGCGGGCCGGCAGCGGAGCCCTCGGCAGCCGGGACGAGGGATTCTCTGCCCAGGACACCATCAATGACCCCCACGATCCCGTCCTCGGCATCCGCTCGAACGAAAGCCGCGACCTCGGGGAGCTCGGCAGGAAGATCGTCTCCGTATCTTGAGGGGACGCACCCGCACATGACGATGGGACGCTCGCGAACGCCCTCGCGGGCAGCCTCGGCAAGCTCAAGCGTACGCTCGATGCTCTCAGAGGCAGCACTTGCGAGGAAGGAGCAGGTGTTAACGATGACCGCATCCGCATCGGCCACGTCATAGGCCTCTCCATAACCGGCTCGCAGCAGGAGGCTGCGCATACGGTCAGTGTCGACCTCGTTCTTCGCACACCCGAGCGTTACGAAAAGAATCAGGGGGGCGTCAGCCTCATTGACATTGCTCATCGTCATACGATGCCTTTCTTGCAAAAGACTCCCGACGGCCTACGCCGCATAAAAGGAGTCAGCAGTCGTTTCTCGTCTCTACGTCCAACTGATAGAACGCCCCGGATAAATGTCCGGGACGCGCGCTCATTCTAGCGATAGTTGTTGAACTGAAGGGGAATGCCGTAGTCCTGGTCGCGAAGGAAGGCGATTACCTCCTGGAGCGCGTCTCTGGAAGCACTCGTCACACGAAGCTTATCGTCCTCGACAGTAGCCTTCACCTTGAGCTTAAGATCGCGAATATCCTTCGAAATCTTCTTCGCGCACTCCTTGTCAATACCCTGGACGATATGGCCAACGACGCGAACGCTACCGCCCGAGGCGGCCTGGGGCTTATCCCAGCTCAAGCTCTTGAGATCGACCTGACGCTTAACGAGGCGCCCGTTGAAAACGTCGATAACCTGCTTTGCGACAAAATCGGCCGGGGCGTTGACGGTCACGATGGCATCGGCCTTCGAAAGCTCGATGGAAGCACCGGAACCCTTCAGGTCATAACGCTGCGTTAGCTCGCGAGCGGTCTGCTGATAGGCGTTGTCGACCTCCTGCATGTCAACGGTGGAGACAACGTCGAAACTTGAATCCTTTGCCATATGGCATCCCTTCGGGGCGACAGCCCAGGTAGTGAATACGAAATTGAATAGACGCTAATCCTCGGAAGAATCCGAGTCATCGTCAGAAGAACCAGCAGAAGCCGTAGTTGACGCCGTCGTAGCCGCGGAAGGATCCGTGCCCTGAATCGTGACGGAGGACACGCCCGCACTCTTGCTGCCAAAGATCTGGCGCTCGCCATTCTTCGTCACGGTGACGACGCTCGGGTCGCTCACGCGAATCTCGATGTTCTTCGTGACCGTATACTCCTCAGACCAAGCCCCCGTGATGGACTCTGCCACCTTCTGCTCGCCGTCACAGGTGATTTCAACCCATGTCGTCGCACCTTCATCCACTGAAACCGCGACCTTGGTCTCCTGAGAGGCGGCGGCCGCGCTCGACGCAGCCTTCCTCTCCGCAGCGTCAGAGAGAACTTGTTGCTCAAGCGTCGAAGCGGTAGTCGCAGCCTGAGCGGCGTCAGAGGTGACGGCAGTTACCACATCGACCTTGCCGTTATCGTTCTTCGAGGAGGCACACGAGCGAACCGAAGAAGAGATGATAATGATCAGAACAACAGCCAGGGCAATCGCGATGAGCGCGACAACACGCCTCGGATCCGAGGTGAAGGCCTGGATGAAGCCGGCGAAGCCGCTAGCCTGCGGCTGATTGTTGCGCGAGCGGAGATCGCGAGAGCGATTGGGCTGAGGGCGCCTCTTAACATTGGGGCGCTCGGGCGTGGGCACATTGCGAGAGCCCTCACGGCCCGCACGCGTGGAAGAAGGACGATATGGACGCGCCTCAGAGTCAAAGCGAAGGTCATCGCGATACTGGCCAGCATTCACGCGACGAGTGGTCACGTCTCCACCGGGAAGCGCGCGACCACGAGAGCTCCCACCCCGACCGGTGTATCTAGAAGACCCATACGATGAGCCGTAGGACTCCCCGTCTCCACGGGAGCGCCTTGCATAGCCGGCCTCACGAGCTCGACGATCGCGATCAGGCTCGTTGGGATCGCGCCGCGTATAGCGACGGTCCTGTTCCTGCGAACCACGATATCCAGCGTATACGGATTGCCCGTATCGAGAAGTCCCGGGCTGAGTACGAGAAACGTACGAATTACCACGAGAGGAATACTCGGAACGATAGTCATAGCGAGCACGCGGCATACCGGCAGAATCATCTTGAGCAGACGGAAGCGACGGCGGAGTCATCGAGACGGGCTTGATGATGTTCGTGGCCGAAGCCGCGCCCTTATAAGAGGGCTCGTCTGAAAGGCTTGCAAGACCAGAAGGGGCTCGACCGGTAACGCCGGCGACATACTCGGCGTGTTCGCGCTCATAGAGCTCACTGATCTCGCGAGAGTCAAGGCCAAGGTATCTCGCATAGCTAGAAACCATGCCCTGGGCATAGCCTAGAGCGGGAAGATGATCGAAGTCGCCGGCCTCGAACGCCTCAAGCACGCTTTCGCGCATGCGAAGCACCTTGGCCGCTTGCGGGATCGAGAGGCGCAGCTGCCTGCGACGATTGTAAAGAATCTCGGCATAACGATAACGAGCCACTGGCCTATCTACACCTCCCTATAGGCCGCCTCGGCAGCCCTAAGTTCTTCGAGTCCATCGGCATCAAGGAGGACCTCTCGGGGCTTTGAACCATCCGGGGGACCAACGATGCCCTTCTGCTCGAGGTTATCCATAATTCTTCCGGCCCTAGCGTACCCCACCTTAAGCCGTCTCTGAAGGCCACTTGTGGAACCTAGCTGAGAGTCCACAACAACTTGGGCGGCTTCCCACACGAGGGGATCGTCGTCCTCCATGCCTTCCGCGGTAGCGGCTCCACCCGCTGCAGCAGGCGCAACCGCAGATAGAATCTCGGCATGATACTCAGGCTCACGCTGGTCGCGAATGAAGGAGACAACGTTTTCAATCTCATCGTCACTGGCGTAGGCGCCAAGGACACGACGAAGGACGCCCCCACTCTTGCGGAAGAGCATGTCTCCCCTACCCATAAGCCTCTCCGCACCGGTCTGATCGAGAATGACGCGAGAGTCAATGGAAGACGAGACCTTAAGGGCAACGCGCGTGTCAACGTTCGACTTGATAAGGCCCGTGACGACGTCTGCCGAGGGACGCTGCGTGGCCAGCACAAGGTGAATGCCCGCCGCGCGAGCCAGCTGCGCGATACGGACGATCGAGGCCTCGACGTCCTTGCCGGCAACCATCATGAGATCACTCAACTCGTCGATAACGATGACGAGGTACGGCATCGGCTTGGGCGGATTCTCCATGTCGGCGAACTTGCCGTCCTCGACCATCTTGTTGTAGACCTTCACGTCGCGCGCGCCGGCCCTCTCGAAGACCTTGAGGCGACGATCCATCTCGGTGACGGCCCACTGCAGAGCGCTCGCAGCCTGCCTGGGCTCGGTCACGACAGGCACATACAGGTGCGGAAGACCCGCATAGCAGGAGAACTCGACGCGCTTGGGGTCGACGAGAATCAGACGCACCTGCTCGGGCGTGGTGCGCATGATAAGCGACATGATGATCGCGTTGATCAGCACCGACTTACCAGAGCCCGTGGTACCAGCGACAAGCATATGCGGCATGCGCGCAAGGTCCGCGACGACCGGCGCGCCCTCTGAGTCTCTTCCGATCGCAAACTCGAGGGGCCCACCCTGCGCATACGGGAGAACGTCACCAAGGCAGACGTTCTGACGCTTCTTGTTGGGAATCTCGATGCCCACAAGCGACGTACCCGGGATAGGCGCAAAGATACGGACGGACTCTGACGCAAGCGAGAGCTGGATATCATCCTGCAGATTCGTGATCTTGTTGACGCGCTCGCCCTCGCCCATCTCGATCTTGAAGGTCGTGACAAGAGGGCCTGCCGTCCAACCAGAGACGCGGCTCGTAAGGCCGAACTCCTCGAGCGTCGATTGCAGGCGCCTCGCCGTACGCTCGAGCTCGGCATCCGTGCTTGCGGAGCTGGCAGAATTCGGGTTACTCGAAAGGAGCGAAAGCGGTGGCAACGTGAAATCGTCCGACGCGTCACCCGGGCGCGACGGGGAATCGGGAGCCGCGGCGACATGCTTGCGAGACCCCCTGCCGGACTTTGGCTTTGAAAGAGAAGCGGCCTCCTTGGTCTTCCTGTACGCGTCCACGTCGGCGCCGGCCTTGGCGGCCGTATCAATGAGAAACGACGGGACAGCGGTCGCGGAGGCCGCATTCGCAGGAGACTTGGCCTCATCCTCGTCAAAGGGAGCGTCCCAGATGGTCGGATCGGCAGAGGACGACACGACGTCACCGGAAGCAGCGGCGGTCTCAGCGGGAGCAAGCTCCTCCTTAACGCCGGCAACGGGCATAACGCCGCCAGCGGGACGCTCGCCCTCGATATCTAGCTTGGGGTGGCGCTTGCGACGTAGCACCGAGGTCTTGGGCTCAGGCTCGGAAGCGACACCCAGGGGCATCGTTGCCGTGGCGTGATCGACGTGATCAGGGGAGGATGAGCCGCGACGCAGGACGGACGTCTTGCGAGAACCGATGAACGATGTCGCAGGCTCTTCCGCAGGCGGCACCTCAGGCTCAGGAGAGACTTCCCACGGTTCGTCCTCGACCCAGGATGCCTGAGCCTGATTCGCGCGCTCGGTGCGACGACGAGTCGCTCCCCTCTCACGAGCTGCGACGAACTTATCGGCAGCAATTCCCATGGAGCGCTGGATACGAAGGGCGAGCTTCGAGATAGAGAAGCCGCACACCACGAGGCCGCAGATGGCGAGTCCCACGAGGAGGACCATGCCAACGACCTGCCCCATAAACGTAAGCAGGACCCAAGCGACACCCGACCCGACATAGCCGCCATATGCAATGGCAACGTCAGCGGAAAGGACCGCATCCGCGCTCGCGGCGGCACCGGGAGAGAGGATGGACAGCATCGAAAGAACCGAGAGCACGACCATTGCGAGGCCAGCGGCCACGCGCGCGACGATTGAGGAATCCGTAGGGAGGAACATCGTTACGGCAAAGAGGATGAGCGCGATCGGCACGAGAAGCGCACCCTCGCCAAAGCCAAGGCGCAGACCCTCCGCCACGGCACGAGTGAGGATCGCATCGCTCGTGGAGACGAGCGCGGCGATCATCGCGACCGCGACGACAATGATGATGACGCCGACGAGGTCGTTTGCCATACCGGAAGAGGCGCCCGCCGAAGCGGGCCCCCTCTGCGAGCTTCTGTTCTGTTGTGCGTTTGAGCTGCGTTTCGCGGGCATGCGGGGCTAGACCTCCATGACGACCGGAATGATCATCGGGCGAGTGTGGGTCTTGGACCAGAGGTAATTCGTGAGCGAGTTGCGGACAGCCTTGCGAAGGACGTCGACAGAAGGGCTGCCCTGGTTGTTCTTATCAACCGTGGAGCGAACAAGGTCCTCGATTCCGGCAAGGAGCTCGTCATCGCTCGAGAACGAGACGCCGCGGCTGGAGACATCGACATCAGCGACCTTGAGAGAGCGGCTCTTGAGCATGACGACGCAGGTGACAATTCCATCCTGGGCGAGCTTCTGACGGTCGCGAAGAACGACGGGGTCAGTATCACCGATACGAAGGCCGTCAACGTAGATTATGCCGGAATCGACGCTGGGGCCAAGCGTGACCTTGCCATCGCGCATCTGGAGAGAGTCGCCGTTGTCGAGCAGCCAGATGTTCTCGCGGGGAACACCTACGGATTCCGCGAGCTTCGCGTGAGCGCGAAGGTGGACGGCCTCGCCGTGGACCGGCATGAAGTTGCGCGGATGCACCATGGCGAGCATGAGCTTAAGCTCCTCCTGGCGACCGTGGCCAGAAACGTGCACGACGGCGTTTGACTTATCGAACACCTCGCAGCCGATCTTGGACAGCGAGTTGATAATGCCCTGAACGCTCTTCTCGTTACCGGGAACGGGCGTGGCGGAGATGATGACGGTGTCGCCTTCGCAGATGGAGAGGCTCTTGTGCTCGCCATTCGCCATGCGGGCGAGCGCAGAGAGGGGCTCGCCCTGGCTACCGGTGCAGAGAACGACGATCTTGTCATCGGGGATATCGCGGAGCTCGAACGCATCCAGGATGTCCTCGTCCGCAATCTTGAGATAGCCGAGCTGGCGGGCGATCTTGGTGTTAGTCACCATGGAACGACCGGTCACGACGACCTTGCGGCCGACCGCAGTGGCGGCATCGCAGACCTGCTGGAGACGGTGGATGTGGCTGGAGAAGCTCGCGACGAAAACGCGACCGGGGGCGTTCTTGATAATGTGCCTGAGCGCGGCGCCCACCGTGGCCTCGCTGGGGGTGAAGCCAGGGATGTTGGCGTTCGTGGAATCAGAAAGCAGCAGGTCGACGCCCTGCTTAGCAAACTTGTTGATGGCGTTGTAGTTGGGCGTGACGCCATCGATGGGAGTCTGGTCAAGCTTGAAGTCGCCCGTGTGCATGACGGTGCCGGCAGGCGTCTTGATATAGAGACCGAGCGCGCCGGGGATCGAGTGCGTCATCGCGAAGAACTGGAGCGTAAAGCAGCCGAGACTGATGCTGGAGCCATCAGTGACCTCACGGAACTTCGGGCTCTTGATGTTGTGCTCGGCGAGCTTGCCCTCGATCATGCCAAGCGTGAGCTTGCTCGAGAAGATGGGCACCTTGCGCGTGAGGTCCATAAGGAGGTACGGGAGCGCACCCGTGTGGTCCTCGTGGCCGTGAGTGATAACGATGCCGCGGAGCTTCTCCTCGTTCTCGAGGACATAGGTGTAGTCAGGAAGGACGAGGTCGATTCCAGGCTGATCATCATCGGGGAACATAAGGCCAGCATCGACGAGGACCATGTCATCGCCGCACTCGAACGCCGTCATGTTCTTTCCGATGCCATCAAGGCCGCCAAGCGGGATGATCTTGAGCGTCGGGGTCTTTGACATATGTGAGGAATTCCTCCTTGGTCTATGGACTGAAAAGGTATAGCGGCGAAGCCGCGTCTTCATGAGTGTGGGGAGAAGGCGTCGAACGCGCCTCCTGCAACCAAGTAATTATAACAGCGAAGGGAGGGTCCCAGAAGAGGACCCTCCCTTCACATGCGGTGTCAACCAGGAATTAATCCGTCTAACGTCCGCAATTCATACGATTAGCCCTCGTGGTGACGACGCGGTGCGCGACCGGCGTTACCGTTGTCGCCGGGGTGACGGCGCGGCTTGCGCTCGCCTCTCTCCTCGCGCTTGCACTCGTGGTGGGAAGCGGGCTTGGAGCCAGCGGGAGCCTCGGGCTTGTCGATGCGATCAAGGCTGATCTTGCCCTTCTCGTCGACCTCGAGGACGCGGACCTTGACCTCGTCGCCGACGGAGAGGACGTCCTCGACCTTGTCAACGCGACCCTGGGCAACGCGAGAGATGTGAAGCAAGCCGTCCTTGCCGGGAAGTAGCTCGACGAAGGCGCCGAAGGGCTGGATGCCGACGACGCGGCCCACGTACTCCTCGCCCACCTCGGGGACCTTGACGATGGCCTTGATGCGGGCGGCGGCATCCTCGGCAGCACCATCAGTGCCAGCGATGAAGACGTTGCCGTCCTCCTGGATGTCGATCGTGGCGCCCGTGTCGTCCTGGATACCGCGGATGACCTTGCCACCAGAGCCGATGACGTCACGGATCTTGTCGGTCGGGATCTGGATGGTGATGATCTGCGGAGCGGTGTCCTTCGGGGTCTCGCGAGGAGCGGGGATCTCGTCGAGCATGGCCTTCAGGATGAAGGCGCGGCCCTCGTGAGCCTGGTGCAGGGCCTGGGTCAGGATCTCAGGCGTGAGGCCGGTGGCCTTGTTGTCCATCTGCATGGCGGTGATACCGCGCTCGGTGCCGGTCACCTTGAAGTCCATGTCGCCGAGGAAGTCCTCGAGGCCCTGGATGTCAGACAGGACGACGGTCTTGCCCTCCTCCTGGATGAGGCCCATGGCGATGCCGGAGACGGGGCGCTTCAGGGGCACGCCGGCGTCCATGAGGGCGAGCGTGGAGCCGCAGGTAGACGCCATCGAGGAAGAGCCGTTGGACTCCATGACCTCGGAGACGACGCGAATGGTGTAGGGGAACTCCTCCTCGGAGGGGATCACCGGGAGAAGCGCGCGCTCGGCGAGGTTGCCGTGGCCGATCTCGCGACGCTTCGGGCTGCCCATGCGGCCGGTCTCACCAGTGCAGTAAGGCGGGAAGTTGTAGTGGTGGATGTAACGCTTGCCGTCGACCGGCTCGATGGTGTCAAGGCGCTGCCACTCGTTGAGCATGCCGAGGGTGCAGACGGACAGGACCTGGGTCTGACCGCGCTGGAAGAGGCCGGAGCCGTGAACCAGCGGCAGGTAGTCGGGCTTCACCATGAGCGGACGAATCTCGTCTGCGGCACGGCCGTCGACGCGCTCGCCGGTCTCGACGACCATGATGCGCATGGCGTGCTTCTCGAGGCTCTTGAGCTCGACGGGGATCTCGCGGCTGTACTCGGCCTGCTCCTCGGGCGTGAACTCGTCCTTGATGGCGGCCTTGAGCTGCTCGACCTTACCAATGCGGGAGAGCTTGTCGGCGTCCTTGAGGGCGGCGCTCATCTCGTCATAGTGGGCAAAGACCTTGTCGTGGACGTAGGCGACAGGCTCGTCATAGACGTACTCGCGCTTGACGATCGGGCCGTTGGTCTCCTCGTACTTGGCGAAGAACTTCTCCTGCTCCTCGCAGAAGGCGGCAATGGCCTCCTGGCCGAAGGCCATGGCGGCGAGCATATCGTCCTCGGAGATCTCGTCGGCGGAAGCCTCGAGCATGGAGATGTAGGTGGTGGAACCAGCGAGCTCGAGGTCGAGGTCGGAGGCGTCGCGCTCCTCGTAGGTCGGGTTCACGATGAACTCGCCCGTCTCGGGGTTACGGCCGATGCGCACGCAGGCCAGCGGGCCCTCGAAGGGCACGCCACCCACAGTGAAGGCGGAGCTAGCGGCCATGACGCACATGGTGTCGACCGGGTTGATCTGGTCAGCCACGAGAGAGGTGGCGACGACCTGGACCTCGTTGCGGAAGCCGGCCGGGAAGGACGGACGCAGCGGACGGTCGATCATGCGAGCGGTGAGGGTGGCCTTCTCGGACGGACGGGCCTCGCGCTTGAGGTAGCCGCCGGGGATGCGACCCACGGCGTACATCTTCTCGATGAAGTCAACCGTGAGCGGGAAGAAGTCGTAATCCTTGCGCTCCTTGGAGACGACGGCGGTGACGAGCACCGTCGAGTCACCCTGCTTGACGAGAACGGCACCCGTGGCCTGCTTCGCAAGCTCGCCGGTCTCAAGCACGTAGTGCTTGCCGTAGAGGTCAAACTCGTGTGTAACCTTTGCCATTTCTTTCCCTTATCTCCGCCTGCCACGTTGCAGACGGGCCGTCTGCGGACTCCAAGAACGAGTGGATCCCATTCTCGCTTGGTCTGGCGCGGCAACGTCGCGCAAGCCCGCCGTGCCCAGACCCTTGGGCACACGATATGAAAAGGGGCGCCTGAGGCGCCCCGTAGGTCCCGCTAATTAGATGTTGTCGCGGATGCCAAGCTTGGCGATGAGCTCACGGTACTCGTTAATGTCGTTCTTCTTGATGTAGGAGAGGAGACGACGACGCTTACCGACGAGCATGAGGAGGCCACGACGGGTGTGGAAGTCCTTCTTGTGGGACTTCATGTGCTCGGTGAGCTCACGGATGCGATCGGTGAGGATGGCGGCCTGAACGGCGGCGGAACCGGAGTCCTGCTCGTTCTTGCCATACTGCTTGATAAGCTCGGCCTTGCGCTCCTTGGAGATGGTCATGATGACACCTTTCTCTCTCGTTCGCCCTAAACTGGGATCGACGCCGGTGTGAGCGTTCGTCCAAGTGAGGGGTACTTACAAACCTGTAGAAGATTAGCACAGATACGGCGTGAGCACGACAAGAACACAAGTTAGAGCCGCTAAGAGAGAGGGTAACAGGCCACCCCCGTCTCGGCTTTCCGCCGGAACGAGCGATCCAACGGCGATGCGCCGCACCAAGTGCCGCTCAGAAGCGCAGTTATACTGTAATACTTCAAAGACGAGGAGGAGAGAACCATGGTAGATGTCGCTCGCTCACGCTTGCCAAAGCGAATCGCGCTTGTCACCGTTGGCGAAACGCGCACCCTCCCCTCTTTGATGGCAAATGACTTCGAGGATGCCCTGGGCGCGTACTCGGAGATTGGCGGGACAAGACCTCCCACAGTCCTGCACTCTCTCGAGGGTGAACCAGCGGTCGACGCCGTGGTCATCATATTCTCAGCCAGCGACACGCAATTGGCAGAAGACTTGCTTGCCAACCTCGAGAGCACGTGCCTTGTCTATGCCCTGGCGTCTAATGACGCCGAAGACGCCGAGAACGCGCTCAAGGCCCTTGACGCCCTTAAAGACGCGTGCAATAAGCAGGGCCTCTCTTGGATGGGCGGCCTCGCCGTTCCTTGCCGCGTGTGGTATGAGGCGCACATGGCCAAGCCCCGCATGGGAAGCGCACGGCGGCCTTTGTCCGAGGCGACGGATGACATCGTCCTTGCCCTCAGGTGTGGGAATTATGCCGGCGTATCGGTCGTGAAAGCGCCTCTAAGGGCTAGGATTTCCACTCCCAAGACGCCTGCTCACGGCTAGGCGCGTTTCCTAAGCGGCACTAGTCGATGCCCCAATCTGTCCCTCATAATGAAAAGACAGGCTGGGGCATCTATTCATTGGGAGTGATTCATCATGAGCGAAGCAGCCAAGTGGGCGCTCATCACGGGAGCAACGGGCGGGCTCGGCCACGAAATGGCAAGGCAGCTCGCAGCCAAAGGCTGGTCTCTCGTCCTCCATGGTCGCAACGCTGACGCCCTCATGGCCCTCGCCGGCGAGACGGCTCGCGAAGGAGCCATCGTTCGCACGGTAACCGCAGACCTCGCAACACCCGATGGCCCGGCCACACTCGTCGCCGAGGTGGACGCTCTTGGAATCGAGATCGAGCTGCTGGTGAACAATGCGGGGCTTGGCTATACGGCCCAGTTCGTCGAGAGTGACCTTGAGCGCCAACGCAAGCTCGTTCAGCTCGACGTCATAGCTCCGCTCGAGCTTTGCCATGCATTTGGCTCGCGCATGGCAGCGCACGGTCACGGCCAAATCATGAACGTCGCCTCCGTTGCAGGCGTCATGCCCGGACCTGGTATGAGCACATACTTCGCTTCGAAGGCCTTCGTACTCTCGCTCTCAGAGGCGCTTCATGAGGAGCTCTCCCCCAGGGGCGTGCAGGTCATGGCGCTTTGCCCCGGCCCGGTCAACACCCGATTTTGGGAAGTCGCGGAGAATGGGGCCACTCGCGCCCAGGCGCTATTCCTCACCCCCGAAGAGGTGTGCCGCATCGCCCTCGTTTCGCTCGCGCGCGGAAGGGCCGCCTGCGCCCCCGGGCTCCTGTCGAAGATCTGCTACGGATTCGGCCGTGTTGCCCCGTATATCGTGAGCAGGAAAGCGGCAGCGGCCCTTACCGGAAAGCGTGGTTAGAGGCTCAACCAAAGGGCAATTCGCGCGCGACCCATTCGCAAGCATCCCTACAAACCAAGGCCGAGAATAACGAGGCCCGACACGACGCCGATTGCGTAGAGCAAACCGAGGATCGCGGCGTTCTGTCGGGCATCCTCATTCGTGCTGAAAAGCACGAGGTAGCCGGCACCGCCAGCAACGAGCGTGCCCGCCATCATGGGCGCAAGCCCAAGAGCCCCGTCGAGATACAGCTGAGTGACGATGACACTCGCAGCGCAGTTGGGCACCATGCCAACGAGTGCGGAGCAGAACACCGCTAGCACGGCGTTGCTAGAGAGAAACGCGCTGATAGCGTCCTCCCCTACCCACTCAATAAGACCACCAAGAACAAGTGTGACGACGAAGATGAACGCGACCACCTGAGCCGTACGGTAAGCGGAGTTGATAAGCACCCATACGACAGCCTGGCCGCGAGTGAGGGGTTCGCCGCAGCCGCAATCGCAGGTGTATTGCGACGGATCGAAGTCATCCCCTTCGCTATTCTCCGCCTCGAACGATTCGGGCTCAGCAAGCTCTCCCCTGCCAAGGAGATGCAAGACTCCATCAACCGCAAAGCCAGCGACAAGGCCGATCGCCGCCTTACTAAGAAGGATACGGCCGAGGACAGCAGGGTCAACATGCTCGGCCACGAGCAGCGGCAGCATCTCGTCTGACGTCGACAGGATGACGGCAACAAGCGTGCCGAGCGTGACGAAACGGTCCGCGTAGAGCATGGCGCCAACGGCAGAGAATCCGCACTGGGGAATGACGCCGAGAACAGCGCCTATGGCAGGCCCGGCATGACCGGCACGCTGAATCGCGGAGGCAGCCTTGTCGCCAGCGAACAGCTCGAGAAGGCTAATGACGACGTACGTCACGAAAAGAAAAGGAATGAGGACGAGAGTGTCCTTCACGGCATCAAGCAGAACGTCGAGCACGAACTCCATTAATTAAAGCCCCTAATCCAGTAGGATTCAATTACGGATGGGCATGATAGACCCGTCAATATCTGAATGACTGCGCATATTTTTCACCGTGGAGAAGCGGTGACGAAGATATTGCGAAACGATAACGCGCGAGTTAGATAACTCTGTCGAATCAGTAACGTGCGCCCACGAGCGAGAGCAGGTCGTCAAACAAACGACTAGACGGAGAGCATAAACTCGAACGCCCGCAAACGGGACTCGAGGTGCGTTGCAGCCCATCTATGGCAAATGGCGAGCAACAGGGAGGAAGTCTGCACGTCGACAGGCACCTCGAGCAGCTGATCGAACGTGCTGCCCACGAGAGCCGCAAGCCAGCCAAGGGTGGCGGCATCCACCGGCTCCGCTCCTTCAATACTGCGCGCGCAGCTCTCACAGAGCGCCCCGCCTGCAGCGCAAGAAAATCGAGTCACCGCGGCGTCGCCACAAGCGACACACTCGTCAAAAACCGGCCTCCAGCCCTGGTGGGAGAGAACCTTGAGCGCATAGGCCCCTACTACGAGGTCGAGATGCGCTTGATCGGCGGCTTGTTCACACGCAAGTAGGGCTCGAGAGCAAATGGGGGCCAAGAACGGATCATGAGCGTCGGGAAAGCTCGTGAGCTTGGCGACCTCGCACACGACGCTCGCCGCACTCACGCGCTCTAGATCGCCGCGAAGGGCTTGATGCGGATTCGTAAGTTGTGCCTCGGCCACAACATCGAGGTTGCGACCCTGCGCGAGAAGCAAATCAAGCTCACAGAACAGCTGGACTCGTGCCGCGAGCTTGCCCCCGGGCTTGCGCGCGCCCTTCGCAACCGCGCGCCCCTGGGAGCCATCGTGCTCGAGAAGAGTGAGGATAAGATCGCTCTCCCCCAGCTTGGTCCTGTCGATAACTATGGCAGAGGTGTGCCTGGAACGACCTCGTGGCACGCTATTCCGCCGCCTCATAGCCTAGGCGGCGGATCTCGTTCTGGTCGCGGCGCCACTGCGGACGCACCTGCACGCGGAGCTCGAGGAACACCTTGCCGCCGAGCAGGCGCTCGATGTCGGGACGTGCAGTCATGCCGATCTTCTTAATCATCGAACCGCCCTTGCCGACGATGATGCCCTTCTGGCCATCGCGCTCGACAAGGATCGTGGCTGAGACGCTCGCGTGCCCATCCTTCTTCCAAACGATGTCGTTACAAACGACGGCAACGGAGTGCGGAACCTCATCCCTGCAGTTAAGCAGGACTTTCTCACGAATAAACTCGCTGACGAGGTCCTCCTCCGTGGCGTCCGAATCCATGCCCTCCGGGAACCACTTCGGCCCTTCGGGCAGTTTGTCGCTCACGAGACGGAGGAATGCGTCGACGTTAAAGCCCTCCGTGGCACTCGTCACGATGACGTCATCGAAATGCGCGAGCTTCTCAGCGGCCTCCAGCTGAGCCGCCATCTGCTCGGGCTTGGTGAGATCGGCCTTGGTGAGAACGAGGATCTTTGGCGCTCGGGCATGGTCGACATGCGCGCCAACCCACTCGTCACCAGTGCCGACGGGCTTGGTGCTATCAACAAGCATCGCGACGACGTCTACATCGGAGAGCTCGCCGAGCGCCGCACGGTTGAGCTCCTTGCCAAGGGCATCCTTCGGCTTGTGGAGGCCCGGGGTATCCACTATCACGATCTGGCTATCAGGCGTGTTGACAACGGCGCGAAGACGCTTGCGCGTGGTCTGCGCGACGGGGCTGGTGATGGCGAGCCTCTCGCCCATGCAGGCATTGAGCAGCGTGGACTTGCCAGCGTTGGGGCGACCGACGAGGGCGACAAAGCCACTACGGAATGGTTTGTTCTCAGACATGGGAATCACTCTCTAGAAGAACTTCTCGATTGCGGCGGACCCAAGAACGACAAGCCCCGCAATACCGACAAACAGGCATAAAATCCAAACCGCGGCAGCGGCGATATCCTTCGCGCGCCCGGCAAGCGGATGATACTCGGGACTCACGAGGTCAACGATGGTCTCGATGGCGGTGTTGAGCAGCTCGGCGCACAGCACGGCTCCGCAACACAAAAGAATGACGCCCCACCGTACGGGGTCAATCTCCAGGAACAGGCCACATACGACGGCGAAAGCGAAGCCTCCCAGCATGACCTTTATGTTGCGCTCGCTCGTGACAGCAAAACGAAAGCCCTGGAGGGCAAAGCCAAAGCTTCGCCAGAAGGTAGGGTGGTTGCGCTTTGACCCCGGAATCATGCTAGCCCTCCGAATTCTCAGGTGCCGAAGGGAGCGGGGTGTCGTCCGCATGGCGCGTGGTCGCGACGTGCCCGAGGTCGCGCCCGCACGCAAGAGCAAGGAGCCCGTCCTCGCGAGCCTCCATAACGCGAGCGTCCCCCTCTTCGATGTGATCATAGCCGAGAAGGTGAAGGAGCGAATGAATCGCCATGAGACGCGTCTCGTCCTCAGCCGAAGTGCCAAACTTCACAGACTGGGCCGCAAGGACGGCGGGAGCCATGGCGATATCGCCAAGCTCGCAGGGCTCTCCCGGAACAAGGTCTGGGTCATCCGGGCGTTCGCACTCAAGCGAGATGACGTCGGTCGGCGACTCAACGCCACGCCACTCTGCGTTGAGTTCCTGCATCGACTCCTCGCCCACGACACTCACGGAGACGGAGCAAGGCCGATCGATTCCCTCCTCATCGAGCACGAGGTTGAAGACTCGCTCGAGCTCTTCGCTCGAAATGGCAAGCTCGCTGCCGTCCTCCACGAACAGGGCAATGTCGACGCTCATGCAAGGCCTCCCTGTATACGAGACGAACGTGCCTCGGCGGCCTCATATGCTTCGACGATACGCGCGACGAGAGCGTGACGCACGATATCCGCGCGGCCAAGGTCAACGAACGCTATGTCCTCCACGCCTTCGAGGGCACGACGCGCACTCGTAAGGCCGCTGGGACCGTTGAGGTCGCGTTGAGACGCATCGCCGGTTACGACGAACTTACTGCGGAAGCCCATGCGCGTAAGGAACATCTTCATCTGCTCGGGCGTTGTGTTCTGGGCCTCATCAAGAATGACGAAGGCATCATTAAGCGTGCGGCCGCGCATGTATGCGAGCGGCGCTATCTCAATAACCCCCTGCTCGATGAGGGCGTTTCCCTTCTCCATGTCCGTCATGTCGAAGAGCGCGTCATAGAGCGGTCGAACGTAGGGGTCGAGCTTCTCCTGGAGGGTTCCCGGAAGGTAGCCGAGGGACTCCCCCGCCTCGACGACGGGACGGCAGAGCACGATACGGCCAACCTCACGACGCTTAAGCGCAGCCACGGCCATGGCCATGGCCAGGTAGGTCTTGCCCGTGCCAGCGGGACCAAGAGCGAACGTAAGCGTGTTCCTGCGGACGGCCTCGATATAACGACGCTGTCCTGCAGTCTTTGGCCTGAGGACACGGCCGCGATAGGTTAGGAGAATGTCATCGGCAAACGACGATTCCGTCTCGCCGGACGTTCGAGACCGCGAAAGGAGAAGGTCAACCTCGTCTGGGGAGGGTGTCTCCCCCAGAGAGACCATCTGGATAAGCTGCGAGAATATCGAAATAACGCGATTGGCCTCGACGGGCTCGCCCATGACGGAGACTTGATTGCCTCGCACCGTGATCGTTGCGTCCGTCATGGCCTCGATCCTGCGGAGGAGTGAGTCAGCAGGGCCCATGAGGGCTGTCATGTCGACGGAATCAGGAATGGTGAGTCTAACGAGAGACGGCTCCATGCTCCTCCTTTTTGTGCGTAGTCATCATCTAATGATACGTCACGACCTGGCGTCGAGAAGACCGGCGGGCGTAAGCCCACTTGGGACGACGCTAATAAGCTCGCCAAGGTGACCCTCGTCGACGACCACATCGACAAGCCCGCCCGTGACGCCGCGAGCATCATGCTCAACAAGAACAAGCTGCTCAGAACCTACGAGCGACTCGGCATACGAGCGACGAGACGCAGCCGCGCACTCGCGCATGAGACGTCCGCGCTCGGCACTCACAACGGGATCGACCTGACCATCCATACTCGCAGCCACGGTTCCCGGACGACGAGAGTAACGGAACACGTGCATCTTCGAGAAAGCGATCCTCTCGCAGGTGGCAAGGCTTTCAGAGAACTCCTCATCCGTCTCGCCAGGGAAGGCAACGATGAGATCGCAAGCGACGGCAACTCCAGGAAGCGCGGTGCGAGCGCGCTCGACGACCTCCTCGTACTCCGCAACCGTATAGGGTCTACCCATACGGGACAGCGTGGCGTCGCACCCGCTCTGGAGCGGGATGTGGAGGAATGGCGCGATCCTGCCCTCGCTGTTCGCCATTACGCGGAGAAGCTCGTCCGTGACACCCGCAGGTTCAATAGAGGAAAGGCGCAAACGGGCAACCTCGGTCTCTTCAAGGATGCGCACGAGAAGACCGGCGAGGTCGAGACCCTCGAACTCATAACGCCCGAGGTCAATGCCCGTAAGCACGATTTCTCGAGCACCGTCTTCGATGAGGCTGCGAACACCCGAGAGCACTTCGTCAGGCGAGACGGACCTTGCCGCTCCGCGAGCCTTCCAGACAATGCAGTAGGTGCAACGGTTGTCGCAGCCATCCTGAATCTTGAGACCCGGACGCATGCGGCCCGTAGGAGTCACGGAAGAGCCGTGAGAGCGCATGGCGCCAAGACCTCCCGAAGCGCAATCGACGCCAAGCTCGCTCAGGACTCGACCGGCGACAAGGGCCTTGTCTGCCTCGACGATGACGTTGGCGGCAAGAGCCTCGAGCTCGGGAGCAAAGAGGCTTGCCACGCATCCCGTGGCAAGCACGATTGGCTCCTGAGGAAGGCCGGCGGCATGGCGAACCGCCTTGCGAGCCTTTGCCTCGGCCTCGCCAGTCACCGCACAGGTATTGATGACAATGGCGTCCGCATCGTCCTCTTTGACGAGCTCGCAGCCGGCAGCCTCGAGTTCGCGCGCAATCGCATCGAGCTCGACGCGATTCACTCGACAGCCAAGGTTCGACATCGCCACGCGCGCTCGCGAGGAGCCGTTCCGCGTCACTTGCCGTGCCTTTCGCCGGACGCCTTCTTCGCAGACGCCGCGCGACCCGGACGCTTGCCGAAGAAGCCCTCATGGGAAGCCGTCTTGTCAGAGACGCGCTCGCCACGCGAAGCGGCGATGGCCCGCAAGGAATCAAGGTCCGCCTTCGAGAGATCCTGCGGCACGACGATGTTGACCACGACGACGAGGCTGCCCCTCTCGGAGCTGCCTTGACGCGGCATGCCGTAGCCCTCGACCTCGATGTGCTGTGCATGCTGACAGCCGGCAGGCACCTTTACCTCAACGGTCTCGCCCTCGAGAATACCCTCCACCTCGAGCGTGCAGCCACACATGGCCTCGAGCGCGGAGACGTCCTCGACGCAGAAGAGGTCATCGCCCTGGCGCTCGAAACGCTCATCCTCGCGAACTTCGATACGAACGACGAGGTCTCCAGAACGATCACCACGGATTCCAGCCTCGCCATATCCCTCGACCTTGAGGGACTGGCCGGAATGGACGCCAGCGGGGACATCGATCTTTACGGTCTCGTGATTGGGCGTGCGACCCTGTCCGCCACAGGTCTCGCAGGGGTGGTCGATGACCTTACCCGTGCCATGGCACTCCGGGCACTCGCTCTGGGTCTGCATCTGGCCGAGGATGGTGCGCTGGACGGTCACAACGCGACCGGTTCCGTGGCAGCGGGAGCACGTGGTGACCTTGCCACCTTCCGCGGCGCCGGTGCCATTGCAATCGTCACAAGGAGCAAGGCGATCGTAGGTGATGGTCTTGGTGACACCACGAGCCGCGTCCGCGAGGCTGACGCGAAGCGTGATGCCCATGTCGCGGCCCGCGGTACGAGCCGCCCTCCCGCCACCAGCAGAGGCTCCTCCCCCAAAGAACGAGGAGAAGATGTCATCCATGCCGAAGCCGCCGAAGATATCAGAGACGTCCGCGTAGCCACCACCGAAGCCGGCGGGGCCATCCGGGTCCCCGTAGCGGTCATAGTTAGCGCGCTTCTGCTCGTCAGAGAGGACGGAGTACGCCTCGTTGACCTCCTTGAAGCGCTCCTCCGCATCCGGGGCATCGTTTACGTCCGGGTGGAGGGTGCGTGCCTTCTTGATGTAGGCCCGCTTAATGGCTCGCGCGTCAGCGTCATGGTCAACGCCGAGGACCTCGTAATAATCAATCTTAGCTTCCACGCTCGTAATACTCGCTTCCCAACTCACTTGATCGAACCGAAGGCGGCACGCGCCGCCGAAGAAAACTAGCCAAGCCTCGCGGCGCCCGTATAGCCTGCGGTCCCAAGACCGCTCATGCACGAGACCATAAAGCTCATGAAGATGGCGACCGTCGCACCGTTTACGGCACCATTTACCAGATAGCTGACAGCGTTCTTCCACCAGCGGGAACCATGGTGCAGAAAGCCGCCGGACTTCAAGATCAGCCAGATGCCGATGCCACACAGAGGCAGCGAGAACACGACGGCAACCTCGACGAGCACCTTGACCGTGAGGCCGAGGATGATGAACGGCAACGCAAAGCCGATCATCTGGAAGCCCTGGGCCGCGCGAGGGCTGAGACGCTCGCTGGGCACGCCAACGCGGCAAACGAAGTCGCCGGACGAGAAGCCATTCGTGCCAGCGTTGCCCATGCCGCTCACGCGAACGGTGTCGCCGTCGTGGCTACCTGCGGGGATATCGATGACGACCTCGCTCGCAGAGAGGACGCGGCCGGAACCGCCGCAGGAGTCGCACGGATCCGCAACGACCTTACCCGACCCCTCGCACTCCGGGCAGACCATGTTCATGACGCCGATGCCAAAGAGGCTCGCGAGGTCCACCGAGATGTGGCCCGAGCCACCGCAAGTGGGACACGTCCTCGCGTGGTCAGTGTGCACGGAGCCCATGCCGTGACAGACCTCGCACGCGACGTAGCGCTGATAGGTAACGCCCTTGCGGCAGCCCTCCTTGGCCTGTTTGTCGTCGATGTCAAGCTGATAAACGACATCGCCGCCAGCCTGGGGATTGTAAGCGCGGCTGCGCGAACGAGCTGAGCGCTGCGAGCCAAACCCGCCGCCGAACGGGAAGCCCCAGAAGCCGCCCATGCCCCCAAAGGGGTCGCCCTGGGCACTGGGCGAGCCATAACCGCCGGAAGCGGCGAAGGGGTTGCCGGACTGCATGGCGTCATAACGGCGGCGCTTGTCGGGGTCAGAGAGCACGGCGTAGGCCTCGGAGACCTCCTTGAACTTCTCCTCGGCGTCAGGCTCCTTGTTGATATCAGGGTGAAGCTTGCGAGCCTTCTGCTGGAAGGCCTTACGAATCTGTTCCTCGGTCGCATCATGATCGACGCCGAGGATGGCGTAGTAGTCTTTATCGTTCATCGAGGCCATGGACTCGTGGTCTCCCGTCTCGTAGGCCCATCCCGGACTTTCCGGAAACACTAACGTTCAACATTCTACCCAAACATCACGGCAGCTCACAGACGATGCACGCATCTTCTGATAGTCTTGAAGCGTTTATGGCATAGCGCGGCGCGGCCGCACCCGAAACCAAGCCACCGCTACCAGGAGGTATCCAGATGGCAGAGTTCATTTATCAGATGTTCGAGGCTCGCAAGAGCGTCGGCGACAAGGTCATTCTCGATGACGTCACGCTCAGCTTCTTCCCCGGCGCCAAGATCGGCGTCGTGGGTCCCAACGGCATGGGCAAGTCCACGCTGCTCAAGGTCATGGCCGGCAGGACCGAGCTCACCAACGGCGACGCACGCCTCACCCCGGGCTACACCGTGGGCCTGCTCGAGCAGGAGCCCCCGCTCGACGAGAACAAGACCGTCATCGAGAACGTCCGCCTCGCCTTTGGAGACACCCTCGCCAAGATCGAGCGCTTCAATCAGATCAGCGTCGAGATGGCCGATCCCGATGCGGACTTCGACGCCCTCATGACCGAGATGGGCAAGCTCCAGGACGAGATTGACGCCGTGAACGGCTGGGACCTCGACTCCCAACTCACCCAGGCTATGGACGCCCTGCAGTGCCCGGATCCGGACATGCCGGTAAACGTGCTTTCCGGCGGCGAGCGTAGGCGCGTCGCCCTCTGCCGCCTGCTGCTCGAGGCCCCAGACCTGCTCCTTCTCGACGAGCCCACGAACCACCTCGACGCCGAGAGCGTCCTTTGGCTCGAGAAGTTCCTCAAGAACTATCCTGGCGCCGTCCTCGCCGTCACCCACGATCGCTACTTCCTCGATAACGTCGCCGAGTGGATCTGCGAGGTCGATCGCGGGCAGCTCTACCCCTACAAGGGCAACTACTCCACCTACCTCGAGACCAAGGCGGCTCGCCTCGAGGCCCAGGGCCAGAAGGAGGCTAAACTCGCCACGCGCCTCAAGAACGAGCTCGAGTGGGTTCGCAGCAGCCCTAAGGCCCGCCAGGCCAAGAACAAGGCACGTCTCGAGCGCTACGAGCAGATGGAGGCCGAGGCCCGCTCCGGCCGCACCGTCAGCGTGACTGACATCCGCATCCCCACCGGACCCCGCCTGGGCACGAAGGTTCTCGTCGCGGAGCACCTCTCAAAGAGCTTCGGCGACCGTGTCCTTATCGACGACCTCACCTTCGAGCTGCCGCGTAACGGCATCGTCGGCGTCATCGGCCCCAACGGCGTTGGCAAGTCCACGCTCTTCAAGATGATTGTGGGCGCCGCTGTGGCCGCTGGCGACAGCTCGCTCGCAAGCTCTGCCACCGAGGAGGCCACGAGCGGCTCCATCACGCTCGGCGAGACGGTCAAGCTCTCCTATGTCGATCAGATGCGCTCCGGCATTGATGGCGACAAGAACGTCTGGGAGGTTGTCTCAGGCGGCAACGACTTCATCATCGTGGGCAAGGACGAGATCAACTCCCGCGCCTATGTCTCCGCGTTTGGCTTCAAGGGCCCGGACCAGCAGAAGGCTGCCGGCGTCCTCTCCGGCGGCGAGCGTAACCGCCTGAACCTCGCCCTCACGCTCAAGCAGGGCGGCAACCTCCTGCTCCTCGACGAGCCCACGAACGACCTCGACACCGAGACCTTGGAGAGCCTCGAGGAGGCCCTGCTCGCCTTCCCCGGCTGCTCGGTCATCACCTCGCACGACCGTTGGTTCCTCGACCGAGTTGCCACTCACATCTTGGCTTGGGAGGGCACCGACGAGGAGCCTGGCCGCTGGCACTGGTTCGAGGGTAACTTCGATGACTACCAGCGCGACCGCGTGCGTCGTCTTGGCGAGGAGGCTTCCAAGCCCCACCGCATCCACAGGAAGCTCACCAGGGACTAGGCAAATCAGCATGGAAGGCAAGAGAGACCAGAGAAACATAAAGAGAGGCCGTTTCGCCTGGTTCCTCTCGCTAGGGTGTGTGCTTGTTGGCGCGATTAGCCTGCTGCTCGCGGTGGGCTCTCTCGTCATGACCGTCATGGGACCACTTGGAGCCATCGTCGGCGAGCGCGTTGCCTTCAACACGCCCCTGCAGCCAAAATGGGCAATAGAGATCGCAGGGAGCGCCCTTGTCACCATCGCCTATGCGTCTGCGTGCCTGGCTCTTGTCAGGCACGCAGACAAAGTGAGTGAGCGAGGGCTCATCTGCGCATTGTCTCTCATAGCACTGGTCTTTTGCACCTGGTGGATCTTGGACAACGCGACCGCCTACAACGGGTTCTCGGACTCAAGGCAGCTCACCCAATATGCCGAAGAGCTCGCAAAAGGCCAGTACTCTTCGTTCTTGCCCCGGGCAGACGCCTATGCAAATAGGCTTCCGGGAGACATGTACCTGTCCAACTATCCTTTCCAGTCTGGCATCCTGCTCATACTGGAGGGGTTCTTCAGGCTGTTCGGTACACGTGCCATCATGGCCTTCCAGTTCGCCAATGCGATCTCGTCCATCGCGACCTCGCTCGTAGTAATCGAAATGGCGAGGACCTCAGGCATGGATAAGCCCGCGCGGCTCGTCGTGGAGCTCTTGGCACTCACGTTCGCGGCGCCTCTCCTCTTCTGCGTGTTTCCCTACGGCAATGCATTGGGCCTCTGCCTATGCATGCTCGCGATGCTCCTATGGATGAAGTCTCAGTGCTCGAGCGGAGGAAAGGCAATCGCCCAACTCGTGTCAGGTGGATTGCTCCTCCTTGTCGGGCTCATCGCAAAGTCGACCTATATCCTGGTGGCGATCAGCTTTGTCATCGTCTTCGCCGTCGACTCGGCAAGGAAATCCCAATGGTGGCGCATCCCCGCGACCATCGTCCTGCTCCTACTGGCATCGCACCTCGCCGGCTCGATTCCCGTGTCGATTATGGAGTCAAGGTTGGGGGTCACGTTCCCAGACAACCAACCGAAGACGATGTGGATCGCGATGGGCCTCCGCCCGGACGGAGTCCTCGGAGAGGGCATGCCCGGATGGTGGAACACGTTCGCGCTCGACAGCCAGGTCAGAAACGAGGGCGATGTCGCGGCTCAAGAGCACGATGCAGAAGACTCGATTCGAGATTCTCTTGGCCACTTTGCGGAAGACCCAGCCTACGCCGCCTGGTTCTTCTCGAAAAAGGCTGCCTCCGAGTGGCTCGACCCAACATTCCAATCGCTCTACATCGCCTCAATCGGAACGATGAGGCCGGATGCCGCGCCGCAAGGCACCAATGCCCCGGACGGCCGCTACGATGCATGGGACGTCAGCTTCGCCCATGGTTGGATATGCAGGGCTCTTCTCGTCGTCATGGACGGTTTCCAGACGCTTATCTACGCTGGCGCGGCAGTCGGAGCGTTCTCGCTTGCAAAGAAGTCTAGAGAAGGAGGGCAGAGCGCCCTAGAATACGCTCTGCCCTGCACGTTCTTCGTTGGCTTCTCGGTCTACCTGCTCTGGGAGGCAAAGGGCATGTATGCCATGCCCTTCTTCCTCTGCCTAATCCCGCTGGCAGCACGAGGAATCATCTGCGTCGGAGAGGT
Organism: Parolsenella sp. LCP21S3_E11; assembly: GCF_052118165.1. Classification (NCBI taxonomy): domain Bacteria; kingdom Bacillati; phylum Actinomycetota; class Coriobacteriia; order Coriobacteriales; family Atopobiaceae; genus Parolsenella; species Parolsenella sp. LCP21S3_E11. The sequence continues at coordinate 667,324 of NZ_JBQKHS010000001.1, read as the reverse complement.
CCTTACAAGTCGCCTTGCATCCAAACCTTGCCCGTAAGGGACCAGTTGGAGAAGTCGAGGGCGTCGCCGTTGATGACCCACTCGTTCATCTGGGTCTCTTGCACGCCGTCATAGATCTCATCAACGAAATAGCGCGGGCGATCGGCGTTTTCGGGGATATCGAAATACGTTGTCCCCTCGCCGTAGGCAGATCCGTCGCCACCCATCGCCTGAAGAACGGTCGGCTGGAAGTCGATGTGGCTCACGGGGGCCTCGGAGACCTTGAGGGGGCCGGTGGCTCTGGCGGGCTTCACCAGGCAGATGGGCGAGATGGGGTTGGTCAGGCCGTCTGCCCGCTTGTTGACGGGAGAGCCGTGGATGCCCGAGTTCCAGTATCCGTGGTCTGCGGTGACGATGATGGTGGTGTCATCATAGGCGCCGAGCCTCTTGAGCTCGTCGAAATACCACTGGAGGATCGTGAAGGTGCCGCGGGTCTGACGGACCATGTCCGTGCCGCCCTCGGGCTGGTTCATCTCCTCGTCATACGTGAAGGGTACGTGGGCGCCGTTGAGGTGGATGAACTTGAAAGAACCGTCGGACTCCGTGTCCTCGGAGACGGTAAGGCCGCGCTCGCAAAGCTCGCGGTAGTACGCGCCGTCGTCGAGAACGTACGGAGAGGACGCATCGCTCTCGGGACCCGTCCCGGAGGCCGAGCCACCAAGAACCGCCTGGTTCATGTCGTCCGTGTAATACCAGAATGCGGGCTTCGCGACCCATGGCGCGTTGCGATAGAGGGCAACCTTGTAAAGGATTAAGACCGTACCGAGGGCGTCAACCCTTCTGTCGCTCGAAGACTTGATGTTGACCGTTTGATCGCCGACGATCTGCTTGTCGCTGTAGAGGCAATCGGCGTAGAGCGACACCGAGTAATTCTGCGCACGCATGTCCGAGACGAAACTGCTGCGCGTGAAGCGCGTGTCGATGTAGTGCTGGTAGTCCTCGCCGCCCTGGAGCATCTGGCCGGAGACGAGGAAGGGGACGCCATAGGCCGTGGGGATCATGGAACCGACGGAGTTCCTGAAGTAGGTGAAGCCCTCATATCCCTCGAGGGTGTCGGGATACTGCTCGAGAACGCAGTCGAACTCCTGTGTGTCGACGGTGTCGATGCAAAAGACCACGACGTTGCTCTTGCCGGAGACCTCGAACAGGCCAGCCTTCGTGACCATGTAGTCCGAGGGCGTGCCGAAGACCGCGTGCTTGATGGGACGGGCGATGGAGATGCCCTGGACCAGGATGAGGACGACGGCGACGGAGGCGAGCGAGAGGCGGCCGAGCGCCGGGGCCCTCACGACGACCGCAACGGCTACGGCGACGAGGGTGCCCCAGACGATGACGCCGATAATCATCTTCGACGAGAAGCTCGCCCAGGCGACCTCGCGGCCGTCCGCCACCGGCAGGCCGCCGTTCAGGAGGAGCGCCTGTACGAAACCCGCGACGCCAAGCGCGAACACGATGGCGACGAGCACGTCATAGGCCTTACCGCGCGCGCAAGAGATCGCGAGGGCGATGACGCTCCCGATGACGAAGGCCGACCCCACGAGCAGGGCCCACACGTCGCGGATCGTGAAGAAGAGGCTGTCCGTGTTGCCGTCGACGAGCTCGAAGGAGGGGGCGACGAAGAGCGTGAACATGAAGAAGGCCATCGCGAGCAGCGCGACGGCAAAGCGCTTGGGCCAGGTGAGCGGGGCGCCGTCAAAGGCCCCGCCAGTCGGCTCCCTGAGCGTCGTGGGGGCAGACATCGCATAGTCCGGGAGAGAGGTGGCGTCTACCTCGCTCACGCGCGTCTCGACGGTCTTCCCGGCATTCTCGTCGACCTTGAGCATCCTCAGAACGACACGACGCAGACGCCTCCAGGCAACGCCAATCACAGCAGATAGCGCGACGGCGACACCAGCAAGCGCCTGGATCGTATAGGTCATGACACTCGGGTCCACATAGGCATACGCGGGAGTCGCGAGCGACGCAAACACCAATCCCGCCCCAAAGGCGAAGAAGAGAAGGTCAAAGCAAAAGACGGCAAGCCTCTTAGAGGTCCTCATCTCGCTCCTCCCGGGCATCGCGGGCGTCCTCTTCCTTAGCCTCAACGTCCTCGCCGGCGCGTGCATCCTGGCGCTCGAGGATCTTGTCGAGCAGGTAACGGCCGGCTGCCTCGCCGCCATGGCCGAGGTTGAAGATCATACGGGAGCGAACCTCCTCGATGCGGTCATGCCAGGCGTCGGGGTTAGCGATCATCTCCGCGATGATGTCAGGCAGCTTCGAGAGGTCATTCGGGGAGACGGAGCGACCAACCTCGTTGCGCAGCGAGATGTCCGTCGGCTCGATGCCGAGCTCCTGCCAATCCGGGTTGCTCACCTTCATAGGGGTGTCAATAAACACACTGGGCTTGAGCGTCACGAGCGAGAACTCGCAAAAGACGCTCGACCAGTCAGTCATGAGAACGTCAGCCTCAAGAATCGACTCGCTGGAAGAGAAGTCCTGCTCGAAGTAAAGGTCCTCAGCAGGAACATCCGCATAACGGGCCTGGAGGGCCTCCCAGCGAGCACGGAATCGCTTCGTGTACTCGGGGTGAGGGCGCACCACGACGCGCCAACCACGACCAAGCAGCGGGCGAATGACGTCGTCGGCACAGAGATCGAGGATGTTATCCTCCTGCCAAGACGGGGCGATGAGGATGCTCGGACGAGACTTCGCCTCGTGATCACGTGCCTGGTAGGCGGCAATCTGACGATCGAGCAGGTCATAGCCGATCTCGGGAAGCTCCTTGGCGGGCAGGTTGCGGAGCTTCTCCGCGGCACGAACCTCGTCACGCTGATGCGGGCCCACGCAAAGAAGAGCGTCGTAGTTGTCATATGCCTCGCGTCGAGCAGTGAGGATCGTCGAGGTCATATGGTGGAACATAAACGCGTAGAAGGCATCCTTCTTCACGTAGGAGCGCTTGATGTAGAAGTTATCGAGGTCCTCGAGCGTCATGACCACGACGTCCGCGTCCATCTTCATCATGAGGGTGATGAGGCGTTTCTCGCCGATGTAATACGGGAGAACGCGCGGATGGCTCTTCGCGTACTCGAAGACCTGATCGTCCGGGTCTCCGGTGACGTAGTGGATGCAGACATCAGAGTTCGAGAGAAGCCACTCGATGGCACCTTGGAAGTAACGCCAGAAGCCGCTGCGCTCGGAATAAAAGACGACGTGCTTGCCCACGATAGAGAAGAATCGCTTGTAATCCGCCTTCTCGCGCTTGGCGAGCGGGTCGGGCTTCCACCAGGGGCCCTTCTTCTTGGAGAGGTTGTTAAGCTCCGCGAGCTCGGCCTTAGAGGCAGCGAGATCCTCGTAGTCGACGTACTTCGCCGGACGGATGATGAGGTTGCACGCGGCCTGGACCACGACGGACAGTAGGTTGGAGCACACCCAGTAGAAGGCCATGCCCGCAGCGACGTAAATGCCCAAGAAGAACGAGAGCGCGATAGACAGGCCATTGGTCGAGTTCTTCTCGGCGGTGGACTGCTCGCGCTGGAGCGGGTTGATGTGGTTGGAGGCCACGCCCATGACGACGGCGGAAAGCGTCGCGAGGATGGGCATGATCCAGGAAGTTCCGCCGTCCTCCATGGGAACGAGGCCGAGGAACTCGGTACCAGCGGCACCCGAATCCGTGATGGCATGGATCACGTCCACGAGGCCGAACAGGATGATGACCTGCACGGCAAGAGGAATGAGCGAGAGCAGCGGGTGGTAGTGATACTCGCGGTTGAGCTCGCTCTGGCGCTCGCCGATCTGCTCCTGATCGCCGAAGTACTTCACCTTCACGCGGTTGAGGGCAGGCATCATGCGCACCATGATGATGGAGTTCCACTGGCACCAAAGCGACAGCGGCATGAGGACCACCTTCACAATGAGCGTGAAAAGGAGGATGGTGAGCCACCAGTTCTGCGTGAGGTCATAGCACGGACGCATGACGGCCATGAAGATGTCTGTGATCCACGAAAGCACGGCTATCTCCCAATTCGATGCCGGAATACCGGCAGCTTTTGACAACTTAATCAGAATAGCCGTTTATATTGTCCCAGGTTGTTCACGTGTTTACTCAAATCGGGCAGCGTGAACCGCAGCAATAGTCCTCAACATTAGGGACGCAGAGGACGACATCTAGCCTTCGCTCGCAAGGTTCCAAAGGGGACCATATAGCTCGTTGCCGAGCAACCACCCTTTTTTGGTCGGAACGAGCGAGCCACAATCGGCCGCAACGAGGAAACCGTTGCCGATAAGGGCGGAGAAGCACTCCCCCACACGGTCTTCTCCAAGAACATGACGGGCGCGCGCCTGAAGCGCGGTGGGGATTCCGTCAGTCATCCTCGCGGCTAGCATGAGGTCCTCGGCCATGGCCTCGGTCTCGGTCATCTGCTCGACTTCAAAGCTAAGCTCGGCAAGGGAACGCGCCCGTGCGTATGCGCGAACGTCATCCGACGACGTGAGCCTGAAGCGCCAGGCGCCATCCGAAGGAGCCGGAAGGGAGGACACCACAGCTCGAAGGGCTTCGTATTCGGGCAGGCTCAGCATGCTAGCCGCGGAGACTCCGAGGCCAAGGTACGGGACGCCCGTCCAATAGGCGATGTTGTGCTGGCAACGCTTCCCGGGCTGGGCGTAGCTCGCAACCTCATATCGCGAATATCCAGCGGACTCGAGGACGTCGAGCGCAGCCTCCATATCATCTGCCTCTGTATCGTCCGAGGGCCAGGGAACCTCGCCAGACTCGCACATTCGCTCGAGCGGCGTGCCGGCTTCGATCATGAGCGGGTAGCAGCTCACATGCCCGACGCCAAGCTCGACTGCCTGCGCGAGGGACTTGTGCCAGGACTCCGGAGTCTGGAAGGGAATTCCGCACATAAGGTCAAGGGACACGTCGAGACCCGAAGCCACGGCGGCGGCCACGCGATCAGAGGCAAGCCCGGCCGTATGCACGCGACCAAGGCCCCGGAGCTCGCGGTCATCAAAGCTCTGGATGCCGATAGAGACGCGCGTCGCCCCAGAGGCGACAGTGGCACCGAGGACTTCGACAGTCAAAGACTCGGGGTTTGCCTCAAAGCTCAGCTCGCAAACGGACGAAACCGAACGAACGGCCGAAACGAGCGAAGAGAGGCTCTTGGCACCAAGCATCGTCGGCGTGCCACCGCCCAGGTAGGCGGTCTGGCACTCCGCAAGAAATCCGAGCTCGCGGGCCTCTTCTACCAGGTTCTCGAGCGAGGACGCATAGGCCGCCATAAGCGGGTCATCATGACGGGTCGCCGCCGTCGAGAAATCGCAATAGCGGCAACGCCTCACGCAGAAGGGGACATGGAGATAGAGCGCGCCTACGCCGGCAGAGGGACGTGGCGTCACAGCGTTGCCTCGAGCTCGTCGGCGAGGGCAAGGTAGTCCGCGACGTCACGGCAGTGCATCGCCCTCTCGCGCCACGCCGCGGCTTCGGGAACGCCGCGGAGATACCATCCGGCCAGGCTGCGAGCGCGGGCCATATGCGCGCCCGTCGCAACGAGTAACCGGACATGAAGCCTGAAGGCGGCGAGCCGCATCCTAGGCTTGACCTCGGTCTCGCCCTCTCCTGCAAGCACGCGGCGAGCGTTGCCGAAAATCCAAGGGTCGCCATAGCTTCCGCGTGCCACGAAGCAGGCAGCAGCACCCGTATCAGACAGCAGGCGAGCGGCGCGAGCGGCGTCTAACGCGTCACCAGAAGCGATGACGGGTACGCTCACCGCGTCAACGACCTCCGCTATCGCGGCAGGATCTGACTCGCCGCGATACATCTGGGACGCCACGCGCCCGTGGACGGCAATGGCGGACGCACCAGCCGCCTCCATAGCGCGAGCAAAGTCAGGACCCACAATCTTGCCGGGCGTGCGACCAACGCGGATCTTGACGGTAACCGGAACGTCGAGAGAATCGACAAGCGTGCGAACGATCTTTGCGGCGAGCTCGGGCTCATCAAGAAGCGCAGAGCCAGCTCCCCCCTTTGTCACCTTGGGGACGGGGCAGGCCATGTTAACGTCGACGAGCGCGAGGCGATCGCCGACACGCTCGGCCACCAGAGGCGCCGCCTCGCGGAAGTGCTCCGGGTCAGCGCCGAAGAGCTGCACGGCAAGATCCGGCTCGGCCTGGTTGGGCTCAACGAGCTGCCAGGTCTTCTCGCTCTTATAGTGGATACCCGTCACGGAGACCATCTCGGTGTACGCGATGGCGGCGCCACCCGCGCGTGACATGATCCTATAGGCAGAATCCGTGACACTCGCCATGGGAGCCATGAGAAACGGGTTGGCGGAAAGCCGGTCCGCAAGGGAACCGGCCTCGCTGCCGGCAAAAGGAGCGGGCGGCCAGGACAGGCCCGCGGAAGCGGCGCCCTCCTCCATGACGCGAGCAGCGGCATCGCTCATCGCGAGCGCGCGCTGCTCGTCCGTGCGAACTGAAGAACGTGCCACTATTCGTCCACCTTGAGAATCGCCATGAAGGCCTCCTGCGGCACGTCGACCGAGCCGATGGCCTTCATGCGCTTCTTGCCCTCCTTCTGCTTCTCGAGAAGCTTGCGCTTACGCGAGATGTCGCCGCCGTAGCACTTGGCGAGGACGTCCTTGCGCATCGCCCTGACGGTAGAGCGCGCGATGATCTTGTTGCCGATGGCACCCTGGATAGGCACCTCGAACTGCTGGCGCGGGATGATCTCCTTAAGCTTGTCGCAGAGACCGCGAGCGAGCGTATAGGCCTTGTCCTTGTGGACAATGAACGACAGTGCGTCGACCTCGTCGCCGGACAGCAGGATGTCGAGCTTCACGAGGTCGCTCGGGCGATACTCGGAGAACTCGTAGTCAAGCGAGGCATAGCCCTTCGTGCGACTCTTGAGCTGGTCGAAGAAGTCGAGGATGAGCTCCGCGAGGGGCATGTCGAACTGCATCTCGACGGACTTCTGCGTGAGGTGGACCATGTTCGTCGTGACACCGCGGTGTTCGATGGCAAGCTGCATGACCGCGCCCGTGAACTCAGGCGGGCAGATGATCTTCGCCTTGAGGTAGGGTTCCTCGATGTGATCAATGCAGGTGACGTCAGGGAGGTCCTGGGGGCTGCGGACGCCCACCATCTCGCCGTCAGTCTTGTACACGTGATAGTCGACCGAGGGGCTCGTCGCGATGAGGTCGAGGTTGAACTCTCGCTCGAGACGCTCCTTGACGACCTCCATATGGAGGAGACCGAGGAAGCCAACGCGGAAACCAAAGCCAAGGGCCACAGAGGTCTCGGGCGTCCAGACGAGTGACGGATCATTGACGTGGAGCTTCTCGAGGGCGTCGCGAAGGTTCTCGTACTCTTTGTTGTCCACCGGGAAGAGTCCGGTGTAGACCATGGGCTTCGCCTCGCGATAGCCCGGCATGGGGGCGTCGCAGGGCCTCTCGGCAAGCGTGATGGTGTCGCCGACACGCACGGCCTCGGGGTCCTTGAGACCCGTGACGACGAAGCCGACCTCGCCCACGCCAAGCTCGCCGACGAGGGTCTCGGCGGGACGCTTGACGCCCACGCCATCAGCCAAGAAGCGCTCTCCGCCCTGCATCATGAGGAGGTCGTCGCCCTTGGCGATGTGACCGTCGAACACGCGCACGGTGGCAACAACGCCACGGTACTCGTCAAAGTAGGAGTCGAGAATCAGCGCCTTAAGCGGAGCGTTGTAGTCTCCCTTGGGAGGTGAGATAAGAAAGACAATCGACTCGAGAAGGTCATGGATGCCCTCGCCCGTCTTGCCAGATACGCAAACGGCGTCATCGGCAGGAATGGCGAGTTCATCCTCAATCTCCTCCTTGACCTCCTCCGGATGGGCGCTCGGGAGGTCAATCTTGTTGATCGCAGGAACGATATCGAGGTTGGCGTTCATGGCGAGGCTGGCATTGGAGACCGTCTGTGCCTCGACGCCCTGGGTGGAGTCGACGACGAGAACGGCACCCTCGCACGCGGCAAGGGAACGCGAGACCTCATAGGTGAAGTCGACGTGACCAGGAGTGTCGATAAGGTTGAACTGGTAGGTCTCGCCATCATCCGCGTCATACATCACGCGAACGGCGTTGCTCTTGATCGTGATGCCGCGCTCGCGCTCGATATCCATCGTATCGAGAAGCTGCGACTCCATGTCGCGCTCCTCAACCGTACGAGTGAGCTCGAGGATACGGTCCGAGATGGTGGACTTGCCATGGTCGATGTGAGCGACGATGGAGAAGTTCCTGATGTGGGATGTGTCTGTAGTAGTCATGTGGACGATGATACCGCATGCGCGCGAAAAGCAGCGGGAAGAGACCCTGCCAAGCGAATCTCGCACAAAAGAAGCCCCGCCGGCCAGCACGCCGACGGGGCTTCTACAAATCAATGAAACAGAAGTTACTTGATGGTGTTCACGAGCTTCTGGACGCCAGACTTACGCTGGGCAGCCTGGTTCTTGTGGATGATACCCTTGGAAGCGGCCTTGTCGAGCAAACGACCAGCCTTGTTGGCCTCAGCCTGAGCGAGCTCGGCGTCCTTAGCCTCAACGGCAGCGCGAACGCGCTTGACAGCCGTCTTGAGCTCAGAGCGGACGGCCTTGTTGCGCATACGAGCCTTCTCGGCGGTGATGATGCGCTTCTTCTGCGACTTGATGTTAGCCACGTGCAGATCCTTTCAATTTCTTCTATGTGAGGCCCCTGTTGGCAAGTGGAGTGGGGTTCCACAAGCCGGACACGGCAAGGTCAACCCCACCACTATAGCAAAACTACAAGGACTTGTGGCCGAAACAAGAGGAATCACAAGTTTCTGACGAGAATTAGTGGCCAGAAAGCCGCCGCGATGCCAGCCGGAGGCAATGCCGAGCCTTCCCGCATCAGCGAAGCACGAGCCCCGGCGTCAACGAAGCACGAGCCCCGGCGTCGTCATCGCAAGCAGGAGGCGCTCGAAGGCGGCGTCAGAGTCCGCGCTGCCCTTGAGCGCTCGCTCGCACGACGCCGCCTCAGAGAGGAGAGCCTCCAACTCGCCGGGAGCAAATCGAGACGCCCAGCGAGAGTGGTTCTTCACCTGCCAAGGAGCACGCCCGAGCTCGCCCGAAAGCGACGAGCCGGCGCCACGCGACGCGAGGGATTTCGCGCATATGAGCTCGCGAATGCGCCCAACGAGAACGGAGTGGAGAAACACAAGGGATGGGTTATCCATAAGGCGATACATGCGCAGGGCGCGAGCAGCGTCGCGCTCGCAGGCCGCGTCGGCGAACGCCCAGGGGCTAACCTCGGCAGTCTGCGCGACATTCGCCTCGACGTCAGCGAGCGTGATACGACCGCTGGCACGGAGAAGCTCAGCTAGCGTCGCAACCTGGTTATCGAGGGCGACGGTCGCCTCGCCGACGCGATTGACGAGCTCCTCCGCAGCAGCGTTGTCCATGGACATACCATGACCGGCGGCGAGCTTGACGACATAGGGAGGAAGCTCCCACCGCTTGAGCGGGGAACAGTCGATAACCGACTTCGCGCCCACCTTGGCGACCGCCTTGTACAGGCGCGTGTTCTTGGCGAGCTTCTCGGCGTCGAGGCAGAGGACGCAGGAAGGATTGGGGTTAGCGAGGTAGCTAACGACCGCTTCCGAGACGGCCTTAACGAGTTTATCCGCCTCGTGGACGATGACGAGGCGGAAGTCCGCACAGAAGGGCATCGTCTCGAGCGAAGACACGAGGACCATCGGGTCTTCGATCTGCGAGCCCTGGAGCTCGTCAAGGTTGAAATCCGCCATGTCAGACGGCACGCGAGAGCGTAGTCTCCGCACGGCGGTGTCACGCTTGAGCTCGTCAGCGCCAACGACGAGGTATGCGGCAAGCAACGCTGCCCCTTCAGCCATCTCTCCCCCAAACCGTTTTGTTTTCCGTGTCTGATTGTAGCCGCTTGATGCGATTCGCCCACCCCAACGCAACGCGAGATGTCGCCACGTAGCGCGCGGCCACCCGCCAATGTCACCTCTGACACACAACGCGAGGAGGCGCGTCATCGGGCGAGGGCTCGACTCGAACGTCCCCGTGCTCAATCGTGCAGAGAAACGTAGCGCCCGCAGACTCGAGGGTCTCTATGCACTCAGGTGTTGGATGCCCATAGGAATTGCCCTCCCCCGCACTTGCCACCGCGAACTCGGGACTCAAGAACAGGGCCTGATCGAGCGAGATTGAGACTCGAGACCCATGATGCCCAACCTTTAGGACATCGATATCGCCAACGTTGTTCTGATACTCCCCCAGCTGCTCTTGCTCGGCGTCACCCGTGAGCAGCATCTCTAACGAGCGACCGCCGCCATTATAAGAGAGGACGAAGCAAAGGGAGTCCTCGTTCTCCGATCCGTCTGTCGGGCCATGGGGCCAAACGCACCTCAACGAATAGGAGCCGAGGCACAGGACATCCCCATCCGATATCTCGCCGGGAGCAACCCCTGTAAGGTCTCGCACCGAGCCTTCGAGGTCATCCGGCAGGTTTCCGGAAGCTCCCTCGCCCACATATACCGCATCGGCCCCTATGAGGCCGACGAGGTCGTCGACGCCTCCGTAATGATCGTCATGAAGGTGCGTGATGACCACGGCATCAAGGTGATACACGTGGTTCCTCGCGAGGGCCGAGGAAAGGCTCCCCTCGAGGCCGCAATCGACGAGGATCGCGTGGGGACCTTGGCGAATGAGGATGGCATCCCCCTGGCCAACATCGAGAATCGTGACGCTAGGGCCCACAAGCACGCAGGTAAGCAATATATAGGTGCCGACAACGACCGTCGCAGCCGATATCGTTCCCAAGAGGGCATGCCGGGAAGGTTTAGGCCATGCAACCAGCATGACAGCCATGACAACCAGGGGCGCATACTCGGCCCACGCCGGCAAGCAAACAGGAATACAAGCGAGGGGCAGTTTTCCCAAGCCTCGAACGAACCAAATGACAATCTCGCAGAGCGTCGCATTCAGACTCAATACCAAGCTTCCGAGAAACGGTAGCCATGAAATCGCAACTCCCGCAAGGCCAAGCGACACAAGCGGGGTGAACAAAGGCCCGATCAACACGTTTGCGAGGGTCGAGACGAGTGATAGGCGTCCGAACGTCATCGCGCAAGTCCCCGCAGTCGCCAGCTGACAGACGAGAGAGGCGGCAATCGCGGAGCGCAGCGAGCGAAGTAACGCTCTCCCCCGCCTTCTGAGTCGATAGGGAATCCTGATTCCGCCCTTACGTAGGACCGGCACCAAGGAAAAGCGAGCGAGAAGGGCATCCGCATAAGAGCCGAACAAGGCAAGTGCGATAACGGACGAGACCGACAGCCTGAACCCAAGGTCACAAGAGCAATAGGGGTCCAAAGTGCACATCGCGAGGCATGCGACGGCGACGCCAGATGGGGAATGAGACCTCCTGCCTAGCAGCCTCCCACACCGAGACGCAAGCAACATCACCCAGGCGCGCACGGCACTTGACGGGCAAGCACAGAAAACGACGTAGGCAGCACTCGACGCAAGCACGGAGAAAACCCGAGCACGAAGGCCCACGCCCGCAAGGCCCAGCAGGGTCTCAACACCACTGGCCATTACCGCGAGGTGAGCACCGGACACCGCGATGAGATGAGATAACCCAACGGACGCGAACGCGTCATCAAGGCCTCGCTCCTTGAGGTCCGCTCTCGAACCCGCCACCAGGCCAGCCATGAGGGCACGGCCATCGCCAGAAGACGGGTCAATGGCACGAAGGGCCCATGAGCGAAGGGACGCAAGAACCCCTTCTACTCCGGTCGCCGGCACCACCTTCGTGACTCGAATCATCTTTACCTTGCCGCATAGCCCCTGGGACCTACTTGTCCGACCCCAATCATCATCGCCATTTGCCGAGAAGCGCCCAACGCCAGTCACTGTAGAGCCAAACTCGACCTTATCGGGAAGCGTGAGCCAGACTTTGGCGCGACCGCCATCTCCCATCACGGCCTCGGCACGGCACAGCCATCCGTTCTGGCCGCTCGTGCGATCAGACTGAACGACAAATTCGCACGCACTTACACTCGTGCCCTCAAGCGCAGAAGCAGCATCATCCACGCGAGCAAGCGCCCAGGCGCCCTCGAGTCCGCCAGCGACAACCGCGACCGAAAGCGCCAATGCTCCCGCAGCCAAGGACCATGATGCCCCAGCAAGCCGAATGGCCACCAAGGCGAGAAGGGAGACAATCGACGTGAATAGGAGCAAAAGCCTCATCACCGAGACGTCTTGCAAGGCCAGCGCCTGCGAGCCCGCAAACGCAAGGGCGGCGACGAGGACGAGAGGCACATAGGGGCGTTCCGGATAGGGCGGAAGGCCATTCTCCTCAACTGGGCAAGTCGACACTGGCCCAGCATCCTCGCGCGCACGAGAGGCATCGTCCTCAAGGCTAGGCCCACTCTTGTCACGGCCCCACGTAAGCGCCCGATCGCGCGATGAGGTCTCCAAAAGCCGCCTAAACACGGATTTGATCCTTGAGCTTGGAGAACTTCCCCTCGCCTATGCCGCTAACGCGCATAAGGTCCTCGGGGCTCGCGAAGGGACCGTTGCGTTCGCGGTCCTCTACGATTGCCGCCGCTGTGGAGGGACCGATGCCGGGAAGCGAGTCAAGCTCTTCCGCCGTCGCCGTATTGATGTTTATCACTCCGGACGAAGAGGCGCCGCCATCGGACCCCGAGGCAGGTCCCGAAGAAGCCTGCCCCGACGCTATCGCCTCCCCCTGCCTCGGCACATGAATCTTTTCCCCATCGGAAAGCACGGCCGCAAGGTTGAGCGCAGAGGTATCCGCATCCCCAGCGAGGCCACCAGCGGCTATGACGGCGTCATTCACGCGCGGAAGCGACCCCGTTAGCTCATAGACCCCCGGGGCCACAACTGCCCCGTCGATGTGGACGAAGATGGAAGCAGCGACTGACTCGGGTGTCGAAGCGGCAGAGGAAGTCTCCGTAGTTGTCGCAGCAGCAGTGGATGGCGCGTTCTCGCGCTCGATCACGACACCACCGCGGGAGCCTCCGAGAGCGGCGACGACAAAGAGAGCAAGAGAGGCCACCGCGACGAAACCCGCCGCCAACGCGAGCTTCATCTTCCCCCGGGGGCCATAAGGCCGCCTGGTTTTCTTTCGAATGAGTTGAGCCATGTAATCGCCTCCCACTCAATCGTGGAGGTAACTAGGCCCAAAGAGCGCCGCGAGGGCAAGAAAGTCCCGCACGCTCAAACCCAAATCAAACGCAGGCCTAACAGGATTTTGCAAATACATGCCAAACCGCGTCAAACAAACAAGAAAGCACGAGGTAAAAGAAGCGCCGGCACTCATGGTGTCGGCGCTTCAAATGAGCAAAAACTTTTTTGTCCCCATATGAGAAGAGGCTACTCGTTCACAGGCTCTTCGCTCTTTGCGGCTGAACCCTCGGTCTCGCCAGGCCACTCGGCGGGAGCGAGCTCACGGTGCCTCGCCCTCAGCTCACGCGGGGGACGATACGAAGCACAGGTGTTGAAGTCCACGTACTCGATGTTCTTCATCAGATACTCGACCATCGCCTCGTGGTCAAAGGTCTCCCACGCCTCGCGAACCATGCGGAGGTTCGCATGAGTCTCAGGACGACGCGGCATGAAGAGCGTGCAGCAATCGGGAGCGGTCTGCGCGCTGATGTCATACGTGCCGATCTTCTGGGCTCGATCGATGATCTCGATCTTGTCCGTGCCAATCAGCGGGCGGAAGACCGGAATCGTGGCGACGTCATTCGTGGCAGTGATGTTCTCGAGGGTCTGAGAGGCGACCTGGCCAAGAGACTCGCCCGTGACCAGAGCCTTCGCACCCTCAAGCTCGGCCACGCGCTGCGCGACCTCGAACATGAGGCGACGATACATGATGACGCGGAGCGCCTGCGGCGCCTTGAGCGATATCTCGCGCTGGCACTCGCCAAAGGGCACCACGTAGAGGCGGCCGATGATACCAGCAGGCTCAAGCGCGCGGACGATATCCTGCGTGAGCCACTCGGACTCATCGCTCGTCATCGGACGGCCGGAGAAGTGCACGGGCACGCAGATCGCGCCGCGACGGCCAACCATCCACGTGGCAACGGGAGAGTCGAAGCCGCTCGAGAGCAGCGTAACGACCTTGCCCGCGGTGCCTACAGGAAGACCACCCGCGCCGCGCTGTGAGGCGGCGTCCGCATACACGTAAACGTCAGACTGAACGACGTGGACGTTCACCGTGACATCAGGCTGGTGCATCTGAACGCGGAGGTCCGGAAAGGCCTCGCACAGGGCGGCTCCAACCTGGCGGTTGAGGTCGATGCTGTGGATTGGATAATCGGTGTTAGAGCGGCGACCGTGGACCTTGAAAGACTCGCAGCCCTTGCAGGCACGAAGGCTCTCGATAGCCGCGGCGTTGTACTCCTCAGGGTCACGGGCGCAGCGCCACGCGACGGATACGCGAGCGACACCAGGCACGGCGGCGACCATGCCGGGGATATCCTCGGGCATGCCACCATCTTCGAAGCTCACGCGAACGTACCCCGCAAGGCGCTCGACATGAGCCGAACGCCCCTTAAGGGCACGCTTGAGGTTGGTGATGAGCTGGCGCTCAAAGATAGAGCGGTTCTTACCCTTGAGGCCAATCTCGTGATAATGAACGAGGCAGACGCGATCAGCCACGGCGCTACTCGGCAATCGTGACGTTCGTGTCCTTGATGGCCTTGTCGAAGTCGTCCTGGACGTAACCGAGCTTACCGTCAGCAAGCTCATTCATGGCAATGGAGGTGGTGTCCTCACCGGAGACCATGGTGGTGATGTCGTCGACGTCCTGGATGGCAACGACGCGAAGGTGCTGGCCGCGAAGCATGTTGTTGATGTCGCAAGCGCGCTTCGACGCGACGGAGCAAAGCAGGAACGGGTTGTGCTCGGTCTTCTCGAGCAGGGTGTCGATTTCAGGCTTGATCACAGACATTGCTGAACTTCCTCAATTCATCTCGTGCGATTCGAGCACTTGGAGCAACTCCGAAGTGGCTCTCTCAAGGTCATCGTTGACGATTCGCTCGTCATAGCGCGGGGCGAGCTCAAGCTCGCCGGCCGCATCCGCAAGACGCAGGCGAAGGGACTCTTCACTCTCCGTCTCGCGACCGCGGAGACGCTGTTCGAGGACCTCCATGGAAGGAGGCTCGATGAAGACGAGGACGGCATCGGGAAAGACCTTGCGAACGTTGAGTGCGCCTTGAACGTCGATCTCGAGGATGACGGACTTACCGGCGCTCAGGTTACGGTCAACCTCGGAGGCAAGCGTGCCATAACGGTTCCCGTGGACGTTAGCCCACTCGAGGAACTCCCCGGCCTCGACACGACGGTCGAAGTCATCGTTGGTGAGGAAGTGGTAGGAAACCCCGTCGACCTCACCTGGACGTGGCTGTCTCGTTGTGGCCGAGACCGTCAGGCCCAGGTCCGGGCGCTGTTCCCTCACAAGAGAAACCAGCGTGCCCTTCCCTACGCCTGACGGTCCGGAAACTACGAACAGCTTAGGTGTGCGCGACACTACTTGGAGAGAATCTCGAGGAGGGCCTCACGCTGACGGGCACCAAGGCCCTGAACGCGACGGTTGTCAGCGACAGCGATCTCGTCCATGATCTTGGCGGCCTTGGCCTTGCCGTAGCCCGGAAGGGACTCAATGAGAGCGCGGACGGGCATGCGCTTGGCGGCCTCGTCCTCGGAGTTCAGGACAGACTCGAGGGTGACCTCGCCGTTCTTGATCTTCTCACGGAGCTCGGCGCGAGCGTGGCGGGCCTCGGCGGCCTTCTTAAGGTTCTGAGCGCGCTGCTCGTCGGAAAGCGTAGGGAGAGCCATATTTCCTCCAAATGTAAGTACTTCTCAACACAAGTTCCGAAGGGGCTTCGGGTGCCCCGCAAATCGGCTGTATGACACTATGGCAATGTAGCAGCCACTTTGCAAGAACTTTCACGCATTTACCCGCGTTTTATACCTCACTGCCCCACAAAAAGGCACCTTGGATACAAATACGCCGATTAGTGTCAGGACTCAGCGGGTTTTAGCGTGCCTCAATCTCCGCGACGATCGACTCGAAGGCGGCGACCGGATCCTCTGCCTGGGTAATCGGCCTGCCGACGACAATGTGGCTCGCGCCGGCATTGACGGCAGCGGCAGGGGTCGCGACGCGGCTCTGGTCACCCAGAGCGGCTCCAGCCGGGCGAACGCCCGGGGTCACGATAAGTGCGTCCGGGCCAAGAAGCTCGCGCATCTCGCGCGCCTCCATGGGCGAGCACACGATGCCGTCGAGGCCAGAGTCAACGGCGAGCTTCGCGAGGGCCGCAGCCTGCTCGGGAATCGGGCGCGTCACGCCAACCTTAGCCAGCTCCTCGGCGTCCATGCTGGTAAGCACAGTGATGGCGATCACATAGGGCTTGTGGCCAAACTCGACAAGGGACTGCTCGGCGGCCTCGTGACAGGCAACGAGCATCTTCTCGGAACCAGAGCCGTGAACCGTAACCAGATCCGCGCCAGAGTGGGCAGCGCTCATCACGGCGCCGCGAACCTGATGCGGGATGTCATGGAACTTGGAGTCGACAAAGATCTTGAAACCGCGGTCGCGGAGCTCCTTGACGAGCGGTAGGCCGCCGTCATAGATGAGCGTAATGCCAACCTTGAGCCAGGTGGCATGGCCCTCGAGCTTGTCAGCGAGGGCACGAGCCTCCTCAGGCCCGCAATCGAGCGCAACCATCACGCGGTCGCGAGCGGAGAGATCGTCAAAGCGGCCCATGAGGCCTCCTTCCGGGCGAGTCGCCCATCGAAAAAGGGGCGACCATAGAGGTCGCCCCAGAGAATCAAAGACCGACTAGCCCTCGAAGGCGCCAATAAGCTCGGAGATGCTGGAAACGCCCTGCGACTCAGCCCACTCGGTGAGCTCGCCGAGGATGCGAGGAGCCGCCATCGGATCGACGAGGTTAGCCATGCCGACGGACACGCTCGTGGCGCCAGCGAGGATGAACTCGGCGGCATCGGCACCGGTCATGACGCCACCAACGCCCACGATGGGGAGGCTCACGGCATTGTGAACCTCCCACACCATGCGAACCGCGATGGGGTGAAGGGCGGGGCCGCTCATGCCGCCAGTGGGGCGGCTGAGCTTGCTCCTGCGCGTGTTGACGTCAATGGCCATGCCGGGGATGGAGTTGATGACCGTAAGGGCATCCGCACCCTCGGCCTCGAGTGCCTTCGCGACATCGACGACGCGAGCGGGAGCCATCTTGACAAGAAGGGGCTTCTTCGTATGCGGACGAACGGCACGGATAACCCCTGCGGCACCCTCGGGCGTGGAGCCCATAGCGCAGCCACCTGCGGCGATGTTGGGGCAAGAGATGTTAATCTCGAGGCCGGCGGCAAACGGGGCGAGCTCCTCGAAGAGCTCGACGGCGGCGACGTACTCGTCAACGGAGTGGCCCGCAACCTGGCAGATGACCGCAGTGCCCTTGTCGGAAAGCTCCTGGAGGTACTCGCCGGAACCCTCGATGAGACCGCGGACGCCGGGGTTCTGGAGACCCACGGAGTTCATCATGCCGCTCGTGACCTCGGTCATGCGCGGGGCGGGGTTACCGGGCCAGGCCTCGGCGGCACAGCCCTTGGTGGTGATCGCACCGAGCTGGCTCACGTCATAGAAACTCTCGAACTGCCAGCCGTAGCCATAGGTGCCGCTCGCGGTGTTGATCGGGTTCTTGAGCTTGATGCCAGCGAGATCGACGGACATATCGACGTTGCTCACCATGCCACCACCTTCGAGTCGAAGACGGGACCTGCCATGCAGGCGCCCACCATGCCGTAGACGGTCTCGACGTTGCACGTGTTGCAAGCGCCAAAGCCGCAGGTCATCATGCGCTCGACGGAGACCTCGCACTTGACGCCAGCAGCCTCGGCGATAGCCGCAACGGCGCGCATCATGGGCTCGGGTCCGCAAGTGAAGACGAGGTCATACGCACCCGTGGCGAGCATAGGCTCGACCTCGGCCGTCACGAACCCCTTCGTACCAGCCGTGCCATCGTCAGTCGTGAGACGGACCTCACCGCACAGCGGCTCGAGCTCGTCGGTCCCACAGATCTTGGCGGCAGTGAGGGCGCCCACGACGGCGTCAACCTCGGCACCATTGTCAGCGGCGAAGCGAGCAGCGGCGATGACGGGCGTGATGCCGATGCCGCCCGCGGCGACGAGGACCCTCTTCGTGCCCTTGTCCATCTTCCAGCCGTGGCCGCCGGGGCCAAGCACCGTAGAGGTAGAGCCAGCACCCATGGCGGAAAGCCTGCGCGTGCCATCACCCACGACCGCATAGTACGTGGTCACAGTGCCGGCCTCGGCATCAGCGGAGGAATACGAGAGAGGGATGCGGATGAGCTGGCGGGTATCGCCGGGGACCTCGAAGCTCATGAACTGACCGGGCTCGAGGGCTGCTGCCAGACGCGGGGCCTCGATCGTGAGGCGATAGACGCCCTCGGCCACAGGCTCGTTCGAGACGACGGTGAAGTCGTGGATGCGAGCCGGCGACGGAGTGGGATAGGCCATGTCTCTCCTTTCGGGCAATGGGCCGCACGAGACGGCCGAATGATACGCGACGGCGCCCCGAGAGAAGCCTCCCGGGGCGCACGAGATGAAACTAGGCGAGCTTGCAGTTCTTCAGGACGTGCTTGCCGGCAACGACGGTGTCCGTCGCGCGACCGGTGAGCTTGGCGCCCATGAAGGCGGAGTTGTGCTGCTTGCCGCAGAACAGCTCCGGCGTGACCTCGAGCTTGATGGTCGGGTCGATAAGGGTGAGGTCCGCGGGGGAACCGGCCTCGACCTTAACGGCCTCGAGGCGGGCGACCTTGCGCGGGTTCACGCACATGACCTCGACGAGGCGCTGCCAGCTCATCTTACCGGTGGAGACAAGGTTGGTGAGCATGAGCGGGAGGCTCGTCTCAAGGCCGACGACGCCGAAGGGAGCGATCTCGAACTCGCACTCCTTCTCGTGGAGGGCGTGCGGCGCGTGGTCCGTGACGACGCAGTCGAGCGTACCGTCGCAGATGCCCTCGCGGAGAGCCGCGGTGTCGGCAGGGGTGCGCAGCGGCGGGTTCATCTTGAGGTTGGTGTTGTAGGTCTCGTCGAGAAGCTCCTCGTCGAGGAAGAGGTGGTGCGGGCAGACCTCAGCCGTGACAGGCAGCCCCTCGGCCTTGGCGGCACGGACGAGCTCGGCGCCACGAGCGGTGGAGATGTGGCAGATGTGGAGAGCGCAGCCCGTGAGACGGCAGAGCTCGATGTCGCGAGCGATCTCGATCTCCTCGCCGGCGGCAGGCCAGCCAGCGATGCCGAGACGGGTGCTCACGCGGCCCTCGTTGACCATGCCGTGCTCGGTCAGGGACCTGACCTCGCAGTGGCAGGCGACGGCACGGTCGAACTGACGGACGTAGTCCATCACGGTGCGGAGCATGCCGGCGCTCTGGACGCCGTGGCCGTCATCGGAGAACATGCAGGCGCCCTCGGCGACCATATCGCCAATCTCGGCCAGGGCCTCGCCGTTTTCGCCACGGGTGCAGGCACCGATGGGGCGGACGTGCACGAGGCCGGCGGCATCGCCCTTGGCGATCTGGTAGCGCACGCCCTCGCCCGTGTCGACGACCGGGTCAGTGTTGGGCATCGTGGCCACATCCGTGAAGCCACCGGCAGCGGCGGCAGCGGAGCCCGTCTCGATGGTCTCCTTGTACTCGAAGCCGGGGTCGCGGAAGTGAACGTGGATATCGGTCAGGCCCGGGACGAGGTACTTGCCCGTGCCATCGATGACCTCGGCGCCCTCGGGGGCCTTGATGTTCGCGCCCACGCGGGCGATGCGAGCGCCCTCGACGAGGACGTCGGTAACGGTGTCGAGGCCGACCTGCGGATCGACGACGTGAGCACCCTTAATCAGCAGCATTCTCTTCTCCTCCAAGCAGCAGGTACATCTCGGCCATACGGGTGTAGAGGCCCGCGGCGACCTGTCGGGTCACGAACGAGTTCTGGGCGTCGGCGGGGATCGAGTCGATCTCCATGCCGCGGTTCATCGGGCCCGGGTGCATGACGAGGGCGTTCTCCTTCATGCGGGCGTGGCGCTCGGCATTGAGGCCCCAGAGACGGTTGTACTCGCGCTTCGAGGGGATCGTGGCGCCCTCCATGCGCTCGAGCTGAACGCGGAGCATATACACGACGTCGGCGTCCTCGATGACGGAGTCGAAGTCATAGGTCTCCTCGGCACCGAAGACCTCGGGGTCGGGAAGCTGGAACGTCGGGGGACCAACGAGCGTGACCTTGGCGCCCATGGTGCGCAGGGCGGGAGCGAGGGAACCGACGACACGGCTGTGGAGCAGGTCGCCGACGATGGCGACCTTAAGCCCCTCGAGCTTGCCAAAGTGCTCGCGCATCGTGTAGAGGTCGAGCAGGGCCTGGGAGGGGTGGGCGTGCTTGCCGTCGCCGGCGTTGATGACGCGGGCGTCGGTGTAGTGCGTGATGAGCTCGGCGGTGCCGGCGTTGCGCGCGCGGCAGACGAACATGTCGACGCCGTAGGAGTTGAGCGTCTTGATGGTGTCCTCAAGGCACTCGCCCTTGGAGACGGAGGAGCTGGAGCCCTGGACGTTCAGGGAGTCCGCGGAGAGGCGCTTCTCGGCGATTTCGAACGAGGAGCGCGTACGGGTGGAGGCCTCAAGGAAGAGGTTCACGATCGTGCGACCGCGCAGAGCGGGCACCTTCTTGATCGTGCGGTGGTTAATCTCCTCCATGGAACGGGCCGTATCGAGGATCTGCGTCATGTCATCGGCAGTGAGGTCCGTCGTGTTGATGAGGTTGCGAACGGAAAGCACTATGCACCGACCTCCTTATTTGCGATTGCGGCCTTCTCGGCCTCGATGTCCCAAATCTCGACCGCATCGCGGCCGTCAAGCGACTCAACGAAGACGCGGACGTCCTCCTCGTGGGAGCTCGGGACGTTCTTGCCGACGTAATCCGCGCGAATGGGAAGCTCGCGGTGGCCGCGGTCGACCATGACGGCGAGCTGAATGGTCCTGGGCCTGCCAAGGTCCATGAGGGCATCGAGCGCGGAGCGCACGGTACGTCCCGAGAAGAGAACGTCGTCGACGAGGATGATGTCCCTGTGGTCGACGTCAAAGTTGATCTGAGTCTCGTGAATGACGGGTGCGAGGCGACGGGTCACGTCATCTCGATAGAAGCTGATGTCGAGCTTGCCCACCGGCGGGCGGATACCCTCGATGGACTCGATCTCAGACGCGAGGAGATCTGCGATGTTGGCACCGCGGCGGACGATACCCACGATCGCGAGGTTCTCCGCCCCCTCATTGTTCTCGATGACCTCATGCGCGATGCGGGTAAGGGCTCTGCCCATCGCCGCAGCGTCCATGATGGTCGCCTTGGGTCCCAGTCCCTGCTGTTCCATGTGGCTCCCTTCACAAAAAAAGACGCCTATGCCTGTTGCGGCACGGGACGTCATCCAAGGGTCTCGCATGAGGCTGGGAAACTCGCCAGCTTGTTCCTTGCCGGTGTCCCGCACCGTCTTAAAGGTTGTGATAACTATACTACTGATTACTAACTACTGGGCGAGAAACGCCCTTCACCGAATCGCCAAACGGTCGACTAAGCAACTGAGAAACCAGGAGCGCCCATGATCGAGCACAAGCTCTCTAACGTCCTTCTCAAGCCCGCGGAGCACCTCGCGGGACACGACGAGCTCTATGCCTTCTGCGCGAGCCCCCTCGACTACGACGAGGAGGCGGCTGCGCTCAGGCTCGCAGAGCCCGCTGACTTCATGACCTTCCTGAACGCGTGCTCCGCCTCGAAGTGGGCCAAGTACTGCGACATTACCACCGTGACGCTCAGGCTCGAGCTCTCCGGCGATGCCTGCGAGGTCATCATCAAGGGCATGCCCGAGGGCGCCAAGGCTGACTCCGAGAACACCATCGAGCTTGACCGAATCACCGTCGAGCCCGAGGCGGGCAAGGTCGCAAGCGTCTGCGCCACGTTCGATTGCTCGGGCATGGACCTCGTCGCGTTCGAGCTCCTTCCCTCCGGCACGACCCTCCTCCACACCGGCGCCTATTACGCCGAGGTCGACGAGGGGCGAATCCACCCGGTGCGGATCGCGCTTTCCACGACGACCTTCAAGAAGGAGCACTACATCGTCCCCAACATCGAGCTCATGCGCGACGCCATTCGCTCGGACGATGGCCCCATCCACGACGCCTTCCACATGTTCGTGGTCGATAACGGCTCGACGCTCGATGCCGAGGCCCTCTCTGACGACCTCGTGACCGTCATCCCCAACGCCAACGTCGGTGGCGCGGGAGGCTTTGCCCGCGGCATGATCGCCGCAATGGACTCCCCTGCCGAGTTTACCCACGTCATCCTCATGGACGACGACGTCCACGTCTTCCCCGAAAGCATCAAGCGCACCTACAACCTCCTCGCCCTCGCGAACGAGAAGTACGCCCACGCCTTCGTGAACGGCGCCATGCTTTCCGTCGAGCAGCCCGAGAGGCTCTTCGAGGACGTGAGCCATGTCCTACGCAGCGGGGTCTATCACAAGGTGAAGCCGGACCTCTTCATCGACCGCCTCGACCAGGTCGTCGAGAATGAGAGGATCGACGTCGAGGTGGAGAACGCCTACGGCGCATGGTGGTTCTCGTGCATCCCCGTCGCCAACATCCGCGAGAAGGGACTGCCCGTCCCCGTCTTTGTGCGCTGCGATGACGTCGAGTACGGCCTGCGTTCCAACCCCACGTACATGACGATGAACGGCATCTGCGTCTGGCACGAGAGCTTCGAGGGACGCCCCCGCGCCTCCGTCGATTGTTATCAGTACGTGCGCAACTTCCTCGTCATGGCTGCTTGCGACGGACACGTCAACACCGAGCTCTTCATGGCCCGCGTCTGGCGAAACGTTCTGCTTCGCCGCCGCGACCTCGAGTACGGAGCCGCCGAGCTTCTCCTCCAGGGCGTGGAAGACTACCTGCGCGGCCCGCAGTGGCTCATGGAGGCCGACGGTAGCGCCCTCATGCGCGAGAACGCCAAGCTCAACGACAAGTTAGTGCCTCTCGCCGAAATCGACCCAGAGATACTCTCCGAGGGCAACATTCGCGAGGTCACCCTCGAGAAGCACCATGGTCTCACGCTCGCGGGCAAGCTCTTGAAGACCATTCCGTATGACAAGCACCTGCTGCCGGACGCCCTCCTCAAGAAGGCACCGGGCCACCTCATGGTCAGCGGACCCACCCTCTACAGCCGCGACACCCTTGCTCGCGAGACCATCGTCGTCCTCGACATCACGGGCGAGAAGGCCTGCGTCCGTCGCATGGACCGTGCGCGCAACGCTCAGATCAAGCAGCGCGTCCGCGAGCTCAAGCAGCGCTGGCATCTCGAGCACGAGCGCGTGGCGGCAGACTACCAGGCAGCCTTCCCGACCATGATCAGCCAAGAGTTCTGGCGACACTACCTCGGCATGGAAGAGTAGGAACGCCGGCATCCTACGGAGGGACGCCCGGGGTCCTTCGACCATCCAGGTGCAAAAAGCGCACCCCGTCACAATGACTGTTGACGGGGCGCGCATCTATTTGGGAAATGACCAGACCCTCCGAGACCGCTAGAACACCGGGGCACGAAGGCTGCCGGAACACCTGGACACATGGCGATGGACTCCACGCCACCAGCTCGATCTAGCAACCAGCCAAAGGGAGAGGCTAACGCTTCTCCGGCCTCTTCACGTACTCAATTTCAGGATGGAACCTCAAGCCCTCAAACGTTCCACCCAGCACGGCCCTGGCGCGCTCGAGTTTGCGACCCTTCGCCTCGGTCGCGATGCGCCAGAGGTGGTTGAGGTCTCGCGCGGCGACATACGCGTAGCCGGCAGGGCCCTCGCCGCGATAGAGCACGATGTCGTTTCGATACGCAAGGCGGAAGCGCGCGATGCGCTCCCCGGAGTCGATGGCAACGTTGCCGGCTCCGTTGACCTTGCACTTGTGCGTGACCACGCTCGTGCCCACGACATAGCAGGGATACTTCCTCGAGACGCGGCGCGTGAACTCCCAGTCGTCAGTCCAGATGAAGAAGTCTTTGATGGGGAGGCCAAGCTCCGCGACGACGTCCGCCGGCACGAACAGCGAGACGAAGGACGCGAGCGTACAGGGCTGCAGCTCGGGGGTGAAATCCTCGATCGTGTGATGCAGCGGGTGCCTCTGGCGGTTCATGGAGCAAGGGGTGCCGTCAGTCCAGAGGCAGACGCTCGTGAGATAGCCGTACTCCCCGTTCAGGCCCTCGCCCGCAATGAGGAACTCACGCAGGGTGTCAGGATGGGTCATGCAGTCGTCGTCCATGACCCAGACGTAGTCGTGGCCAAGCTCGACGGCCTTGCGCATGCCATAGTTGAACCCACCGGCACCGCCGAGGTTCTCACCCGTGTTGAAGTAGGTGATCTTCCCGGACTCAGCGAGGGCGGCCAACGCCTCCTCGGTGCCATCCGTGCTCGCGTTGTCGACGACAATGACGGAAAGGCCGTAGCGCTCGCCAAGTGCGCCAAGGTCCTGCTTGCAAAGGCAATCGAGGCACTCGAGCAGCAGGTCCTTGCGGTTATACGTCACAACGACGGCGACGACGCTCTTGCGGTTCCCGGGGTTAGCGCAGACGGAGGCCATTAGTTGTACTGCCTCCTGTAGGCCTTGCAGACCTCATCCGTGTCGCCGATCATGCGCTGCTCGCCCTTCTCGATCCAGACGCAACGCGTGCAGAGTCGCTCGACCTGCTCGAGGGAATGGCTCACGAAGAGAACCGTGACGTTGCCGCTCTCGATGAACTGGCGAATGCGCTTCTCGCACTTCTCCTGGAAGAAGACATCGCCGACGGAGAGGGTCTCGTCGACGATGAGGACATCCGGCTCGACGACGGTCGCGATTGCGAACGCGATACGCGCGACCATGCCGCTGGAGTAGTTCTTGAGCGGCATGTCCATGAAGTCGCGAAGCTCTGCGAAGTCGACGATGTCATCGAGGTGGGCGTCGATGAACTCCTTGGTATAGCCGAGGAGGGCGCCGTTGAGGTAGATGTTCTCGCGTGCGGTGAGCTCGATGTCAAAGCCCGCGCCAAGCTCGATGAGCGGGGCGATGTTGCCATGAACGGTGACCTTGCCCTCGCTGGGCTCGAGCACGCCGGCGATGATCTTGAGCATCGTCGACTTGCCAGAGCCGTTGGTGCCAACGAGGCCGAGGACCTCACCCTTCTTGACCTTGAAGCTGACGTGCTTGAGGGCGTGGAACTCCTCGAAGAACAGCTCGTGTTTCACGAGCTTGATGAAGTACTCCTTGAGGTTGTCGAGGCGCTCGCTCGCCATGTTGAAGATCATGGTGACGTCGTCTACCTCAATAGCGTAGTCCTCGCCCGGGGTGATGTCGGTCTTAGAAGCCATACGTATGAGCCAATCTCTCGCGTGCGAGACTTAGATGTAGAGGATGAACTTGCGCTCGAGCTTATGGAAGACCACCCAGCCAAGCGCAATCGCGATGACGGCCCAAATGGCGCACATGGCGACGGTGATGAGCTCGGGCGGCTGGCCGTTGAGGAGAATCATGCGCATGAACGTCACGTAGTTATACATGGGGTTCGCGAGCATGATGACGCGCATGAACGCGTACGGAACCTGGGCGATCATGCTGACAGGCCAGAACAGCGGCGTCACGTAGCTCCAAGCGAGGATGACGACACCCCACAGGTGGATGACGTCACGGAAGAAGACCGCAAGCGAAGAGAGCAGCATGCTCATGCCGATGCAGAAGCCCATGAGCAGAACGAGGAGCACCGGGAGCAGGATGATGGTCCAGCTGACCCACACGCCCTCCCACAGCATGACGATGAAGACGGCGATCATCGAGAACGCGAAGTTGACGAGCGAGAAGAGAACTCGCTCGACCGGGAACACCGTCTTGTTAATACGCACCTTCTTGAGCAGGGGCGCGGCATCGAGGATCGAGGTGACGCCCTGGTTGGTGGAGTCCGCGAAGATCGTCCAAATGACGTTGCCGAGGATGAGGTAGAGCGGGTAGTGCTCCATGTTGTCATAGCGCAGGAAGAACGAGAACACGAGCGACATGACAACCATCATGAGCAGCGGGTTAAGGACGCTCCACACGACTCCGAGCACGCTGCGGCGATACTTGCGCTTGAAGTCCTTGCCGACGAGCTGCGCGAGGATGAACTTCTCCTTAGCGCGGTCAGACTTGGCGAACGCCTCAGACGCCGGAACGGTTGCCGTGGCTGTAGTGGTTTGCTCTTGGGACAAAGCCATCTCCTTGACGATGTTTGGCCCTTCGTGGGGCCCGTCTTGTCAGCGCCTCGCAAACACCGAGGCACAACGTAACTAGTAAATGATAGCAAGGGAGCCCTACGAGAGAAGGCCCGCCGCTGCACGCTCACCAAACACGGACACATAGGGCACGACCCCATACTGGCCGCCGACAACGACCTGTACGTACGTCGCCGCTGCCCAGGCGACAAGAACGAGGGCCATCGCAGCCGCACGCAGGCGCTTGTCCTCGATGCGCACGATCGTATGAGGCATGAGGAGGATGAGCATGGGCGCGAAGTAGCGCGCGACGCGGTCGACGATGAATGGGAGAAATGCAGCCGAGACGTAAAGAGCGAATGCCAGGGTCGCGCACACGACAAGCGCAGACTCGAGACCGGGGCCGGCAAGCTGAACTCGAGAGTCGCCCCTCCCAGGCGCCCCGCTCGCCCCATCGGAACCCGCTGCCTTCGCGCGAGCCAGCAAGGCGACCACGAACGGGAACGCCCACGTGAGGCCGAACGTGATCATGGCGTTGGCGCGTGGGCGGGGTCCCACGTAAACGCTGCTCGAGGGGTCGAGATAGAGGCCGAACCTCGTCTGGGCGAACATGACGCGCGCAACGGAGATCCCCACGAGGGCAAGCGCGACGCAACCTGCGAGAAGAAACACCGTGCGCGTCGGCGTCATTCTGAGGCGGAGCAACGGCCAAAGGGCAAGACACATGAGACAGCTCAGATGCATGAGGCTTCCCAGGACGACCCAGACGGCATAGTGCGCGAAGGCGCGCGAGGCGCTCATGTCGCGCTTCCCCACCCACTCGAGGCCGTTCATCACACACGCAATGGCGAACCACTGGCGCGCGATGTTGAGAGACTCGAAGTAGAAGCCTGCGACGAGAAACAGGGCGAGGGACAGGACGGGATCGGGCGACAACCTGCGGCAGGCTCGTATCACGAGCACATACGTGGCCGCGGACAAGAAGGCGAACATCCACTGGGGGTTATCCGTAAACAGGTTGAGGATGCGGATGAGGGCATAGAAGCCGGGATCCATACCGGATGCGGGCGGCTGGTTGGCGTAGAGGTGATACAGCTGCCAGTAGCCGAGATAACCGGCAGACTCCATCGATGCGCTGTAGTCGACGCCGATGTCATATCGAAGGGACGCCGGAATGGTGAGGGCCAAGAACGCGACGAACCACAGCAGGTTTGAGACCTTGGGGTTCTCCTCCCGCAGCCCCTCGGCAGATAGTGCTGCCAGCATGGCAACCGCAGCTGTAAGCAAATAGACGAGCATGAATCCCCCGAGAGTCGCAACTTGACATCTCTGACAACAATTCTTTGCAAGTTCAATTTACCCCAACAGGCCGTTTACCCGCGAAAACGCTACGGTCAACGACTTCTGGGGACACAAATAACCCTAGCACACCAAAATTTGTCAAAATTTCTGGTTGCACTCGCCCACAGCTTCTGTATACTAATCCTTGTTCGCACGGAGCAAAGCACGCGCTCCTGACAACTGAATTCCTCGATAGCTCAATGGTAGAGCCCGCGGCTGTTAACCGCGTTGTTGTAGGTTCGAGTCCTACTCGAGGAGCCAGACTTGAATGGCCTCGCTGAATTGCAGCGAGGCTTTTTTGTTATACATGCACCTCGCCTCACCCCCCACTGGACGGAATTCGCGCGGCAGCCTTCCCACGCCGCTCATCCGGGCGCTCGCCTCCTCCTCAATGCGATAATGGTCCCACGCAACCAACCCGAGGAGCGACGCATGGCAACGTTTCTGAATGACAGCCCCGTTTTTGGACCCGTCAGGAGTCGCCGCCTCGGCCTCTCCCTCGGCGTCAACATGATGCCTGCCTCTGGCAAGATCTGCTCGTTCGATTGTCTCTACTGCGAGAATGGCTTTAATTCCGAGCGCCGTTGCGACGGGAGGCACAATAGCGCCTCTGCGGTACTCCTGGCGCTCGAGGCCAAGCTCCGCGAAATGTCTGCCCAGGGCGAGCTGCCGGATGTCATCACGTTTGCCGGCAACGGAGAGCCAACGGGGGCACCGGAGTTCCCCGAGGCAATCGCAGGCGCAGTCAAGCTAAGGAACGAGCTCGCGCCCATGGCGAAGATCGCGGTTCTCTCTAACGGGACCTTCGCCGACAGGCCCGCCGTCCATGATGCGTTGATGCTCGTCGATGACAACATCCTCAAGCTCGACACGGTCGACCCCGCCTATATCGAGCTTCTCGACAGGCCCGTGGGCAGCTACGATATCGAGCACCAGATCGAGACCTTTGCGAGCTTTAATGGCCACGTCATCGTGCAGACGATGTTCCTGGCTGGTGAGTATGGGGACAAGAAGCTCGACAACACCGGCGACGAGTATGTGACGCCGTGGTTGACGGCGCTCGACCGCATCCGCCCGCAGGAGGCGACCATCTACACCGTCGCGCGGGAGACGCCGGCTCCGGACCTCAGGAAGGCCACCCCGGACGTGCTAGACGCAATCGCGCGACGCGTCGAGGCCCTCGGCATCCCCTGCCAGGTGAGCTATTAGGCGCGGCAAAGCAAGGGCCACCGGCTGAAGTCGGTGGCCCTTTTCACATACCGGAGTGACGGTGCGAACCTTCTATATGCAGAGCTTTACGAGGGAGCTCTTGAGCCCGTCGAGCGTGTCCCACGAGCCGTCAGGTGCCTTCTGGACATAGACGTCCGCCTCGGACTGCACGGGCTCGGCATCCTCCACGCACTGCATGAGGACCGCACCCGCCTCCGAGTCGCTCATCCCACACGAGCGCGCGGCGAACTCCTTGGCGATATCCGCTACCGAGCGGCAAGTAAGCGTCACGTGAACCGTGGCAGAGGACCCCGTCATCGTCACGTCGCCAACCTCGTAATCAAAATTTTGGAGATACGTGGAGATCAGCTCGTCATCGGATATGCCCATGTCTTCGAGTTGGCTCCCCACATAGGAGTTAAGCGTCTCCTTCGCAAGGTCCACGGCTTCTCCAGAGCCGGACTTGAGCTGCTCGAGCCCGTCCGTCACGCCATCGGCAATGGCGGCCTTGGACTCGGCATCGCCGGAATCGCCGCATCCCACAAGACCAATGGCAAAAATGATCCCAACGATTGCGGCTATAACAGCGAACTTATCCTTACGCATGGCGACACCCCACAGACACTCGAAACATCGAAGTTTGCTCTATCCTACTCTTCTCGGGCAAACTGACTCTCGTAAAGACTCGAGTAGAAGCCATGAAGGCTCAGAAGCTCCTCATGCGTACCGCGCTCGATGATGCGGCCGTCGCACATGACAAGGATGCAATCGGCATTGCGAATCGTACTCAACCTATGGGCAACGACGAAGCTCGTGCGGCCATGCATGAGCTCGTCGAACGCCGCCTGCACTTGGAGCTCCGTGCGCGTATCGATGCTCGAAGTCGCCTCGTCGAGCAAAAGAATCGCGGGATCCGTCAGCATGACGCGGGCGATGCAGAGCAGCTGGCGCTGGCCCTGGGAGAAGGAGCCACCGTCCTCGCCAATAATCGTGTCATATCCCTGGGGAAGCTGACGGATGAACTTGTCCGCATGGGCACGGCGCGCCGCCTCCTCGACTTGCTCGCGCGTCGCATCAGGGCGCCCATAGGCGATGTTGTCATGAACGGTTCCGGCGAAGAGCCAGCTATCCTGCAAGACCATGCCGAACGATCGACGCAGGCTCGCTCGCGTGTACTCGTCCGAAGAGCGTCCGTCCACCGCGATGGTTCCGGAGTTCACGTCATAGAAGCGCAGCAGCAGGTTGATAAGCGTCGTCTTGCCGCAGCCCGTGGGGCCGACGAGGGCAATACGCTCGCCCGAAGTCGCGTGGATGCAGATGTCCTTGAGGAGCTCACGGTCGGGCACATAGGAGAAGTCCACGTGGTCGAAGCTGACCTCGCCTCGAGGCTGGTCGAGCTCGACGGCCGCCTCGGCATCCGGAGTCTCCTCGGTGGCGTCAAGCAGCGCGAACACACGGCGTGCAGACGCGTAGGCGGTCTGAATCTGGGCGATGACGCCCGTAATCTCGTTGAAGGGCTTCGTGTACTGGTTGGCGTAGCTCAGAAACGTCTGGACCTCGCCAACGGTAAGGCGTGCGGGGGCACCCGTGATGACACTCAGGCATCCCACCACAGCAACTACCGCGTAGATGATGTTGTTGATGAAACGAGTGCCGGGATTCGAGAGCGAACTCATGAACTGGGCATGCTCGCCGGACGTGTAGAGGCGCTTGTTAATCTCATCGAAGCGCTTGCATGCCTCTGGCCCAAATGCGAACGCGTCGACAAGGCGCTGCTCGCCGACATACTGCTCGACATGGGCGCCAAGCTCGCCTTGGATGCGCTGCTGATCCGCGAAGCTCTTGTCGGAGAGGCGCGTAATGAGCCAGGCGGCGCCTACGGACAGCGGCGTCACAAGAACCACGACGAGCGCCATGGGCACGGAAGTCGCGAGCATGAAGCCAAGCGTGCCGAAAATGGTCACGACACCACTCAGAAGCTGGTTGGTTCCCTGCAGAAGGCCATCGCCGACCTGGTCAACGTCATTGACCACGCGGCTAATGAGGTCGCCGTGAGGATGCGAGTCGATGAAGGAGAGTGGCATGAGGTCGAGCTTGTCGGACGCGGCGTTCCTCAGGTCGCGGACTGTCTCGTACGAGAGGCGATTGACGCAGTATCCCTGGACCCACTGGAGCGCCGAGGCGACAATGACGACGAGTGCGAGCTCGCGGACGATCGGCATGAGCAGGGAAAAGTCGACTGCACCCGCGCGGACCATGCAATCGATGCCGCGCCCGATGAGGATGGGTACGTAAAGCTGCAGCGTCACGCCCGCGATCGCGCTCAAGAGGGATGCGATCAGCAGCCCCCTGTAAGGCCCGACGTAGGCCAGGAGCCTTCGCGTCACCTCAAGCGTGGACATGCTGGAGGAAGATCCGCCGGTATCACCATTGGGGCCGCCAAGGGAGTCCTTACCGGCAACGTTCGCGGTGACGGTCGCTACGGAACCGGTCGAAGCATAGGGATTCATCTAGTTCGCCTCCCCCTTAAGCTGGGAATCGCAAATCTCGCGGTAGAGGCCGCATGTTTCAAGGAGCTGCTCGTGTGTGCCAAGGCCGGCGAGGGCGCCATGATCGAGGACGCAAATGACGTCGGCGGAACGGACCGCAGAGACGCGCTGGGAGACGATGACCGTCGTAAGCGGCGGCTTGCCAGCAGCGGCATCGCACCTGCCAAGCTCCCTGACGGCATGGCGCAGAGCGGCATCCGTCCTCATGTCGAGCGCCGAGGCTGAGTCATCCATCACGAGGATGCTAGGTGACCCCACAAAGGCGCGGGCAATGGTCAGGCGCTGACGCTGGCCTCCTGAGAAGTTCTTGCCGCCCGCCTCGACCGCGCTATCGAGGCCCTGGGGCATGGCTTTCACGAAGTCTGCCGCCTGCGCGACCTCAAGAGCCTCCCAGAGTTCGTCATCTGAGGCGCCGGAGTCCCTCCAGAGCAGGTTTGAACGAATCGTACCCGCGACGAGCGACGCGCGTTGTGGAACGAGAGCGACCTCGTGGCGCAGGCTCGAAAGAGGCCAAGACCGAACGTCTTCGCCCATAACGCTGGCGGCACCTGCGCTTGAATCGTACAAGCGGGAGATGAGGGATACAAGCGTGGACTTGCCCGAGCCGGTACCGCCGATGACGCCCAAGGTCATGCCGGGATAGAGTGCCAGCGTGACATCGCTGAGGGCGGGCGCGCCGCTTCCGTAGGAGAAGGTCACGTGGTCAAACGCGAGCGCGGGGACATCCGTGGAACACGCGGGCTTCTCCCAGGCCTGGCCTGCGACATCGCGAACGGAGGGCTCCGTCGCGAAAACCTCGTTGATGCGTGCCGCGGAGGCACTCGCACGCGTGAAGACGACAACGAGATTGGCAACGTAGACGATCGAAAGGAGCGTCTGGGTCATGTAGTTCACAAATGCCATGACCTGGCCCTGCGTAAGGCCACCGACGTTAACGGACTGACCGCCGAGAACGAGAATCACGCATACGGCGACGTTCATGATGAGGAAGGTGGCGGGATTGAGGATGGAAGAGAGGCTACCAACCGCGGTGGCTATACTCGCCTGCGCTTCCGTGGCCTCGCGGAAGCGCTTGCGCTCGTGGTCCTCCCTCACAAAGGACCTCACGACGCGGACGCCAGACAGGCCCTCCCTGCACACCAGGGCGATTCGATCAAGAGCCTTCTGCATATTCGAGAAGTACGGCACGCAGCGAGCCATAACCACCCAGAAGATGACGCCGATCAAAGGCGTGGACACCAGAAAGACGAGGCCGAGCCTGACGTCGATGAGCAAT
This sequence comes from Parolsenella sp. LCP21S3_E11, assembly GCF_052118165.1. NCBI lineage: Bacteria > Bacillati > Actinomycetota > Coriobacteriia > Coriobacteriales > Atopobiaceae > Parolsenella > Parolsenella sp. LCP21S3_E11. The sequence goes on along the minus strand of NZ_JBQKHS010000001.1, from coordinate 634,559 downwards.
GCCGCGATCATGGACCCAACGGCGAGCAGCGGCCAACGGATGAGCTGGCGCACGCCGAGGGCAACGGCGACCTGGACTTGGTTGACGTCGTTGGTGATACGCGTGATGAGCGAGGGCGTGCCGAAACGGTCGAGCTCGGCGGAGGAGAGCTCGTTGACGTGCGCATAGAGCGCGCCGCGAACCTCGGTACCGATACCCTGTGAGCAAAGCGCCGCCATCTTCTGGCACACGAGGGTGAAGGCAAGGCCGACGACAGCCATGGCAACGAGAGCAACCCCGCTGACGATAACGGCGTGAACGTCGCCGGCAATGACGCCCTGGTCGATCATCCTCGCGATGACGAGGGGCGTGAGCAAGTCGAAGAACACCTCGATGAGCTTGCAAAGGGGCCCCAGCACGAAATAGCGCATGTAGGGACCGGAGAATCGCTTGAGGAGATCGAGCATAGCGAGTGAGCGCCTTTCGAATCGCGCAGGAACATCCCGCATAAAGAAGATTGGACGCGCAAACTAAACGCGTCCAATCATACTAAGCGTTCGCCGTAAGGAACTTGTAAACCGAGAGCCGACCCGAAGGGCTAGGCATCATCAGAGGAAGGCAGCTCGGAGCCGCAGTGCGGACAGCGAGTCGCGCCGGGTTTGTGCTCCTCGATGCAGAAGGGGCAGATAGGAGCCGGCGCGGCGGGCGGCTGCTCCTCGGTGCGGACGCGGCTCAGGGCAAGCCTCTGTGCCTCGTTGAATGCCTTGATGATCGCGAAGACGATCGCGGCGACGATGAGGAAGTTGATGATGGCTCCGAGGAACTTTCCGAAATCAATCTCCGTACCCGGAACGACGAGCCCGCCGATCTCGCCGACATTGCCACCGGCAATGAGCTTGATGAGCGGGTTGATGATGTCTTCCGTGAGCGAGGTGACGATGGCGGTAAACGCACCGCCGATGATGACGCCGATGGCCATGTCTATGACGTTGCCGCGGCTGATGAACTCCTGGAACTCTTTGACAAGCTTCTTCATGGGTGCCCCCGAGCGATGTAGTTGCAAACATCTGCATCAAGTATAACGAGCCAAGGCACAGGGTCTTACCGCGCGCTTATCGCCAGGCAAACCATAGGGGTACATGCTGTTTGGCGGCAGCAAAATCGGTGCGCCACGGCCTCGATCGAGGCCGAAACATAATGTCCGCAATGGCGGGTAGTATCTGAGATAGGGTATGAGTTTGACCTGGCGAGGCTAAGGAGGCTCACCATGCATGACGACTACGATGATGACTTCGACCTTGATGACTACCTGCACAAAAGCAAGTCAGAGAGAAAGTTTCCCTACGGCGGCATCATGATGACCCCATCCGAGCTTGAACGAGTCATGCGCGAAGAAGATCGCGAGAGGGAGCGCGAGCTCGAAGAGCGCAGGCGCCGCAACGCTCCCAAGTTCTTCGTGAGCATCAACTTCACCCGCGAGCTCTAGGCACCTCCGGGTCTATCTATACCGACAGGTCCAGAATTGCGACAGGCTCTTCGTGCAATGACGACTACCGGGGAGATTAGGAACCTGAGAGGAACATCGTCGCTGCATTCTTCGCCATGTTCGGCTCCTTCCCGCCCCCTGCGGGGAGTCTTTGCCCCATGCGGGGCGCTGTGGTCGCTCACGCGGGCTAGTATGAAAGAGGCCCCGTGCGGGGCCTCGTTTCCTAAGATGGCTTCCCGCCAAGCTGTCGAACCTCGGTCTCCGGAGCCAGAATCCGGCGTTCTGCCGTTGAGCTAATGGCGCGTGCTAGAATTTGGTTAGCGAAAGCCTCCATGGGTCTGCTAGAGACACTTGGGGGCTTTCACTTGTATAGATGCTCCAAACTTCCGTCGCTTTTTATGAAGAGCACCTCCGCGACGCCGTGCATAGCCATACGCCTCTTCGTCTCCCTTATCAGTACGTCGTCACTAGCGGCGTGCCTATATCTAAGGTTGAGAACGACCCGCGCGCCGCCGTGCCCCCTATCCCTGAATTGGTGAGAGGCCCTGCGAAGGTTCCTCTCGATGAATGAGAGACTCCCGCCGTCTCTGGCTGAGTCGCCGATTGGCTTGGGACTCTTGCCCTCCCACCACTCGACATTGATGCTCAGGTCGATGTCGGACGCGCCGTGCGTCTGGGTCTTTATACCGTTCTGCTCCAGGACGTGGTGTGTCCAGAGATCGTGCCCCTCGACGAGAAGGACGTACCTGTCTCCCTCGCAGTTCGGCACAATCTTGCAGTCGCAGTTCCGGTGGAACTTGCCCAGCGCGCTGGCCGACTCGAGCGTGTGGTACACGGACCCCTGCCGACGAGCATCAGGCACCACGCGCAGGTGTTCCTCCCGCTGGTGACGCGCGCGAACCTGACGCCCTTCCCATGTTGCGCGCCGCGTTCCTCATGATCGTCGTGTTGAGGCTCCTCGCCGCGTCATTAGCCACGAGCTCGGAGCACATCTCTACGAAGCCGTGAATGGCCCCGTCCTCGAGCCTCTCCGCCTGGTAGTACGCGACGCGGCTCACCGTTGCCCTGTCGTAGGTGACGCTGAGTACAGCGCAGTCCAGCGCTTTTCCCGCCTTGGCACTCGTGGGGTTGCTGTCCTGCGTGAGCAGCTCGGAGATGGGGATGGAGGCCGCGACGGCGAAGTCCGTCGCGAGGGTTCAGGCCACGCACACAGCGAAAGCCCCTCCGCGGCACGTGACCACGAAGAGGCTTTCTGGGTTCCTTCGGGAAGAGCTTAAAACCAGTTAGTCTAAGTTAGTCCAAGATTAACTAGCGTATATGGGCGTAGCTGGGCAGACGCAAACGCGGCTACTCCTCCATGTAGTCCTTGAGCTTGCCGGAGCGACTCGGGTGACGGAGCTTGGCGAGGGTCTTGCTCTCGATCTGGCGAATGCGCTCGCGCGTGACGCCAAACTCGCGGCCGACCTCTTCGAGGGTGCGCGGGTGGCCATCCTCGAGACCAAAGCGGAGCTTGATGACCTTACGCTCGCGATCCGCAAGACCATCGAGCACCTGTTCGAGCTGCTCGCGAAGCATCGAATCGCTCGCGGCCTCGGGAGGAGCGACAGCCTGGGAGTCCTCGATGAAGTCGCCGAGCTGGGAGTCCTCTTCCTCGCCAATGGGCGTCTCGAGGGAGACCGGCTCCTGGCTGATCTTCTGGATCTCGCGGATGCGCTCGGCGCTCATGCCCATCTCCTCGCCGATTTCCTCGGGAGTCGGGTCGCGACCGAGGTCCTGCAGGAGCTGACGCTGCACGCGAACGAGCTTGTTGATCGTCTCGACCATGTGGACCGGGATGCGGATCGTACGAGCCTGGTCGGCAATGGCACGGGTGATGGCCTGGCGGATCCACCACGTGGCATAGGTGGAGAACTTGAAGCCCTTCGTGTAGTCGAACTTCTCGACAGCACGGATGAGGCCGAGGTTGCCCTCCTGGATGAGGTCGAGGAAGAGCATGCCGCGACCAACGTAACGCTTGGCGATGGAAACGACGAGGCGGAGGTTCGCGGAGATGAGCGACTGCTTGGCCTCGAGACCCACCTGCTCGACACGATTGAGACGGCGGAGCTCGACGCGGGAAAGCTCGAGCTCTCCCCTCTCGTGGGCCTCAAGCTTCTCCGTAGCCTCAGTGCCGGCCTCGATCTTCATGGCGAGGTCGACCTCCTTGGCGGCAGTGAGAAGGTCCACCTTGCCGATCTCCTTGAGGTACATGCGGACGGGGTCGCCCGTGAGCATCACCGTGGCGGCGTCCTGACGGCGACGAGCCTTGAGGCTCGAGCCCTTCTTGGAGCGCTTGGGGGCGGCAGGAATCGCGGGGATCTTCTCGCGAGGCATATCGTCGTCATCGTCATCGAGGGAGCCGATACCGACGTTGTCATTGTCATCGTCGTCGCTAGACTCCTCGATATCAGAGTCCGGGTCGCTGTCGTCATCAGAGAGGACCTCGACGCCACGGGAACGAAGGGCCCCGTAGAGATCCTCGAGCTCGTCATCATCCACGTCGACGTCACGAAGAGCGACCTGAATCTCATCCTCGCTGACGGAACCGACGCCCTTGGCGCGGTCGACAAGCTGACCAAACACCCCCTCGAGATCGGCGGAGAGCTTGGTTTCCTTCTTTGCCTTCTTACTCGTTGCCACGGACTTCCTCTCGACATGGCCGTCGATGCACAGTTATTGCTATCTTACCCTGATATCGGGGTTTAACTCATAGAATTCCAGAGAATCGCTATTCAAGGGGCTGTGATGCCCGTAACTCACCCCGGCGCGCCCGGAGCTGCCCCAATTCCTGAAGCGCCTCGCGGGAGCGTGCCGGATCTGCGCCGCCGGCAAGGGACGCGGTGAGCATCGAAACCCTCCGGTCAATGGAACGAATCTCAGCCTCGTTGACGACGAACTCGACGTTAGTCTGCGTGTCCCACGCGCTCGTCGAGGAGAAGGAGCTCGCCGAGAGAATCTTCGGCGCGTCCGGACAGGCGCGCGTCGCGGCGGCAACGACGTCTGCGGGCGTGGTGCCCACCGGCGTCGCGAGCATCGACCAGGCAATCGCCTCATGGCGCGAATCAGCCCAGGCAAAGGTCGCGATGCGGTCCGCGTAACCACGGAACAGGTCGATGTTGTCCGCCATCATGGCGAGCAGGTTCCTCTCCGCCCGAATCTGCGTACGATCCTCGGCAGAGAGCGCGCCAAGAGAGACCGAAGGCTGCGGTTGCACCATGGGCTCCGGCTCTGGCACGTAGTCATAACCGTAGTCATCCGCGGGCGCATACGCTTCTCCATAGCCACCCGAGGGCACGTACTCATAGCCATAGTCATCGGCGGGAGCGTTCCCCGTCTCCTCCCCCTCAACGGGTGTGGAGCGAATCTTCTCCTTCGTCACCTCGACGTTGATGCCAAGCCTGCCGGCGACCTGCTGCGCATAGCCATCGAGGAGGTACGAGGATTTGAGAGGTGCGAGCACCTTCGCGATCTCCTCGAGCGCGGCGATCCTCAAGCCAGGACTCGAAAGGTCGAGCGTCTCGAGCTTCTTGTCGACAACGAACTCGATGAGGGGCCTCGCCTGGCGCAGCTGTTCCTCCATCGCCTCGCGGCCGTGAGCCTTCAAGAACTCGTCAGGGTCCTGGTTATCTGGAAGCACGACGCAGGTAAGCGACGCCTTCGTGCTCTCGACGTAACGAACAGCGGCCTCCGCCGCGTGTTGACCTGCTGCGTCGCCGTCGAACATGCAGACAATGGTCTTGGCAAAGCGCGAGAGCGTGCGGATGTGGTCTGCGGAGAGCGCGGTGCCGAGCGCCGCCACCGTGTTGGTGAAGCCGGCCTCGTGCATCGAGATGACGTCCATATAGCCCTCGGTCACGATGGCGAACCCACGCGCGGCGATGCTCTCCTTCGCATAATCGAAGGCAAACATGTGCTTGGACTTGTGGAACACGCTCGTCTCGCGCGTGTTGAGGTACTTGGGCTTGGCATCTCCCATCACGCGACCGCCAAAGCCGATGCAGCGGCCTTGCTCGTCGTGGATGGGAAACATCACGCGGTCAAAGAAGCGGTCTCGAAGACCGCCACCGCGAGAGACGCCCAGATCAGCGGCCTCGAGTTCGCCTCGCGAGAAGCCCGCCTGCTGGAGCTCGCGCACGACGGACACGGACGGGTCGGCATAGCCGAGATGCCAGCGAGAGCAGATGTCCGAGTTGAACCCACGACTCGCGAAGTAGGCACGCGCGGCGGCGGCGCCGTCACCCCTCCCGCGCATGAGGCGGGTGGAGAAGGAAGCCTGGGCAGCCTCGAGCGCATCGATCACGCGCGTGCGCTTGGGCCCGCGCCTCGCCGTCCCCTGACCCTCTTCGATGTCGATGTGAGCTCGCTCCGCGAGGAAGCGAACGGCGTCGAGGAAGTCGAGGCCCTCGCGCTTCATGACGTAGTCGAACACGTCGCCACCTGAGTGGCAGCCGAAGCAATGCCACAGGCCGGTCGACGGCGTCACGTGAAACGACGGGCTCTTCTCGTGGTGAAAGGGGCAGCAACCCCAGAAGTCGCCGCCGCGCTGCCTGAGCACAACGGTCTCCGAGACGAGGTTGACGATGTCGGTTGCCTGGCGAACGCGCTCCTTGTCCTCCTCGGTAATCATGTGACACCCCCCGACCTCGTCGTTAGTTGATTCTGATGCCCCGCCCGCCAAGAGCGTGGCACGTCCAGCCTATGTTTCCGAGCACCGTTCGCTCGAGCTCCTCGAGCGTGGAGAACGGACGGGAGTCGCGCAGCCACCTCACGAAGGAGACGCACGCCTTGCTGCCGTAGAGATCCCCGTCAAAGCCGATGAGGTTCGCCTCGAGAAGCGTACCCTCGGGCGCCTCGCCCTCGAAGCTCGGCGGAAGGCCGATATTGATAGCGGCGGGATAGGCACTGCGAGCGCCATCCTCATCCGCAATCGTGACGAAGCCGGCGTAGACGCCCTGCTCGGGCACGCATGCAGAGGGGTCGCAGACGATGTTTGCCGTGGGGAAGCCAAACGACGCACCCTCTCCCCTGCCGTGCTCGACCCTGCCAATCACCATGTGCGGACGACTGAGAAGCCCGGCGGCCTCTTCGACACGCCCCGCATGCACCAGTCCGCGGATGCGCGTCGCCGTAACGGGAGCGTCGCACTGCTCGAGAAGATCAACGCCCGTGACGTCATAGTCGCGGATATCACCGACCCTCCGGAATAGCTCGAGATCTCCCTCGCCATGGGCACCGAAACGGAAGTCAGACCCAACGAAGACGGCTTCGAAATAGTCCTCGAACTCGTCGCCAAAGATGAGGCCAAGCGCCTCGCCGGCAAACTCCGCCCAAGTGAGCGATGCGAACTCGCGGTCGAAATCGACGCAGACGACCGAACTGACATCCGGGCAACCCCCGTCCCCATCGAATGCGAGCAACGCGCTCACGCGCCCCTCGTCCGAAAGAAGCTTTGAAGAGGGAGTGGGACCGGAAAGCACGTCCGCCGGGTCTGGCGTGAACGTGAGGACGGCGAGCTTGTCTCCCCGCTCTGCCGCATCTCGCGCCGCACGCTGAAGGAGCTTCTGGTGGCCGAGATGCACTCCATCAAAGACACCGATTACGCAGACGTAGCGATCAGACTTCAGGAGCTTCTGCCCATACGTCATGTACGAGACAAATTTATCGGAACCCTCGGAGCCTTCGACTGCCAGAGAGGCTAGATCCGCCGGCTCGGGCGTGTCGAGAAGACGTCCCGAGAGCGAGAGAAACTCTCGCGCGCGGGCGGCGGCGAGGGGCATCTCCGGCGCGAGGTCCATGAGCTCGCGGCCAAGCTCTGTGGAGTTTGCGGCAGCCACGGCCTCGGGCATCCCCGCAGGCGCGGCCTTCCCCATTGAACCCTTTGCCATCAGCGAACCCCTTCGATTGCCTGCGGGAAGTTGGTGGAGCAGACGAGATCGGTCGAGCGGCGTTGCCACACGCCTACGAGAGCGTGGTCCCACACGAGCGCAATAGGCTCGCCAGGCCTCGGCTCGCGGCTGGCGCCATCGAGCGAGACGAGGCCCATGGGAATGTGACGCCCGCAGGTGATATCCGCAATCTCGGCGACCTCGACCGCGCGCGTGGCGATACCGAGACAGGCAACCGGGTCAAGCGCGCGGTCCGCCATCAAGTCGCGGCCACGCTCGGCGAGCTCGTCGAGCGACACACAGTCGGCGATTCTCACCATGCCCGCACTCGTGCGCCTAAGACCGCAGAGGTGCGCGTGAGTCCCGAGCGCAAGGCCCAGGTCACGCGCGATGCTCCTAATGTAGGTGCCCTTCGACACGTCGAAGTCGCACTCCCAGACGAGGGGCGATTCCGCCGTGCCCTCGCCGGTGACGGAAAGCAAGCTCGCCTCGTGGATGGTCACATGGCGAGGCGACAGCTTAACCTCCTTGCCCTCGCGCGCGAGCGCATAGGCGCGCTTGCCACCCACGCTGATGGCACTAAAGGCGGGAGGCATCTGATCAAGCTCGCCCACAAGGCCTGCCACCGCACGCGCGGCGACGTCGGCATCGAAAAGCTCAGAGGGCACCGCAGAAGATGCAATGACCTCGCCCTCGGCATCATCGGTCGTGGTCTGCGAGCCAAACTCGATGCGCGCGCGATAGCTCTTGCGGTCGAGCGTGAGCATGCCAAGGAGCTTGGTCGCCTGCCCCACGCCAACCACGAGCACGCCGGATGCGTCCGGGTCGAGCGTACCGGCATGCCCCACGCGACGCTCGCCGAGCGCGCGCCTCACGCGGGAGACCACATCATGCGAGGTCATGCCACACGGCTTGTCAACCGCGAGAAGGGCGTTGATTGCAGATATGCCACGTCGCATAGGTGTCGTTATGCCTCTCGGTCGATGTTCAACGATAGCTGTCGAGCAATGGGGCCGGGGTTCTCGCCGGGACCCGCGGCGAGAACGGCTCGCATGAGCGGCAGGACCGCGGCGAGCGTGGCATCGATGCCCATGTCCGTCGTGAAGCCGGACGCGGCTTTGTGGCCACCTCCCCCGAAGGCGCGCGCGACGCCGGATATGTCATGGTCTCCCTTGGAGCGGAGATTGCCGCGAATGAGGCCATCGGGCGTCTCCTTGAGGAAGAGGGCGAGCTCGGAACCCTCGACGCTGCGAACGACGTCGATGAGGCCGTCGCACTCGTCAGGCAAGGCGCCCGTACGCTCGAGATCTTTCCTCGTTGCGTAGCTATAGGCGATGCGCCCGTGCTCAAACGTCACGATTCTGCCCATGACAACGCTCTCGAGGTGAAGGTAGGCGAGCCTGAAGCTCTGGTACACGTTGAGCGAGATGAGCGAGGGCGACGCGCCGGCGTCGACGAGCATGCTCGCGCACTCGAAGGCCTCGGAGTCCGCATTCTGGTACTGGAAGCGGCCCGTATCCGTCACAATCGCGCAGAACAGGCAGTTGGCGATATCGGGAGTGATCGTGGCTCCCATCGCAAGCGCGAACTCCGCGATGATCACGCCGGCTGCTGCCGCGTCAGGACGAATGAGCGCGACGTCGCCGAAAGGCGTCGTGGACGGATGGTGGTCGAGGATCGCGACATGAGCGCTGCGATCGAGCACTGGCTGAGCCTGATTCAGGCGTGAAGCGACGGAGAGGTCGACGATGATGAACAGGTCAGGGTCGCCCTCATACGCGCTTGCGCGGACGAAGGAGTCCGCTCCAGGAAGGAAGCGGTACAGGCGCGGCACAGGGTCGTTGTCTGCGAGCAGGTTCGTGACGTGCTTGCCCTCCCAGTGCTGGGAGATGAGCTGCGCGAGCGCAAGGCCAGAGCCCAGGGCGTCGCCGTCCGGGTTGGTGTGCGCGCAGATGACAATCTCGGTCGCAGCATCAATGAGTGCCGCCACCTGCGCGAACTTCTCTCGTTGTTCTGAGAAGACCTTCTCGTCCCCTACGTTCATGGTTTAAGCCTCAGCGTCCTCTTCGAGAGCGTCGACATCATCAGCGCCATCGGCATCCTCATCGTCCCCGGCGCCATCGACGATGGGATAGCCGAACTCGTCCTTCTCGACGTCGATCGTGGGAGGACGGTTCTCGAGGGCGACGGCGATGCGCTCGGCCTCGTCGGTAGTGGTGTCGAGAGAGAAGGCGAGCTCGGGGGTCACTCGCCAACCGAGGGCACGGCCAAGCAGCGAACGGAGGCGACCCTTGGCGCGATTCAGCGCCGCCATGACGGACTCGTAGCGCTCGGGCTCGCAGGAGACGTAGGCGCGAACGAAGGAGCGGTCGACGGACACCTCGCAACCAGTGAGGGTCACAAGCTCGAGATCGGGGTCGGAGATCTCGAACAGGAGGATGCTAGCGAGCTTCTCACGCGCAATCTCGCCGTTCCTACGCGAAGAGGAGTTCTGCTTCATCGTTTCCACCTTCTTTGGTCAAGTAGGGGCGACCCGCGTTGGGCCGCCCCAGGTACGTTACTAGCGTTATACCCGCCCGAGGCTACTCGGTGCGCGCGACCTCGTCGATGCGGTAGGCCTCGATCTGGTCGCCAGGCTTGATGTCCTGGAAGTTCTCGAGGCCGATACCACCCTCGAGGCCGCTGCGGAGGGTCTTGACGTCCTCCTTGTAGTGGCGCAGGGACGCGATCTTGCCGTTGTAGACGACGATGCCGTCACGGACGAGGCGCACGGAGTTGGTAGCGGCGATTTCGCCCTCCTCGACGCGGACGCCGGCGGCAATGCCGACCTTCGGCACCTTGAAGGTGTCGAGGACGAGCGCCATGCCCGTGGAGACCTCGACCTCCGTGGGCTTGAGCATGCCGATACGGGCAGCATCGAGGTCCTCGAGGGCCTTATAGATGACGTCGTAGCAGCGAATCTCGACGCCCTGGTGCTCAGCGGCGGAGCGAGCCTTGGCATCCGGACGCACACCGAAGCCGATGATGATGGCGTTGGAGGCGTCGGCAAGGGTGACGTCCGTCTCAGTGATGGCACCGACGGCGGAGTGGATCGTGTTGATACGGACCTCGGACTGATCCATCTTGTCGAGGGAGTCCTGGAGAGCCTCGATCGAACCTTGGACGTCGGCCTTGATGACGAGGTTGAGCTCCTTGACCTCGGCGTCCTCCATCGTGGAGAAGAGCGTCTCGAGCGTGACGTGCTTGACGCGGTTCTGCTCCTCGATGCGGGCCTTGAGGGCGCGCTGCTCGGCGAGGGCGCGGGCCTCGCGGGCCTCGGTGAAGACGCGGAACTCGTCGCCGGCGGCGGGAACGCTCTGGAGACCGAGAATCTCGACCGGGTCAGAGGGGCCAGCTTCGGTGACCGGACGGCCCTTCGGGTCGAGCATGGCACGGACGGATCCGTAGGCCATGCCGGCGACCAGGGAATCGCCGATGTGGAGCGTACCGCGGGTCACGAGGACCGTGGCGACGGAGCCGCGACCGCGATCGAGCTTGGCCTCAAGGACGTTGCCGGACGCGAAGGTGTTCGGGTTGGCCTTGAGCTCGAGGACGTCGGCCTGGAGAAGGACAGTCTCGAGCAGCTCGTCGATGCCAATCTTCTTCTTCGCGGAGATGTTGACGAACATGTTCTGTCCGCCCCACTCCTCCGGGATGATGCCATACTCGGTGAGCTCCTGACGGACCCTGTCGGGGTTGGCGCCGGGCTTGTCAATCTTGTTGACGGCCACGATGATGGGCACGCCGGCGGCCTTCGCGTGATTGATCGACTCGACGGTCTGGGGCATGACGCCGTCGTCCGCGGCGACGATCAGAATGACAATGTCCGTCACCTTGGCGCCACGGGCACGCATGGCGGTGAAGGTCTCGTGACCAGGGGTGTCGATGAAGGTGATCGTGCGGTCGCCGATCTTGACCTGGGACGCACCGATGGCCTGCGTGATGCCGCCAGCCTCGCCGCTAGCAACGCCGGTGTGGCGGATGGCGTCGAGCAGGGACGTCTTGCCGTGGTCGACGTGGCCCATGACGGTCACGACAGGAGCGCGCGGGAGAAGGTCAGACGGATCGTCGTAGAACGTGAAGGAGTTCTCCTCCTCCCTGCTCATGACCTTGACCTCGCGGCCGAGGTCATCGGCAACGAGCTCGATGAGGTCGTCGGACATGGACTGCGTCATCGTGAGCGGGCTGCCCAGGAGGAACAGGCGCTTGACGATGTCAGAGGCGGGAACGTCGAGCAGCTCGGCGAGCTCGGCGACGGTGGAGCCAGTCGGGACCTTGACCATGCCAATCTCGGCGACGTTCTGATCGTTTGCGATGGCCTCCTCGATCGCCTGCTCCTTGGCGGCCTGCTCGGCCTGCTTCTGGCGACGCTCCTTGCGCTTCTTGCGGCGCCCGGTCGACTCGCGAGACGCCTCCTCGACGCTGGCGCGGGCCTCTTCGAGCACGCGCTCGCGGTTGTACTCCTCGGCGGCCTTGGCCATGCGGCTGTAGCGATCCTCGCCGTCATCCTCGGTGTGGCCTTTGCGCTTGCCGCGACCGCGCGCAGTGGCGGCCTTCTCGGGCGTGGCGGGACCCTCGTCCTTGGGGGCGTTCTTCGCGGTAGCGTGCTGGTTGCCACGACGAGAACGGCTCGGGGCGGCCTCGGCCTTCTTGGCGGCCTGCTCCTCGCGCTGAGCCTTGAGGATCTGCTCCTGCTGGGCGATCTGGTCGAGCAGGCTGGTCATCGAAGGCACGGACTTGGGGGCGTTGTCGCGGACGCGGTTACGCTCCTCCTCTTCCTTGCGCTTGCGCTCGGCCTCGAGGCGAGCACGCTCCTCGGCCTCCTTGGCGCGCTCGGCCTCGCGGCGCTTCTCGGCCTCGAGACGCTCCTCCTCGGCGCGGGCGCGTTCCTCGGCCTCGGCCTTGGCCTTCTCCTCGGCCTCGGCCTGCTTGGCAGCCTCGATCTCCGCGGCGCGAGCCTCGAGGATCGGGGCCATCTTCTTACGAATCATCGAGACGTAGGCATCCTCGAGGGTGCTCGAGGCGGACTTCGCCGGGATCTTCATGTCGGCGAGGTGGCCGAGCATCTCCTTGCTCGTCATGCCAAATTCCTTGGCAAGGTCATGTACGCGGGTCTTTGCCATGTGACCTACCTTCCTGTGCGGGCAATCATTGCGGGTCTTGCCCGCGGGGTTTCAAGTCAAATGAGCCGTCTGGCTCGAGCGTCCTAGATCAGGGAGTCCGGGTCGTCGGAGACCTCGACGTCGTCGCCGGCAAGGGCAATGGCCTCGTGGACGCCGCAGTAGCGGGAGTTGGGGCGAGCCATGTTGCGGCAGCGGACGCCGTTGGCGCCGACGTACTCGCAGCGATGAGCCTCGTCGACGTCGATGAGGTCCTCGGGCTCGGCGGAAGGCGCGGAGATGCCCTCGAGCATACCGGCGGCGAGCGACTCGTTCTTGATGTCGATGTGCATGCCGGTCAGGCGAGCGGCGAGACGGGCGTTCTGGCCCTCCTTGCCGATGGCAAGGGAGAGCTGATCGTCCGGGACGATAACGGTGGCGTAGTTGGTGTCCTCGTCAAACAGGACGCGGGAGACCTTCGCCGGGGAGAGCGCATTGGCGACGCAGCGAGCCGGATCGTCGCTCCACAGGACGACGTCGACGCGCTCGCCACGGAGCTCGCCCACGACGGTGCGCACGCGGCTGCCTTTGGGGCCGACGCAGGCGCCAACCGGATCGAGGCGGTCATCGAGGGAGGAGACGGCGACCTTGGAGCGGACGCCGGCCTCACGAGCGATGGAGCGGACCTCGACGACGCCGTCGTAAATCTCGGGGACCTCGAGCTCGAAGAGGCGACGGAGGAGCTCCGGGTGGGTACGGCTCACCACGATGGACGGGCGGGAGTGCTCGCCGCGAACGGGCTGCACGGTGGCGTTCGGGTCGCGGACGTCGATGATGACGGCCTTGATACGCTGGTTGTGGCTATAGCGCTCACCGGCCGGACGCTCGTTGCGCTCCTCCGGGTGACGCTTGCGATCGAAGTGCGGGAGCTCGGCCTCGACGCCCTCGCGAATCTTGACGATCGTGAAGTCGGGCGTGGACTGGAGGACGGTGCCGGTGATGATGTCACCGACGCGAGCGGAGAACTCCTCGTAGATCTGCTCGCGAGCGGCGTTGCGGACGATGGCGTTGATCTCGGCCTTGGCGTGCTGCGCGGCGATGCGGCTCGTGTCCTTGGGCGTGACGTCGACCTCGTCGAACTCGGTGTAGTTGCCCTCCTCGTCCATCGAGTCATCCTTCGGGATGAGCTTGTAGACGTAGATCTTGCCGGTGGTACGGTCGATGGTGACCTTGGCGCCGAAGTCGAGGTGCATGACGTTGGCGTAGCTCGCGGCGAGCGACTGCTCGAGGCGGTCGAGCAGGTAGAGCTCGTCGATGTGCTTCTCCTGGCAGAGCATCATCAGGGCTTCCATCATCTCAGATGCCATGTGCGTTCCTTCCTGGTTATCTCTCATATGGCTCTAGGCCATTCGTTTCCAAACTGAGTGCGAAATGGGCAAACCCGCGAACGAAAGCCGTTAGGCCTTCTGCGCCTTGCCCTTCTTGGGCTTGTCGAAGGACTTCTTCTCGCCCTTCTCGAAGGTGGGCTTGATGGTGCAGCGACGTACCTCAGAGAGGGGAATCTCGACCTCGCCCTCGTCATCGACGATGACGACGGAGCTATCACGCATGCCGACAAGCTTGCCGGAGTAACGGCGACGACCCTCAACCGCAGTCGTCGTGAGGACGACGGTCTCGCCAGCGAAGCGCTCGAAGTCGGCCTCGCGGCGAAGCGGGCGATCGAGACCCGGCGAGCTCACCTCGAGGGTGTAGGAGCCGGAGAACGGGTCGAACGCGTCGAGAACCTCGGAGACCCACTCGGTCTGAGCGGCGACGTCATCGAGCGAGATGGTGCCCCTCTCCGCATTCTCCGGGTCATAGGCCCAGTCGATACGGACACGAACCGTAGGTGCCTTGGTGGCGCCAACGACCTCCACGTCAACGACGTCGATGCCATGCTGGGCGCCGGCGACCTCGAGGACCTCGAGGATTGCCGCGGCCTTGTCCTCTGCCATGTGACCCTCCTTCCTAGCGCGAGGCGTATAACCCCCGCTTACACACAAAGAGATGCGGGGCGAAAACTCCACCCCACATCCCTCAGTCAAACACTCTTATCGGAGACAGTTTAATAAACAAGCAGGTAACACGTCAAGATGCATTTTGTGTGTGCAGATATGTCACAAGTCGAGCACACAACTCGCATCCTCCTCGCGAAGCCTTGCTCCAGTTCTGATCGGCGGAAAGGCGCGCAGCCAGTCACCGGAGTGTCCTCGTCAGGCAAAAGAGACGCCACTCCCAAAAGAGACGCTACTCCCCCGTCTCCGCGACGGCCTCTCCGGCTGTTTCCGGAGCATCGCTCGCAGCCGCTGTCTCGGGGTTCTTCGCAACGTCGATGGTCACGGTCGAGCCCTTGTCGGCGCGCGTACCGGCGGGCGGATTGGTCGAGATGACGCGACCGGTTAGCTGCTCGATCGACTCCACCTCGTTCACCCCGACGTTAAAGCCCTTGTCAGAGAGGCGAGAAGTCGCCTGCTCGGCGCCAGAGCCGACAACGTTAGGGATTGTCCTGCCGCCAATGAGCTCGGCGCGATAGGCCATGAAGAAGACAAGGCAGCAGAATACCGCGACCAGCAGAAAACCAAGGAAAAGACGAGCGACGCGCTTGCCCGTCTCCCCGCGAGAGCGACGGCCCGCGCCCATGCCGGAAAGACCCTCCACGCTCCTGCGAGAGGCGGCGGCGAGGTCGGCGGAAGCACGCTGCTCGTGACGATTGACCCTATGCCCCCTCTTGGCGCCAGACAAGGCGCTCCCGCAACCGGGACAGCGAGTGGGGAGCAGACCCTCCCCAAGGTCACGACCGCAATGCGGACACTTCATGGCCGACCTCACCTCATAACATGACGGCGGGGCGCAAGAAGCGCCCCGCATAGACGGACTAATTGGCGACGACGTTGACGAGCTTGCCGGGAACGACAACGACCTTGCGAACGGTCTTGCCCTCGATCTGGGAGGCAACGGCCTCAAGGGCGGCCTTCTCGAGGTCCTCGCGGCTGGCATCGACGGCGACGTTCACGCGTGCACGGACCTTGCCCATGACCTGGACGGCGATCTCGACGGTGTCGGCACGAGAGAGCTCGACGTCGAACTCCGGCCACGGCTCGTTATAGACAGAACCGGTGAGGTGCAGGGCCTCGTGGTAAAGCTCCTCGGCCCAGTGCGGGCAGATGGGCGCGAGAATCGCCACGATGTCGTGGGCGACGCGATAGTCGAGCTCGTGGTTACGTTCATCGGCCGGGGTCTCGATGAGGTACTTGCTCGCGGCGTTCACGATTTCCATGACCGCGGAGATAGCGGTGTTGAACTGACCGCGATCGTAGTCGGCCGTGCAACGGGCACCAAGGCCGTTAAGCGTGCGGAAGAGCTCGGCCGCCTGACCATCGAGCTTCGTGTAATCGAAGTCGCCAGCCTGGGCGCCCTCGGAGAGCTGCCATACGATCGACCAGGCGCGCTTGATGAAGCGGTTGGCACCGGCAACGGCCTTCTCGTCCCAATCGAAGTCCTTCTCGGGCGGGGCGATGAAGAGGATGACGAGACGCATGGTGTCCGCGCCGAAGGGCCCGATGACGCTGGAGGGCGGCACGACGTTGCCCTTGGACTTGGACATGGTCTCGCCGTTCTCGTCCTTGACCATGCCCTGGCAGAGCAGGTTGGTGAAGGGCTCGTCGGCGTCGATCATGCCGAGGTCGCGAAGGACCTTGGTCCAGAAGCGGCTATAGAGCAGGTGGAGAATCGCGTGCTCGATGCCGCCGATGTAGTTGTCGACGGGCATCCAGCGATCAACCGACTCCTTGGAAAACGGGAGCTCGGTATTGTGCGGATCGCAATAGCGCAGGTAGTACCAGCTAGAGCACGTGAAGGTGTCCATCGTGTCCGTGATGCGCTTCGCGGGCTTACCGCACTTGGGGCACGTCGTCTCATAGAAGGGGGCGTACTCGGCGAGGGTCTCGCCGGCACCAAGGTCAAGGTTCTCGGGCAAGGTGACCGGCAGCTGGTCATACGGCACGGGGACGTCGCCGCAGCAGTCACAGTGGATCATCGGGATGGGGTTGCCCCAGTAGCGTTGGCGGCTGATGAGCCAGTCGCGGAGACGGAACTGGACCTTCGCGCGGCCAAGGCCACGCTCGGAGAGCCAGCCGAGGATGGCGTCCACTGCCTCAGAGTGCTTACCGCCCTTGAGGCCGGTGAACTCGCCGGACTGGACGAGGTAACCCTCGGCGACCATGGCGTGGTCCCAGTCGACGGACGTGACGCGAAGCTCACGCTCGTCCTTGAGTTCCTCGTAGAGGGGGTCATCCTTCTCGCAGATGATCGGAGCGATCTCGAGGTCGTACTTCTTGGCGAAGTCGAAGTCGCGCTGGTCACCGCAGGGAACACCCATGACGGCGCCGGTGCCATAGTCCATGAGGACGTAGTCTGCGACCCAGATGGGGGCCGGGCGGCCGTTGATCGGGTTGATGACGTAGCGGCCGGTGAAGATACCGTGCTTCTCGCGCTCAGAGCCCTGGCGGTCGACGTTGGAGACCTTCTCCGTCGCGGCCTTGAGCTCCTTGAAAGCAGCCTCGTGCTCAGTACCGGCGACAAGCTCCGCGGCGAGCGGGCTCTCGGGCGGGAGCAGGAAGAACGAGACGCCGAAGAGGGTGTCGGCACGGGTGGTGAAGACGGTAATCTTGCGATCGGTGGGCGTCACGCCGTCCTCGGCGGCGAGGGTAAAGTCAATCTCCGCGCCCTCGGAACGGCCGATCCAGTTGCGCTGCTGGGCCTTGACGTTCTCAGGCCAGCCCTCGAGCTTGTCGAGGTCGTCAAGGAGCTCCTGCGCGTAGTCGGTGATCTTGAGGTACCACTGGGAGAGCTCGCGCTTCTCGGGCACGGAGCCGCAACGCCAGCACTTGCCGTCGACGACCTGCTCGTTGGCGAGGACCGTCTGGCACTTGGGGCACCAGTTCACCGGAGACGTGGCACGATAGGCAAGGCCCTTCTCCCACATCTTGAGGAACATCCACTGGCCCCACTTGTAATACTCGGGATCACAGGTGCGGACGAGACGGTCATAGTCATAGGAGAAGCCCATGCGGCGCATGGTGGCGAGGGCGTTATCCATGTTCTGGTACGTCCACTTGCCGGCCTGGGTGTTGTGCTTGATGGCCGCGTTCTCCGCGGGAAGACCAAAGGCATCGAAGCCAATGGGGTGAAGTACGTCAAAGCCGCGCATGCGAGCCTGGCGAGCCATGGCATCGCCGATGGTGTAGTTGCGAGCGTGGCCCATGTGAAGGTCACCGGAAGGGTACGGGAACATCTCCAGCACGTACTTCTTGGGCTTGCTGGGATCCTCGTCGGTCTTGTAGGTGCCTTCCTCGGCCCAGACGCGCTGCCACTTCTCCTCAATGGCCTGAGCGTCATAGGCGGGGAACTCGTGCCTATCGTTAGTCTTCTCGTCGCACATCGTACGTGCCCTCCATGGATACAAGCGGATAACTGCTAAATAGTAGCAGCTTTACTGACAATAAGGAGATCGCGGAAAACGCCCGGTTATCCAAATGGTTACCACGGCAGACAGATCGCTCGCAATCCGAACGCCGACACGTCTCCCCACAACAAAAAGGCGCCGCCCCTCTACCTCGAAGGACGGCGCCACAGGAACGATTCTACGTTGTCCTAGTTAAAGGACACAGACTGGGTGCGGTCCTTGAGGACGACATCGTGAGCGCCACCCTCGACGATGGAAGTCGAGCTGACTAGCGTTAGTCGAGCCTTCTCCTGGAGCTCCTTGATGCTGTTGGCACCGCAGTTGCACATCGTGGACTTGATCTTGTAGATGGTCATGTTGACGCCATCCTTCAGCGAGCCGGCGTACGGCACGTAGGAGTCGACGCCCTCCTCGAAGGAAAGCTTCGCGGCGCCACCGAGGTCATAGCGCTGCCAGTTGCGGGCACGAGCGGAGCCCTCGCCCCAGTACTCCTTCATGTACTGGCCGTTTACGTTCACGCGGTTGGTCGGGCTCTCGTCGAAGCGGGCAAAGTAGCGGCCGAGCATCATGAAGTCAGCGCCCATGGCGAGGGCGAGCGTCATGTGGTAGTCATAGACGATGCCGCCGTCGGAGCAAACGGGAACGTAGATACCGGTCTCCTCGAAGTACTCGTCACGAGCGCGGCAGACGTCGATGAGGGCAGTGGCCTGGCCACGGCCGATGCCCTTGGTCTCGCGGGTGATGCAGATGGAGCCGCCGCCGATGCCGACCTTGACGAAGTCAGCGCCGCACTCGGCGAGGTAGCGGAAGCCATCAGCGTCAACGACGTTACCGGCGCCGACGATGACGTCCTCGCCGTAGTTCTCGCGAATCCAGTCGATCGTAAGCTTCTGCCACTCGGAGAAGCCCTCAGAAGAGTCGATGCAGAGGGCATCGGCGCCAGCCTCGAGAAGCAGGGGCACACGAGTGGCGTAGTCACGGGTGTTGATGCCAGCGCCAACCATATAGCGCTTGTGAGCGTCAAGCAGCTCATCAGGGTTGGACTTGTGGGAGTCATAGTCCTTACGGAAGACGATGCCAACGAGGCAATCATCGGCGTTGACGATGGGAAGGGCGTTGAGCTTGTTGTCCCAGATAATGTCGTTGGCGACCTTGAGGGTCGTCTCCTCGGTGCCCACGATAAGCTGCTCGCGCGGAGTCATGAACGTGGCGACCTTGGCCTGGTGGTCATCGCGGGAGGGACGGTAGTCGCGGCTCGTGACGATACCGAGGAGCTTGCCGTGGGGCGAGCCGTCCTCGGTCACGGGCATGGTGGAGTGACCGGTCTGCTCCTTGAGGCGTATGACCTGCTCCATCGTCATCTCCGGCGTGAGCGTGGAGTCGGACACGACGACGCCGGCCTTGTAGTCCTTGACGGCCTTGACCATGGCGGCCTCGGCCTCGGGGGTCTGGGAGCCGTAGATGAAGCTCATGCCGCCCTCGGTGGCGAGGGCGATGCCCATGCGCTCGCCAGAAACAGCCTGCATGATGGAGGAGACCATGGGGATGTTCAGCGTGACCCTCGGCTCCTCACCGGCCTTGTAGCGGCACAGGGGCGTCTTAAGGGAGACGTTCGCCGGGATGTTCTCGGAAGAAGAATAGCCAGGTACGAGCAGGTACTCAGAGAAAGTGTGCGATTCGCCTTCGAAGAACGTTGCCATGTATGCTCTCCCAATCTGTCTATTGCCGCGGACGGGGGCCCGCTGGCCGTATGCCGACTCAATCTTGACAATTGTAACGTCTGATACCGATGGCTTGCTACCACTATCTAATTCAGGGGACCTAACCTTTTGGCAGGTCGCACAATGCGCGAACGAAAGTCGCCACCCGCCACGCGAATTGGCACGCGACGCACGCACCACCTGAAAAAGGCACCTGAAAAAGGGACTGTCCCTTTTTCAGGTCGGCACGCGCCGCAAGCGCAAGGATGCAACGCATAAAGAAAGCGTGGCCACACAACGCCCAGTTAGAGCGAACACATGGCCACGCAATGAACCAAAGTAGCAGGGGTTCTATGAGTTCTCGGCGGCGTTGATCTGATCCATGGAGATGGAAACCGTGTGCTTGGTGGGAACCCACTCGACCTTCTTGAAGAGGGCCGCGATGCAGATGGGAATGTAGGTCATCATGAACAGCGGGAAGGTGAAGAGGTTCGTAAAGATGCGCCAGCGACGCTCCTTGCGGCAGATGATGTGCTTGCGCTCAGAAATCGTCGTGATGACGGCAAGGACGAAGAACGTCACGTACATCGAGCCGAACGTCATCATGAGCGAGCCCACCGCCATGGAGAGCTCGTTTTGCGTAGCGAGAAATCCGTGGCTCAGACCGCCGATGACGAGATAGACCGTGTTCACGAAGGCGGAGACGAGCGTCAGGATGTTGCCCGGCGCGATGGTCATCAGCATGTCATAGGAGCCGAAGCGCTTCTTGCCGACACCATGGATCAGGTCTCCCACATACGAGAAGAACACCTGATAGAAGCCCTTAGTCCAGCGCATGCGCTGGGTCCAAGAGCTCTTGAGGTCAATCGGCTGCTCGTCATAGAACTCGGCCGGGGCGTACGCGATGCGGATGCCGTTGGCGGCACAGAACGTCGAGAACTGGATGTCCTCCGTGAGGGTGTGGAAGTCCCAGCCGTTCATGCCCTGGATGATGCGCGACGAGACCATCCAACCGGAGCCGGAGATGGCGCAGCCCGTACCGCAGAGCATACGCGAGTTGTTGAGGAACTTGGCCTCGCGGAGGAACCACAGCGCATAGGCTGAGCTAATCCAGCTCGAGTCGAAGTTCTTGGAGTTGCGGTAGCTCGTAGCCACGAGGTAGCCCTGGTCAAAGACCTTGTTCATCTCCGTCACGTAGGTGGGCGACAGGAGGTTGTCCGCGTCGAAGACGAAGAAGGCCTCGTACTTGCCGGGATACTCCTCAAGGATGCGGGCGAAGCCGTAATCGAGAACCCAACTCTTACCCTTGCGGGCAAGGTCGTTGCGCTCGTAGACGATGGCGCCGGCGCGCCTCGCCTCCTCCGCGGTGTTGTCAGTGCAGGCATCTGCCACCACGAAGGTATCGATCAGCTCAGAGGGGTAGTCCTGAGCCTTGATCGAACGCACGAGGTTTGCGATGACGCTCTCCTCGTTGTGCGCGGCGATGAAGAAGGCATAGCGATGGTTCTTCTTTGCCTCCGGGAGCTTGACCTCTCCGCGCCTCCACGTCACGAGGATGTAGACGAACTGGTAGAAGTACGCGAAGGTGAAGAAGCACCAAATGATGAAGTTGAAGACCACAATGGGCGTGATACCCAGACGATTGAGTTCCAAAACGGCCTCTCGCTCGAATCGAATGCTTATGCGACCATGGCCAAACGAGTGCTAGGCGCGCCCAAGGAGCATGGGGCAGATACCCTCCCCCGCCTCGGTGCGGCCCATCGAACGACCTTCGAGCGATTCTAGTACAGCTGCGAGGTCATTAGGGAGTGTGTCGCGAAGCTCTACGGTCTCTCCGGACACGGGGTGCGCAAAAGAGACGCTCCACGAGTGCAGGAACTGCCTCGTGAGACCAAGATTCTGGGCAAGGTCGCCGCGTCCATAGAGCGGGTCGCCGATAACCTGGTGGTTGATGTGACGCATGTGAACGCGAATCTGGTGCGTACGGCCGGTGTAGAGATGGCACTCGAGCAGCGTGTAGCCCTCGTCGCGACGGGCCGCCTCGAAACGCTCGAGGACACGGAAAGTCGTGATCGCCTCACGCGCACCCGGCTCGTCAGAGACGGCCATGCGGATGCGGTCGCGCGTGGAGCGCGCGATGCCCGTGTCGATGGTGCCCGAATCCGCGGCGACATAGCCCCAGACCAGCGTGACATAGCGGCGGTCGAGGGTCCTCAGACGAATGAGGTCTTGGAGCGCCTTCTGAGTTGAATCATCCTTGGCGGCAAGCATGAGACCGGAGGTATCCATGTCGAGGCGGTGGACGATGCCCGGACGGTCATCACCCTGAAGCGTCCCCAGGTGAGCGAGCCCGCAGTGGGCAACGAGGGCGTT
Organism: Parolsenella sp. LCP21S3_E11; assembly: GCF_052118165.1. Lineage (NCBI taxonomy): Bacteria > Bacillati > Actinomycetota > Coriobacteriia > Coriobacteriales > Atopobiaceae > Parolsenella > Parolsenella sp. LCP21S3_E11. The sequence continues at coordinate 612,456 of NZ_JBQKHS010000001.1, read as the reverse complement.
CGCGAGGGTGTCATCAACGTGGCCGGGGCTCGGGTGGCAGACGAGGCCCGGCTGCTTGGAGAGCACGATGAGATGCTCGTCCTCATAGCGGATGTCGAGGTCGATATAGGGGTTGGGCGCGAGGCCTCCCTCGGGCACGAGGGGCTCGGGGTCGTCAACCGTGGCGCGCACCCTGTCTCCGAGAAGGACCTTCTCGCTCTTCGAGGTCGCTGGCGTGTCATTGATCGTGACGAGACCCTGCTCCACGAGTTTTGAGCAGGCGGATCGAGACGGCATGCCCTCGCCCGTCGCGAGGAACGCGTCGAGGCGACAGCCATCGAACTCCAGCCCCACAAGAAGGTCGACTATGCGCTGCGCCATGCTAATTCTCCTCGCGCGTGTTCTCGGCATTCGACGCGGCGTTGGCGGCACCCGAGTCATCCCCCGCCTCGCGAGCGGCATCCCAACGCCAGGCAAGCACGAACGCGATGACTACGCCGCAAGTGACAAAGATATCGGCGACGTTAAAGACCGGGAAGTCGATGAAGGTCGTGCAGAAGAAGTCAGTCACGCGGCCAGCCGCCACGCGGTCGATGAGATTACCCACTCCCCCGCCCGCGACGGCGCCAAGCGCGCAGACAAGCGAGGCGGGCATCTCGTGCTCGCGAGCGACCCAGATGGCAAGACCCAGGCAGATGGCGACGGCGAGCACGACGAAGATCCAGGTTGAGCCAGAGCCGATCGAGAATGCCGCGCCCGTGTTCATGATGAGGGAGAAATCAAGCACGCCAGGAATGAAGGGCACGGGGCCGCCGGCCAGCGCCTCGCGCGCCCAGGCCTTGCTGACCTGGTCAAGCGCGACGGCGCAGGCGGCGACCCCTGCAAACGCAGCTATGCGGCGAGAGCCCGTCAAGGCTACTCCGCCTTCGTGGCGGCCTCGGCAACGGCCTCGCTGCAGCGGCAGCACAGACCGTCGGCACCGAGCGGACGCCAGTTCCAGCAACGCGGGCACTTCTCGCCGTGGGCGGGAAGGACCTCGCAAGCGAGCTCGTCGCCAGAGGCGAGCTCGACCTCAGAGCAGACGAAGGCCTCAGCGAGGAGAGCCTCGGAGCCCTTGAGGAGCTCGTAGGGCTCCGCCGGAAGCGTCAGGACGCAACGCGTGGCCTGGCTGGTCTTCTCGGTGACGACGCCAGAGGCGAGAGCGGCCTCGTTGGCCTTGGTGTAGGCACCACGAGCCTCAAGCATGGCGTTGTAGGCGGGCAGCAGGGCCTCGACCTCGTCGTGGGCGAGAGGAGCCGTCCACCAATCGAGGAGAGCGGCAAACTTCTGGCCATCGCGAGCGGAGGCCGGGAGGTGCTCCATGACCTCGTCGCAAGTGAACGACAGGATCGGCTGGAGATCGCGAAGGAGCATCTCGAGCAGGTAGTACCAGCAGGTCTGAGCGCTGCGGCGGGTCTTGGCGGAAGGAGCGTCACAGTACATGCGATCCTTCGTGGCGTTCAGGTAGCCGTTGGAGAGCTCGGTGACGACGAAGTCATAGAGCGCACGATAGACCTGGTAGAAGCGGTAGCCGGCGTAGGCCTCGCTGACCTTCTCGTGCATCTCGCAGGCGCGAGCCAGCACGAGGCGGTCATACTCCTCCATCTCAGAGACCGGCACGAGGTCGCACTCGGAATCGAACTGGCCCTCGAGCTCGCCGAGGAGGAAGCGGAAGGTGTTGCGGAAGCGGCGGTAGGTGTCAGAGGTGCGCGCGAGAATCTCGTGGTCGACGGCGACGTCGTGGCTCGTGTCGGTGGAGGCGACCCAAAGGCGCAGGATGTCGGCGCCCATCTCGTCACAGACCTTGTTCGGGTCGATGACGTTACCGAGCGACTTGCTCATCTTGCGACCCTGGCCATCAAGCGTGAAGCCCTGGGAGACGACGGACTTGAACGGGGCGATGTCATTCGCGCCGAGCGAGGTCAAAAGCGAGCTCTGGAACCAGCCGCGGTGCTGGTCAGAACCCTCGAGGTACATGTCCGCCGGATACTGGAGCTCGTCACGGAACTCGCAGACGGCCTTCCAGGAAACGCCGGAGTCCCACCAAACGTCGAGGATGTCCTTGCCGGGCTTGAGGTGGTGACCGCCGCACTTGGGGCAGACGCAGGCATCGCCGAGGTAGGACTCGGGAGCGTCCGTGAACCAGGCGTCGGAGCCCTTCTCGTGGAAGAGCTTGATGACCGCGTCGAGCGTGGCGTCGTTCATGACGGTCTCGCCGCAGTCCTCGCAGGTAAAGCTCGGAATGGGCACGCCCCAGTTGCGTTGACGGGAGATGCACCAGTCAGGCCTGCCCTCGACCATCGCGCCGATGCGGTTCTTGGCGTGCTCGGGGTACCAAGCGACCTTGTTCTCGATGGTGTCGAGAGCCTCCTCGCGAAGGCCGGTCTTGTCCATGGAGATGAACCACTGGTCAGTGGCGCGGAAGAGAACGGGCTGGTGACAGCGCCAGCAGTGCGGATAGCTGTGGTTGATGTCCTCGTGGAGGATCAGCATGCCGCGCTCGTCGAGCCAGGCGATGATCTTCGGGTTGGCTTCGTTGACCTCGAGACCAGACCACGGGCCGCCGGTGCCCATGGTGTCACCAACGTAGAAGCGTCCATCGTCGTCGACGGGCATGACCACGGGAATACCGAACTTCTGGCCGGCGAGGTAGTCGTCGACGCCGTGGCCGGGAGCGGCGTGGACGATGCCGGTGCCGTCGTCGAGCGTGACGTAGTCAGCGTAGATGAACTCGCCCTCGACACCCTGATCGCCAAAGATCGGCTGCTTGTACTTGTTGTGGCAGAGCTCGGTGCCCGTCATGCTCCAGGGCTCGCCGTCCTCGTCGAGGACGAGCTCGACGTCGCCATAGCCAAACTTGGCGCAGTCGCGCTCGACCAGGGACTGAGCCATGAGCTCAACGTGGCCGTCGTGGATGACGGCAACGTAGGAGGCCTCCGGGTGCAGGATGACGGCGTCATCCGCAGGGAGGGTCCACGGGGTGGTGGTCCAGATGTCGACGAACAGTTTGCCCGCCCAGGCCTCGAGGCCGGCGGGGATGGTCGTCATCTCGAAGCGCACGAAGATGGCGGGGCTGACCTCGTCGCCGTACTCGATCTCAGCCTCGGCGAGAGCCGTGTGGCAGTGAGAGCACCAGTGGACGGGCTTGTGGCCGCGGTAGACCATGCCCTTGTCGAACATCTTCTTGAAAACCTCGATGTCGGCGGCATCATGCTGGTGGTAGAGCGTGAGGTAGGGATTGTCCCAGTCACCGAGGACGCCAAGGCGACGGAAGCCGGCCTTCTGGAGCTCGATGTTCTCGACGGCGAACTCGTTGCACATCTCGCGGATCTCTGAGGTGGGCATCTCGTTGAACTTGGCGGTGCCGACCTTCTCCTCGACCTTGTGCTCGATGGGCTGGCCATGGCAGTCCCAGCCGGGAACGTAGGGAACGTCGCGACCCATCATCGACCAGTAGCGGTTGATGATGTCCTTCGAGATCTTGTTCATGGCGTGGCCGATGTGGATCGGGCCGTTGGCGTACGGAGGGCCATCATGCAGGACGAACTTGTCATGACCCTCGTTCTTCTTGCGCGCCAGCTCATAGACCTTGTTGTCGTTCCAAGCCTTGAGGCGCTCGGGCTCGCGGGCAGCGAGGCTCGCCCTCATCGGGAAGCTCGTGCTCGGGAGGTTCATCGTCTGCTTGTACTCGTTTGCCACCTGCAAAAACTCCTTTCGCGGGCATTTGCCCACATCAGCCAAGCGCCCGCGCGCGTTACACGCGCACGAAAAAAGCGCCCGCCCCGACCGCCGGGACGAAGCGCCTGGATACGGCTCGCGCCGTGACGTTTCGCTTAACCACCCAGCGGGCGAGGAACTCGCCTTACTCGGCTGGCCCGTCACGGGGACCATTCCGGCGACGCCTACTGGGGACAACGCTTGCACGCGCCTGTTTGGGCCGCAGCTCCGGGGTGATTTTCGCTTGGGTGTGACTGCGGGCTCCCACCGTCCCCGTTCGCTCTATGCCACAGTGACCAGGCTACTCTTCCCCATCACAGCTTTTCGAGGGGATATCTTAACACGTATTCGACCGGCGATGAGACTCGCTTTAGGAAGTCGCGGAACCTTCTCCCGTCATGGCCGCATGCTCGGCCTTGACGGCCACGATGAGGCGGACGAGGGGCCAGGTGCGGTTCTCACGCGTGAGGGCGGCCTTGGCACCCACGACGCAATCCTCCTCGCGGCAGCGCGCGCAGAACTCCTCCACCTGGGGCTGAGTGAGGCCGCAAAGGAGAACGAACTCCCCCGCCGGCACCGGGCCCGCATAGGGCACGGGGCTCGGCCTCATCGCCGGGAGGCGGGCGAAGGCTCCCGCAGGGTCACCGAGATGCTCAGGCATGGCCGTGCGACAGACGAGGCCCATCTCGCGAAGCACGGAGCGCACGGCCGCTCCACGCTCCGAATCAGGGCCAAGCCCCCAGAGCACGGCGCAAGGCACCGGCCCCGAGGGCTTGGACTTGGATGAGCTCTTTTTGCTCTTGCCCGGCATTAGCCGAAGTAGCGCTCGAGCAGGCCCTTGAGGGCCTTGCCGTGACGGGCCTCGTCACGAGCCATCTCGTGGACGGTGTCGTGAATGGCGTCGAGGCCGTTCTTCTTGGCGCAGGAGGCAAGCTCGAACTTGCCCTGCGTAGCGCCGAACTCGCAGTCAACGCGCCAAGCGAGGTTGTCCTTCGTGGTGGCCTTCATGTTCGGCTCAAGCTCGGTACCAAGGAGTTCCGCGAACTTGGCGGCGTGCTCGGCCTCCTCGTAGGCGGCCTTCTCCCAGTAGAGACCGACCTCAGGGTAGCCCTCGCGGTGGGCGATGCGGGCCATGCAGAGGTACATGCCGACCTCAGAGCACTCACCAGTGAAGTTAGCCTTCAGCTGCTCGAGGATGTAGGCCTTGTCCTCGTCAGAGATCTCGGGGTTGTCCTTGACGGTCTTGTCATAGATGCCGTACTCGTGCTCGGCAGCGAGGGTGAGCTCACCCTCGACCTTCTCGAAAGCGCTGGCCGGAGCGTGGCAGACCGGGCACTCCGCGGGCGGCTCGGCGCCCTCGTAGATGTAACCGCAGACCTTGCAAACCCACTTATCCATAAAATCCTCCTTTGTTGTGGCGGCGCTCCCAGGCACCGCCATCCTCTCCTATGCATGACGGCCATTGCTGACCGAGATGTCTAAGCCTCGCTCACCTGGGACGACGCATTCTCATGCGCCTTCTGGCAAGCCGGACACACGCCGTCGAACTGAAGCTCGTGTCCACTCACAGCGTACCCAGACACGGCAGACGCCCTCTCGTCGAGAAGTGCCGGATCGTCAACGGCGGGCATGATCACGTCATCCACCCTTCCGCATTCGACGCAGTGAACGTGATAATGCGGGAAGGTCTGGTGATCGAAGTGATCCGCGCCGTTGTTGATCCTGACGCGCAGCACCACTCCCTCATCCGAGAGCCTCGAAAGCGTGCGAAAGACCGTTGCCCTGCTGATGGAGGGATGCGTGGCATGAACGGTCTCATAGACCTCATCCGCCGTGGGATGATTAGCAAGCCTGACAAGCGCGTCATGAATGATTGCCTTCTGGACCGTGTTTCTTGCCGCCATGTCCCCTCCTTCCTTATGTGAGCTAATTAGTAGTATATCAAATTGCGACTAGATATCAATAGGTATTTTCTACTATTTAGTTAGCCTTAGTTGATACTTGCCGAGCGCCAGCTATCCCAAAGGCTTGTTTGAGGCAACGCTGGATGGGAGCGAGGAGAACGATGTCAAGAACGGATGCCGCGCACCATGAGAGCGCGTACGAGGCAAAGGTCGCCACCAGCCAGAGGAAAACGCGCGTGGCGCCATCAAAAGCCGCAAGGTCGACATGCCCAAAAACGAGCACGATGGCAGCGGCTTGAAAGAGATAAATCGAATAGCTGCGGCGGCTCGTCCACTCTATAAAACGCGTTGCGCGAGAGCCCCTCACGCGGACCCCCGCCGCAAGCACGAACGCCCCCACCGTGGAGAAAACCCAAAGATGGCTGGGATTGGAGCGTTCGAAGCCGAACTGCGCGAGGAGGGCGTCGCCAACCCAGAAGAGAAGACCGAGAAGAAGGGCGTGGTTGCGGGCTTCGCCCGACGTGACCGACCCGAGGCGACGGAGCGCATAGCCCATGCAGAAGAAGAGCGGGTATCCAAAGAGCGGCTCCATGCGCGCCGGGATGAGGTGAAGCAGGGTCGAAGAGAGATCAGCCGCCCAGGTCACGCCAAACGCAGAAAGCGAGGCGACGAGATCGCAGGCGACGCCCCAGAGGGAGAGCGCAATAACGACCTTAACGAGCAGCCTGAGCTGAGAGTCGCTTAGGGCCTCAAGCATGACGAACAGGAACGGGGCACCCAGGAGCATCGGTATGAGAACGGGGACGAACCACCACGCGCCAGAGATGATGCTCGAAGCGAAGGCGAGATAGCCCGCGGGGGAAACGGCGGAGGAAGCGTCCCCGTCAAGCCCCAAAGCGCCCAGATAGCCAAACCTCGCCGCAAAGGCATAGGCCACGACGGAATAGACGATGATCGGCACGACAACGCTCACGAACTTACCAAGGTAATAGTCGCGCAACGTTCCCTTGAGCGGCCGGATTGCGAAATAGCCCGAGAGGGCGAAGAACACAGGGTCACAGAGAAGGAAGAGCTTCGCGAGACCCTCGGTAACATCAGCGCCGCACACGACTCCGAGATACGGGACGGCGTGAACCGCGACGACGGCAAACATCGCCACGGACCTAAGAAGATCGAGCCCCACATCCCTCTCGCCTGAGCCTGCTCCCACGTCGCCTCCCTCATGTCTCTCGATCGATCCAACCAAATAACGCCCGGATACCATCATAGATGACATCCCGGACGTTAATAGCGCAGGGGTTCCCCGGCACATGGCCTGGGGAGCCCCATCACCTATTCCTGAGTCTTGGGAAGCGTAGGAGCAAAGCCGTCGTCACGCGTGAAGATGTTCATGAACTCCTCGCCCGTGATCGTCTCCTTCTTCTGGAGGTAGTGGGCAATCTCATGTAGCTTGAAGCGATGGGCCTTAAGCGTGTTGAGGGCGGTCTGATGGCCTTCCTCGACCAGACGCTGAACCTCCGCGTCAATCTGCTGCGCGGTTCCCTCCGAGCAGGTGAGCTCGGCGCCGCCACCCAGGTAACGGTTACGCTGCTGGCCAAGAGCGACCATGCCAAACTTATCGCTCATACCAAGCTGGGTGACCATGGCGCGGGCGATGGAGGTTGCCTTCTCGATATCGTTGCTTGCACCACTCGTCATCTCGCCGAAGATGATCTCCTCGGCGGCGCGGCCACCGCATAGAACGGCGATCTTGTTCTTCGCCTCCTGGCGGGTCGTGAGGAAGTGCTCGTCCTCCTCGACCTGCATGGTAAAGCCGAGGGCGCCGGAGGTACGCGGAACAATGGTGATCTTGGAGACGGGGGCGGAGCCCTTTTGAGCCGCGGCGACAATGGCGTGGCCCGTCTCGTGGTAGGCGACGACCTCCTTCTCGTGCTCGGAGAGAACGGTCGACTTCTTCTTCTCACCTGCGATGACGACGTCGACCGACTCGACGAGGTCCTCCTGGGTCACACGCTTGCGACCAAAGCGAACGGCGCGCAGGGCGGACTCGTTGATGATGTTTGCGAGGTCAGCACCAGAGGCGCCAGGCGTCGAACGAGCGATGACGCCAAGGTCGATGCCATTCTCCATCTTCACGTCATTCGCGTGGATGCGAAGGATGGCCTCGCGACCAGCGAGGTCAGGGAGCTCGACGGGGATGCGGCGGTCGAAGCGGCCGGGACGCAGAAGAGCCTGGTCGAGGGACTCGGGGCGGTTCGTCGCGGCAAGGACCACGATGCCCTTCTGGTTATCGAAACCGTCCATCTCGGAAAGGAGCTGGTTCAGGGTCTGCTCGCGCTCGTCGTTGGAGTTGAGGGAGCCATCGCGCTTCTTGCCCACGGCGTCAATCTCGTCGATGAAAATGATGCAGGGAGCCTTCTCCTTGGCCTGCTTGAACAGGTCGCGGACCTTCGCGGCGCCACGGCCGACGAACATCTCGACGAACTCAGAACCGGCGATCTGGAAGAACGGAACGCCAGCCTCACCAGCGACGGCCTTTGCGAGCAGTGTCTTGCCCGTACCCGGAGGACCAACGAGAAGCGCGCCACGCGGGCAGCGAGCGCCAATCTCGGTGTACTTACCGGGGTTCTTGAGGAAGCTGACGATCTCCTGGAGCGACTCTTTGGCCTCGTCCTGGCCGGCGACGTCCGCGAACTTGACGCCCGTCTCGGTGCCCTTGACCTCCTTGGCGTGGCTCTTGCCGAGCCCGCCGCCCATGCCAAAGCCACCACCGCCGAAGTTCATGGACGGGCCGTCATCACCCATCATCTTCTTCATGCGACGGTTAAGCCAGATACCGCCAACGATCGCCAGAAGCACGGGCAGGCCATAGACAAGCAGCATGTACATCCACAGCCCGGAGTTCTGGTCCGCGATCTGGGCTGAATAGGTGACGTTGTGCTTGTTCAGGCGCTCAGAGAGCGTGTCGTCATTGGGCCACATGGTGGCTCGATAGGTGACGTTATCCTCGTCCTTGCTCGTGAACGTGATCTTGCCGCTGTTGGTGTCGAGGCTGACCTCGTCAACCTTGTTGTCATCAACCATGTCGATGAACTCGCTGTACGAGACCTCACGCACCTGGGCGCGCTCGAGGCTTGGGTACACCACCGATTGCAACGCAACGATCGCCGCGATGGCGATGATCACGTACAAGATCATCGATTGGCGCTTTTTCTTGTCGTTCATTGTCCGTCCTTGGCTTCGGCTTTAGATGGAGTCAAGGATACCCATGCGGACGCTCCTAAAACAGACGACCGTACGATTACTGAAAAGCTAGGCAGCGTCACCGCGTTCAGGCAGCTCGCCGTTTCGGTAGGCGTCGAGAAGGGCCGTCAGGTCATCGATCTGGGCACGAATGTGAGCGCCCGTGTCCGTGTCCGCGACCTTCAGCGGACGAGGATTCACCTCGAGCTGGTCATCATCTGAATAGATGTCGCCACGGTCTGCCACAACGTCGCCTATCTCGTCATAAGGGCGGTGCGCCTTGATCCTCATGCCATTAGCGTCAACGATGAGCGTGTAGCCAGCGATGCCCGTCTTCGAGTGGTAGGCGCGGCAGAAGCCGCCATCGATGACGAGACGTTTGCCGGCGCCACGGATTGGAGTCTCTCCGGAAGCCTTCGACACGGGCGTGTGGCCGTTGATGATGTGGCCACCCTCGCCATAGAGGCCAAACTCCTCAAGCACGTGCTGACAGACATCGGGCCTGCAGGCGAGCTCGAAGTAGGGATCCTGGTCCTCGACCCACGTCGAGCGGTCCTTCACGAAGGTGCGCTCGAAAGTCTTCACCTTGCGACCGGCGAGCGGGCTCGAGAGGCCGCACCACATGTACCACATCCAGTCGAGCGTCTCCTCGGAGTGGTCGTGCCAGGCACGACGAGCGATGCGGTCGCACGCGTCGAGGTACGCGCGGCCGGCGATGTGGCGGTCCCCCACCCTGATCGGACGGAAGCTGCCGTCCTTGCGCATGGGAACGCAGCCATGGAAGAGGAGGTTGCCGTTGTAGGCAAGGTAGACAGAGCCATGCTCATAAAGGAAGTCAACATGGCGGCGGAGGCGACGACTGTTCGTGAAGCTGTCCACGAGGCTCGTGACGACACGTTGCTCGTCCTCCGTCAGCTCGTAAGGATGCTTCAGGTCGAGCGTTGGGAAGTCCTTCGTGGTGAGCTCGTACTCGTGCCCGCCGATACGGACCGTGCCCCTCTCGGCGTTCACATGCTCGAGAAGAAGCCTATCCCCCATGTCAAACTCGGGACGGCGAGCAATCACCTGCCCCATGAGCTTGAACATGATGACGGAGATGGCCTTCTCGGTGGGACTCAGCGACTCGCCGTCGCGGTAGGTCTTCTCAGCAAAGAGCGCGAGCTCGCGGAGCTGAATGCCGTAAGAGCCCTCGAGAATGTCGAGGGTGTCATAGTGGACGTTGTTGCGCACGACGGTTGCCACGCACACGGCAGAACCGGCTGCGGCGCCCATCCAGCAGATATCGTGGTTGCCCCACTGGATATCGAGCGAGTGGTAGCGCAAGAGGCGGTCTACGATGGCGTCGCCGTGGGCGCCGCGGTCATAGATGTCTCCCACAACGTGCACGTGATCGACGGCAAGGCGTTTGATGAGCGACGCCAGGCTGCGAATGAAGTGACCGGCGCTTCCCGTCTCGATGATCGACTCGATGATGCGCCCGTGATAGGCGGCGCGATCGGCCTGCTCGCCGGGGCTCGCGTGGAGGAGCTCGTCGATTATGTAGGCGTACGCCACCGGCATTGCCTTACGCACCTTTGAGCGGGTGTAGGCATCAGACAGGTAACGGGCGAGCTCGATAAGCATGCCGAGAGAGGCTCTATACCAGGAAGGCGTGTCCTGCTTCATCTCTTTGATGCGCCTGAGCTTCTCGTCGGGATAGTAGACGAGCGTGCAGAGCTCTGCCTGCTCGCTCGGGGTGAGGCGATGACGAAATACCGCGCGAACGCGCTCGCGAATAACGCCGGAGCAGTTGTTGATGATGTGGTCGAACTGCTCGAAGTCACCATGGACGTCAGAGATGAAATGCTCCGTCGCCTTTGGCAGGTTGAGGATTGCCTCGAGGTTGATGACCTCGGTGAAAACGGCTTGACAGGTAGGGAACTTCTCAGAGAGAAGCGTCAGGTACTTGATCTGCTGCTCTGTGACAAAGCTCTGCGGCACGGCGCACCCCCGTGGTCGATGGACGTTCTGCCATGGTATGCCGCACGCGCCGTTTTTAACGCACTGTTCCAGGATGCCCATAGATTGACCACGATTTACTGGTCAACTTACTATAGGAAATCCAATTAGCTCTGGCTTCAAAACGCAAGGCGCCCCGCCACATGGCAGGGCGCCAGTAGGCAATTCGTCTAGCGCGGCGCACGATGAACGATGCTCGAGCGAGGCCTAGTAGTGAACGACTACCACGTCACCGGTCTGGGTTGCGGAATAGAGGTCGGCGGCCTTATCGGATGGCAGGTTGATGCACCCGTGGCTGCCGGCGTACTTATAGATGGTGCCGCCAAAGCTTCCACGCCAGCTCGCGTCATGGAAGGCCCAGGCGTTATCGATGAAGGGCATCCAGTACTTCACGTGGCTGATGTAGGACGGCTGCTTCGTCACGGGGTCGATCGCACCACGGAGCTCGACGTCTCCGGATGCGCGATTGCCGTTGAGCGCGAAGACTCCCGTGGGCGTGTCATGGCCCTTGGAGTGGTCACCGGTGACACAATCAGACTCCCAGATGACCGCGCCCGAGTCGTCATACATACGAACGTGCTGCTCGGTGAGGTCGACATCGATGTAGCGATTGCCCCAATCCCTGCGACCCGCATCAGGAGCTGCGTTGGCCTCGTGCTTCGTGGGGACCGCGATGGGATCCGTAGAGCCGGCCTCGACAGCCTGCTGGAGCATGGGCGCCAGAGCCTCCTCGTCAATGGTCCAGCCATAGAGGTTCTCCCAGTGGCCCGTGCCGGCAGGAACGGTGACCTGCTTGCCGTCAGGGCGCGTGTAGGTACGCTCCGCGCCGCGGGTGTCATACAGGGCGCAGAAATCGGTCTTAAGCCACTCGTTCAGCTTGTTGGCGTCAATCGTGGCATTGAGCTGGTCATCCAGCGCGATCCAGTTCGAGATCTGGGCGCGGGTGACCTCGCCGGCCTGCATGCCGTTGAGCGTAAGCGGGATGTCCGCCTTCATGAAGCGATTCGCGTTCTGGGCGGCGGTGGCCAGGCTCGGCTCATCCTGCGTGACCCTGGCCTGAACGAGGCAGGAATCATCGAGCGTGATGCTCGCAGGCAGGCTCATGACATCCGTCGAGATCTTCTTGACGGTAGCGTCCATGTCGATGGCGGTACCAACCGTCTCGGGCACGACCTCGTACTGCTGCGTTTGCTCCGAGAAGCCAATCGTGGCATCCGTTGGCTGGGTCGCCGTCTTGTTAATCTCATCGACGAGGGGTGACAACAAAGCATCGAGCTGATCCTCATCAATGGAAGCACCCGTCGTAGGCTTGATGTCACGAGAGGCAAGGATGCGCAGGGGCCATTCCCAGGCATGCTGCTGCGAAACGATATCCCTAGTATAGGCGCCCTGGTCAAATGTCAGGTTAACGTCACTCCCGGAAAGGTCAAGGTCGATGCCGTCTCCCTTGACCTTCGTCTTATAGGTAGAGGCCTTGGAAGCGAACTCGGCGCTTACGTCACTCGCAAGCCTGAGTGAGACATCGGTGCCATCAAGCATGGTGTTAGGCATAAACAGAAATGAAAACGCAAGAACGCCGGCAAGGTAGGCTGCGAGGACGACGCCAGCGATCACCGCAAGGACGATGAGCGCGACCTTGCCCTTGCGACCTTCCGGCTTCTCAGGGGCAGCGGTGTGTTTTCCCATACTGGGCTTCGATTCTTTCCGCATTGAGGCTATCTGTCTTCCCCGGCCTACGCAGCCGCTTGTTTCCCGACACACAGTATGCTGTATCGTAGCGCATGGAGAAGACAATGACTCCCGCCATTCGGCTTCCATGGCATCGGTTTAACAGATAGCGACATTTGTCCCAACAAGGACGGGCATCAAGCCGCCTTGCCTCCGTCCGCGGGACCATAGCAAAGGGATAAGAGCATGGGCATCATTCGCATCGATTCCGCAAACGATCCGCGCCTTGACGTCTACGCGCGCCTTACGGATTGCCAGCTCAGGAGCCGACTCGAGTCCACCTCTGGCGTGCTCGTCGCCGAGAGCGAGAAGGTCGTTCGTCTCGCTATCGCACAGGGGCTCGAGCCCTTCTCCCTCTTGCTCGAAGAGAGACAGGTCGAGACGCAGGCGGACCTCGTGAGGCTCGTCGAGGGCATGGCGGGTGCCGAGGTCCTCGAGCACGCCGGCCATCTCGAGATAAAGCCGGTCGACGACCTCCCCGTCTACGTGCTCCCCCATGAGGAGATATCGAAGCTGGTGGGCTACAACGTGACGCGCGGCGTCCTCTGCGCCATGCGCCGCCCCACTGAGATGAGTGCAGCCGAGCTCCTCGCTTCCATGCCCGAAGCTCGCCGGGTTGCCATCCTTGAAGGCGTGACCGACGCCACGAACGTCGGGGCCGCCATGAGGAGCGCAGCGGCTCTTGGCGTAGACGCGGTGCTCCTCACTCCCACCTGCTGCGACCCCCTCGTGAGGCGCGCCGTCCGCGTGAGCATGGGAACCGTGTTCCAGGTGCCCTGGGCGCGCTTTGGCGTCTGGCCCAGCGCAGGCGCTGCAGATGCGGACGGCATGGCACTCCTCCGCAAGCTCGGCTTCAAGACCGCGGCGCTCGCCCTTCGCGACGATTCCTATTCACTTGGAGACCCTGAGCTTTACGGCATCGAGAAGCTCGCGATGCTCTTCGGCACCGAAGGCGATGGCCTGGCATCCGAGACGATCGAGGCGTGCGATCTCACCGTGCGCATCCCCATGCAGCACGGCGTAGACTCCCTGAATGTCGCCGCTGCGACAGCCGTCGCGTTCTGGGACCTCTGCAGATAAACGGCGGCGTGCCCCAACAGGTGAGGACCGCTAAAAAAAACGGGACCCGCCCACACGGACGGGTCCCGCAGACATCAAATCACCTGAAAAAGGGACTGTCCCTTTTTCAGGTCGGCATGCGCCGCAAGCGCAAGCGGTGCGCAGAGCAAACGTTGCTCTAGTTGAACTTCATCAGCTTCGAGGCGATGCGATAGATGCCCAGCGTGAACTTCTCTCCCGCCTTCGTGGGGAGGTTCGTCGCGATGCCCACGACGCCCATGCGCGCGCGGCGGTACATACGCTTGTCATAGTGCTTGAGGTGCACCCAGAGCTTGTCGCAGTTCTCCATGGCGTCCGGAGCATCGCTCAGGCGGGAGAAGATCGAGCAGACGGCCATCATCAGGGTGAAGTAGCCGACCATGTAGTTGCGGAGCTTCGTGCTCTCGACGTCGTCGTAGAGGTGATACGCGTCCATCATGACGCGCGTGACGCGCAGCTGCTGGTCGATGCGGCTGACCATAATCTTCTCGTTGACGGACTGGTCATCGCGACCAATGAGGTAACGATAGAGGTCGACGTCAAGGTAATAGAGCGTCTTGCAACGCGGCAGCGGCACATAGGCATAGATGTTGTCCACATAGAAGGTGTGGGGGGGCATCGGGACGCCGCCGTCACGAAGGACGTCGGTGCGATAGCACAGCGAGTGCATGAGCAGGTTCTGGGCCATGTTGAAGTGGCCGATCTTATCCCAGGTAATCACCTTGCCGCGCTTAAGCGCATACCTGAAGTCGACAACGTTGTTCGTGTTGTCCTCGACGTGCTCGTAGACGTAGTTGGTAATGACGAGGTCCACGCGCATGTCGCGCCACTCGAAGTCGCGAAGCGTCGAAAGGAGCTTTGAGAGGGCGTCCTCGTCAAGCCAGTCATCCGAGTCAACGACCTTGAAATAGAGGCCCTCGGCGTTCTCGAGCGCGGCAAGGACGGCCATGCCGTGCCCGCCGTTCTCCTGATGAACGGCCTTGATGATATTGGGATAGCGGTTCTGCCACTCAAGGGCCTTCTCGTACGTGTTGTCCTTGGTGGAGCCATCGTCAACGACGACGATCTGCACGTCATCGGCGTAGTCGCTGCCCTCGAGAATCGAGGTGATGCAGTGATCCATATACTCGGCCGAGTTATAGCACGGGATGCCGAAGGTTATGGTCTTGCCCTTTGCCATACGAGAAATCTCCTGGTTGCCCTCTGCCTTAGCAAGGCATTGCCTACACGGATAAGAGCGCCGGCGCCGCATGGACGCCGGCAACTCCCTGAAAGAACGAACTAGTTGTGAGCCGCGACGAGCTCGTCGGACAGGTCGAGCGCGCTGGCAACGACACCGTCCATGTCATAGTAGCGGTACTCGGCGAGTCGACCCACCGGGTGGAAGTTCGTGAGACGGCTCACGCGGTCGAGATAGCGCTGGTAAAGCGCCTTGTTCTCGTCCTCGAGAATGGCGTAGTAGGGAGTCTCGCCGCTCTCGGGCGTATAGGCCTTCGAGTACTCCTTCATGATCGTCGTCTTGCCCGGGACGACCTGGCCCGTCATGTTCTTGAACTCGGTGATGCGGGTGAAATCCTCCGTCGTGGTGTAGTTGACGGTACCCACGGGCTGGAACTGGTCCTCGTCGAGGGTCTCGAACACCATGTCAAGCGTACGATACGGAAGGGCGCCAAGGTCGAGGCCGAAGAGCTCGTCGAGCGGGCCCGTATAGACAATCTCACCGCCGTAGGGCTTGCCGCAGACCTTCGCGTAGTCCTCGTCGATCGTAAGGATGTCACGGACGTCGACACCGAGGAAGACGTCGATGAGGTCATGGTCGAGCAGGCGCTCGAAGAGCTTGGTGTAGCCCTCCGCCGGCATGCCCTGGTGGGCGACGCGCGGGAAGTAGCGCTCGTCATCGCCGACGAAGACCGGGACGCGGCCGGTGACGGAGGGGTCGACCTGGTCGGGCGTGGTGCCCCACTGCTTCATCGTGTAGTAGAGGAACACGTTCTTGTAAACGTAATCCGCGACCTCCTGGAGATCCGGATCGTTCTTCTCGCGAAGCTCGAGGATGGGGACCTTCTTGTTCTCGCCGAAGGTCTCGACGAGCTTCTGGTAGAGGGCCTCGCCGCGCTCCTCGCCAAAGGCGAGCTTCAGGCTCTTGTGGTTGAAGGGGACCGGCATGAGCGTGCCGTGGATGTTGGCGAGCACCTTGTGCTGGTAGTCCGTCCACTCGGTGAAGCGAGAAAGGAACTGGTGGACACGCTCGTCCTGCGTGTGATAGATGTGCGGACCATACTTGTGAACAAGAATGCCAGCCTCGTCCTCGTAGTCATACGCGTTACCAGCGATGTGGTCGCGGCGCTCGATGACGGCGACGCGGAAGCCACAGGCCTCCGCGAGACGGCGAGCACAGACCGAACCCGCATAGCCAGCTCCGACGACGATCATGTCGTAGCTGTCGGCAGAAAAACCAGCGGGAAGCCCGTTTGCGATACCCATTCATGTCCTCTCGACAAACTTGCGGTTCAAACGTGACGCACGCCATCGTTCTAGAGCGATAACGTGCGTCCAATCTGCATGTCATTCTATAGCAGACAACCTTATAATGACTATCGTGTCATCCATTGCCAGCAAAACGCCAAAAAAGGAGCGAACGTGAGCGATTTCCTAGATCGTATGAAGACTGCTGCAAAGGCTGAGAAGAAGACCATCGTCCTTCCCGAGGGCGAGGATCCGCGCACCATCGAGGCCGCCAAGAAGATCGTCGAGGAGGGCCTTGCCAACCTCGTCATCCTCGGCAACCCGGACGAGATCCAGGTTGAGGGTGTCACCGTCATCGACCCCCGCACCGCCGAGCGCAAGCAGGCCTACGCCGAGAAGTTCGCCGAGCTCCGCGCCAAGAAGGGCGTCACCCTTCCCGAGGCCCTCGAGCAGATGAACGACGCCACCTACTTCGGCACCATGATGGTCAAGATGGGTGACGCTGACGGTCTGGTCTCCGGCGCCTGCCACTCCACCGCCAACACCCTGCGTCCCGCCCTGCAGATCCTGAAGACAGCCCCGGGCACCAAGCTCGTCTCCGCCTTCTTCATTATGTGCACCAAGACCGAGCAGTATGGCGCCGACGGCACCCTCCTGTTCGCCGACTGCGGCCTGAATATCAACCCCAACGCCGACGAGCTCTCCGAGATCGCCCTTGCCTCCGCCGAGTCCTGGAAGGCCTTCATGCCCGGCGTCGAGCCCAAGGTCGCCATGCTCTCCTTCTCCACGATGGGCTCCGCCAAGGGCGATGTTCCCACCAAGGTCCAGGAGGCCGTCAAGCTCGCCAACGAGAAGAACCCCGAGCTCGCCCTCGATGGCGACCTGCAGCTCGACGCCGCTCTCGTTCAGAGCGTCGCTGATCTCAAGGCCCCGAACTCCACCGTCGCCGGCAACGCCAACATCCTCGTCTTCCCGGACCTCGAGGCTGGCAACATCGGCTACAAGCTCGTCCAGCGCTTCGGTGGCGCCGAGGCCTACGGCCCGATTCTCCAGGGCATCGCCAAGCCGGTGAACGACCTGTCCCGCGGCTGCTCCGCTGACGACATCGTGGGCGTCGTCGCCATCACCGCCGTCCAGGCCCAGATGGCCGAGTAACAGGTCATCACATATCGCACGCCAACGGGGCGCTCGCATTCACCTGCGGGCGCCCCGTTTTTGTGGCCTCGCAACCCGCGTCTAGGCGATATGGTGCGGGCCCGCGTTAAGGACGGCCTCGTCAAGCTCCGGATAGCGCTTGCCCATGTGGACCTCGAACATCGACGCGAGCTTCTCCGCCGCCTCGTCATAGGCCTCGCCCGTCGCCCAAGTATTGCGCGGGTTGAGCACCACGGGGCTCACGCCCGGGCACTCGACCGGGATATCGAGGTTGAGGCGATCGTCGTGCTCGTAGCCTGCGTTGTCGAGGTCACCCGAGAGTGCCGCCGCCACGAGTGAACGCGTCACGGCGAGACTGATGCGATAGCCCGTGCCATAGGCGCCGCCCTGCCAGCCCGTGTTCACGAGGTACACGCGAGCGTGAGTCTTGTCGATGCGCGATCCCAGCATGTCTGCGTAGACGCTGGGCGCAAGCGGCATGAACGGCTCGCCGAAGAGCGCGGAGAACGTGGGTTGGGGCTCGACGACGCCCTCCTCCGTACCGGCGACCTTCGAGGTGAAGCCGGCCATGAAGTGGTACATGGCGGCCTCGCGCGAGAGCTTGGAGATCGGGGGAAGAACGCCAAAGGCGTCACACGTAAGGAACAGGACTACGCTCGGCACGCCGCCACGCCCGTCGAGCTTGACGCTCTTGATGTGCTCCACGGGATACGCGACGCGCGTGTTCTGGGTGCGCGAGACGTCCGTGTAGTCCGGTTCGCGGCTCTCCGGGTCGAGAATGACGTTCTCGCACACGGCACCAAAGCGAATAGCCTGATAGATATCGGGCTCAGCGATGGGACTCAGGTCGATGGCCTTGGCGTAGCAGCCGCCCTCGATGTTGAAGATGCCATGCTCTGACCAACCGTGCTCGTCATCACCGATGAGCAGGCGGTTGGGGTCTGCGGAAAGCGTCGTCTTGCCGGTGCCGGAAAGGCCAAAGAGGACGGCGGTCTGGCCGGTCTGCGGGTCGATGTTCGCCGAGCAGTGCATGGACAGCACGTCATCCTCGACCGGGAGCAGATAGTTCATGTAGGAGAAGATCGCTTTCTTGATCTCTCCGGAATAGCCGGTGCCGGCGACCACGATACCTCCGTGGGCGAGGTCAAGGATGACGGCCGCGGAGGAATTGACGCCATCGGACTCCGGGTCGCAGTGATAGCCCGGGGCAGCGAGGACGTAGATGTCCGGCTCGCCGAAGCTCGCGAGCTCGCGTGCCGACGGGCGAACGAGCATCTGGTGGATGAACAGTGCCTGGCTCGCACGCTCGCAGATGACGCAAACCTTGCGGGAGTGGTTGCGGTCAGACCCGGCAAAGCCACGGACAACGTAGAGCTCGCGCCCGTAAAGATAGCCAGCGACGCCCGAGCAGATGCGCTCGTAGCTCTCGCGCGAAATGGGGGCGTTGACCTTACCCCAGCAAACTTTGTCATGAATCGCCGGATCATCGACCACGAAGCGATCGAGCGGAGAGCGCCCCGTGCGCTCCCCCGTGTCGACGACAAGAGAGCCATTCGATGCGAGTACGCCCTCGCCGTTGGCAAGGGCCGCTTCGACGAGCCTCGCGGGCGCAAGGTCCTCGTTCACCCTGGCGCTGCCAGGAACCGCTTGTTCACGCTTGAGAAGACGCCCCATAAGTGTCTGCTTCATGATGGTTGCCTCCAATATCCCCTACCTCGCAAGGCGAGGTGATGTGCCTCTGCCTCGCAAAAACGAGCCTTTGCCCAGGCTCGCGCGGCGCGAGACGTCATTGGCGCTTTGATACCCAATGACATGAGAGCGAAAGCGCCCCCAACGGCAGGCGGCGCTCATCGTGCCGTCAACGGGATTTGGATACTGACGCCAGGCTTGCTTGAGCCTGGCAAAGAAGACAGCCGCAGAAGTGCTAGGCCTCCACGCGGATGGAGACAATCCTGGGCTGGTCAGCGGGTGCAATGGTGCCGTTGTTGTCGCTCGGCTTGGCGGAGTCGCAGATGGCATCGACGACGTCAAGGCCGTCCGTCACGTGGCCAAACGCCGCATACTGGCCATCGAGGTAGTCTGCATCCTCCTGCATGATGAAGAACTGCGAGCTCGCAGAGTCCATAGCCGAAGACCTCGCCATGGAGATGGTGCCGCGCACGTGCTTGATGGGGTTGTCGATCCCATTGTCGCTGAACTCGCCGACGATGGTCTCGCCCGAACCGCCCGTGCCGTTGCCCTTGGGGTCGCCGCCCTGCATCATGAAGCCCCGGATGATACGGTGGAACGTAAGGCCATCGTAGAAACCCTCGTTGGCGAGCTTCGCGAAATTGGAGACCGTGATGGGAGCGGAATCCGCGTCAAGCTCGAGCGCGATGGTGCCAAAGCCCTCGATCTCGATCGTGGCGGCATGCTTGCCGCTCGCGAACTCCCCCGTCGGTGTGGAGGCCGCGGAGGCGCCGGAGGCGGCAGAGGTTGTCGCGGGCTTCGTGTCGCCGCCGCATGCAGAGAGGCCTAGGACGGCGACGCCAAGGGCGGCGGAGACGAACGTACGACGGCTGATAGAGCGAGACATGGGGCCTCCCAAGGAATCGTAAGTTAACTCGTTTAGTGTAACCCGAAGAAACCTGAGACCCTAAAAGGGCAAGACAAGCACACGAGCACCGAGCCTTGCCGCGTCGTCCTCGTCATGCGTGGCCACTACGAGGGAGCGTCCACGAAGTTCGCTCACGACGAAAGCGCATGCGGCATCGCGGGAGGCGGCGTCAAGCCCTGCGAAGGGCTCGTCGAGAAGGACGGCATCGCCCGGGGCGGCAAGGGCTCGGACGAGCTCCACGCGCCGGCGTTGCCCGCCAGAGAGCTCGCGCACGGGCGTACGCGCATCGACGTCGGGAAGAACGAGAGCGAGCATCTGTTCGAGGTCCTTCTCGGAATGACGGGGAGACGCGAAGAGGAGAACGTTCGCAAGCGCGGAGGCGTCCTCGAACAGGCGCGCGTCTTGGAACTCCGCTGAAACCCGAGAGGCGAGTTCGGCTCGACCCGCGTCTGCCGAGTCAAGGCCGGCGAGCACGCGCAGCAGGGTGGTCTTGCCGGCACCGGATGGCGCCATCACACAGAGGCGCTCACCCGAAGCGAGGCTCAAGGACACGGGGCGTCCCGTGGCGGCGCCATGAGGGAGGATGAGGCCGTCGGTCGCCATCGCACCGCGAGCGGGCTCGCCAGTCTCCCCCGTGGCCTCGTGCGCACGGAGGCGGCACGCCAGGCGAAGCGACGCCGAGCCGCTTAGCCTCAGGAGCCAAAGCATAACCCTCTCGCAGAAGCTCGCAAACGCGATCACGAGAAAGGTCCAGGCAAAGAGGTCTCCCGTCTCAAGCAGGAGCTTCGCCTGATATATGCGCTCGCCGATGGTACCCGCGGGCATACCGATGAGCTCGGCGGCAACGCCCGCCTTCCAGCTCATGCCTACGATGGCCTCGCTCGTGGCACAGAGATACGGCAGAAGCCCGGGCCAGGAGTACGCGAGGACACGCCTCATACCGGAAACCCCGTGGACCTCCATAAGCTCCGCCATAGACGCGCTCGCGTGGTCGAATCCCTCGAGCGCGGAGAAGTAGATTGCCGGCAAGGCCATGAGGAACACGGCGGCGACGCTCACGTTAGCAGCGCCCAGCCAGATGAGGAGCAGGACCACGACGCAGACGACCGGCGTCGCCTTGAAGACCAAGAGCGGTGGCCGGACGAGCTCCCGCGCGATGACATAGCGGTGCGACATGCCCGCCAACGCAAGCGCCACGACATAAGCGGCGAGAAGCCCTCCCATAATGCGAGCTCCGGAAACGAGCAGCTTAGACCACACGCCCACGTCACACATCAGCTCGCCAAAGCACGAGACAGCCTCGACGGGGCCAGGGAGGATCAGCGGCTGATCGATAAGGAGCGCCGCGGCCTCCCACACGAGAAGCCACAGGAGCACGGATGCGTTCCGCGCGCGGGCGTTGACCTTGGAATCCGAGGATGAGCTGGATGCAGACACTGCGGCACGACCCTAGGCGCCGTAGTAGAAGTCATCCCCAGGGAGCGAGCCGCCCACCGAGGAGGCGTCGAACTGCGAGAGGACGTCAAGGTATCCCGAAAGGGCGGCCTTCATGTCGTCACCTGCGAGGCAGACGAGGTTGCAACCCGGAATGGCCTTCTCGGCAACGGGCGCCGCGTCGATGATGCCATGGTCGACGACGGACTGGGCGTAGGTGGCGGGGTCCGCCTTCACGACATCGACCGAGCTCTCCTGCTGGGCGAGGAACTCCTCGACAGCCTGGGCGTTGTTCTCGGCAAACTCGCGACGGACGATGGTGACACCCGTGACCATGCGCGAACCGTCGGTCGCCAGGGAGTCCCAGACATCCGAAAGCGCGACGGGCGCGGAGAGGCTGTCGTTCTTTGCGAGCGCGGCGGTCTTGTAGGGCTCAGGCAGGACGCCGACGGCGGACGGATCCGCGGCGAGGGCGCTCACGACCTCAGCAGCCTCGCTCTTGAACTCGAGCGTCACGGCGTCCGTGATGCCGGCGCGATCGAGGAGATAGCCCATGACGTACTCTGGCGTCGTCCCCTTGCCCGTGAGATAGACGGTGCGTCCGGCAAGATCGGCGAACTCGGCCACAGAGGCGTCTCCGGTGACGATGCTCAGAACTCCCAGCGTGTTGATGTCGAGAGCCTGAATGGCACCCTGCGTCTTGTTGTAGAGAACGCTCGAGACGTTGGCGGGAACGAGGGCGATGTCGACGTCTCCCGAGATGACCTTGGGAAGGACCTCATCCGCCGTACCGTAGACCTGGAAATCATAGGTGTTCGTAAGACCGGTCTGCTCAAGGGAGGCCTTATCCATGAAGGCGACGAGGCCGATAGACGTGGGGCCCTTAAGCGACGCGACGCGAACCTCGACGGGGTCGGACGAGGTGGCGGCGGGAGCCGTGGCCCTCGAGCCACAGGCCGCAAGCGACAGAGAGGCCGCAACGGAACCCACGACGAAACCCTTCCTGGCGACAGTGATGTTCATACTTGTTCCACCCTTCCACATCATGCATGCCGCTCGAGGCAGCGATTCATGCGAGAGCCTAGACGTGTCGCATGCCGCACCTCGCGCAAGCTCCCCTGCAGTCTTCCTACTTGCGCGCGCCCTTCGACGGCCAAGGCCGCCCGGCGAGGGTTTGCCCGCAAGAAATCCTAGCAGGGTTTCGCGCGGAGATTGCCACATACGTAACGTCCTCATTGGCGATGAGGCATTTCGAATGAGGGGACAGATGACGTGCCACGTTCTCTCCGGCCAGATACTACAATCTGAAACAGCAGACATAGCAGGCAACCGTGCCTGCCCGAAAAACGCAAGGAGCCGCCATGTCAGTCGTCAAGATCTCCCTCGGAGAGTTCTCCGCGGCAATCGCTAGCAAGGGCGCCCAGCTCACGAGTCTCGTCCGTAACGATATCGAGTACCTGTGGCAGGCGGACGCCAAGTGGTGGCCTCGCAGCGCCCCCATCCTCTTCCCCATCGTAGGAAACCTTCGCGACGGATTCGCCATGTCCGCCGAGGGGGAGTGCCACATGGGTCGCCATGGCATCGCCCGTAACTATGAGCACGAGGTAATCGAGAACACCGGCAGCTCCGTGACGTTCCGCCTCGACAGCACGCCTAAGATGCACGCGAGCTATCCGTATGATTTCCGCCTTGAGATGACCTACGCCCTCGAAGGCGAGGGCACGCTGCGCCAGACCTTCTCGGTAACGAACACGGGCAAGGTCGACATGCCCTTCTTCCTGGGCGGACACCCGGCATTCAACGTTCCCGTGGTCGAGGGTGAGGCGTTCGAGGACTATTCCCTCAAGTTCACGCGCCCCTGGACGGGCACCACGCCAGGCCTTACCTCGGATGGCCTTCAGGACTACGCGCACATGACCACGCTGTTCGAGGACTCAGACACGCTGCCGCTCCGCCACTCGCTCTTCGACGACGACTCCTTCATGTTCACCGATGTCCCCGACGACACGATCACGATGGTGGGCCCCTCCGGTCACGGAGTTCGCGTCGATTTCCCGGACTTCCCCTACATCGGCATCTGGAGCGCGCTTCCCGCGGCAGACGGCACGCCGACGCCCTTCGTCGCGCTCGAACCCTGGTGCGGCACCGCAACTCGTACCGACGAAGACGACACCTTCGAACTCAAGCAGGGGCTCCTGATGGCTGCGCCGGGTGAGACCGTCAGGCGGGCCTTCACGATCACGGTGATGTAGCCACCTGAAAGGTTTGGGCCCCTCGGGCTCTGTTCTCCACTCAGACAGTTTCGGCGCGTTGCGCCGAAAAACTCGTGGCGAACAGAGTCCGAGGGGCCCTTCTTGTAGCGGCACGTCACGAAAGGCACGTAAGCAGAGGGGCGACCGCCCCACAGGACGAACGTTATATCCAACCGGTTCAAGAGCGCGCTAGCGGCTCATCCTCGCCGACAGCTTTCACTGCGCCTTCAGACAAGATGGCATCGCCGGAGAGACTTGCCGATGCGAACTCGACTACACCCAGGAGCAGATCAGCGTCATGTCACCGGAAAACACGAGGTCACCGCTCTGCGCAGGCGCCACGAAGTGGGAGCCCTTCTCAAGCTTGGCGCCATTTACCGCGCCCTCGCCCTCGATGACGCTCACGCACACGAAGTCATGGTCCTGGACGAGCGTCTTGGTCCCGGCGACGCGAACGCGCTCGACGGTATAGCGTTCGTTCGACTCGAGGAGCGTGACTCCATCGACCTCAGGAGCGACGATCTCGCCGCTCGTGGGGGCCTTTGCCGCATAGTCGACCACATCCATGCTCTGCTCCAGATGAAGCTCGCGCTTGGTGCCATCGGCCTGGATACGGTCATAGTCATAGACGCGATAGGTGACGTCGCTCGACTGCTGGGTCTCGAGGATAAGCGTGCCGGCCTTGATGGCGTGAAGCGTGCCTGCGTCAATCTGGAAGAAATCGCCCTTGTGGATGGGAACCTCATTCACAAGGTCGCCCCAGCGGCCTTCCTCAACGAGCTTGGCAAACTCCTCGCGGTCCTTAGCCTTCTGCCCAACGATGATCGTGGCACCCGGATCGCAATCGAGCACATACCAGCACTCGCACTTGCCAAGGCTCCCGTTCTCGTGGATGGCGGCATACTCGTCATCAGGGTGCACCTGGATCGAGAGGTCTCCATCGGCATCGAGGATCTTGATCAGCAGCGGGAAGCGATCGCCCTCCGCGTCGCCAAACAGCTCATGATGCTCGTCCCAAAGCTGAGAGAGCGTCTTACCCGCGTAAGGCCCGTCCACGACCTCGCAGTCACCCGCGGGATGCGCGCTGATGGCCCAGCACTCGCCAATGGCGCCCTCGGGGATGTCATAGTGAAAGACCGTGTCGAGCCTACGGCCTCCCCATATCTTCTCGTGGAAGATGGGCTTCGTGAAAATGAGATCATGAGCCATAGCGGTTCCCTTCAACACGTTTTGACTACGCTACAAACAGAGAATGGCTATGCGATTCTACCTGTCTAATCGCATAGCCATTCATACTAGATTATCTATGCGCGAGATGGCTTTCCGTTACGTTAGCACGCCGCGACGAACGCCTTCCAGAGGTTGAAGTCCTCCTCGCACTTCTCCCACGTGTACTCGGGATGCCACTGCACGCCAAGCACGAAGCGCTTCCCCGGCATCTCGACGCACTCGGGGATGCCGTC
This sequence comes from Parolsenella sp. LCP21S3_E11, assembly GCF_052118165.1. NCBI lineage: Bacteria > Bacillati > Actinomycetota > Coriobacteriia > Coriobacteriales > Atopobiaceae > Parolsenella > Parolsenella sp. LCP21S3_E11. Next base: position 587,384 of record NZ_JBQKHS010000001.1, on the reverse strand, counting down.
ATCGGACGACGCGGAGAGCACAAGGCCGTCGCCCAAATCCTTCACGCAGCAATGGTGCGCCGAGTTGACGCAGTAGCCACGCGAACCACTTGCGCGCGCAAGGAGGCTCCCCTCGTCGATCTCGACCTCATGGCAAGTCCTCGTGAGGAGGTCTGCGTGATCGTGCGAGGTAGACCCCTCCCGACGGGAAATCGACGGCACGTCCATGTCTAGCGAGCCGCCAAGGGCGACATTAAGCACCTGGGTTCCGCGGCACGTCGTGAACAGGGGCTTGTCGGCCTCCACGACCTTGCGGACGAGCGGGATCTCGCAGGCGTCGCGAACGTGGCAGAGAAGGGACTCGTCATAGGGACGCTCGTCTCCCCAGAGCTTGGGGTCGACATCCGGGCCGCCGGGGATGGCAACGCCGTCCGCCAGCTCAACGTACTGGTCAATCACGTCCTCGTCATCCGTAAGGGCCATCTGCACGGGAAGACCGCCCGCCGCGAGAATCGCGTCGATGAAGACGGTGGCGCCACACTCGTTGGGCGCAAGCTTCTCGGTCTTGTGGAGGTGGCCCTCCTCATAACGCGCAGCGACGAGAATGATGGGCCTGCGGCTCTGAGACGTCTTGGTTTGAGCTTCGTTCTCCGCCATGCCTTAATGCTCCTTGATCGAGTTGAGGAAATCGCGGGCGCGCTGGGTCTTTGGGTTGTCGAAGAACTCGTCAGGCGTGCCCTCTTCAACGATGGCGCCGTCCGCCATGAAGATGACGCGGTCGGCCACGCGGCGCGCAAAGTTCATCTCGTGCGTGACGACGACCATGGTCATGCCGCCGCGAGCGAGCTCGACCATGACGTCGAGCACCTCGTTGATCATCTCGGGGTCAAGGGCGCTCGTGGGCTCGTCGAACAGCATCGCCTTGGGGTTCATCGCCAGCGAGCGGGCGATGGCGACGCGCTGCTGCTGGCCGCCGGAGAGCTGCGCGGGGACCTTCTTGGCCTGCTCGGCCACGCCCACGCGCGAGAGCAGCTCCATGGCGCGCTTCTCGGCCTCGGCCTTCGAGACGCCAAGGACCTCGGTGGGCCCGAGCGTGACGTTGTCGAGGATCGTCTTGTGCGCAAAGAGGTTGAACTGCTGGAAGACCATGCCGAGTTCGGCGCGCGTGCGAGCGAGTTCCTTGCCCTCCTGTGGCAAAGGCTCGCCCTCAATGAGGATCTCGCCAGAATCGATGGTCTCGAGGCGGTTGATCGTGCGACACAGCGTCGACTTGCCGGATCCGGACGGGCCGATGACAACGAGGACCTCTCCCCTATCGATCTTAAGGTTGATGTCCTTCAGGACGTGAAGGGCGCCGTAGTGCTTGTCGACGTGGCGTAGCTCGATGACGGGCTGCTCGCCCGTGGATGTCTGGTTCATGACTTTCTCCCTTGGCAAGTGCCGCTAGCGAATGATCTTGACGCCGGTGCGGCGCGAAACGGTGACCGCGGCCTTGTTGATCAGACTGTTGATGAGAATGTAGATGACAGCGACCACAAGGTACGTCGAGACGAGCGCGTCATAGTTCGTACGAAGGACCTGGGCGTTCTGCATGAGGTCAGGATAGCTCACGACATACGCGAGCGCCGTGTCCTTCACCACGACGACGAGCTGGCTGATGAGCGATGGGATGACGAATCGGATCGCCTGAGGGAGCACGATCTTCGTCTTGACCTTCCAGCGCGTGAGGCCGATCGAGAGGCCCGCCTCGGTCTGACCGCGAGGCACCGCGTTGACGCCGGCGCGGAAGACCTCCGCGAGGACACCGGAGGCGGCGAGCGTCACCGGGATGCACAGCATCCAGAACGCGGGCATCTTGATGCCGAGGTTGGGCATAGCAAAGAAGAAGAAGTAGATGAACAGCAGGCTGGGGACGCCACGAAGCACGTTGGTGAGCACGGCGCACACGGCGCTCAGCACGCGGAAGTGGCTCGTGCGCCCGAGCATGAGCAACATGCCGAGCACGAGCGAGAGCACCGCCGCGGTAAGCGCGACGGCAAACGTGCCCTCAAGGCCCTTGAACAGGTAGCGCCACGTCGTGCGCCAGGAGAACAGCTCCCAGTACCTGGCAGAGAGCTGGCCAGTAACCCAGAAGCGATACACCACCCAGGCGGCGAGGGCAACGAGCAGCACGAGGGAGACGACCGTACCGATAACCATCTTCCTGCGTGTCTTGGGACCCGGCTCCTCATAGAGGGCGTCCCTCATCGTCTTTGCGCTCATCGGATCACCCTGACCTTCTTATCGATGGCGTTGCCAACGAAGCCAGCCACCAAAGCGGTCGAGATGTAGCCGGCAGCAGAGACGAAGAACGTCACGATGCCCGCGGACTCACGCGTGTTGATGTAGGTGACAACGCCCGTAAGCTCCTGCGGCGTCATGGGGACCTGTGATCCGAGCGCCGTGGTGAGCATGACGGCGATGAAGAGGTTCGTCATGGGGAGCACGGTGGAACGCAGAGCCTGGGGAATGACGATCTTGCGCAGGATCTGGCCAAACGAGAGACCGATGGAGCGCGCTGCCTCGATCTGTCCGGCACCGATGGTGTTGATGCCCGACATGAAGTTCTCAGAGCCAAACGCCGTGCCGAGAAGAACGGTCGCGAGGATGACGCTCGGCTCGTAGTCGAGCAGAAGCTTCAGGTGAGGGAGCGCGTACACCACGATGAGCAGGAGCACCGCTCCGGGAATATTGCGGAAGATCTGCACGTAGAGATCACCGAGCAAGCGCAGCGGCTTGAACGGCGAGACGCGCATAACGGTCACGAGCACGGAGAACACCATGACGAGCGCGAACGAGACGAGCGTGAGGCGCCACGTCGTCAGAAGCGCGGTCAGGTACAGAGGACCGTATCCGGAGATTAGCTCGGGAAGCCCCATCGTACCTCCTTACAGGGAAAGGGGCCCGCCGCCCAAACGGACGGAGGGCCCCGGACTATCTAAGAACTCAAGAGGCACTGGAACGGCCTCCACCTAAAGGGAACCCCAGCAAAAGAGCCTTAGGCGCCAATCGCGGGCGGCTCGGGGATCGTGTCGATGCCGCAGCGGTCAGCGACGGCAATCTTGTAGAGCTTCTCCCAGTTGCCGTCATCCTCGAACTTCTTAAGGAAGGCGTTGATGAAGTCGACTGCGTCGGTATTGCCGAGCTTCACGCCGATGCCGAGGTACTCCTCCGGACCGAAGGCGTCGCCGGCGATGCGATACTTGCCCGGGTTCTTGACGACGTTGCCCATCTGAAGCGTGTTGTCGACCACGTAGGCGTCGACACGGCCCTGCTCGAGGGCGGCACGGCACTCGTCATCCTTGGAGAACTCCTGAATCTCAGCCTCAGGAGCGTACTGGCCAACGACCTCGGGGCCGGTGGAACCGGACTGGACGGCAACCTTCTTGCCGGCAAGGTCGTCAACGGAGTTGATGTCAGCGTTGTCAGCAAGGACGAGGACGGCGTACTGGGTGCTCATGTACGGGCCGGCGAAGGAGATGACCTGCTTGCGCTTGTCCGTGATGGTGTAGCTGGCGAAGACGGCATCGACCGTGTCGTTCTGGAGGACAGACTCGCGCGTGTCGCTCGTGAGCTGCGTGTACTCGTACTTGGTCTCGTCACCGAGGATATAGCGAATGAGGCCGAGGTACAGACCGGCGTCAAAGCCGTAAACCTTGTTGTCCTGCTCGTCGAGCTGGGAGAAGATGGCAGAGGTGCGCGTGGCGCCCAGGCGGAACGTGCCGGCGGACTTGATGGCAGCGGCCCAGGGGTTGGCGGCGATAACGTCATCAGCGGCGGGCTCGATCGAAGCGACGAGCTTGTTGAAGGCGTCCTTGTCGATGCCCGTGGCGGAAGCATCCGCGGCGGCAGCGGTAGCGGCGGCGCCGGACGTGGCAGACGGGCCATCAGAGCAGCCAGCGAGGCCGAAGAGGGCCGTACCGCCCATAACGCCAAGGCCAAGGGTGATGAACTGACGCCTACTAAAGGTGTTCTTGCTCATGGGTTATCCTTCCCTATGACTTGAATCCCATAATTAGTGTACTGGTTGGGGTGTTGGGCATACTTTACCCAATTTCCAGGACTTTATAAATCCTACTAAAGAATGGTGTAATTGGGTTGAAACAAAGAAGGCGACGACGAGCACCATGCTCGCCGTCGCCCAACTAAAGCAACCTATGTGACGCGACTCTTAGCCGAGAAGCGCCTTGACGTCGAGAGCGATCATGAGCTCCTCGTTGGTCGGGATGACCCAGACGTGCAGGCTGGAATCCGACGTGGAGATCTCACGCGGATCGTCGCTGCGGACGGCGTTCTTGTCGTCATCGATCTTGACGCCCATCCAAGCGAGGCGGTTCACGACCTCCTTGCGCATGTGAGCGGAGTTCTCGCCAACACCAGCGGTAAAGACCATGGTGTCAACGCCGTTCATGGCCTGGACCATGGTGGCGAACTGGGAGGCGACGCGGTAGCTCCACATGTCGATGGCCATCTGGCAGCGCTCGTTGCCCTCGGCGGCTCCGGCCTCGATGTCGCGGCAGTCGCTGGAGACGCCGGAAATGGCGGCGAGGCCAGACTGCTTGTTCATCATCGTGTCGATCTCGTCGATGGAATAGTGACCCTCGCGGGAGAGGTAGAAGACGGTGGCCGGGTCAACGGTACCGCAACGGGTGCCCATGATGAGGCCGTCGAGCGGGGTGAGGCCCATGGTGGTGTCCATGCACTGGCCGTCCTTGATGGCGCAGAGGGAGGCGCCAGAGCCGAGGTGGCAGCTCACGACCTTGTGGGCGGTGTGGTTGGAGACCTCGTCGACGGTGCGCCAGATGAAGCGGTGGCTGGTGCCGTGGGCGCCGTACTTGCGGATGTGCAGGCTGTCGACGACGTCCTTCGGGAGGGCGTAGTTGTGAGCCTCGGCGGGCATGTTGTAGTGGAAGGAGGTGTCAGCGACGATGACGTTACCGATCTCCGGGAACATCTCGCGGCAGATCTCGATAACGTCAGCCTCGGCGTAATTGTGGAGCGGGGCGAGCGGGGCGACCTCGCGGACCCAGGCGAGGGTCTCGTCGGTGACGACCTTGGACTCGGGGAAGTACCAACCACCCTGAACGACGCGGTGGCCGATGCCGTCGATGGGCTTGTCAACGCTCTCGAGAATCTCGAAGACGTGCTTGATGGCCGTCTTGTGATCAGGCAGGGCAACGTCGAGCTGCTGCTTGCTGCCGCCCATCTCGGAGTGGCCGATGAAGGAGCCTTCGATGCCGATGCGCTCGCAGTTGCCCTTGGCGTAGACCTCGCGAGTGTCGACGTCGAGCAGCTGGTACTTGAGCGAGGAGCTGCCTGCGTTGATGACAAGAACGTTCATGTACGATCCTTCCCCATGACGAAGCGCCCGTTGGCGCCGTGCCTTTGCGCGATGCAAGTCGCTCGCGCGGATTTCCAACTTGACTATGATAGCGCGTCAAGTGCCCCTGCCACACGAAATCCTTAGCATGCGTCCCTCGCCCACTCTTTCCTTAGGTTTCGTCTGCGTTATCCTTGTTTAAATGCACAGCCGGAAGTGCACATTTGCATGCGCCCCACACCATCACCGATAGGAGATGCAATGGCTCGCGACTACTTGCTCGTCATCGACATGCAGAATGACTTCGTGGACGGCTCTCTCGGCACGCCCGAGGCGGCGGCGATCGTGAGTGATGTCGCAGAGCACGCCCGCACGTTCGAGGGAACTGTCGTCTTCACCTATGACACCCACCGCGACGACTACCTCGAGACCCAGGAGGGCAAGCACCTCCCCGTCCCCCACTGCATCAAGGGGACGCCGGGTTGGAAGCTCACCCCCGTCTGCGACCTCGTCCGCCGCGCCCGCAACGCGAGGGTCTTCGAGAAGCGTACCTTTGGCTCCACCGCACTCGCCTCCTGGCTCCTCGACAAGAACGCCCATGGCGGCGGAGTGGCCTCGGTCGAGCTCTGCGGCCTCTGCACGGACATCTGCGTCGTGAGCAACGCGCTGCTTATCAAGGCGTTCATGCCCGAGGTTCCCGTCCGTGTCAACCCAAGCCTCTGCGCTGGCGTCACGCCGGAGACCCACGAGGCGGCCCTCACCACCATGCGCATGTGCCAGATCGACCTCATCGAGGAGTAATCGCCCACTCCGCGCAAGCGCCCCACGGCGAAGCATGACAGCCCAAGACCCAAGGAGCCCCATGGAAGACAACGTCAATTCCAAGCGCATCCTGCTCGTCAACGATATGGCCGGCTACGGCAAGGTCGCCCTCGCCGCCATGATCCCCATCCTGTCCTCCGCGCACCATCAGGTGTTCAACCTGCCCACGGCGCTCGTCTCCAACACGCTCGACTACGGCACTTTCGACATCCTCGAGACCACGGGCTACATGCGCGGGGCCATCGACGCCTGGGAGAAGCTCGGCTTTGAATTCGACGCCGTGGCGACGGGTTTTCTGGTGAGCGAGGAGCAGACGAAGCTCGTCGCAGACTTCTGCCACGCGCGACACGAGACGGGAGCCACCGTCTTCGTCGACCCGATCATGGGCGACGAGGGCAAGCTCTACAACGGCGTAAGCGAGGCGACCGTCGGCTTCATGCGTGAGATGTGCGGCAGCGCGGACGTCGTCATGCCCAACTTCACCGAGGCGGCCTTCCTGACGGGCCTCTTCAACGAGAGAACCGCTCCGGGGGCGAAGGGCCTGACGCACGCGGAGGCCGAGGAGCTTGTCGCCGGGATGCACGAGCTGGGCGCCGCCAAGGTCGTCGTCACGAGCTGCACCGTGGATGACGAGCACACCACACTCGTGAGCGAGGGCGCAGGCGGCGAGCTCACGGTTCTCCCCTATGACGAGGTGCCCGTACGCTTCCCCGGCACGGGCGATATCTTCTCCGCCGTCCTCATCGCCGACATGCTCGGCGGCACAGGGTTCGTCGCGTCGACCCGGCGAGCGATGGACGTCGTTCGCGACCTTCTCGTCAGGTGCGAGCACAACGAGGACAAGTTCAAGGGCATACCCATCGAGCTTTACCTCGACCGCATTGCCGAGGTCGGCCACGCCTAGGAGCACTCACACGCCAACAACCCCGAGGAGGAGCCCATGGCTCGCAGGCCCCGCATCCAGATAACGCTTACGGAGCGAATCGGCGCCCACCCTTGCCACCACGGGCATAAGCCGGGTGACACCTGGGACTTCGACACCGAGCGCGGCAAGCTCTGCCCCATGGCCGCCCACGTCGCATTTCCCTATGTGGACATCTTGCGCTACGGCGGTTCCGTTCCCGGCAACGAGCCAGGATGCGCGCGCTTCTGCTGCCCTGACGTCGACACGATCAACGTGTTCGAGGCTCGTATCGTCGAGCGGGAGGAAGGCCGCTAGCGAACGCCGAGCGCCGCAAGCTCCTCTGCCCAACGCACTGTGAGACGATCGAGCGACCACGCGGCATTTGCCGGGCTGGTCGAGGGCATCACGATGGCGGCGCGGCCGGCTATGGCTTCGAGGTAACGATGGTAAAGCCGCCCCGACGTCGCGCCGTTGCAGAGGATGGCCTCGATGGGCGCCGCGGACGTGACGCGCGCGACGTCGACAGGCACGACGTTCTTGATGCTCGCGTCACTCGAGCCACGAATGTCGCAGCTGGCGATGACGTCCCAGAGGGCGATGCCATGCGCAAGCAGCATCCCGCGCTTCTCGGCGACGGACGTAGGCGTGGGCTCACCCAGACAAGAGGCCATGACGCGCCAGAAGCGGTTCTGCGGGTTGCCGTAGTAGAAGTCATTCGCGCGCGACAGCACGCTAGGAAAGCTCCCGAGCACAAGGACTCGGGAGCTTTCGTCATAGACAGGCTCGAAGCCGTGATCTATGTGCTGGTAATCAGCCACGATTATCTCGAACCCAGGCTACTCACCCGTGGGGTAGTTGAGATGCGCCTCGTCAATGCCGTCGAGGTCGCGCTCGAGGTAGCGCGCGGCGAGCCACTTGGCCATGCCGAGGTTCTGGTCGAGATAGTTGCCGCACTCCTCGGGCCTGGCACCCGGGATCTCGCCCTCGAAGTCGCGGACGAACTCGAACATCTCACGGACGAGCGGCAGAATCTCCTCGGAGGAGACCTCGCCAAAGATCACGAGGTAGAAGCCCGTGCGACAGCCCATCGGACCAAAGTAGACGACGCGCGGGGCCCACTCGGCATGGTTGCGCAGGAAGGTCGCGCCCAAATGCTCGATGGTGTGGCACTCCGCCGTGTTCATGACGGGCTCGTCATTGGGGGCGGTGAGGCGCAGGTCGAACGTGGTGACCGCCATACCGCTCGCGGGGTCACGATCGATGCGGCTCACGTAGATGCCCGGCTCGAGCAGAAGATGGTTGACGGAGAAGCTCGCGATGCGCTCCATGTGACTGTCCTTTCCCACGCCGCCCTCGACAGGCGGCGTTCCGGCGTTCCGGCGTTCCGGCGTTCCGGCGTTCCGGCGATTATCCTACGTTTCAGTGACACAGCTTACACGAGCGAGCGGCCGCACGTAACGATTTCGACCGCCTCGTCCACGTCATCCGTGACTTTCACGAGCTCAGGATCGAGCGGAGAGATCATGCCCTCATCCATCACGGGGCCTTCGATCCAATCAAAGAGGCCGCGCCAGTACTCCGAGCCAAACATGACGACCGGCATGCTCTTGACCTTATGAGTCTGGATGAGGGTGAGTAGCTCGAAGCCCTCGTCGAGCGTGCCGAATCCACCCGGAAACACGATCGAGGCGCTCGAGTACTTGACGAACATGGTCTTGCGAACGAAGAAGTACCTGAACGTCATGCCGAGGTTGACCCAGCGGTTCATACCCTCCTCATGCGGCAGCTCGATGCCGAGGCCCACAGACTTGCCACGCGCGCTCGCCGCTCCCCTGTTTGCTGCCTCCATGATGCCGGGGCCGCCACCTGTGATGACGGCGAAGCCACGCTGGGCAAGAAGCCTTCCTGCGCGGCGCGCCGCGGCATACATCGGATCATCGCGCTTGGTGCGGGCCGAGCCAAAGCAGGAGATGGCGGGGCCGAGATCGGCCAAGGCGCCAAAGCCATCGACAAACTCGGACTGGATGCGAAGAACGCGCCAGGGATCCATGTGGAGCCACTCGGTCGAATCCTCGGAGTTGAGAAGTTCCTCCGTCGTGCTTCGCTCGGGGATGAGGTCTCCTCGAAGGATGACCGGGCCCTTGTGATACGTGACATCGAAGGGCTCGTCTGGGGGTCGGGACGCGTCGAATGGCGCGACAGCAGGCTGACGAGGACCAGGGGCAACGTCGAGCTTGGCACCCTCGGCCAGATGCTTGTCGTTCATGGCAACCTCCAACTAGAGATTTCCGACCATGGCGTCCTTCGCAAGCGCCGCGCACTCGCGAACGCAGGCTTGCGGCAGGTAGAGGGGGTTTGTGGGCGCTGAAATGCCATAGACGTTGCTCAGCCCCTGGCGACGCGCGATGCGGGTGGCGCGCAGCACGTGGAAGTCATTCGTGACGACGCCCACGGAGGCGTCCGGGGAATCGAGGAGCGCCGCGGAAAAGCGCAGGTTCTCGGCCGTGGTGGTCGAACGGTCCTCAAGCAGAATGCGCGAGGCATCTACGCCCGCGGCCTCAAGGTAGCGGGCCATCGCCTCCGACTCGCTGCATGGTTCGTCAGGACCCTGGCCGCCGGAGACGATGCAAGCGGTATCCGGGTTCCGCTCCAGATAAGCCGCAGCCTCATCCAAGCGATAACGAAGCGTCTCCTTGGGAGAGCCATCCGCATTGAGATTCGCCCCGAGGACGACGATGCAGTCTAGGTTCGTCGGCGGAGTCGAGAAAGCCGCGCGCATGATGAGCGCGCAACCTGCAAAAACACCGCACGCAACCAGCGCCATCACGGCAACGGCAATCCGGCGGGTCCATACGGGGAGCGCTTGCCAGGCACCTGTTCGATGCGCCCATCCTGCAGCAAGAAGCGCCGCGCCCACGACTATCCACGCAAGGAAGAACCCACGAGCGGGATACAAAACGCCCATAGCGGCACCATAGGCGACGCTGACGACACCAACAGCTATGAGGATGATTGCCATAACACGCACCTTCGATCAGCCGAGGAGCTCGAGGCTCGCGCGATAGCGGCCCGGCAGCACGCGATACAGAAAACGTATACCCAAGCCGCCGAATCGATATCCCCTAAACACGCGGGCACAGTCCACCGGCAACGAGCTGACCAGCAAAGCAGGCCAAGACGCCAAGCACGAGACTGAGCACCACGTATCCCCCGCCGACAAACCAGTTGCCGCGTTCGAAGAGTCCCGATGCCTCAAGGGCGAAGGTGGAGAAGGTCGTGAATCCGCCGCAGAATCCGGTCTTGAGCAGAAGCGTCGTCTTGGGAGGAAGCGAAGCGGGAACGGCGAGGCCAACGATAAAGCCGATGCAAAAGGCGCCAATCACGTTCGTGACGAAGGTGGCAACGGGAAACCCCGCATCCGCAGTGGACCCAAATGGCGCAAGCGAGATGAGCCATCGTGCAACAGACCCAGCGCCTCCGCCAACGAACACCGCAAGAGCATCAAGCATGATCAATCCTTCCAAAAATGCGCGTCAATTCGCTCAAGGATACGGGCCGGGATACAACCTCGAGCCACACCCCTCCCAAATAACGCGCGTCAACGCGCTCCAGCATACGCCGAGAAATGAAGGGATACCGAAAGTGAGCAGCCAAATCAAACCTGCCAAAGTAGCCCATAGAACGTCAATCGATCTACCTGCGGGTTTTCAAACGCAAATCGACCGTCTACTCGCACGAGCGCCATTTGGCTGCTCACTTTCGCATTTAAGGGACTTTCCGGCACTTTCCCGCGTCAATCCAACGGCAAAACAAGGCAGCGAGACATTGATTCGAACAAAAGGAGGGCCCGGACATATGCCGGACCCTCCCAAGTCGTCGCAATAGTCGAACCTCGCCAGCCCAGAAGCGGGCATTCGCAAGCGTTCGTGCTAGCCGAACCGCGCCGGTTCAGAAGCGGGCGCTCGCATTAGCAGAACCTTGCCGGCCCAGAACGTGCAAGCCACAGGCACTTAGCTTCTGTTGTTGCCGCCAATCAGCTCGTCGAGAATCGACGGGCCCATCGGGTTCTCGTTGGCGATGCGCTCGCTTTCGAGCACCTCGATGTGGTGCTGCTGACTGATGTGGAGCATCACGACAGCGATGGCAACACAGAGGTCATCATGGGCGGTATCGCTAATCTCGATGTTGTGGGAATCGGCACGGCGGCAGCCGGACAGAGCGAGCGTGCCCTTGGAATCGCGAAGCTTGAAGTCAAAGTTGAGGAGATCATCGCCCTTGATCTTCCAGTCCGTCTCACCAACCGCGATGGTGTGGGGAGTCTTCAGCAGATCGCGGACAAGGCGAACAGAGTGGCCGTTAGAAAGCTTGATGTCATAGACGTGGCTGGTCGAGATGACCTGGCCGCGAACCGTGCCGAGGACGGAGCCGCCCGCCGCGCGAATCTCGGCCTTGGGCCCGAAGGCGCCCGTCCTGCCGCTAATCTCGAACACGGTGTTGCCAGACCCGTCGACGATATTCATCTCGGAATCGAAGACGTCGGCAGCGGCGCCCTGGAAGTGCAGCTTGCGAACGGCGCCGGTAACAGCAGTGAAGGCCTTAGTCTCGGACTTCTCGCCCTCCTTGTTCTTGGCTTTGGTCGCGACGATGTTGCGCGCGCCAAGGACGATGAGCACGATGCCGATAAGGGCGAAGGACGCGCCGGCGATGGCCGCCATATTGGAGCTATTTGAACCTGGGGTCGTAATCGCGCCATACACGTAGAGGCAGCCGGTAATGACCAGGAGGGTACCCCAGCCAATGAGCATGTAGGCGAACGTCTTCGCCATCGTACGCTGGGTCTTATAGTCTTGGGTCCTGATGTCGTACTTGTTCTTTGCCATGCGTGCCCTCCCGGCCTGCGCACGGCGCCCGCGCAGCCTCGGCGGCGCACGTTGCGTGGCAGGATTCTCTGTTACGAAATTGTTGCGTAGAGAAGTGTACCCGAACGAACGCAGAGCAACCTCGCAAATGACCGCCCTCGCGAGTCATTCTCTGGTGGGTGGCGACGAACGCCTGGCACTGCCGCGGACCGGCGGTCCGCCGGCGAGCGCCTGGGCGGCGCCGCAGTCCGGCAGCAAGCACAGCCCAACGGCTAGCGCAGCCCCGGATTGCGAGCCCAACCGGACAAAGTGTGGCAGCTTAAGCGCTCTTCTTGAAGAACGCCAACGCGATCGCACCGGGGCCGACGTGGGTGCCAATCGTCGCTCCCACGGAGTGAACGGGCAGGTCATCGGCGCACACGTTGGCCTCCCAGATGCCACGGGAGTCCTCGATGTACTTCCTGAGCAGGACATCGTCGAGACCGGCGTAGCCAAGCGCAATCGGCATCGAGAAGTCAATGCCACCGGACTTCTCGATCTGCTGGGTCAGGAGGTTGCGCCCGTTCTTGGAGCCACGCGCCTTACCCAGCACGACGACCTCGCCATCCTCGACGGAGATGACCGGCTTGATGGAGAGCAGCTGACCCACGGCAGCGGCGGCGGCAGGCACGCGCCCGCCACGACGGAGATACTCGAGCGTGTCAAGCAGGCCCACGACGAAGATGTCGTCGCGCACCTGCTCGAGGGCGGTGGCGATGTCCGCCGCGGTAAGGCCCTCCCTCACGAGGCGCAAGGCATAATCGACGAGGACGCGCTCACCCACGCAAACGTTGCGGCTGTCAACGACGTAGACGCCGCCATCAAAGCCAGACGCAGCGGAAACGGCACTCTCATACGTGCCGGAGAGCTTTCCGGAGACCGTGATAACAACGGCATCCTCCCCCGCCTCGCGTGCCTCGCGAATGGCGCCCTCGAAGGCATACGGGTTCACCTGGCCGGTCTTCGGCAGGTCATCGCACTCGACGAGGAGCTCGTAGAAGCGCTTGTGCGTGAGGTCAACGCTGTCGGCATAAGTATCCGAGCCAAAGGTGATGCTCAGGGGCAGGACAGTGAGCGCCGGGCTTCCGGCGGCCTCGATGTCTTCCGGGGTTATATCAGACGCGGAGTCCGTGATGATGCGAACGGCCATGGTGAATCCTCTTCCTTTTCACGCGTGCGAAGGCAAGGCCCACAAGAATAGAGGCCTCGTGACCCATCGCAACGCTTCGATGGACGCCTGAGCGCTAACGGCCGATGCCGTGAAGACACTCAAGGACGGATTCGAGGGAGTCGTACAGGCGAACGCGCGAGCGGCCGTCGAGCGCCGAGTCGACCCTCGACATGACGCGCGAAATCGCCTGATCGACGCGACCCATGAGCTCACGGCCAGCCTGCGTGAGGCAGATCTCGGCGCGATAGCGGCGTGTGGTCGACTCTGGGTCATCCTTGACCTCGACGAGCTTAGCCTCGCTGAGGCTCGCAATCGTACGGCACACGGCGGCGCGAGTGACGCCGGCCGTGCGAGCAAGCTCTGCCGCCGTCATGCCCGTGGAGGAGCGGCCGAGATAGTAAAGGCACATGAGGTCCGCGCCACGAAGGCCCAGGCGCTCGCACTCCACCGCACGGATGCGCTGAATCTCCTTTTCCGTCGAGGAGATAAGGCGAACGAACTCCTGGAAACGCTCGCCATCCGTGTTTTTCTCGGCCATCGGCCTCCCTCTTTCTGATCCGTCCCGTGCATCATAGCAGAGCTTGTTTACCGCTCAACATCTCTACACAAGGTTCCAGCATGTGGCATGGTTCACTTCGCGCTGCCGTGGACCGTTCGCACCATGTGCCTGGGCACAGCGTAGAGGACGTTCGAACCAATGACCTCGCTGGCAGCGCGCTTCGCGTCATCACAGGCGCCATGGGGCGCGTACGCATGCCCGAGGGGCGCAAACCTCTCGAGCATGGCGATGTCGTTGCCGCCGTCTCCGTAGACGGCGACCTCGTCCTCTCCGATGCCATAGTTTGCCGCAAGCCAGGCGATCGCCTCGCCCTTGTCAACGCCCGCGCGCGTCACCTCGAACATGCTCGGGTTGAAGGGGGCGTTGACCACCTTGTCAGAGCGCTCCGCAAAGAAGGCATTGAGTTCGCGGATCAGGCCCGAATCAGTCGTGCGGCAGTTGATCTTGCAGATCTCGTTCTCGAGGATGGCGGAGGGCGTCTGATCGTAGAGCATCTCGTCCGCCGCGCGCATTCCGGGCGCGTGCATGGCGCGCAGGCGGACGTAATCCTTAACGCGCGTCACAAGGCCATGGGCGACGTACTCCGCGTCATAGGCCTCGCGAGACGTGCAGACGTAGCTGTGACGCCTGCCGATGCACAGAAACGGCGCCTCGGGAAACGCCGCGAGCGCCTCCTCGACAAACGCCGGGTCGAGCGTGGCGAATCGCAGCAGCTCGCCCTCCCTCGAGAGGACGATCGAGCCGTTCGCGCAGACGACGTCACACGGGAGGTCCCCAAAGCCAAAGTCGCCGGGGCGGCGAAAGGTCCGCCCCGTGGCGATGGCGAAGCGCGCACCCGCTTCGACCACGCGACGGATCGAGGCCGCCACCGGGCGCGTCACGGAATGCGTGGCGCCCAGCAGCGTCCCGTCAAGGTCTGATGCGAACAGGCGAATCAAGACAGCACCTAGTTGTTCTGCATGATGATGCCCTCGACGCCGTCAGCAACACGCTCGCACGCGTCGAGGCAGCTCTCGAGGACGGTGTAGATCTCGCGCATGCCGAGGACGCGGAGGGGGTCCGTCTCGGTCATGTGGAGCTCGCGCATGATGCGGAGGAAGATCTCGTCGCCCACGGACTCGAGGGTGTTGATCGAGACGACGTGCTCGTGGAGCGACTCCGGCTTCTTGAAGTTGGGAAGCTCGGCGATCATGTTGCGAACCTCCTCGGCCGCCTTCACGAGCATCGTCACCATCTCGAGCGCGCCGGGCGTGAGTTCCTGGATGTTGTCGTAGTAAAGGCGATGGAGGACGCCCTCGATGTAGTCCGTGACATCGTCAAGGCTGGAGCTGAGCTTTGCAAGGTCCTCACGCTCGATCGGGGTGATGAAGGCCCTGAGGAGGGTGTCCATCATGCCGTGGCGGAGGTCATCGGAGGACTGCTCGATCTCGTGCATCTCGTCCATGTACTTCTCGAGCTTCGCGGGATTGTAGTCGCGCATGATGCCCTCGAGCAGGTGCGCGGCCTTGCAGATGTTGTCAGCGCAGGAGTTGTAGTTGTCGAAGTAGAAGGAGTCGCTCTTACGAGCCATGTCGGTTCCTCTCGATTGGGGACGTTGGGGTGAGCTACCGGCGACAACGCCGGAGACGATACCTGACGTGCGAGCCGCGGCGCCCGCGGAGTAGCGACGGGCCCGCCGGCAGGGGCGACGGTCTGCCGCCTTGGCAAATGCCGCCTAGAACAGGAACATGAACAGCTTGGCCATGGCGAAGCTGATGAGCCCACAGCCCGGGAACGTGAAGACCCAGGTCAGCATCATGTCCTTCACGACGCCAAAGTTGATGGCGGAGAGGCGCTTCACGGCACCGACGCCCATGATCGCGCTCGTCTTGGTGTGGGTGGTGGAGACGGGAATGCCGAGCTCGGTCATGATGAGCAGGCACAGCGAGCTCGCTAGGTCCGCGGCAAAGCCCTGGTACTTCTCGAGCTTGACCATGTCCATGCCCACGCTCTTGATGATGGGCTCGCCGCCGACGCTCGTGCCGATGCCCATTGTGATCGAGCAGAGCATCATGAGCCACACGGGGATGACGACGCCCTCGACGCTCGACTGACCGCCGCAGAACGCCACGCCTAGGAAGAGCACGCCGATAAACTTCTGGCCGTCCTGGGCGCCGTGCATGAAGCTCATGGCGGCCGCGCCGAAGATCTGGGCGTAGCGGAAGAAGCCATCAGTCTTGCGGCGGTCTGCCTTGGCAAAGACGATGGTCACGAGCTTGCAGACGAGCCAGCCGATCGCAAACCCGAAGAGCAGGCTCATGACGAGGCCGTAGATGACCTTGATCCACTCCTCGCCGTTCACGCCGTCGAGGCCGCCCTGGATGGCGATAGCAGCACCGGTGAGGCCGGCGATGAGGCTGTGGCTCTCAGACGTGGGGATGCCGAACACCGAGGCGCCCACGCTGTATACGACAATCGAGAAGAGCGCGGCGCACAACGCGATGAGCGCGGCTTCCGTGTTGCCGCCGAAGTCGACCATGTTGGAGATAGTCGAGGCGACGCTCGCGTTGATCTTCGTCATCACGAGGACACCGAGGAAGTTGAGCAGTGCGCTCATGATGATGGCGGGCTTCACGCGCATGCAGCGCGTGGTGACGCACGTGGCGATCGCGTTGGGAGCGTCAGTCCAGCCGTTGACGAAAATGACGCCGAGCGTGAGAAGCGTAGTGAGCGCAAGGGGCGGGCTCGTGAGAACCTGCCCCATGAAGTGCGCGAACGAGACGTCCAAGCTATCCCCCTTCTAGACAGACATACACGCTATTGTGCACCAAAGACGGGAGATTCGCTTACGTATGCCTTACAAAAGTTGACTAGTTCGGCGGGTGGAACGTAGAGCATCGCTGAAAATAGTTGGCAGGTTCGGCGGGCGGAACGTGGAGCATCGCTGAAATCGGGCGCGAGGGCGGGTGCTACGCGAGGCCCAGCGAGGCGCATGGCGCACAATTGCAGCCACAATTCCCTTGAGAACGGGGTCCGCATGGCATTGCTCAGGAACGTTATCTTCGACATGGGAAACGTCCTCATGACCTTCGACGGCCATGAGTTCGCAAGCGCCTTCACGGAGGACGAGAAGGACGCAGACATGCTCTACGCTGCGCTTTTCGGCCGTACGGAGTGGGCGCTGCTCGACTCGGGCACCATCGACCACGCCACGATGCTGCGTGTGGCGGAGGCCCACATCCCAGAGCGGCTCCTCCCCAACCTCTATAGCTGCTTCGACCACTGGCCGGAGCTCTCGCGCCCCCTCGAGGGGACGAACGACCTCGCGCGCCGCCTGCACGCCGCGGGCTTTGGCGTCTACGTGCTCTCCAACGCCTCGGACAGGATCTTCGAGCAACTCGATCACGCGCCTGCACGCCCGGTCATCGACGGCGTGGTCGTCTCCGCGGAGGAGCGCCTCATGAAGCCCGACCCCGCGATTTTCCGCGTCCTGTGCGACCGCTACGACCTCGCGCCCGAGGAGTGCCTCTTCGTCGACGACAACCTTGACAACTGCAGGGGCGCTGGGGTCACCGGCATGTGGACGCACCACTTCACTGGCGACGTCGACGCGCTCGAGAACCAGATCGCCACGCTCTCGCAGGGCAGTAAGGCCTAGTTGGACGGCAACGCGCGTCCGGCGACCGACGCGGGCACCCGCGCACGCACTCGAGCCCACGCCGCGCCCTAGAACACGGAGAAGCTCGGCTCGCTCACGCGGCAGAGGTCCTGGCCCGCGGCCATCTCGCGCATGGCATCCACGAACGTCACTTCCTCGCCCGCGCGAAACGCCAGCGTGAGGGTTACATCCGCCCCGTACTCGGATCCACGGTCATGCGCACCGGAACGCTCCGCGAGGTCACGCACGCGATCGTGCATGGCATAGGGAATCGTCAGCTCAACGACGGTCACGAGCGTCTTCTCCACGAGAAGCCCGGCCTCGCGCGCCGCCTCGACCGCGCGCTGCGTCGCCGTCGTGTACGCGCGGACAAGCCCGCCGGGGCCCAGGAGCGTGCCGCCAAAGTAGCGCGTCACCACGCAGCAGCAATCCCTGAGGCCCGCCCCGCGAAGGACCTCGAGCGTAGGCATGCCGCTCGTGCGCTGGGGCTCCCCGTCATCACTCTGGCGCTCCGTGCCATCCGCCAGGATCCAAGCGGGAACGTTATGGCGAGCGTCGTAGTGCTGGCGGCGAATGCTCTCGATGAAGGCGTTAGCCTCGCCCTCGCTCTCGACATGCGTCAGGTGCGCAATGAAGCGACTCTTACGGTCAACGAACTCCGCCGTCGAGACCTCGTCCACTGCCGGCGTCAGATACGATGCGACGCCGGCCGCGTTGGCGCCCGACGTCGCATCAGCAGACCTTGTCTTGGCTTTGGCCTTCGCCACTAGAGCCTCCGGAGGAGATGCGCCATGAACTCAGAGGCATCCGCCTCGTCCGGGCCGTCGATCTTGACGGTGATGGTGTCGCCGAGGTGGGCCCCCAGACCCATGAGGCCAATCACATCCTCGCCGTCAGCGGAGTGATCCGCGTGGCTTACGGTGTAGGTGCTCTCCCACCGCGCGGCCTCGCCGGCAATGAGCATCACGGAGCGAGAGTGAAGGCCCATCGGGTCCTTAATGGTATGGGTAAGCTCGACCATGTCTCTCCTGCGTGGCGTTGTGATTGGGTTTCACAACATGGTAGCGATTAATCGACCGCTTATCCCCGACATTTCGCTGGCGGATAGACCAATTTGCATATCGGCATCAGAGAAGCGCATAAGTTAGGGGCGAGCGATCCCCAGTTACGCCCTCTCGGCAAGCTCGCGCACGAGGTACTCGGTCTTCTCCCAGCCGATGCACGGGTCGGTGATCGACTTGCCGTAAACGCCACCATCGACGGGCTGGTTGCCGTCCTCGAGGTAGGACTCGACCATGAAGCCGCGCACGATGTTGCGGATCGACTCGCTGCGTCGGCAGGAGTCGAGCACCTCCTTGCAGATGCGGAACTGTTCGAACGGGCGCTTGCCAGAGTTGTCATGGTTGCAGTCGACGATGACGGCCGGGTTGTCGTAGTTCTCCCTCGTGTAGCGCTCGGCGAGGCGCTCGAGGTGCTCGTAGTGGTAGTTGGGGTAGTTACGGCCATCGAGGCCGATGTAGCCGCGGAGAACCGCATGGGCGAGCGGGTTGCCCTGCGTGGTGACCTCCCAGTTGCGATAGATGAACTCCTGCGGAGCCTGGGCGGCGTAGATGGAGTTGAGCATGACCGTGGTCGAGCCGGCGGTGGGGTTCTTCATGCCAACGGGCACGGAGACGCCGGAGGCGACGAGGCGATGCTCCTGGTTCTCGACGGAGCGGGCACCCACGGCGACGTAGGCGAGAAGGTCGAAGAGGTACTGGTAGTTGGAGGGGTAGAGCATCTCGTCAGCCGTGAAGAAGCCGGTCTCCTCCGCCACCGCGAGGTGCATGTGGCGGATGGCCTTCACGCCCTCGAGGACGTCAGCCTTGGCATCCGGGTCGGGGCTGTGGAGAAGGCCCTTGTAGCCGGTGCCTTTGGTACGGGGCTTTGCGGTGTAGACGCGGGGGACGATGACGAGACGATCCTCAACGTCCTCCGCGAGTTTTGCCAGGCGCGTCACGTACTCAAGCACGGAATCCTCGCGATCCGCGGAGCACGGACCGATGACGAGGAGCTTGCGCGGGTCCTCGCCGGTGATGACGCGGGTGACCTTCTCGTCAAAGGCAACCTTCTTGGCGGCGAGCTCGGGAGAGAGGGGCATACCCTCGCGAATCTCCTGCGGGATGGGCAGGCGACGCTTGAAATTCATCGACATAGCTAACCTCCTGTATGCGCAAATCGGGCACTGGTAAGGCTTCGCTATGCCTCGTGCGCCCCCACACGCGAGTTAATTTGCCCGCCACTATACCAGCTTTGTGTTTCCGGAAGCCTTCGCAATCCGGAAGCCCGCACGTGCTACAATCGCTTCCGCGAGGTGGGCTAGACGACCGCGGGGCCTGCGAGCAATCGCAAGTCATGAGGAAAGTCCGGGCTCCACAGGGCAGGATGCTGGCTAACGGCCAGGCGGGGTAACCCGACGGAAAGCGCCGCAGAAAAGAAGACTCCCACTGGCGGGTTCGCCCGTTAAGGGAAAAGCTGAAACGGTGGTGTAAGAGACCACCAGCGTCGTGGCAACACGGCGGCTTGGCAAGCCCCATCCGGAGCAAACGCAAATAGGAGCGCCATGGTGTTGCCCGCACCGCGCTCGGGTTGCGCGCTAGAGGCCAACGGCAACGTTGGTCGTAGATAAATGGTCGTCCTAGACAGAACCCGGCTCATAGGCCCGCCTCGTACTGAAGACCAAGGCGCTCCCCCGGACCATCCGGAGGAGCGCCTCTTTTTACGTGGTCTTTTGGTCTACGCGACGTTCCAAGCGAGCGCCTGTCCGCACGACTGCCGAAGCGCGTGGCACGGGTCGCTGCAGGAAGGCCCGTCCCTAGAGCTCGACAATCTTCGTACCATGTACCTCGGAGACACCGAGGGCGCGGGCAAGCTCCTCGCAGTTCTGCCAAGTGATGCCGCCGCCGGGAAGGATGCCGATACGACCGGCGGCACGCTCCACATAGGCGCGCAGACGCGGGAGGTTCTCCTCGATCGGCGTGCCAGCAGGGCCGCCGTGCGTGAGGATCCGCGTAACGCCGTGCTCTGCGAGCCAGTCGATGGCGCCGAGCTGCTCCTCCGGAAGAATCTCGTCAAACGCCATGTGGAAGGTGACCTGCAGGGACTTCTCCGCACAGGCGCACGCCGTAGAGAGCAGGCGTTCCGTCGCGAGGATATCGAGGTGGCCGTCGCGCGTGCAGCCAAAGACGACGCCGTCAACGCCAGAGCGCGCGTGCGAGGCGATGTCGTCGTCCATCATCTGGAGCTCGCCTGCGCTATAGGCGAAGTCTCCCCCACGCGGGCGAACCATCGCCATGAGGGCGACGCTGCGCTCGCGGCATAGGCGCGAGGCGGCACGGACGACGCCCACGGAGGGCGACGTGCCCCCGCACGCGAGGTTGTCACAGAGCTCGATCCTCATCGCCCCCGCATCGATGGCGGCAGGCACGCGCTCCATGTTCTCCGCGCAGAACTCCTTGAGTAGCATCTCGTCTCTCCTCTCGCGCATACGAAAAGGGCGGGCCCCAAACGGGACCCGCCCAAACAAAGATAACGACCTAAGAACTAGTCCAGATCGTCGACGTCAACGCCGGACATGGGCAGCTGAGTCGGCTGGGCAAGCTGCGTGGCATCCGCGTCGGCAGCAGGCGCGGCCGGGGCAGCCGGAGCAGCGATGGCAGCGGAGCCAGTCGGGGCGGACGTGGTGAACTGGTTGGAGAACGCGTTGTCAGCGTCATCCATGAAGTGCTGGAGGAGGGCCTTGTACTGGTCGCGGAACTCCTCACGGGAGGCCTTCAGGCGATCCATCTCGTCAAGCTCGCTCTGCTTCTCAGCGAGGGCCTGACGGATGACCTCGCGGGCCTTCTGGTCAGCGTCGTTGCGAATCTTCTCGGCATTGTCACGGGCCTCGGCGACCATACGGTCAGCGGACTGCTGGGCGACGATGAGAACCTTGGAGATCTGGCTCTCGGAGGCGGTGGTGGCGACGGGGGCGGCAGCCGGGGCCTCGGCGACGGGAGCGGCGGCCTGCTGGTTCTGGAGCTGGGCAACCTGGGCCTGGGCGGCGGCAAGCTGCTGCTCAGAGGCGTTCAGGCGACCCTTGAGGTCTGCGATCTTCTGGAGCATCGCGTCGACCTCGCCGGAAAGGCGCTCGAGGAAGTTGTCAACCTCGTCGGTGTCATAGCCGTGCTTGGAGGGAGAGAAGGTGAGCTGGTCGATTTCTGCGGGTGTGATTGCCATTCTTATTCCCTTTCGTTCCTTGGACGTCGTGCCGCCCATGGTCACGCTATTGGTCACGCTATCTGCATAGGCTTCAAGTAATTATAGCGGGTCGAGAGCTACGGGGTTATCAGGTACGCAAAGGCACATAACCGATGTGCGGCAAAGCACCGGCAGAGTGCGCGAAGCGCCAAGACAGAAACGAAAACAGGCCAGAGACGAATCTCTGACCTGCCAAAAGTTGGTAGCCCGTACCAGATTCGAACTGGTGATCTCCGCCTTGAGAGGGCGGCGTCCTGAACCGCTAGACGAACGGGCCATATATGAAGGGGCCTGAGTACCCCGGGTAAAACATGGTAGCCCGTACCAGATTCGAACTGGTGATCTCCGCCTTGAGAGGGCGGCATCCTGAACCGCTAGACGAACGGGCCATGTGGTGCAACGCAGGCGATGGCTGGGATGGAGGGAGTCGAACCCCCATTGACGGAACCAGAATCCGCTGTCCTGCCATTAGACGACATCCCATTGAATGCCTGCAGCGCCTTCGCGCAAGGAAGAACTATACGGGAGCAAAGGCATATGCGCAAGAACTAATTTCAAATTTCTTCGAGAGAGCGGGTATGCCTTCACAAGTTATGCATAACCGCAGGTAAGAGACACGTCAGCTGCGACATACTACGCGCCCAGGCTCACAAGCTGCGACGTGCTACGCGCCCAGGCTCGCCAGCGACGACACGCTACGCGGCCAG
Organism: Parolsenella sp. LCP21S3_E11; assembly: GCF_052118165.1. Taxonomy (NCBI): domain Bacteria; kingdom Bacillati; phylum Actinomycetota; class Coriobacteriia; order Coriobacteriales; family Atopobiaceae; genus Parolsenella; species Parolsenella sp. LCP21S3_E11. The sequence goes on along the minus strand of NZ_JBQKHS010000001.1, from coordinate 565,070 downwards.
GCTCGGGACGGCGGCTCGCACGGCCTTGGCGAGACCCACGCCCACGCAAGCCTTAATCGCGTCCAGCACGATGAACGGCGCAGACCCCGCGGCGAAGGCAGCCGCGAGACTATAGCCACCCGCAGTCGCGAGCCAGCACACGCCCACCGCGTGGGAACACGCGATCGCGAGCAGCGCCGTCGCGACGTCGCGCACGACACCGCCCGTGGGCATCAGCCGGCGCAGCACGGCAGCCAGAACTGCCGCGAGCAAGAATCCCAGAATGAAGCCGCCCGTCGGGCCAAACAGAACGCCGAGCCCCCCGCGCATGCCGGAGAACAGCGGCACGCCAGCACCTCCAAGGAGCACGTACATACCCACGGAAAGGATGCTCGTGCGCCCGGGCATCGCGACGAGCACGAACACCAACGCGAGCGTCTGCAGCGTGAACGGCACGGGCCCAAACGGCACCGTCACCCACGCGGAGACGGCGAGCAGGGCCACGCACGCGGCGGAGAAGGTGATCTCCCGCGTGGAGAGGTTCGAATTCATGAGTATCCCCCTTGATAGCAATGCCGGCCGACGCCGCAACGTCGACCGGCAAACGTTAGCTCGGAAATGATACCGCCGGTGGGGTCCTCCGTGCCCGGAGCGCCGAGCACGGTTCAAGCGCACCGGACGCTCCAGACGCGCTGGACATGCCACGCGCGGCACCGGACGCGCCAGATGCAGCGTCGAAAAGCCGGACGTGCCATGCGCAGCTCCAAGCGCGCCAGACTTCCGGCCCGCCCTAGACGGAGACCGTAACGTCAACCGTCTGGACTGGGACGTCGTAGAACGGGTCCTCCCTCCTGCCGAGGAAGTCGCGCGCCTGCTTCGGGAAGAGCGCGTAGCTGAGAACGTCCTCCTCGGAGCGCGCGTACTGCGAGATCTCCTCGCGCAGACGCGGAAGCGCGGGTTCGATGAGGTCTGCGGGCCTGCAGGTGATCTTCTCGGCGCCTTCGGGCGCGCCGGCGAGGACCTTGGCAGCGACGTCGGGGTCGATCGCGGCGGGCGCTGCCCCGTAGCGGCCAAGCACGTAGTCGCGAATCTCCGTGGGCACGAGCTTGTAGCGCTCGCCGGAGATGACGTTCATGAGGGCCTGCGTGCCCACCATCTGCGAGAGGGGCGTCACGAGCGGCGGATAGCCGAGGTCTGCCCTCACGCGGGGAACCTCCGCCAGGACATCCTCGTAGCGGCTCTCGAGCCCCTGCTCGGTCAGCTGGGAGAGGAGGTTCGAGAGCATGCCGCCCGGGACCTGATAGACAAGGGCCTTGGGATTCGTGTCCTTGACCTTGGGGTTGAGCTTGCCCTCCGCGCGGAAGCGGTTGCGCACGCCGTTAAGGCTCTCCACCGCGGGCGCGAGCGCGTCGAGGTCGAGCCCGCAGTCATAGCCAAGCTCGCCAAGCGCGATCGCCATGGACTCCGTCGTGGGCTGGCTGGTGCCGCCGGAAAGCGGGCTCAGGCAGGTGTCGATGACATCCGCGCCAGCCTCGACGGCCTTAAGCAGCGTCATCTCGGCGATACCGGCCGTCGCGTGCGTATGCACCTCGAGCGGGAGGTCGCACTCCGCTTTGATGCCGCTCACGAGCTCGAACGCCGCAGCCGGGGTGAGGGTGCCAGCCATGTCCTTGATGCACAGCGAGCTCGCACCCATTTTGGCAAGCTCGCGGGCAAGACCCACGAAGTAGGGCACCGTGTGCACGGGGCTCGTGGTGTAACACAGGGCGCACTGGCACTCGCCGCCCGCTTCGTGGCAGGCCTCGATCGAGGTCCGCAGGTTGCGCACGTCATTGAGGGCGTCGAACACGCGCACGACGTCGATGCCGTTCTCGACGGACTTGGCCACGACGGCACGGACTACGTCGTCCGCGTAGTTCTTGTAGCCGAGGAGGTTCTGCCCGCGGAGCAGCATCTGCAGGCGGCTGTTGGGCGCTGCCTCGCGAATGGCGCGGAGGCGCTCCCACGGGTCCTCGTTCAGGAAGCGCAGGCAGGAGTCGAAGGTGGCCCCTCCCCAGACCTCGAGGGCGTGATAGCCCGCGCGGTCCATGTCCGAGAGCACGGGGAGCATGTCCGAGAGGGGCATGCGCGTGGCTATCTGGCTCTGTTGGCCGTCGCGCAGGATGGTCTCGCAGACGCCCACGTGGCGGGCAGGCGCCTTCGCGGCAACGTCGCTAGTCATCGCTCCCTCCCCTCTTTGGTGGGAAGAGACGGCAGAGGGCGAGCGAGGCGAGGGCAATGATGCCCAGCACGAGGAAGTCGCCGCCCCACCCGAGGACGAGAAGCTCGAGCGACGCCTTAAGCGCCTCGAAGTTGACGCCCGAGACAAAGATGGTAGGCATGGCAACCCCCTAGCCCAGCACCGCGAGCAGAAGGCCGCCCGCGACGACGGAAGCGATCTGGCCGGCGACGTTGGCGCCCGCCGCCTGCATGAGGATGAAGTTCTGCGGGTCCTCCTCGGTGGCCATCTTCTGGATGACGCGAGAAGACATGGGGAACGCGGAGATGCCCGCCGCACCGATCATCGGGTTGACCTTCTCCTTGCGGAAAAGGTTGATCAGCTTGGCGAACATGACGCCGCCAACGGAGTCCATCACGAAGCCCACCAGGCCAAGCGCGATGACGAGCAGGGTGTCTACCTGCAGGAAGTCCGAGTAGACCATCTTCACGGAGACCGCGAGGCCAAGGACGATCGAGATGATGTTCACGAGCTCGTTCTGCGCGGCGAGCGAGAGGTTGTCGAGCACGCCGCACTCACGCAGGAGGTTACCGAACATAAGGAAGCCCACGAGCGGGAGCGACACGGGAGCGACGAGGCCAGCGACAACGGTGATGACGACCGGGAACAGGATCTTTGCCGTCTGGGAGACCTCGCCCGCGCGGTACGTCATGCGGATCTGGCGCTCCTTCTTGGTGGTGACGGCGCGAATCGCGGGCGGTTGAATGATGGGCACGAGCGCCATGTAGGAGTAGGCCGCGACCATAATCGCGCCGAGGTACTTCGAGTTGAGGACATTGGCAACGAAGATCGAGGTGGGTCCGTCCGCCGCGGCGATGATGCCGATGGAGCCGGCGTCCGCGAGGTCGAAGCCCAGGACCACGGCGAGGATTGTCGTGAAGAAGATGCCGAACTGGGCCGCCGCGCCAAAGAGCAGCAGGAACGGGTTCTGCAGGATCGGGCCGAAGTCGATCATCGCGCCGATGCCGATGAACAGCAGCAGCGGGAAAAGCTCCGTGGCGATGCCAGCGTCGAAGAGCACCTGGAAGGGGCCCGCCTCGCCCGCCGTCTCGAGCACACCGGTGTTGGGGAAGTTCACGAGGATGGTGCCGAGGCCCATGGGCACGAGCAGTGTGGGCTCGTACTCCTTCTTGATGCCGAGGTACATGAGGACGCCGCCGATGAGCATCATGACGATGCGGCCGGGCTCGGCGACCATCCCCATGACGCCATAGATCAGAGTTTCCATGGCCGCCCCCTAGCTGATGGTGAAGAGCGCGTCGCCGGGATTGACCATCTGGCCAGCCGTGACGTGAATGGCGGAGATGGTGCCCGCGTGCTCCGCGACGATGGCGTTCTCCATCTTCATGGCCTCGAGGACGAGGACGCAGTCATTCTGCGCGACGACGTCGCCAACGTTGTGCTTGAGCTCGAGGATCTTGCCGGGCATGGGGGCCGTCTGGGCATCCGCGCCAGCGGGCGCGGCGGGAGCCGGAGCGGGCGCAGGAGCTGCCGGAGCGGGAGCCACGGGAGCCGGGGCGGGCGACGCGGGGGCCGGAGCGGGTGCGACGGGAGCGGCTATGGGCGCGGGTGCGGCGCCGGGCTCCGTTAGCTCTTCCATCTCCACGAGATACTCAGTGCCGTCGATCTTGATCTTGAACTTACGAAGCATGGTTCTCCTCCCCTAACGCAACACGGCGCTGGACGCGCACGCACGAGAACGTGCTCTCCGGCCTGTCTCCCGCGGCGATCGACGCCGCGATAAGCGAGACGCGTCGGTACTCGGGGTTCACCCGACCGACGCGCCGTATGTCCACTTTGGTGTTTGGGTTGTCGCCCGCCGCGATGGCGGCAGCGATGACGGCCACGCGAGAACGCTCCTCGCCTGCCGGAAGGTCAATAAAGGGGGGGACATCAACCCACATCGCTTCATCCGAGGGCGCAGCCGCCTCAACGGGGGCCGCCACAGCGGACGAAGCAACGTTATATGGTGCACTAGCAGCGTCTTTGCGTCCAAAGAACCTGCTGAGAAAGCCCATCAGCCATCCCTCCCAAGATGCGGTTTCTTGTGCTGATGAGCTGAGCGTACCCCGATGAGTCGCTTATTTGTCAGGGTTTCTCCACACGGCGTCCACAATCCGGCGAGCGGGAGCGCACGTGGCCGACGGCGGCGCGCGAGACGAGGGCGATCACGTGCGTGGGCGGAGTGCGTGGGCGCGCGGGCATGGGCGCGGCGACGCGGGACGAGTGCGGCGGCGCGCTGTCGTGGGCGCGGGACTAGGGCGGTGGCGTGCGCCCGTGGCCGTGGGCTCGTCGAGACATGCAACTTATCGAGATATGGGCGCGATTCCGGCCGCACAACTCGAGAAAGTGTGTGTCTCGACGCAAGAGCGGCCCCCGGGAAAGCGAGACACGCGCAACGCGGCGGCCTTCGCTCAAGAACAGCCCCAGGAGAGTGTGGCGCGCCCAACGCGGTAACGCGAGCGCAACGCGGCGAGGGCCAGCACCCGACGCAACGACGCGCGGTCCGCGGCGCGAGGCTACCTCGCAAGCCAGGCGAGGAGGGCGTCGCGGCGGTTCTCCACCTGGCCGTTCATCACGGCAGCGAGGGTCTGCTCAAGGGCCTTGCCCACCTCAGGACCGGGCTTGATGCCACGCACGGCAATGACGTCGCCGCCGGAGATGGCGAGGTCGCTCGTCCGCCAGCAGACGCCGCTCGCGTCGATGGCGCGCAGCATGCGCTCGTATCGGTCGAGCTCACAGGCCCAATCACGATAGTCCGGCGCCTTGGCGAGGGCATCGGCACGACGCAGGTCGAACATCTCGTGCATGAGGGCGATCGCCTCGCCGCGCGTGCGCACGCCGCTCCTGCAATCGAGCTCGGCGAGGAGCTTGAGGGGCGGGCGCTTCTCGGACTTCATGGGGCGGTCGTGTAGGCGGACGAGCGCCACGACGGGACGCGCGAGCTCGAGGGGAATGGCGAAGCGGCGGAGGATCTTCTCCGTCATCCGGGCGCCCTCGTGCGGATGTCCGTAGAAGTGGCCCTGGCCGTTCTCGCCCACCGTGAAGCACGCGGGCTTCCCGATGTCATGGAGGAACGCGGCCCAGCGCAGGCGCTCGGACGTAACGCCGCCGGTGTAACACTCGACGCCCTCCATCACGCGAACCGTGTGCTCGTAGACGTCATAGGCGTGGTAGGGACTCCTCTGGTCGAAGCCCACCATGGGGGCGAGCTCCGGCACGGCGGCGAGCATAACTTCGCGTTCCGCGCGCATCGCCCAGGCGGCCCTACCGGAGACCATGATGCCGCGCATCTCCGTGCCGATCCGCTCCTGCGCGACCTGGGAGAGCGTGGGTGCCGCCTCGACGAGGGCTTCCTGCGTCGCCTCCTCGACGGCGAACCCCAGCCGGCATGCGAAGCGCACGGCGCGAAGCAGGCGCAGGGCGTCCTCCTCGAAGCGCTCGGAAGGCACGCCGACGGCGCGGATGAGGCGGCGTTCGAGGTCGCCCGCGCCGTCGAAGGGATCTACGAGGCCGCGGCGGGGGTGCCACGCCATGGCGTTGACCGTGAAGTCGCGGCGCGCGAGGTCCTCGCGGACGTCGGTCACGAAGGTGACGGAGTCCGGGCGGCGGTGGTCCGTGTAGGCACCGTCAATGCGATAAGTCGTGACTTCGACGGGCTTCCCCTCGACCACGGCCGTGACCGTGCCGTGGGCCGTGCCCGTCTCGTGAACGGTGATGCCGGCGGAGACGAGGGCGCGCTCGCTCTCCTCCCAAGGGGCGTCCGTGCAGACGTCGACGTCGTGGGCGGGAGCGCCGCGCAGGGCGTCCCTCACCCAGCCGCCGACGAACCAGGCCTCGTGGCCGGCCGCCTCGAGGGCGTCGAGCACGGCGAGACCATAGGCGGGCGCAAGTGCGGGGTCTATGGCATGCGTGACGCCCATGGCGCCCTCCTTCGTCTCGGCGGATTAGTGAGGACAGTATACGACGCGTCCCGCCCGTGCCGAGGCAATCGGAAGGCACCACCGCGCTCGGCGCGCTGTCACTACCCCACGCTCTTCGTGGCGATTACGTCCACGCCGGTGCCGCACGCGTCCGCGAGCACCACGTCGCCGATCGCGACGGGCGCGCGCATGCCGGCGGCGGCGCCCTTGGCCGCGGCAACGACCTCGGCCATGAGCTCGCGGGGGACGGGGGCGACGGTCCTCACGGAGAGGGGCTCGGCCGCGCCGGGGACGCAGACGGTGGTGGTGACGACGCGCTCGGGCCGGGTGGCCTCGGCGGGAGCGTACTTCTTGCCTCGGGCACAGCCGGCGCCGGAGACGTAAGTGGCCTCATCGGCCGAGGTACGCTCGACGACGAGCGAGCAACCCATGGGACAGCACACGCAGGTGAGTTCGAGCCTCTCGGGATAGAACACGTCACTCGCCTCCCTTCGAAGCCGGAGCGACCCCAGCCGCGACCTCGCGGACAGGGGCTTCAACCATGCGAACTTCGAGGTGATCCGGCACGGCGACGTCCGCAATCGAGACCTCGAGGCGCTCCATCTCCGCGGGCACCGCCACGCGGGCGCGCCTCGAATTGAGCGGGACCTCCGTACCATCGGCGGCGACGGCCACGGCCTCGAAGACGACGTTCTGCGCGACGCGGCCGGGACGGAACGTGAGGGCAACGACCCCGCGCTCGTCGGCGCGCACGAGCTGGGGCACCACGGAGCCGACGCCCTCGCCCTGGCGGACGGGAATGCGGTGAACGCCATCCGCGCGCGCCTCCCCCGCCGCGACCGCGGCCGCCCAGGCGGCAGCGCTCGCACCGGCGACGTCGCCCTCGCTGGCGGCGAGGTCTGCCAGGTCATGGACGTGCAGGGCGTTGCCGCAGGCGAAGATGCCCGGGACACTCGTGGCGAGGAGTTCGTCGACGACAGCCCCACCCGTGCCACCGCAGAGCTCGACGCCCGCCTCGCGCGCGAGCTCGTTCTCCGGGATGAGGCCGCAGGAAAGCACGAGCGTGTCGCACTCGACATTGACCTCGGTGCCCGGGATGGGCCGCCTGGTCGCGGGGTCCACCTCGGCGATGTCGACGGACTCGAGGCGCGTGCGGCCGTGCGTTGCCACCACGGTATGCGAGAGGCGCAACGGAATCTGGAAGTCATCCAGGCACTGGACGATGTTCCGGCGCAGACCGCTCGGGTGCGCGAGGAGCTCGTAGACGCCCTCGACCTCCATGCCCTCGAGTGTCATGCGGCGGGCCATAATGAGGCCGATGTCGCCGGATCCGAGGATGACGGCGCGCTTACCGGGGAGGCATCCTTGCAGGTTGATGAGGGCCTGGGCGGACCCTGCGGTGTAGATGCCGGAGGGACGGTCGCCCGCGATGCCGAGAGCGCCGAAGCCACGCTCGCGCGAGCCCGTCGCGAGGACGACCGCGCGGGCGAAGACGCGCCTCGCCCCCTCGGGGCGCACGAGCTCGAGCGCATGGAGCGCGGGCGCGGCGTCAGCGCCGCCCACGCCGTCAGCACCGTCAGCGCCGCCCGCGCGCTCGATGCCCAGCACGCTCGTGCCAGGCCAGACCTCCACGCCGTCGAGGCGGGCCGCCTCGCGCGCAGCGAACTCGGGGCCGGAGAGCTCCTCGGAGAAGCGCTTGAGGCCGAAACCGTTGTGGACGCACTGGCGCATGATGCCGCCAAGCGTGGGCTCGCGATCGACGAGAAGGACGCGAGCAGCACCGGCGTCACGCGCAGCAGCGGCTGCCGCCATACCCGCGGCTCCCCCGCCCACGACGACGACGTCGTAGGGCTCCGCGGCAGCGTCGGCGTCCGCGTACTCGTCAGACACGCTATCTACCTGCGGCGCATTGCCCTCGGCCTGGGCGAGCTCCACGTAGTCCGGCCTCTCGCGGGAGACCATCCACGAGCCGCGGCCGCGCTTCTCGAGCTCGCTCGGGCGAAGGCCCGTCTCGCGGGCGATGATGCGGACGAGCTCCGGCGTGCAGAAGCCGCCATGGCAGCGGCCCATGGTGGCCGCCGTGCGCCACTTGATGGCGTCGAGGCAGAGCACGGGGAGCGTGCCGTGAAGCTCACGGACGACCTCCGCCTCGGAGACCTCGTTGCAGCGGCAGACCACGTGGCCCCAGGCGGGATCGGCGGCTACGGCCTGTTCGCGCTGCTCGGCATCCATGTGGCGGAGGCGCCGGCGCGGCGCGCGACGGGGCTCGAAGCCCGCTCGCTCGTCCGCACCGAGGCGGGCCGCCACCTGCGAGGCGACGTCTGAGCCAATCGCCGGCGCGCTCGAGAGGCCGGGGCTCTCGAGGCAGGCGATGTCGAAGAGACCCGGAACGTCATCCGGCTCGCCGATGACGAAGTCGTGCGTGTCGCCCTTGGCGCGCACGCCGGTGAAGTTGGTGATGACGCCGCGCGTGGAGGCGCCCGGCCAGGTGCGCTTGGCGCCCGCGACGACGGCGGCGAGGCCGTCCGCCGTGGTGGCGAGGGCGTCCTTGTCGTCCTGCGCGACGGCGCTGGGGCCCACGAAGAGGTTGCCGTGGACGGTGGGGCTCACGAGGACGCCCTTGCCCGCAGCCGTGGGCATCTGGAAGACCGTGCGCGAGAAGTGCGTCTCGAGGCTGTTGTCATACAGGTTGTACTCGCCGCGAACTGGGGTTATATGGAGTTTGCGGGCGGAGAGCTGGTTGTGGAGCTCGTCAGAGCGGACGCCCGCCGCGTTCACCACGGCGCGGGCGCGGATGACCTTGCCGTCCACGAGGGTGACGGAGAAGCCCTCCCCTTCGCGGGCGAGCTTGGAGACACGCGCGTCAAATGCGACGCTCACGCCGTTCTTGACAGCATTCTCGAGCGAGGCGAAGGCAACCTCATACGGGTCGCAGATGGCGCCCGTCGAGACGCGCAGCGCGCAGGTGACCTCGGGCGACAGGGCCGGCTCGAGCTCACGTGCCTCGTCTCCGGAGATGATCGAGAGCCCCTCGACGCCGTTGGCGCGGCCGCGCTCGAGAAGACCCGCGAGGGCGACCTCGTCCTCGTCGCCAAAGCCGACCACCAGCGACTCGTTGTGGATGTAGGCAAATCCTAGCTCGTCCGCCCACCGGGGGAAGAGCTTCGATCCCGCGACGTTATAGTGGGCCTTCGCCGTGCCCGGCTCAGGGTCATAGCCGCCATGGATGATGCCCGAGTTGGCGCGCGTCGCACCGCAGGCGATGTCGTCGCCCGCCTCGAGGACGAGGACGTCGAGGTCATATCGCGCGAGCTCACGGGCGCAACAGCACCCGGCGACACCCGCACCCACGACAGCGACGTCATACGAGTCGCGCACGCCCGCGGACCCCACAAAACACGCCATGGCAGTTCTCCCATCGGTTCGACATGAAAACGTTTGCATTGTCCCCCACGGCGTATGCCGCCACCGCGGGCCTTCGGGGAACGGGCTTATGTAAGGTCGCGGACGCGGAGAGGAAAGCGGCTACGACGTCATAATGCAATCCTGAATCGGATGCGTTTTTGTTTAGCCTTGCCCGTTGATGGTTTCCTCAAGCTCAGCCATGTAGGTGACAATTTCTGTCGGCAGAAGCCCTAGCAATCCTGTCCATTCTTCGCCTCCCGTACCCTCCGGGCGGCATCGGCAACCCATGAGGTTAGTCCTGCTGACTCTTTTAGAAACACATCAACCTGTCGCTCCGTAAGGTTGCGCGCGAGCATTCCGATTTCTTTGCTGCCTACGTTCTCGCGGCCTAGTTCTTTGAGAGCCTGGACGATGATGCAAGTGGTCTGTGAGCAGTCAAGCAGGTCGCGGTTGGCGCGATGCCTGAGCTCAATCTCATAAGGTCCGTATTCATATCGCTTATAGGGACCGCTGCTGACGTAAACGAGCTTGGCGGGCACCTGGGTATCGAGACCCAGCGCGTTAAGCGCGGCATCGCCGGACGGGGCGACGACCCACTTGTTGGCACGAGCGATAGCGCGAACGACTTCATCGGCACTGGCTGGTACCTCGCAGGCCATAAGCGCACTTTTCTCAGGCACGTAGTAGACGCCGCGAACGGCACGTGCGAGGCCGCCCCTGGCATGCATGCGTCCGAGGGCGTTCGCAGCGTTGCGTCTGCCGGCGATATCAGAGAAATCGGCAGCCGTAAAAGCCTTGCCAGGTCCGAAGCTCTCTATACGATCGACCATACTCTCTGCCTCAGACATGACAGTTCTCCTCTCTGTGTGATGAAAAAAGTATATACTTTTTTCATCAGCATTGGCCCAACGGCGCCACCTCCTCATCGTCCCAGTCAGCACTCTCACCACTCTCACGCACAAATCTATGGTATGAATATCTTGGTTTTCCGTTAGGAAGGCCTCCAAGTGCCGGGGACGTTTTCCCCGGCTTTTTTATATTCTCTCAAGCACTCGGGACATAAATTCGTGGGCAAACACGCTCGCGGACGCGCGAGGCAGCGCGCCCGTACTCGCGCGGCCCGCGGCGTCCGCGCCCGCGTCGCTTGGCCGTGCTACCATGCCAAGCCGTGAAACAGTCGCCCGCGCCCGCCGCGCTCGGGCAAGCGCAAGTCAACACCGCAGCCGCACACGAGCGCACGCCGCCCGGCCTTAGCCGGGCACGCCCGCACCCGCCGCGCACACCCATAAGGAGCAGCATGAACGTCAGCCAGGCACTCGAGCACGCAAGCGCGCTCTTCATCCCCGAAATCGTCTACTGCGAGGGCTTCCCCGCCATGGACTCCGAGCGTCAGAAGAACGAGGAGGCCATGGCCGCGCTTCGCGAGGAGTTCGCCAAGAACGACAACCCCAGTTTCTCCTACGACGTCATCCGCGACCTCGCGGACCGCAACCGCGAGCTCTGCGACCAGATGGGCATCGATCGCCTCGCCAACACGCGCGACCACAGCCTCGCCCGTGGCATGAGCGACGAGGACCTCTGCGCCGGCGTCGCCGCGCTCCAGAAGCGCAAGGCCACGACCGTCATCCGCGAGATCCGCGGCGACCGCAACAACCTCGCCGTCTCCTACGTCTCCAAGCCCGTCAAGGGCACGGTCCTGGGCATCGACATCGAGACGACGGATCGCTACCCGGACCGCGGCTACATCGTCAACGTGGGCTTCGAGCTCATGGAGCTCACGGCAGACGCCGACCCCACCGGTGCCGAGGCCTACTTCTGCGGCATTCCGGAAATGTACGCCGAGAAGGGCGTGCCCCTCGAGAACATCCACCACATCACCTGGGCCGACGTCGACGGCAAGATCCCCTTCCGCGAGAACAAGGCCCTGCAGACCAAGCTCCTGAAGCTCATGAAGAAGTACCCGATGATGGCGCACAACGCGGCGTTCGAGGACTCCTGGTTCACGCTTCACCTCGACGGATATGCCGAGGCGAGGCGCGCGGGCAAGATTGTGCCCGTGGACTCCCGCGACATCTGTCGCCAGCTCGACCCCGAGGTCAAGACCCTGCCGCGCGAGAGCTCTCCCGCATCCCTCGAGAACTGGGCCCGCAGGCGCGGCACCCTCGCCACCAATGAGGCCGAGGTACACCAGGGTCTCGACGACACGGAGCTCATGCTCAGGACCGTCCAGGCCGAGTTCTCCGCCCGCAACTGCTTCAAGGCGTAGCTCGGTCTGCGACCACTTCAAGGCGCAATTATCAGGGGCGCCCGCCTGTGACACGTACCGTCACGGGCGGGCGGCCCTGAGCTAGTGCGAGAAGAGTCCTACATCGCCGAGCGAACAAGAGGTCTACATCACCGCACGAACGGCATCGATCAGGCGGGCGTTACGGATGGTTGCGGCAAGCGGCATGACAGGACTCTCCGTGGCGCCGGCGCGCATGAGTTCGCAGAAGTGCGCGATCTCGCCGTGGAAGTCATCCGGATCGTAGGGCACGGCTATGACCTCGTCTTCCATGCCCGGACGGCTCACCACCGCGCGCTCCGGACGGTGCGCGCGCTCGACGAGGACGCTCCCCCGCTCGCAGCGAATCAGGACGGAGCAGTCATACTCCGCGGAGTCACCCGCCCAGTGGATGGTCGTACGCACGTCTCCAAAGTCGAGGTTGGCGTCTCCAGACCAGTCGACACGCCCACCGGAGACATCGCGCCAGTTTGCACGTGCGCTGACCTGGGGCTCATTGCCTTGCGTAAGCTCCTCGACCCAGCTCATCGGGTAGCAGCCGAGGTCATAGAGGGCACCGCCGCCAACAGGGTCGACGAGATAGCGGAGGTTGTCCTCTCCATAGTCGACGCACTGCGAGCACGTCAGCTCGCAGACACGCCCGAGCTCGCCGGAGTCAATGAGGGCGCGCACTCGGGCGTGGAGCGGCACGAAGCGGCACTTCATCGCCTCCATGAAGAGGGTGTTCGAGCTACGGGCAGCATCGGCGAGCAGACGGGCCTCCGCCTCGGTAAGGACGGCCGGCTTCTCGCAGAGCACGGGCTTGCCGGCACGCGTGGCCTCGAGCACCCAGCGGAGGTGCATGGAGTGCGGGAGTGCGAGGTAGATAGCATCGACCTCAGGGTCTGCGATGAGGCTCGCGTGAGCGGAGGAGCCATCCGCGCCATCGGCATAGATGTGGGCAGGAGCGAAGGCGGCAAGGCGCTCCGCCGAACGACCGGAGACCGCAACGAGCCTGGCACCCTCCACGGTCTCGAGACTAGCCGCGAACCTCTTCGCGATTCCGCCCGCCCCGAGGATTCCCCAGCGGATTTCCGATGCACCCATCTTGACCTCGCCTTCATTGGTTGCGTGTCTGGTATGAGGATAGCGAGGGGTTCATATCTGAGGCCCTACACACCACCCTTGAGCGCGTTCGCTCGTTTCGCGACAATGGAACGGAGCGTTAAACACCCCATGCCTCACAATAACCGATCGGAGCGCGTCATGACTCGTGATACCGCCTCAAGCAACGAGATCAGCCTCGCTTATGACCCGACCAGCGCGGACTCCATTATCGAGTACGCCAAGCGCCTTGAGGGCAAGACACTACGCGAGATGTGCGACGCGCCAGACCTGCCAGACCCTCACACAAGACGTGGCTCCTTCGGCAACGCTGTCGAGCAGTATTACTTCGGCTATGCCATCAATAGCGACTCGGCTCCAGACTTTGCTGAAGCGGGTCTCGAGCTCAAAACAACTCCCATGAAAAAGAGGGCAGATGGTCAGCTCATCGCCAAGGAACGTCTCGTCCTGACGATGATCGACTACATGCACGTACCCATGGAGACTTTCGAGGATAGCCACCTACTTGATAAGGTCGCTGACCTCGCGCTTATTTCCTATCTGTATGAGCCGGACAAGAACCCCGTCGACTATAAGATTCAATTCGCGGAACGTTGGCAGATTCCCGATAGCGACATCCCCCAGATTAAGAAGGACTGGGAAACGGTTGTCTCCAAGGTCATGAACGGCCACGCCGAGGATATCTCTGGCAGCGACACCATGTACCTCGAAGCATGCACAAAGGCAAAGGACAGCTCCATCAGAACGTCCCAGCCCTTCTCGGACGAGCCCGCCAAGCCGAGAGCATGGGCCTTCAAGGCCTCCTATATGACTGGCGTTGAACGCCAGCTTCTAGCCCACTCCGAATCGATCAGACGAGAGAGCGGTGAAGAGTCCCTCGGCATTCTCGAGCTCATTCGCAAGAGATTCGAGCCCTATTTCGGCATGAATCAAGACGAGCTCACAGAGCTGTTTGAGGTGAACTCCTCGGCAAAAAGCGCATACGCGCTCGTGACCAACCGAATCCTTGGCGTTGGCGACAAAAGCACCATTGCGGAACTCGATAAGGCAGGCGCTAAGCCCAAGACAATTAGGCTTCGTCCAAACGGAACGCCAAAGGAAGCCGTTTCATTCCCGGCAATCGACTATTTCGAGCTTGAAGAAACACCCTTCGAGGATTCCTTGTTCAAGGAGCAGCTTGAGCAGCTCTATCTATTTGTCGTCTACCAGGACGCTGGAGACGAGAACTACGTCCTGAAGGACGTCTTCTTCTGGAGAATGCCAGAAGAAGACATGCCTGAAGCAAAGCGCTGCTACGAGCAGATGCGAAACAACGTCATTGAAGGCAACGCGGAGAGCTCGATAAAGTCCTCGGAGAATCGCTGCTGTCATGTCCGTCCTCACGCTCGCAACAAGGCTGACACAAGGCCGCAGCCACACGGTGACCCCGTCACGAAAAAGTGCTTCTGGCTCAATCAGTCGTACCTCAGAGATGAGATTGCCAAGATGATGACGACTGAGAAGTGATTAATGTCCGCATCTATACGGAGACTTCTCTCATCGTATTAATGTTGCGTCCCGCTCCACGAGAGTGGTCTATTTGGCTCTTATCCGGCAATAAAGCGACTTGTCAAAACTGATAGAGATCGAGTAGTGTATCTGGGTTAGCCCTCTTGGGCTAACCCAACAGGACACAGTAGCGATTGGAGAAACGTGTCCAAGGAAATTAAAGTTGCCGAGCTCTTTGCGGGCGTCGGCGGGTTTCGTCTTGGCCTTGACGGCTATCACGATCCTGCACACCCCGAGTTCGATATGCCCTCCGCGGGCCCCTTCAAGACCATCTGGGCCAACCAGTGGGAGCCGCCCGGATCTAAGGCTCGCCAGTTCGCCGCCCGCTGCTATAAGTCGCACTTTGGAGAGGGCTCCGTCGTAAACGAAGATATCAACCAGGTCCTTGACCAAGCAGAGCGTGGAGAAATAGATATCCCCACTATCGATATGGTCGTCGGAGGATTCCCCTGCCAGGACTATTCCGTCGCTCGCCCGCTCTCTCAGGCGCACGGTATCGAGGGCAAGAAGGGCGTCCTCTGGTGGGACATCTATCGTTTCCTCAAGCTCCAGAACGATAGGAGCGAGGACGCGGCGCGCTATTGCCTGTTCGAGAACGTCGATCGCCTGCTCAAGAGCCCCGCTTCCCAGCGCGGCCGCGACTTCGCGATCATCCTCTCCTGCCTCGCCGAGCGCGGTTACTCGGTCGAGTGGCGCGTCGTCAACAGCGCCGAGTACGGATTCCCCCAGCGCCGAAAGCGTGTCTACATCTTTGCCGAGCGAAACGCCGACTGGACGATCGAGACGCGCCTCCAGGACGGCGTCATGTCCCGCGCCTTCCCGATGGAGGCGCCCGGCGAGAAGAACACCCGCGAGGTCTTCGTCCCCGAGGATCCCTACGACGCTTCGGAGAACTTCAACCTCACGGGCAAGACCTCTCCGTTCATGGATGCTGGCGTCATGGTAGGTCATCGCGTCCTGACATGCCCTGTCATCGAGAAGTACGACGGAGCTCGCAAGACCCTCGGCGACGTTCTTATCCCGCTTGACGAAGTGTCGGAGGAGTTCTTCATCGAGCCCGAGCAGCTGCCCAAGTGGGAGTACCTCAAGGGTTCGAAGCGCGAGGAGCGCACCAATAAGAAGACGGGCTTCACCTATTGGTACTCGGAAGGCCAGATGGCCTTCCCGGATGCCACTGACAGGCCGTCGCGCACCATCCTCACCGGCGAAGGCGGAAGGGGTGCGAGTCGCTTCAAGCACGTCATCAAGTGCGAAGACGGACGTTATCGCCGTCTCGTGCCGGATGAGCTCGACCAGCTCCAGGGCTTCCCCCGCGGCTGGACGAACACGGGCATGACCGACGGAAACCGTGCCTTCTGCATGGGAAACGCCCTGGTCACGGGTGTCCCCCACCTCATCGGAAAGGCAATTTGCGAGCTCAGGTAGCATGACCTGCCTCTGATTTAGTGTCCGGCTTATCTCCGATAATGGTTTAACAACGGAAGCGGACGAAAGGACACCCATGGCAGCAGTCAAATTCTCCCAGCAGCTAGAGCAGATCGAGGTCCTCGCAGAGCAAATCAAAGCACGCCTAGATTCGAACGAAATCGATGGTGCCTACGAGGGCACCGAAAACCTGCTTGAGGCTGTCAAGTCCCTTCGTGAGGACTACGTCTTGTAGCGTGGATATCTTTCGCTAGACTCGGAACCCGCCCTTGGCCAATCATGCAGGCCAGGGGCGGGTTTTTCTCGTCCAGCGTCCTTCTCGTCCTCCTCGGCATTCGCGCCCTCCTCGGCATTCGCCCGCACTCCCTCGGACACGCCCGCGTCCGCGCGGGTAGAATCTCCTCGGACGAAACGCGATGCCGGCGCGACCGGCGAACAGGAGGACCATGGCTGACAAGAACCTGCACGTAGCAGCCGCAATCATCGTGCGAGACAACAAAGTTCTCGCCGCGCGGCGCGAGCACGGCATGGAGGGCTGGGAGCTGCCCGGCGGCAAGCTCGAGCCCGGCGAGAGCGCCGAGGACGCCTGCCGCCGCGAGATCAGCGAGGAGCTCGGCCTCACCCTCGGCGTGCTCTGGCCATTCACCACGGTCACGCACGCATACCCCGAGTTCACGATGGAGATGGACGTCTTCTGCGCACCCGTCGACCCATCCGCCGAGCCACAGCTCCTCGACCACGCGGAGCTCGCCTGGCTCGGTCGCGACGAGCTCCTCTCCGTCGACTGGCTCCCGGCGGACCTCGACGTCGTGAAGTCGTTCGGCTTTGCGTGGGCAGACGTCTTCAACGACATGCACATGTAGGAAGCGGCCGCTTTCGTTCGGGGCCCTGCACGTGTCCTTTAAGGGGACTACAATAGCCAGGCGCCCACACGGGCGTAAGCGCAAATAAGGGAGAGAAAGCGCATGGCAAAGAACACCGTCCTCACCCTCGCCAAACAGGCGTCGGAGGGCAAGAAGGTGACCATGGTCACCAGTTACGACTACACCATGGCGTCAATCGTCGAGGCGGCGGGAATCAACATGATCCTCGTGGGCGACTCCCTCGGCATGACGATGCTCGGCTACGAGGACACCATCCCCGTCACGATGGACGACATGGTCCACCACACGCGCGCCGTCACGCGCGCGACGAGCGACACCTTCGTCGTTGGCGACATGCCGTTCATGTCCTACCAGGCCAGCGTCGAGGAGGCCCTGCACAACGCCGGCCGCCTCATGAAGGAGGGCCGCTGCAACGCCGTCAAGCTCGAGGGTGGCGTGCGCTGCGCCCCGCAGATCCACGCGATCGTCGAGGCAGGCATCCCCGTCGTCGGCCACGTGGGCATGACCCCGCAGAGCGCCAACAGCTTCGGTGGCTTCAAGGTCCAGGGCAAGAGCGCGGAGAACGCGCAACGCATCGTCGACGACGCGCTCGCCGTCGAGGCCGCGGGCGCCTTCGCCGTCGTGCTCGAGTGCGTCCCGAGCGACCTCGCGGAGTTCATCACGAGCAAGCTCACCCACTGCTTCACCATCGGCATCGGAGCCGGCTCCGCGTGCGACGGCCAGGTGCTCGTCGCGCAGGACCTCCTCGGCATGACGCCGGGTGGCTTCAAGCCCAAGTTCGTTCGCCAGTTCGCCCAGGTGGGCGACGCCATGCGCGATGCCTATCAGGCGTACGCCAATGCCGTGGAGGCGGGCGAGTTCCCCGCCGCCGAGAACGGTTTCAAGATTGATGCCGAGGTCATGGACCAGATCAGGAGGAACAACTAATGAAGACCGCTGCTACCGTCGCCGAGGTTCGCGAGCAGGTTCGTGAGTGGAAGCGCGAGGGCCTGACCGTCGGCCTCGTCCCCACCATGGGCTTCCTGCACGAGGGCCACAAGAGCCTGATTATGCGCGCCGCCGCGGAGAATGACCGCGTCGTCGTGTCCGACTTCGTGAACCCCACGCAGTTCGGCCCGACCGAGGACCTCGAGAGCTACCCGCGCGACTTCGACCGTGACTGCAAGCTGTGCGAGGAGGCCGGCGCCGCGCTGGTCTTCCACCCCGAGCCCTCTGAGATGTACGCTCCCAACGCCTGCACCTACGTCAACATGGACGAGCTCACGCACGAGCTCTGCGGCCTCACGCGCCCGATCCACTTCCGCGGCGTGTGTACCGTCGTCTCCAAGCTCTTCAACATCGTCACGCCGGACCGCGCCTACTTCGGTCAGAAGGACGCCCAGCAGCTCGCCGTCATCCGCCGCATGGTGCGCGACCTGAACTTCGGCATCGAGATCGTCGGCTGCCCGATCATCCGCGAGGAGGACGGCCTGGCCAAGAGCTCGCGCAACACCTACCTCTCCGCCGAGGAGCGCACCGCGGCGCTGTGCCTGTCGCGCGCCGTGTTCGCCGGACAGAAGATGGTCGAGGACGGCGAGCGTGACGCCGCGACCGTGCTCGACGCCATGAAGGCCATCATCGAGGCCGAGCCGCTCGCGAAGATCGACTACGTAAAGATGGTCGACTTCGAGAACATCGTCCAGATCGAGAAGATCGCCGACGAGCCGATCCTGTGCGCCATGGCTGTCTACATCGGCAAGACGCGCCTGATCGACAACTTCATCTTCGACCCCAAGGCTGCCAAGTAGTGGCTGCAGGGTTCGAACAGAGGACGCGTCGCGGATTGGTCGAGGAGGGTGCCGGTGCTGGTGCGCCGGCGCCCTCGCCTGTGGCGGCCGGCGTGGCTGCTGCTGGCGGCGCGGCGATGCCTCTCGCGTCCGCCGGTGCTGGTGCGCCGGCACCTCTCGTGCCCGCCGCCGACGCCTGGGGCGATGCCATCGCCGCAGCTCCCGAGCGTATCCCCGCGCCGAAGCACGCCGCTCGCGCCACGGCGGAGGGCGCTCCGGTGCCGCCGCGTGTGTGCGCCGGGCCGGGACGGCTTCGCCTTGCCGTCGTGGGCGCCGGCAAGGTGGGATGCTCGCTCGGGCGTTACCTCGGCGAGAGCGCCGCAGTCGACGTGGTTGGGTTCTGCTCGCATGACGAGGCGCACGCGCGCGAGGCCGTCGAGTTTGCCGGGGGCGCCGTGTTCGCCTCCCCCATCGAGGCCGCCCGCGCCGCGAACCTACTGCTCGTGACCACGCCGGACACCTCGATCGCAGACGTGTGGGCTGAGCTCGCGCGGGCCGCTCGCGCCGGCGAGCTCAGCCTGCGCGACAAGCTCGTCGTGCACTGCTCGGGCGCGCTCGCCTCCGGCATCTTCGCGGGAGCGCGCGAGCTTGGCGCCCACGTGTGCTCGGCGCATCCGCTCTATGCCGTGAGCAGCAGGTTCGATTGCTGGCGCGAGTTTGGCCGCGCGAGCTTCACGCTCGAGGGCGATGACTGGGCCGTCGGCCTCATGGCCGGCCTCCTCCGCGCGCGAGGCAACCAGGTTTCGCGCATCGCCGCGGGTGCGAAGACCCGCTACCACGCCGCCGCCGTCATGGCGTCGAACCTCGTGGTGGGACTCTTCGACATGGCCGCCGGCGAGCTCGTGCGCTGCGGGTTTGACCGCGTCGGAGCGGAGGCCGCGCTGGCACCCCTGTTCCTCGGCAACGCCGAGCACATCGCGAAAGACGGCGTCGAGGCCTCTCTCACCGGCCCCGCTGTTCGCGGCGACCACGCCACGATCGACGCCCACCTCGCCCGCCTCGAAGGACGCGACCGCCAGGCCTACCAGCTCCTGACCGAGCAGCTGGTCGACATCGTGCGTCGCCGCGCCACCGAGGGCTAGCGCCTGGGAGCGTCACGCGCCGCCGGATAGCTGTGGACGGGCGGCGAGGGACCTCCGTCCGCGTGACATAGTCAAACGAAGCGCGCGATGCGAGGACGACCCGCATCGCGCGCTTTTGATTCCGCGGGGCCATCCGCCCTCGTCCGACCTTACTCGCCCTTCTCCGCCAGCTAATCCACGAGCACATTCCAGTCGATGAGCACGTTTCTCCGCAGGTCAAGCTCGCGTCGCAGAAGGCTTTCGCTCTTTGGCGCGACCTTACGACCAGAGCGCTTTGCCACCAGCGATACCATCGCGTTCAAACTGCGCGCGTCGCTAATCTGATCGAACGTGACCGGAACCACCTCGATGCCCATGCTCTGCAGAGCCGCGATTCTCCGGGAATCCGAGAGCGCCGACTCGTTCGAGTCGTGCACCACCGCACCCTGGCACTCGATGTCGACCGGCCGGCCCGCACCCCGTGCCTCGAGATAGATGTCCGCACGGCACGTGCTCTTGCCGCACAGCGCCCGAGCGTCGCTTGAGAGGCGGATCACCTTGTTGTTCTCGATGTCCGTAAGGCCCATGCCGCCCAGGCGCCTAGGAAGGCCGAGCAGCAGGCTCGCCTGTACCTCGAGCGGCGACCCGCATGGGCCCGTCATGAGCTCGGCGGCCTCGGCGAGCGGGCGCGCTCCCCTGTGGCCGGCAACCTCGGATGCAAAGAGTTTGAGCTCATCGAGCTCGAGAAGCGGCGGGCGCATCCAGAGACTCATAGGGGCTCCCTTCGTGGACATAACCCTTTTCCAAAACCCGAGTCTTTCGCTGCCGCCGTGCCAGTATTTGCGCATCGCCTCCTCAATCGCCTCGCTTGGCCGAAAGACCGCAAAGCCGCCGCACATTTCGTAGACGGCCATGAGGAGCTGCGGGAATGGGATAACGGAGGCGAGGCCGAGCAGGGTCATCGCCGGGGAGGTGACGCTGACCCCGAGCTCGTGCTCCCAGATTGAGCCGAGGGGGCACTCGCCAGACCAGAAGTGGTCTCGAAATAGCTTTCCGTTCGACAGCTCGTTACGAGAGAACACCAATCTGTGAAGCGGCGTGCCCAAGATCTCCCTCACGACGGGATGGGAGCGCAGCTCCATTCGATTCTTGTCGCCCCGCGGCTGAGGCAATGGCGGACACAGGCCGATTACCTGCGGCGGGATTCTATGGAGCTTAAACGCGGTGGGACCGCAGAAGACCTCGGACATGCACCCTCCCCGATACGTGGTTTCAGAGAAGGTAGCCGTGCCGAGGAGGGGACACACGCCATTCTGGTGACTCTTCGGCGAGCGGACATTTTAGGCGCACCGAATCGGTAAACGCTGGCAAAGATGCGATATAACTGCAGGTCAGACAATATCTAACAAGAATCTGACAAATAACATTTCGCGTATATCAAAATAGCCGGAACCAACGCGTGCGCGAAGCTAGAAGAAGAATCGAAGGCAAACCATGCCAGCGAGGCCGCAAAACCGGGCACGAAATAGAAAAACCGCTAAGTAGGGGGCTAATCCGGGATTGCCCGAGTAGACCCAGATGTAGCGCCGCAAAACCCCAGGTCGCCATCGGCCGAAAAGCGGGTCTACTCGGCAGGTAGGCAAATAGCCCCCTACTTAAGGTCAATTATTCACAGCGCACTCCCCGCGAGCACCGAGAGAGCCCTACTTAACGTCCATTTTTCGCGACGCATTCCCAGCGAGCGTCGAGATAGCGCTCGAACGGCAAAACTAGCGCTTCGGACGCGCTCGATAAGACGGCTCTCTAGTGCCCGGCGGCTAACAATAGTTAACGAGCAGGCGATTGGTGTCGCGAGGGGTGTCTTGCGGCAGAAAGGTGAAATCCGCGATGGGCTGGGCGGAAAAGCCCTGCTCGCGAAGTGCAGCGAGCACGTATTCCGGACATGTTGGGTACGAGGCGGCATCGAGCGGGGTTGCTGGGCGCGAGGAGGCGACGGGCGGGGTCGCCGGGGTGGCGGCATCGAGCGAGGTTGCCGGGCGCGGGGCGGCGTCGGACGGGGCGGCTAGCTGCGAGGCAACGGGAATTGCGAGGACGCAATGCAAGCCGGCGTCCGCGTGCTCGAGGCGAACGCCAGGGCCAAAGGCGCCCGCGGCAACCAGCTCGCGGAGACGATCGCGCTCGTCGCGGGCGCGTTTGCGCACGCGAGCGACATGTCGCTCGTAGCTGCCGTCCTCCAGGATCCGCGCCAGCGTCACCTGGTCGACCGTGCTCACCGTCGAGGAATAGAACCCCAGCTCAGAGCCATAGCGTTCCATCAGACTATCGGGAAGCACCATATAAGCGAGTCGCAGCGCCGAGCCAAGGCTCTTCGAGAACGTGTTCGTGTAGATCACACGCCCCATGGCGTCGACGCTCGCGAGCGCAGGAACGGGACGCCCCGCGAGCCTGAACTCGCAGTCATAGTCGTCCTCGATGATCCAGCGCTCCCCCGCCGTTGCGTCCGCCGCCCATCCCAGCAGCTCATAGCGCCTGCCGATGCTCGTAACGCACCCCGTCGGAAACTGGTGCGACGGCATGACGTGCATCACGCCA
This sequence comes from Parolsenella sp. LCP21S3_E11, assembly GCF_052118165.1. Lineage (NCBI taxonomy): Bacteria > Bacillati > Actinomycetota > Coriobacteriia > Coriobacteriales > Atopobiaceae > Parolsenella > Parolsenella sp. LCP21S3_E11. Next base: position 542,761 of record NZ_JBQKHS010000001.1, on the reverse strand, counting down.
ACGTCGCTCGATGCCAGAGCGTCAACGCGAACGCCCGCCTCGTCAATGGGGACATGCCTCACCTCGACGCCATTCGCCGCATAAAGCCGCATCAGGCGAGGATAACCGGGATCCTCGACACCATAGGCGCGCTCGCGGCCAAGAAGCTGCACGATGCACGAGTCAAGAATCTGCGCGCCCGCTCCAACCACGACGTTCTCCGGGTCGACCACCATTCCCCTCGTATGGCGCAGGTGGGACGCGATCGCCTCCCGCAGGCGGGGCGTCCCCTTCGCGGGAGCCGGGGCGAAGAGCTCGGCCTCGGACTCGGAGGCGAGCGCCTGGCGAAGAGCGCGGGTCCAGAGGCTCGCCGCATCCTGCTCCGCACCGCGCGCCCCAAGAGCGAAGTCAACCGAGCGCGGCCCCTCGTCGCGTCCCGGCATCCGCGGCAAGTCGCCAGTCGCTGCCACCCCCGCACGCACGCCGAGCGCCGGCGCCAAAGATCCCTGCAAGTCGCACACGAAGTAGCCGCTACGCGGCCGCGACTCGATATACCCCTCAACGACCAGCTGGCGATACGCCCCCTCCACGGTCACGACGCTCACGCCAAGATGCTCCGCCAGCGCGCGCTTCGACGGCAGCCGTGCGCCCTCGCGCAGCTCACCAGAAGAGATGTCATCGCGAATCCGCTGGTAGAGATAGTCATAGAGGCTCTCGTCACCACGCTGGCCCAAATCGTAGTCAAGCATCTGGCCTTATCGCTCCCCTGCATCTGGCCTTATTCTGACCTTCTAAGTTTCTCTCAGTTTGGATATTTTGCCAAGGCCAGCTCCAGCGTAGCCTATGTCCTCGAAAGTCATCGGTGGTTGCGAACACGAGCTTAGCGCTGCAAGCCGACTCCAACCGGGCGCAACCGGCCCAAACCGGAGGTAAACCGGCTCCAACCGGGCGCAACCGGCGCGACCAAGTCGCGCCATCCATGCGCGCCACCCGCCCGCGCGCGAGCCACCGCAACCCGAAGCAAACAACGAAGGAGACCAGCATGGAGAACGAGACCCAGGACCGCGTAGCCCTCAACCGCCAGCTCGCGCAGATGCTCAAGGGCGGCGTCATCATGGACGTCACCACGCCCGAGCAGGCGCGCATTGCCGAGAAGGCCGGCGCCTGCGCCGTCATGGCCCTCGAGCGCATCCCGGCCGACATCCGCGCTGCCGGTGGCGTCAGCCGCATGAGCGACCCGGCGATGATCCGCGGCATCCAGGAGGCCGTCTCCATCCCCGTCATGGCCAAGTGCCGCATCGGCCACATCGTCGAGGCGCAGATCCTCCAGGCCATCGAGATCGACTACATCGACGAGTCCGAGGTCCTCACCCCCGCCGACGACACCTACCACATCGACAAGACCGCCTTCGACGTGCCGTTCGTCTGCGGCGCCCGCGACCTCGGCGAGGCTCTTCGCCGCATCGCTGAGGGCGCCACGATGATCCGCACGAAGGGCGAGCCGGGCACCGGCGACGTCGTCCAGGCCGTGCGCCACATGCGCAAGATCCAGAAGCAGATCCGCGACACCGTCGCCCTGCGCGACGACGAGGTCTTCGAAGCAGCCAAGCAGCTCAGTGTCCCCGTCAGTCTCCTGCGCGAGGTCCACGAGACCGGCAAGCTCCCCGTCGTTAACTTCGCCGCCGGCGGCGTGGCCACCCCCGCCGACGCCGCGCTCATGATGCAGCTCGGCGCCGAGGGCGTCTTCGTGGGATCCGGCATCTTCAAGAGCGGCGACCCGGCCAAGCGCGCCGACGCCATCGTCAAGGCCGTCGCAAACTACCAGGACGCCAAGCTCATCGCCCAGCTCTCCGAGAACCTCGGCGAGGCCATGGTGGGCATCAACGCCGACGAGATCGACATCATCATGGAAGAGCGTGGCCGCTAATGCCGTGCACGACCGCAATCCTCGCAGTTCAGGGCGCCTTCGCCGAGCATGAGCAGATGCTCGAGCGCTTGGGAGCGAACTGGATCGAGCTCAGGCAGGCGTCTGACCTCGAACAGCCCTTCGACCGCCTCATCCTCCCCGGCGGCGAGTCGACCACGCAGGGCAAGCTCTTGGACGAGCTCGGCATGTTCGAGCCGCTCCGCAGGCGCATCGAGGAGGGCATGCCAACGCTGGGCACCTGCGCGGGCATGATCCTCCTGGCCAAGACGCTCGCGGCGCACGACGACAAGGGCACGCCGCGCCTCGCCACGATGGGCGTCGAGGTAGAGCGCAACGCCTACGGCAGGCAGCTCGGGAGCTTCCATGCGTACGCGGAGCTCAAGGGCATTGGCGAGGTCCCGATGACGTTCATCCGCGCGCCGAGGATCGTCTCCGTGGGTGAGGCCGCCGAGGCGCTCGCGACCGTCGATGGCCGCATTGTCGCCGCGCGCCAGGGCAACCAGCTCGCCCTCGCCTTCCACCCCGAGCTGGACGAGGACACGCGCGTCCACGAGCTGTTCCTGTCGCTTTAGCAGGCCTTATCGCCCGCGCGCGGCAACGCTGCACAACAACATCACCGGTCGCTCCGGTTGGATAGTCTTGCAGGACTCATCGCCAATCGCCCGCGACCAAGCCATGGCTCAGCGGGGCCGTCGTCAAACCGGTTGGCGACGGCCCCGCTCTTAAGGCGGCCCCACCGGGGACGCCACCGAAGCGACGGCCCCGGCGGCCTAGCCAGATTCCCGCACCGTCGGCCGCGTGACGGCCAACCAGGAAGAGTCCCGTCGGTTCGCGCCGGCAGGGCTCTTTTTCGCCGCGGGCGCCGTGCACATCGCACCTGTCACGGATGTCGCGAATGCCACGGGTGCCGCTCACATCGCGCAATTACGATGGGCTTCGGGCGCAGCGTCTCGCGTCGGAGTCCCTTGAGGTGTACCGTATATTCGTTAGACGCGCGACATCGCGCGCGAAGCGCTAAAGAGAGCGAGAACAATGCAGCTCAACATGCTCAAGGGCAAGATTCACCGCGCCACGGTCACCCAGGCCGAGCTCGACTACGTCGGTTCCATCACCATCGACCAGGACCTCCTGGACGCCTCCGGCATCCGCGAGTACGAGAAGGTCCAGGTCGCGGACGTCGACAACGGCAGCCGTCTCGAGACCTACGCCATCGCCGGCGAGGCCGGCAGCGGCGTCATCTGCCTGAACGGTGCCGCCGCCCACCTCGTGAACGTTGGCGACAAGGTCATCATCATGTGCTACTGCCAGATGACCCCGGAGGAGGCATCCGAGCACGCGCCGCACGTCGTCTTCGTCGACGAGAACAACGCGCCCGCCCGCATCACCCGCTACGAGCGCCACGGCCGTCTCGAGGACATGGCCTAGGCAAGCACGTAACTGCCCGCAGGTGAGCGCCCGCACGGCAAACGCGCCAGGCCTCGCACCGCGCGCAGGGCTACGCGCACGACGACCATCCAACAGCCGCGGAGAGGACCAGACATGAGCGAAGGCTACCAGCCCCAGACCCCACAGGGTGGCAACGGCGCGCACGGCCAGCCCGCGCCGACGCCGCAGCCGCAGCCTGCCGCACAACCGCAGCCCACGCCCCAGCCGCAGCCGGCGCCCGCGGCGCATTCCACGCCCCAGCCGCAGCCGGCGCCCGCTCCGCAGGTTCCCGTCATCGAGAGCGCGAGTGCCACGACCTCCCCGGACAACCACTCCGGTCCCGGCGTCTACGTCATCCTCGCCATCGGCCTGGCGCTCATCGTCGTCGCCTCCCTCGTCCTCGCGAACACGTTTGGCGAGGTCCTCTCCGAGGTGGCAGACATCGTCGCGGAGGAGTACCCGGACGAGGAGTGGGACTTCGACGAGCTCGACCACTACTTCGATGACGACACCCACAGCACCGACGTCGATCTCACGGCCGACAACATCTTCGAGACCCGCATCGGCTGCGCGGACGAGTCCGTCAACTCCTACGTCTACGCGAGCGATTACGATGGCTCGCAGCAGGCCGTCAGCGAGTTCGTGTCCGCCCTCACCAAGGCTGACGGCGACAGCACCAACCTCCTCTCCATGCACCTCCGCGCCGCGATGGGCGCCACGGACGCCGCCACTCGCACCGAGGAGCTCGACGCCGCGGCACAGGTGGTCGCCGATGCCCAGGCCTCGATTCAGGCAATCGAGGTGCCCGGCACGGACCGCGTGAGCGGCCTCAAGGCAGATTCGGTCGTCGACGCCCTCGGGGACGCCAAGGAGGACTGCGTCGAGCGCTGGAGCGCGATCGCCAAGCTGGTCGGCATCCTCAAGTCGCCCGATGGCCACACCGCAGACGAGCTCGCCGAGCTGGATGAGGAAGCGTCCAACATCGTCGACATCGCCATTCGCCTTACATCGGCCCTCACCGATTCGGCCTCGTACAAGTAGCGGAGCACCCAGGCCGCATGCCGCACACGGAACACGCGGGGACGCCCACTCGCCATACCCCGCCGCACGCGGAACGCACAGGAACGCCCGCTCGCCATACCCCGCCGCACGTCCCGCATTCAACCATCAGGAGAAACCATGAGCCAGGCAGACAAGCTCTTCTGCGCCATGTGCGAAGACATCATCGAGAACGGCACCACCACCGAGGGACAGAAGGTCCGCCCGCACTGGGAGGACGGCACCCCCGCCTACACCATCAAGCAGTTTGGCGTGGTAAACCGCTATGACCTGCGCCGCGAGTTTCCCGCCCTCACCCTCCGCCGCACCGCCCTCAAGAGCGCCATGGACGAGGTCCTCTGGATTTACCAGCGCAAATCTAACAATATCAACGACCTCAACTCACACATCTGGGACGAGTGGGCAGACGAGACGGGCTCCATCGGCAAGGCCTACGGCTACCAAATCGGCCAGAAGAGCCACTACCCCGAGGGCGACTTCGACCAGATGGACCGCGTGCTCTACGACCTCGAGCACACGCCCTTCTCGCGCCGCATCATGACGAACACCTACGTCTTCGCGGACCTCTCCGAGATGCACCTCTATCCGTGCGCCTACAGCGTGACCTACAACGTCACCCAGACGCCCGGCGACGACCGCCTAACCCTCAACATGCTGCTCAACCAGCGCAGCCAGGACATCCTCGCCGCCAACAACTGGAACGTCTGCCAGTACGCGATCCTCCTCATGATGGTCGCGCAGTCCGTGGGCATGATTCCCGGCGAGCTCGTCCACGTCATCGCGGACGCCCACATCTACGACCGTCACGTCGACATCATCCGCGAGCTCATCTCGAGACCGCAGTATTCCGCGCCGCGCGTCTCGCTCAACCCCGAGGTCACGAACTTCTATGACTTCACGACCGACGACCTCATCGTCGAGGGATACGAGCACGGACCGCAGGTCAAGAACATCCCCATCGCGGTGTAGCCCATGGATACCGAGAAGAGCATGCAGGTGGCAGAGCCTGTCAGTGCCGGCGACGCCCGCCGCACCCCCGTGTCCAATGCGGGCGACGCCCGCCGCGCTCCCCTGCCCAACCTCAACGTGATCGTCGCCGTCTGCGACGACTGGGGCATCGGCATCGGCGGCGGCATGCTCGTGGACAACCGCGCAGACATGCGCCACTTCGTGCGCCACACGAAGGGTCACACCGTCCTCATGGGACGCAAGACCCTCGAGAGCTTCCCGGGAGGACAACCGCTCAAGGGCCGCCGCAACGTTATCATCACGCGCGACCCTGGCTTTGCGCGCGAGGGCGTCGACGTCGCTCATAGCATCGACGAGGCCCTCGCCATGGTCGCGGACGATCCCGAGGTCTGGCTCATCGGAGGCGGAATGATCTACCGCGAGCTCCTCCCCCTCTGCACGCGCGCGGAGATCACGAAGGACCACTGCGTGCGGCCGGCGGACACGTTCTTCCCCAACTTGGACGAGGACCCCACCTGGCACGTCGCGTCTTCCACGGCGCGAGACGACGAAGGGAACCCCCTCGTCACACCAGAGGGGATTCCCTTCGAGTTCGTTACCTATACGCGCGAGTAGCCACCAGGCGTATGCGGGCCACGGCGTGCGAAGAGGGCTGCCGCCGCCATGTAAAAGGCGCGCCGCCCGAAAGCGACGCGCCCAAAATGCGGTGGCTGCGGGAGCCTACTCCATGAGCGTCGAGGGATCGGCGCCGGCGAAAATCGCGCTGACCACCTGGTCCTCGTCCGCGAACTCCCAGGTCTTGCCGTTCTTCTCGAGGTCAAGCGAGACGCTGGCGGTCTTGGTGGGCGCGTCGTCAGCAGCGAGCCTCTCGACGAACTGGCCCATGACCTTGGCGAGAATGTCGTCCTCGCCGAGGTTCGTGTAGTCGTTAGCCGCCTCATCGGACGTGAGATAGGCGGTCATGTCATCCGTCCAGCTCGCGGCGACGGTCGCGAAGTCGAGGTTCGTGACGGAGAGCGTCACCGTGGCGGTGTCGTCGGAGATGGAGACGTCCTCGACCTCGTAGTCGAAGCGCTTGACGCAGGCGTTGTAGAGCTCGGTCGCGTCGATGCCATACTTCTGGAGCTCGGCGATCTCATCGTCACCGAAGACCTCCTCAATATTGGCGTCAGTGACCTGTTCGAGCTGGCCAAACTGCTCCTTGAGCATGGCCTTGATGGCATCTTCCTGAGACTCTCCGCAGGCAGAAAGCCCTGCAACGGAGACGGTGGCGAGGGCCGCAGTGGCGAGGAGCGTTAGTGCCTTGCGGGCGAGCGGACGTAGCTTCATTGCGATTCTCCCATTCTTGTTGTGCGACCTCGGATAGCCGCCTGCTACCAGCCTAACAGGCTGAAAGATAGCCGAAACGGGGGGGTATGCAATTTGCGGGTGACGAATCGGCGTGGTGGTCGGTATGTGGCAGCAAGCGGCGACGAGTGGCTGCCCGCGTGTGTCCGAGGCCACAGGTTGCGGATGCTGAGCGTGCGTTGGCGGCTCGCGCGCTGGCGGCACCGCGCGTTGGCGGCTCGCGTGCGCAGGCGGCTCGCGCGCGCTGGCGGCTCGCGTGCGCTGGCGGAACCGCACATTGTCGGCGGCGGTGAAAAGCCGAATCCCTCCCTGGCACGGCGAGATGACGTACAATGACGTGCGAGTTAGCCATCTCGAACATTCTGGACTCGACCGAGCCTTCTTTGGAGGAGTCATGAGCGCAAACATCATCAACGTCGTGATCGTCACTGTCGTTTTCGTGGCGGCGCTGCTTGTAATTCGCAACTACATCGCGCGAGGCGGTAAAGGGGACTGCTGCGGAGGCACGGACATCGTGCGCTCGCGTGGCCACAGGGACAAGGACGCCTCCCACTACCCTTTCGCCTATGACGTCGTGGTCAAAGGTATGAGCTGCGAGAACTGCTCGAAGCGCATTGCGAACGCGTTCAACTCGCGGCCCGACACCATGGCCGAGGTCTCCCTCGCGGAGGGCGTTGCCCACGTGCGGACCAAGCAGGAGGCCAACCCGGATGACCTTCGCCGCGTGGTGCGCGGCGAGGGCTACGGCGTCGGCGCCGTAAGCGAGTGCTAGGACGCCGGGACCGGCGTGTGCCAACGAACCCAATCGCACAGCCGTCCCACCACTTTACCCGTTTTTCCTGCGCCTTTCCAACCCAAGCGCATTGCCGGCCATGTCAAGAATCGGTAAAGTAATGAAGTTATGACTGTAGTTAGCCAGACGAGCCACGGGGACGCATGAGCAACAACCATGACCATTTGATGAGCATCCGCGAGAAGACACTAGCCGCGAGGGAAAGGGCCATGACCACCCGCAAGGCTGCTGCGGCTCAACTCGAGCGCTTCGACAACGCCCTCGCCCACCTGTTCAGGTTCGTCCCCGCCCCCATCGCCCGCGCGACCGCCTGGCTCGCCGCGGCATTCTGTCACGTAAGCACCATCCTGTGGCTCGTCCCGTTCATCGCCCTTGCAGCCCTCTTCATCTTCCTCGCACGTCAAAACCTGCTCATCTGCAGCACCGAGGCGCTCAACCAGGTCGTAAAGGTCATCTGCGTCGGCATCTTGGTCACACTCTTTCGCGAGCCGATCCTCAACGCGCTCGACGGCCTCGGCCGCTCAAAGGACGCCCGCACCCACCTGGCTGGCCTCGTCATCGAGCTGCTTCGTGCCATCGTGGCCCTCGCCATCTGCACCATCTGCGCCGTCGTCGCCATCGAGACGCCCTGGAACGAGGGCGCCCTCAGCGTATCGGTCGAGCACATCCTCATTGACGTCACCTTCATCGGCTCCGTCATGGTCATCGCCTACTTCCTTGGCCAGCGCCGCGGCGTGATGCCCGCGATATGGCTCGTCGCCCTCTTCGCCCTCGGCATCGGTCAGGCATTCGTCGCCGAGTTCAGAGGTGCTGCCCTCCTCCCGACGGACCTTCTCGCCCTGAGCACCGCCGCGGAGGTCTCCGCCAGATACACCTATACCGTGACGGACCCCATGCTCACCGCTGCGAGCGCCCTTGGCTTTGGCCTCATCGCCTGTTGCCTCATCCGCCCCGCGACGCCGGCGCCGAGCCGCGTTCGCATCATCCGCCCCATCGCAAACATCGCCCTCGGCATCCTGTGCCTGGTCACGCTCCGGAACGCGTTCTCGGACATCGACCTCACCAAGGACTACGGAATCAACACCGACGTATGGAACCCCATCTCGAGCTACCGCGCGGACGGCATGGTTCCCCACTTCCTCAGCATGGTGCAGCACATGGCGATCGACATGCCCGCAGGCTATTCTGACGAGGTCGCCCTCGAGGACGAGCAGACCCTCGCCTCGCTGTACCAGAACGCCAAGAGCGACTCGTATCCCTACACCCAGGCGCAGTTCGCGGACACGAAGCCCAGCGTCATCTGTGTCATGAACGAGACCTTCTCAGACCTCTCGATGCTCGAAGGCCTCGGGATCGGCTATACAGGCCCCGCCTACTTCAACTCGATCGACGACGCGCTCGTGCGTGGCGAGCTCGAGGTTTCTGCCTACGGTGGGGGCACCTGCAACTCCGAGTTCGAATTCATGACCGGAGCCACTCTGGGCTACATCGGCAACGCCAAGTACCCATACACGCTCTATGACCTCAGCGACGTCGACAATCTCGCCACCCAATTCGCCGACATGGGATATGACACGACGGCGATCCACCCCTGCGCCCCCACGAACTGGAAGCGCAACATCGTCTACAGGGCCTTCGGGTTCGACCGCTTCCTCTCCGCGGAGGACTTCGCGGGCGCACCCGGATTCCACTCCGGCGTCACGGACGCCGCGACCTACGAGAGCGTGCTCGACCGCCTCCGCAGCAACGAGGCCCCACAGTTCATCCTCGACGTCACCATCCAGAACCACAGCGGTTACGACCAGAACAACATCGACGAGTCACTTCTTCCGGGCTACACCTTCCCGTTCGCGGAGGATGACGCCGCGTTCACGAGTCAGCTCAACGAGTACCTCGCCTGCATCAACGCCTTGGACCGTGACCTCCAGTGGTTCATGGAAGAGCTCCGCAACCTTGACCGCCCCGTCATGCTCGTGTTCTTTGGCGACCACCAGCCGGGCGTCTCCGGATACGCGAACGACGCGCTCTTCACCGAGGACGTTGGCACCGCCCATGGCGCCCGCGCCTATCGCACGAACTACTTCGTCTGGACGAACTACGAGGTGGCTGGCGCTGGCGGCATGCGCTGGGAGGACGCCTCCTCGTCGACGCTGGGTGCCCTCGCGCTCGACGCCATCGGCGCTCCCCTCACGGACTTCCAGAAGGCGCAACTTAGCGCCCGCATGTACATGCCAATGATTAACATGTTTGCCTACAAGGATAACGAGGGCGGATGGCACTCCGTCGAGGACGCCACGCCCAGCGAGATGGCTTCCGCCGGCGACGGCGGGGACGGCGGCAACGGAGACGATGCGCCAACGCCGGATAACGAGTCCTGGGCTGCCGCCGCTGAGTCTTGCCGCCTCCTCCAGAACGTTCAGTACCTCGAGTTTGCGAAGCGGGTGTCTTAGGCACGATGAGCAGCAGCGCGGACAAGGACCGTTCGATGTGCGAGCGTCCGTCTCGCGCCACCCTCGCCTGGGCGCTGCCGTATCCCGCGCTGTCCCTCGCGCTCGTCATCTGGCTCGCGCTCGGCCTGGTCGAGGGAGACACCGCGACGGTCGTCGGCTGCTCCGTTGCCGCCGCCGCAGTCGTTGGTGTGTGCGCTCTGGTCACGCTCTCCCGCGACAGGATTCGCGGATCCTACCTGGCAGACGCCGGGCTTCTCGTCGCCGCCAGCGTCGCCGCAGCGTTCGCGCTCGAGGTCAGCTGGTGCCGCGGCAACCTCGCCGTCGAGCCGAAGTTCCTCGCGCTCGAAGCCGGGTTTGCCCTACTCGCGCTCCTCGCCCTTTACCTCGTCTTTCAACGCAGGGGCATCGGTGCTGGCATCGGTGTCGGCGTCTTCTGCGCGATGGGCCTCGCCCAGTACTTCGTGCGTGTCCACAAGGGCACCGCGATTCTGCCGTCGGATGTCCTCGGTATGGCCACGGCGATGTCCGTCGCGGGCGGCTACGTCTATAAGGTCGACGGCACGGTTATCCTCGGCATCGCCATCGCCGCGGTTGGCTGGTGTCTCTGCTCGCTCATGCACGGACGCGAGGCAGCTTCCGAGAAGGGCCGCGCGCCTCGTCGGTGCAAGGGGGCGGCTTCCGAGAAGGGCCGCGCGCCTCGTCGACGCAAGCTCGCCGTCGCCGGCAACCTCGGCGTCGCGGCAGCATGCGTGGGCTCATTCGTGGCGATGGTCGTGTTCGTGGACTTTGGCGTTGCGCTCGGCGTACACGTCGACGGATGGGACACCGCTCGCAGCTACGAGCGCTACGGAGCCATCACGAGCTTCGTCGCCGCGGCGCAGGACCTCGAGATTCCTCGCCCAGCCGGTTACTCCTCCGCGCAGGCCGTCGCAGACGAACAGGAGCTGGCAGACGACCACGCGGCGAGCGTCGACCCAGACACTCGCGCCGCCGCTCAGGCCCAGTTCGCGGAGACGCGCCCGAGCATCGTGTGCGTAATGAACGAGAGCTTCAGCGACATGTCACTCTACGACGGGCTTGGCGTGGGCTACGAGGGGCCCGCGTACTTCAACTCGATCGACGACGCGCTCGTGCGCGGTCAGCTCACTGTCTCCACCTACGCAGGCGGGACCTGCAACACGGAGTTCGAGTTCCTCACCGGCAACACCCTGGGATACCTCGGCAAAGGCGCGTATCCGTATACGCTCTACGACCTTTCGACGACGGACAACCTCGCCTCTCAGCTGTCGAGCCTGGACTATGACACGTGCGCGATCCACCCCAACCTCGGCACGAACTGGAACCGCGAGGGCATCTACGCTGGCTTTGGATTTGACGAGTTCCTCACCATCGACGAGTTCGAGGACGCGCCGCAGTTCCACAGCGGCGTCACCGACGCAGCCACGTACGAGGAGGTCCTCGAGCGCTTGCACGGCTCGAGCAAACCGCAGTTCATCTTCGACGTGACAATGCAGAATCACAGCAGCTACGACCAGGGCAACATCGATCCGGGCCTGCTGCGCGACTACGAGCCTGACTACCTGAACGAGTCACAGGCGGCGGAACTCAACGAATACCTCGCGTGCATCGACGCCTCGGATCGTGACCTCGAATGGTTTATCGGCGAGCTGCGAAAACTCGACCGACCGGTGCTCCTCGTCTTTTTCGGAGACCATCAGGCAAGCGTTTCCGCCGCCGTCAACGACGCCATGTTCCCGGACGAGGCCGACCAGACCCACGGAACGCGCATGTACCTCACCAACTACCTCGTCTGGGCGAACTATGACGTGGCGGGCGCTGGAAGCATACGCGTCGAGGAGGCCTCCTCGAGCACGCTGGGGGCGCTTGCCCTTGACGCCGTCGGTGCTCCCCTCTCGGGCTATCAGGAGGCGCAGCTGGGAGCGCGCCTGTTGATGCCGACAATCAGCGCGCTCTCGTACACGGATGTTGAGGACCGTCACCATGCAACGGGCGGCCTCAAGACGCTCGCCGGTGCCGACCCCAACGGCGATCCAGCCGCTCGCGCCCGCGACGCCTACCTCAAGCTCGCCCGCGTGCAGTACCATCGCTTCGCCGAGCACGTGCAGTAGCGGGGTTACGCCTGCGCGCCTTCCGCCGTCAGCGGCCGGGACGCACTACCAGCCCGCACAAAAAAGAGGGGGCGTCCTTTCGGACGTCCCCTCACCCAAGCGTATGTAAGACGTTAATTAAGCGCTCTTACGGACGTTGGAGGCCTGGAGCTTGCCATTCTGACCAGTGGTGATGTCAAACTCGACAGCCTGGCCCTCGTCGAGGGTCTTGAAGCCGTCCATCTGAATCTCGGAGTAGTGGACGAACAAATCGTCGCCGTCCTCGCGAGAGATGAAGCCGTAGCCCTTGTCCGGATTGAACCACTTAACAGTACCCTGAGCCATGACGTGCCTTTCTTTCGTTTGCCCCTCCGAGGGCAACACTGCGCTTGCGCGCTGAACATAACTTGCGACCAGATGGTCAACAGGGAATAGTCTACCCCAGCAACCAGCCACTACGAACGAGAAACCGAAAATGCGTAGAGCTCTCGCGAACGGTATAAAAGCACCCGCGGACGCAACGCGACGCCCGGCAGCTCCGACACGCCTACGGCGAACGGTACGCGACGTTAGCAGTAGCATTAGCGCTCGTGGCCACGGCGCAGCACGCAGCACGCGACGCGCGGCGTGGGTACGCGACATGCGGCGGAGACGCGCGGCACGCGGCGGAGACTCGCGGCAGGGGCACGTAGCGGAGACGCACGGCAGTTCTGCCGCACCGACGCCGAAACATGCGTTTCTTCGAGTTATGGGGCCTGATTCTCGTTCATAACTCTAAAAAACGCATGTCTCGATGAAACTTAACCGTGCATCACCGTCAAAACCTGAAAAAGGGACTGTCCCTTTTTCAGGTTTTGAAAAGTGCGCTGGCCCGAAAAACAAAAAGCCGGCGCTCGGAGGTGAATCCGAACGCCGGCTGAGTGTCATTGCTGACAAGAGACAACGCCACTAGAGGGCAGCGGCCCATTCAGCTGGACAACAACCCATTACAGGTAGGCGACAGCCTTGATCTCGACCTTGGCACCCTTGGGGAGGGCGGCAACCTCGAAGGCGGCGCGAGCCGGATACGGAGCGGCGAAGAACTCGGCGTAGACCTCGTTCATGGCGCCGAAATCGGCGATGGAGTCGAGGAGAACAACGGTCTCGGCGACGTCGGCCATGGTGGCACCGGCAGCCTCGAGAACGTTCTTGACGTTGGTCAGGCTCTGACGGGTCTGAGCCTGGATGTCGTCGCCGGCAAACTCGCCGGTGGCGGGGTCAACGGGGAGCTGACCGGAAACGTGGATGCAGTTGCCGGACTTGGTGGCAGCGGAGTACGGACCCACAGCGGCGGGGGCCTTGTCGGTGACGACGGCTTCGATGGACATGTGTTTCTCCTTTTGTTTGACGATATTGCCTATCGTTGTTTAGAAGCTTAACGATAAAGAAGGCCCCTTGTCAATGACTCGAACGGCGAAAGGACCAGCTTTTAGTGCTCAAGTTGGTGCCGCGCCCGCAACCAGCTCGCGGTCTGTGCAGGACGCACGTGCCGGGCACCGCACCCGCGACCAGCGCGGGATGCCCGCGCCCGCAGCCGGCTCACGGCCAACGCGAGGCGCACGCGCCCGTCGCCGACTCGCGGCTAGCGCGGGACGTATGTGCCCGGCGTCGCCCCCGTCGGCTCGCCGTCACGCGCCGCGAGCACGCCGTTCACGTAGGTGAGGCGCGCCCTGCCGTGGCAGACGAAGCCCTCGTACGGGGTGTGGTCGACGTTCTGATGCTGAGTCTTCGCCGAGATGGTCCACTCGACGGACGGATCCCAGACGCAGACATCCGCGTCCGAGCCCTCCGCCAGACAACCCTTGCGAGGCCACATGCCAAAGACGCGGGCGGGGTTCTCGCTCATGAGGCGGCAGAGGTCCGTGGGGCCAAGCTGATCTTCGAACGTCGTCGCGATCAGCGCGGGCCTGTGCTCGACGCCCGCGCCGCCGTTGGGGACGGCACGGAAGTCATCCACGCCACGATCCTTTTGCCCATGGAGGTTGAAGCTGCAGTGATCCGTGGCGATGGTGTCGATCTCGCCGTCGAGCAGCGCCTGGCGGAGAGCCGCGCGGTCGGACGGCTTGCGCGGAGGCGGGCTCATGACGAACTCGAGGCCTTCGAGGCCGTTCTCTCCCCTACGCGTGAAGCACGTGTCATCAAGCAGCAGGTACTGCGGGCAGGTCTCGACGAAGATGTTCTTCTGACCGCGCGCCTTGGCAGCGCGAATGGCCTCGAGGCCAAGCTTCGTGGAGAGGTGCACCACGTTCACGCGCGCGTCGCCGGCGAGATGGGCAAGGTAGAGCAGACGGCTCACTGCCTCGGCCTCGCACTCGGCGGGACGGCTCAGAGGATGGGCTTCCGGCCCGTGAATGCCTGCCTCGTACACGCGCTTCTGGAGGGCGTCGACGAGGGTGCCGTTCTCGCAGTGGACGCAGAGCGTGCCGCCAAACGGTTTCAGGGCCTCGAGCACCTCAAGGGTCTCCGCGTCATCAAGGCGCAGATGGTCATAGGCGAAGTAGGTCTTGAAGGAGCTGACGCCGCCAGCGCGCATCGCGGCAAGGTCCTCGCGATTGCGCTCGTTCCACTCCGCGATCGCCATGTGGAAGGCATAGTTTGACGTGCAGATGCCATCCGCGCGCTTATGCCACTCCGCCAGGGCGTCCGGCATGGTCACGCCGCGATCGGCCGTGGCGTAGTCGACGATGGTGGTGGTGCCGCCGCAGGCAGCGGCGCGGGTGCCCGTCTCGAAGCTATCCGCCGTCCAGTCGATACCCGTCCAGCACTGCATGTGCGTGTGGGCGTCGATGAAGCCCGGGAAGACCCAGCAGCCCGTAGCGTCGGCAACCTCATCGCCATCGCCGGCCTCGATGGAGGCCGCGATGCGGACGATCTTGTCACCCTCCAGAGCCACATCACCCACTCGTAGCCCGTCGGGGCAAACTAGGGTTCCGCCCTTGATGATGATCATTGGCAACTCCCTCCACGTCCAAGTCCACTTTCCAGAATTTCACGGGCACGCCTGAGGTCATCGGGCGTGTCAATATCCCAAAGCTCCCATGGAAGCGACGCTTCGACACTCACGCAGATGTCACCCTCCCCCACGACCGAGCTCCCGCCAGCATCACCCTCGACATGCGAAAGCGCGTCATAGAAGTTGCTGGGAAACAACGCCGGGGAACCGGGGCGGCCGCGCCAGGAAAGGCGCACGAGGACATCCGGCCGCAGCGCGGAGACCCCAAGCATGCGAGCGACGCTCCCATGCTCGACGAGGGGCTGGTCTCCCGGTAGGAACAGGCATGCGTCCCACCCAGCGTCGCGGGCAAAGGCGGCCGCAGCACGCACGGAAGCGGATTGCCCGAGCGTAGCGGCGACGTCCTCGTCAAAGCCATCCGGACGAACGCGCTCTATGCCGCGGGCATCCGCGATGGCATCGACCTCAGGCGTGGCGGAGACCACGACGATGGGCATGCCGGCGGGCACGCAATCGATGGCGCGGGCAACCACGGGCTCGCCAAGAAGGGGCTCCACGAGCTTGTTCTTGCCATAGCGCACCGAGTGGCCGGCGGCGAGCACGGCGGCACCGACGACACGATCATCGCCCGAAACCGAGTCCGCGCCCGCGGACGAAACGGCCACCGCCCCATGCGGAAACGCCGCGTCAAACTGCGCGCCAGCGGCGGAGTTCACCGAAGCGGTCCAGCGTTCGTACGCAGCGAGGAGGGCATCCGCCTCCGGCGTGGGCGTAGACCCGCCGCCACCGGCGCCACCCACGACGCGGGTGGTCAGTGGGGAGCCCAGGCCCTTCTCCGCCGTACGGACGAGGGCCAGGGCCTTGGTGTAGGCCATGCCCATGGATATCGAGGCGGCGCGGAGGCTTCCGCATTCGCGGATGCGACGCAGCAGCTCCGCGGGACCGGGACCGAAGACGCGCTCGCCCTCGTCATTAACTAGGTATGTTCTTACGCTTGGTCTCATGTCATCCATTATCCCAAACGAAGCTGACAATTAATCAGCGTTCACGCGTTGTTTTCGCAAGCGGACAACCACGACCCGCAGGCGCGGGCGCGGAAGTCGCGATGCGCCGGCCACTTGCCTCGGGCGCGCGCGAAGCGGGCACGGAGCTGACGCGAAGCACGCTCGACGCGAGCGCGAAGCGGGCTCGGCGCGCTCGCAAGTCTCCGCAAAAGCAAACGTGCGTGACCTCCCCCGAGGTCACGCACGTGGCATTCGCTCTTAGGCGCGGATGGTGGTTCCGGTGCTGCCGGCAAAACCGTCCTTGGCCTTCTCGAGCAGCGTGATGAGGGCGGAGCGGCCAGGCTTGCTCTCGGCGAACTTCGCGCACGCGAGGACCTTGGGCTCCATCGAACCCTTGCCGAACTCGCCTGCCTCGGCAAGCTCGTGGGCCTCGGCGGGCGTGAGCTCGTCAAGCCAGCGCTCGTCGGGCTTGCCGAAGCGCACGGCCACCTTCTCGACTGCGGTGAGGATCACGAGGTAGTCCGCGTCGAGGGACTCAGCGAGAAGCTCGGCGGCGAAGTCCTTGTCGATGACGGCCGCGGCGCCCTTGAGGTGGTGGTCACCGGTGGGAAGCACCGGGATGCCACCGCCGCCGCAGGCGATGACGATATGGTTCGCCTGGACGAGCGAGGAGATCGTGTCGAGCTCGACGATGCGCTGGGGCTTCGGAGAAGCGACGACTCGGCGGTAACCCCTGCCGGAGTCCTCCATGAAGTCGTAGTCGCGGTCGCGGTGAAGGACCTCGGCCTCCTCCTTCGTCATGAAGGAGCCGATGGGCTTGGTCGGGTTGGAGAACGCGGGATCCTCCGGGTCGACCTCGACCTGGGTGAGGACGGTGGCGACGCCCTTGGCAATGCCGCGGCACTCCATCTCCTCGCGAAGCGCGTTCTGCAGGTCATAGCCGATATAGCCCTGGCTCATGGCACCGCAGACGGAAAGCGGGCACGGGATGTACTTCTCCGGATTAGAGCGCGTGAGCTCGGTCATGGCGTTGGCAATCATACCGACCTGGGGACCGTTGCCATGGACGACGACGACCTCGTTGCCCTGCTCGATGAGATCCACGATCGCCTGGCTGGTCACACGGACGGCGACGGCCTGCTCAGGAAGATTGTTGCCGAGAGCGTTGCCGCCAAGGGCGACGACGATTCGCTTGGACATATCGACTCCGATCCTTGAGGGCGCCTCGGCCCTGCAAGATATGGGCGCACGACTGCGCGCAGCCCAGAAAATTGATAAAGCAGTCCCTAGGGTCGCGCGTTCGCCCGAAACGAAACGCGCGACCCCGGACCTTCGCCTGCCAGGGGTATTGGCGGCGGATGGGCCGGCCATGCCGGCTCTGTCTAGGTAGCAGGCCTCGGTCCTGCGTCCGCGCTCAGACCGCGGACGCAGGCGACGGGGACATTAGGCCTGATACCAGCGGGGAGTGGCGGCAGCCTCGAGAGTCTGGAGAGTCTCGATCGGGTTGGCGACCTTCTGCAGGAAGATCATCGCGGCGATGGCGTAGGGCTTGTAGGAGGCCTCCTTGTACATGCCAACGCGGTGCATGTCGAAGACGTCAGCCATGACCTCACCGTGCTCGCAGGAGACGCCGGAGATGTCGGCGGGCAGCGGGTGCATAAAGATGGTGTCCTGACCATTGGCGGTCTTAGCCATGAGGTCGGTCGTGGAGCACCAATCCTTGTGCGTGGCGTTCTGGGCGAGGAGCTCCTTCTCGAGCGCGGCGATGCCGGCGTCGTCACCCTCGGCGTAGAGGTTGGTGCGGCGCTCCATGGCGGCATAGGGAGCCCAGGACTTCGGGATCACGATGTCGGCGCCCTCGAAGGCCTCCTCCATGGTGTTGACCTGGTTGAAGGTGCAGCCGTTCTCGGAGGCGTACTTCTTGGCGGCCTCGACGCGATCGCCCATGAGGTCGTAGCCCTCGGGGTGAGCCAGGGTGACGTCCATGCCGAAGCGCGGGAGCAGGCTGATGAGGGACTGCGGGCAGGACAGCGGCTTGCCGTAGGAGGGCGAGTAGGCCCAGGTCACGGCAACCTTCTTGCCACGGAGGTTCTCAAGGCCGCCGAACTCCTCGATGAGGTAGAGCATGTCGGCGGAGGACTGCGTCGGGTGGTCGGAGTCGGACTGGAGGGAGATGAGCGTCGGACGGTGGTCGAGAACGCCATCCTCGTAGGCCTGCGCGACGGAGTCGGAGACCTCCTGCATGTAGGCGTCGCCCTTGCCGATGTACATGTCGTCGCGGATGCCGATGACGTCAGCCATGAAGGAGATCATCGTGGCGGTCTCGCGGACGGTCTCGCCGTGAGCGATCTGAGACTTCTTCTCGTCGAGGTCCTGGAGCTCGAGGCCGAGGAGGTTCGTGGCCTTGGAGAAGGAGAAGCGGGTGCGCGTGGAGTTGTCGCGGAAGAGGGAGACGGCGAGGCCGGAGTCGAAGATCTTGGACGAGATGTTGCGCTCGCGGAGGTTGCGGAGGGCAGCGGCGACCGTGTAGAGGGCGCGGAGCTCGTCGGTGGTCTTGTCCCAGGTGTGCAGGAGGTCGCTCTGGTACATGCCCTTGAAGTCGAGGCCGGAAAGCATATCGGTGTACTGGCTGATCTCGCTCATGTTATGTCCTCTCGGATCGAATTGCGTGCGTATGGCTAGGGAGTTGACAAAGGGACTGTCCCTTTGTCAACCGTCGTGTGACGGGGGACCTGAAAAAGGGACTGTCCCTTTTTCAGGTTTCCGCCGGAGTCGAGCTACTTGATGTCGTTATCGGTGAGCTCGGCACGGTAGGTGGTGGCGTTGTCCATCTCGGCGCTGGGCTCGTAGAGGTTCAGAGCGGCGACGTAGAGGGCGGCGCAGGTCGGGAGGTCCTGCTTGTAGGTGACCTCGTTGGGAGCGTGGGCCTGGGACTCGGCGCCGGGGCCAAAGCCGACGCAGGGGATGCCGTAGCGGCCCTGGATGGAGACGCAGTTCGTGGAGAAGGTCCACTTGTCGCACAGCGGACGGCCGGCGCGCTTATCCATGGACTTCTCGCAGCCGATGCGCTCATCGCCGAAGAGGGCCTTGTGGGCGTCGACGAGGGCCTTGACGTGCGGAGCGGTCTCCTTGTTGATCCACGTCGGGAAGTAGGCCTCGGTCTCGTAGACCTCGCCGGTCCAGGACGGACGGTCGTACATGTACATGGAGACCCTGACGTCCTCGCCGTACTTCTTGACGGCCGGGAGGTTCTCGACCTCCTCGAGGCAGGACTTGTAGGTCTCGCCGGCGGTCATGCGGCGGTCGATGGAGATGGCGCAGGAGTCAGCGACGGCACAGCGGGACGGAGAGGTGTAGAAGATCTGGGAGACGGTGCAGGTGCCGCGACCGAGGAAGCGGGCGTCCTCGTAGTGATCCGGGTTGTACTTCGGGTCGAGCATCTTCACGAGGCCCTTGACGTCGGTCGACTCGTCGCAGCCGTTGTTGTTGAGCTTGCGGACGTCGGCGATGATGTCGGCCATCTTGTAGATGGCGTTATCGCCGCGGTCGGGAGCGGAGCCGTGGCAGGAGGTGCCGTGAACGTCGACGCGGATCTCCATGCGGCCGCGGTGACCACGGTAGATGCCGCCGTCGGTGGGCTCGGTGGAGATGACGAACTCGGGCTTGATGCCGTCAACGTTGTAGATGTACTGCCAGCACATGCCGTCGCAGTCCTCTTCCTGGACGGTGCCGACGACCATGACCTTGTAGCCCTCGGGGATGAGGTCGAGGTCCTTCATCATCTTGGCAGCGTAGGTGGCGGAGGCCATGCCGCCCTCCTGGTCGGAGCCGCCACGGCCACCGATCAGCTCGTCATCCTCGAAGCCCTTGTACGGGTCGAAGTCCCAGTTCTCGATGTTGCCGATACCAACGGTGTCGATGTGGGAGTCGATGGCGATGATCTTGTCGCCGTCGCCCATGAAGCCCATGACGTTGCCAAGGCCGTCGACCTTGACCTCGTCGAAGCCGAGCTTCTCCATCTCGGCCTTGATGCAGGCGACGACCTCGCCCTCCTCGCAGGACTCGGACGGGTGGCTGATCATGGCGCGAAGGAACGCGGTCATGTCCTTGCCGTAGTCCTCAGCGGTCTTCTTGATGAGGTCGTAATCGAGCTGCTTAGCCATGTCTGCAACCTTTCTGTTGGATGGCCCTTTTACCTGAAATCACTTGGCGCCGCATCTGGAGCACCCGCAGTTAGTAAGGAAGTCCTCGCGGTGAGGCAGGGTCCGCGCGAAAGAAGCTCTCACGATAAGACCCGGATCGAACGGAGCACCCTAGAAGGTGGGGTACTCGCCCTCCCAGACGATCCTACGATACTGCTCGGGATCAGTGTCGCCCTCGGTGGAGAAGCACAGGACGGAGCTGTTCTCGTCGAGGCCGATGGCCTCCTTGAGCTCGGCGTACTCCGGGTCCTGCATGAGCGTCATGACGAGGCCGCTCGTGACGGCGCCGGACTCGCCGGAGATGACGCGCGGGTCGCCCTTCTCGGGGGCACCGAGGACGCGCATGCCGCGGGCGGTCACCCAGTCAGGGCAGGAGACGAAGGCGCGGACGTGGTTGCGCAGGATGTCCCAGCCGAGGATGTTGGGCTCGCCGCAGCAGAGGCCGGCCATGATGGACGGCATGTCGCCACCGACGATGCGGGGCTCGCCGTCGCCAGCCTTGGCACCCTTGTAGAGGCACGCGGCCGGAGCGCACTCGGCGACGACGAAGATGGGCGGGTTGTCCGGGAAGAGGTTGGTGAAGTAGCCCACGACGGCACCGGCGAGCGAGCCGACGCCAGCCTGAACGAAGACGTGGGTCGGGCGCTCGACGCCAGCCTCGGCGAGCTGCTCGGCAGCCTCTGAGGCCATGGTGCCATAGCCCTCCATGATCCAGGACGGGATCTTCTCGTAGCCCTCCCAGGCGGTGTCCTGGACGATCACGCCACGGTCGCAGGCGTCAGCCTCGGCGGCAGCCATGCGGACGCACTCGTCGTAGTTGACCTCCTCGATGGTGACCTTGGCACCCTCGGCGGCGATGTTGTCGAAGCGGGGCTTCGTGGAGCCCTTGGGCATGTGGACGACGGCCTTCTGGCCGAGCTTGTTGGCAGCCCAGGCAACGCCGCGGCCGTGGTTGCCGTCAGTGGCGGTGAAGAAGGTGGCCTGGCCGAAGTCGCGGGCGAGCTCGTCGGAGGTGAGGTAATCGTAGGTGCAATCCGCGACGTCCTTGTTGGTCTCGTCGGCAATGTAGTTGGCCAACGCGAAGGAGCCGCCGAGGACCTTGAAGGCGTTGAGGCCGAAGCGATACGACTCGTCCTTCACGGCAAGGCCGGCGATGCCGAGGCGCTTGGCCTGCTGATCGAGGCAAGCAAGCGGCGTCACAGAATACTGGGGGAAGCTCTCGTGGAAGGCGCGGGCCTTCTTGACGTTCTCCAGGGACATGATGCCGAGGTGCGCGTCATCGCTCTTGGGCATCTCGTTAACGGCCCATTCGATCCTCTCGCTCACGTTTGCGTCCTTTCCGTCGCGACCGACTAGCACGGCGGGAACCTCACCCGCCAAGTGACCGACTAATTGTTTGCAAACCAAACAATTAGTTTGTTATTCCATATGAAACCATACTTCTTGTTCGAATCAAGGCAGGAATTGTGCCGATTGGCGAACGTAAGGTTTTCAAGCGTGAACGGAGACGCGCAACATAAACCAGGCAAATAGTTTGGATAGAAGCGACGAACGCGGGAGAGGCGAAACGGGCACGGGATACGAGCGAGCGACACAGCTCTATCCCCCTATGGGACGCGGCGCCCCCTATGGACGCGGCACTCCCTTTCTAGATAGCAAACGAGCCGCAATCGCGGCTCGCTTGGTTACTTCGCAAATTGTGCGGCAAGACCACTTGCCAGACCTGAAAAAGGGACTGTCCCTTTTGCAGGTTGACAAAGGGACTGTCCCTTTGTCAACTTTGTCCCTTTGTCAACTTTTGTCGACCAGGTGCTCGCGCTCCTCGGGGGAGAAGGCGGCCTTGTCGACCAGGTCGACGGCCCTCGTGCCAAGAGCGATGGCCTCGTCGAACAGGTCAAGCGAGCGCTCGAGCGAGGTGCCCTTGTCGCGCACCGTGGCAACAATCTCGTCGAGACGGTCAGTCACGTCCGAGAAGCGCTCGTAACTCGAGGTGTCCGGCTTAGAAGCCATGGTTACTCGCCCTCTCGGGCCCACTCGGGCACGTCAGAGGCCTTGTAATCGCCATCGTAGAAGTCCTCGTGCTCGGGCGCGAAGCCCTCCTCCGGGGCATATCCGCGGTCATCCGCGTCGCCATAGGCGGCGGAGGCGAGCTCCGCGGCGGAGTCCTCGTAGTTCTTGCGAGCGACCTCGATCACGTCAACGCCGTTGTCGATGTCCGCGGCGACACGGCCGAGAACGCCGTTCACGAAACGGGAGGACTCGTCCGAGCTGCCAAAGGCCTTCGCAAGCTCGACGCACTCGTCGATGCTGACGGCTTTGTCGACGTCATCCTCGAAAAGAATCTCGTACAGGGCGACGCGCAGAAGGTTGCGGTCCGTCGCGGACATACGGGAGATGCTCCAGTTGCGGGCGGCACCAGACAGGACGTGGTCGAGCTCGGCGCGATGCTCATCGGTACCGCGAGCGAGCTGCTCGCCGTACTCGACGAGGGGACCCTCGGAGAGCACGTAGTCACCAGCGAGGACATCGGCGACGCTGCGACCACAGGCCTCGGCCTGGAAGAGCAGCTGAAGGGCCTGGCAGCGGGCGAGCGTGCGCCCGACGATACGAGAGCTAGAAGACAAGGGACCTACTCCTTGGGAAAGATGAGTTCGTCGATGCAGACGTCAATGCTCGAGACGCGAACGCCAATCTGCGCGTCAACGGCGTTGGCGACGGCAGAACGGACCTCGGCGGCCAGCTTGGTGAACGGGTAGCCGAAGAACACGACGAGACGAACGGTGATGACGAGCGAGTCGTCATCCGCGACCGAGCACTCGACGGCGTTGGTGGTGGGCTGGGGCTTGGACGTGAGCATGGCGATGAGGCCGCGCGCGATGTCCTGGCCATAGATGGCAGCGACACCCTCGACCTTCTCCGCGGCAGTGCCCACAATCTGGGAGATGACGTTCTTCGACACGCCCATGCCGGCGATTCTCAGCTCATTGCTCATGCCTGCCCCTTTCCATGAGGGAAGTGAGGCCACGCCGGGTGGCGTGGCCGTGGGTTTGTGCTAGACGCGCGCGACGAACTTGCCCTCGCGAGTGTCGACCTTGATGACTTCGCCCTCGTTGAGGTACATCGGGACCTGGATGACGGCGCCGGTCTCGACGGTGGCAGGCTTGCCGCCGCCCTGGACGGTGTCGCCCTTGAAGCCCGGGTCAGTCTTGGTGATCTCGACCTCGATGAACATCGGCGGCTGGACGGTGAGAAGGTCGTCGTCAGCGTACATCAGCTGGCAGGTGTCGTTCTCCTTGAGCCACTTGGAGTTCTCGCCGATGAAGTCAGCGGGGACGGGAATCTGCTCGTAGGTCTCCATGTCCATGAAGTAGTAGTTGTCACCGTCGTTGTAGAGGTACTGCATCTCCTTGGTGGAGAGCATGACGGAGTCGAACTTGGAGCCAGCGTTGCAGGTCTGGTCGCCGATGACACGGCCGGAGCGGAGGTCCTTGATCTTGTAACGGACGAAGGCGCCACCCTTACCGGGCTTGACGTGCTGGAACTCGACGAGGGTGTAGATCTTGTCCTTGATCTTGAGACCCATGCCGTTCTTGAACTCGGCGGTGCTGATCTGCTGCATCTGGCGACTCACTTTCTTATTGCTGCCCTCTCGGGCCGTTACGCATACGACTGATGGATTATATCACCTCGCGGGCTAGCGGCCCAAACGCGACAAACTCCGCACGCCTGCCTTGAGAACGTCGAGGAGCGACGGGCTCCTCTGCAGAAGGTCCTCCGGAAGATGCTCCCTCATGGCGCGCAGCGTCGCCTTGTTATCGCGCGTCGAGAAGTCAAAATGCCCGTTTTCCTTGGTAAAGATCGCGAATCGGACAATCTTCTTCCCGGGCAGGACCTCCGCGGCCACGTAGTCGACCTCATCCCACGGGATCTGGATGAAATCCTCCTTGTTGCGCTCGTTGTAAAACTCGAACGCGCGGTCGCCAACCATAACGTCGCCATAGGTGGCAAGCCCGGAGAGCGATGAGGCCCTCTCCGTGTAGTCGACCTTCGTGTTCTGCGACTGGACCATGTTTGTCTCCTTAGGCGTTTGACGAAAAGGCCGCACCCACCAGCTAGCGCCAGGGGTGCGGCCTGCTAGGACGCTATGAGCGTCTCATATCCTACATGAAGCCGAGCAGACGGCCCACGATGCCCACCGCGAACAGGGCGAGGATGATGACGATCGGGCTGACCTTCTTCTTGAGGAGCTTGCAAACCAGAAGCGTCAGGCCGACGGCCGCGAGACCAGGAATGAGCTGGTCGAGGTTTGCCTGGAGCGTTGTGGTCTTGACCGGGTTGAGCGCGGTGGCGCCGACCGAGTTGTACATCGTCAGCGCTTCCTTGACGCCCTCAGAACCGGCAGGGAGGCTCGCCCAGTCGATGTAGGCGCCCTCGGACTGCGTGATCTGGGAGACGATCGGGGTGAAGGAGATCGAGACCCAGCGCTCGACGAGCGAACCGATGATGAACATGCCGAGGATGGAGGCGCCCTCGGTCACCTTGCCCATAAGGCCGCCGGAGAGGTCCTTGGCGATGGAGGAACCCACCTTGTAACCAAACTCCTGCGTGTACCACAGGAACGCATAGCGGATGATGTTCCACGCGAAGAAGAACAGGAGCGGGCCCATGATGCTGCCAGAGAGTGCGATGGAGGCGCCCAGAGCACCGAGGATCGGGCGAAGGGTGAACCAGAAGGCCGGGTCGCCGACGCCGGCGAGCGGGCCCATCATGCCAACCTTCACGCCCTGGATGGCGACGTCGTCGATGGGGGCACCGTTGGCACGCTCCTCCTCGAGGGCGAGCGTGACGCCGATGACCGGCGCGGACACGTAAGGATGCGTGTTGTAGAACTCGAGGTGACGCTTCAGGGCGGCGATCTGGTCGTCCTTGTCGGTGTAGAGCTTCTTGATCGCGGGGATCATAGCGAAGCACCAACCGCCGTTCTGCATGCGCTCGTAGTTCCACGAGCCCTGGAGGAACTGGTGACGGAAGCAGACCTTCTGTCGATCGGACTTAGTAAGCTGAACCTTGTTCTCTGCCATGGTGATCACTCCCCCTTCCTACTCGTAGTCGTTCAGGATGTCGCCGAGCGGGTCGCCGGACCCACCGTTGCCGCCGCCCTGCTTGGCCATGTCCTTGAGGCCGAGGTAGATGAGGGCGAGCGAGATGCCGATGAGGCCGAGGGCGATGAGCGTCAGCTGCGAGATGGCGGCGAGGACGAAGCCGAGGATGAAGAACGGCCAGGTCTCCTTGGTGGCCATCATGTTGATGACCATGGCGTAGCCGACGGAAGCGACCATGCCGCCACCGACAGCCATGCCGCCGGAGAGCCAGTCGGGCATGGAGCTGAGGACGCTGGTCACGACCTCTTTAGGAATGAAGCAGAGCATGACGGCGGGGACGGCGATGCGGACGCCCTGCATGAGGATGCCGGCAACCTGCCAACGCTCGATGCCCGCGAAGTCGCCCTTCTCGGCGCACGCGTCCATGCCATGGACCATGGCGGTCGCGATGGTGCGGCAGATCATCGTCAGGAAGAGGCCGGCAACGGACAGCGGCACGGCCGCGGCGATGGCGGCCGCGGTGGCCGTAGAGGGGTCGACGCCGCCGCCATTGAGGGCGAGCACCATGATGATCGAGGAGGCGACTGAGGCGAGAGCCGCGTCAGGAGCGACGGCGGCACCGATGTTTGCCCAGCCGAGAGCCATCATCTGGAGCGAACCGCCAAGAAGGATGCCCTCCTGGAGGTGGCCCGTGACGAGGCCGATCAGCGTGCACGCGACTAGCGGCTGATGGAACTGGAACTCGTCGAGGATGCCCTCCATACCTGCAAGCAGGGCAACGATTGCGACGAGCGCGATGGTAATCGGAGACATGTGTTAGACCCTCCCTTACTTTGCCTGTTCGGCCAGCTCGGCCTTGGCTTTCCTGAGCATTGCGTCGATGTCCTCAGAGGAGTCAGACGGAACCTTGCGGGCCTCGAACTCGACACCCTTGGCCTTGAGCTCCTCGAGGGTCTTCACGTCATCCTCGCCCATGGCGATAGCGTTGGTGACCACGACCTTGCCCACGGAGTGCGCCATGGAGCCGATGTTGACCTTCTTGATGTCAACGCCGCCCTCGATGCACTTGAGGAGGTCCTGCGGGGTCTCGAAGAGCAGGAACGCCTTGGTGGCACCGAAACGCGGGTCCTTGGCGACCTCAACCATCTTGCTGATCGGCACGACGTTTGCCGGGACTCCCGGAGGCGCTGCCTGCTCGATCATGGTCTTGCGCAGCTCGTCGTGTGCGACGCCATCGGAGACCACGATGATGCGGTTCGGGGCGATCTGCTTGGTCCAGGCGGTTGCCACCTGACCATGGAGCAGACGCGTGTCGATACGGACGGCGGCAATGTCGATCTTGCCGTCACCAAGCACGGTCCCCGGCGCGATGGCACCAGCCTTGGCGGCAGGAGCCGCCTTGACCTCGGGTGCGGGCTCGAGCTCCTCGGGCAGAACGCGAACGCCCTTGCGAGCCTCGCCAACGATGTGCGCCGCGATTTCGTGGGCGGTCTTGGACGGATCGAAGCGTGCCGAGAAGGCCTCGATGACCATCGGCAAGCTGAGGCCCGTCACGATTGCCCAGGTGTCGTGGCCCTTGGCGAAGGCGGTCGTCTGGTTGAACGGCGTGCCTCCCCAAAGGTCGACCAAGAACAGGACCTGCTCCTTGTCCTCGAGAGTGGCGACTGCCTTCTCGAGGTTGGCCCTGAAGTCATCAGG
Organism: Parolsenella sp. LCP21S3_E11; assembly: GCF_052118165.1. Taxonomy (NCBI): domain Bacteria; kingdom Bacillati; phylum Actinomycetota; class Coriobacteriia; order Coriobacteriales; family Atopobiaceae; genus Parolsenella; species Parolsenella sp. LCP21S3_E11. Next base: position 515,706 of record NZ_JBQKHS010000001.1, on the reverse strand, counting down.
GCCCATGGAGGGCTCGAGGCTCACGACGGCAACGTTCTCCTGGTCACCAAAGACCATGGAGCTCGTCTGCCGCACGCCTGCCGCAAGCTCGCCATGACTTGCTAGGACGATACCTACCATTCCTACCTCCCATGCAGATATGGGGTTCATTTGGAGCAATACAACATCATATTGGTTAAGGCTTTAACTGTGGAGAAAAATTGAGCTTGGCCTTTCGCTTGATTTCTCCATATTCTTGAAAGACACCTATGAAATAATATATAGTTTATCAAGAAAAGCAAACAGCCCGACTACCAGCATCTTTAGCATCGGTAGTCGGGCTGAATAAGCCTGATATGTCAGGTAATGTTCACTCGCATGCGGTCATTTAAGCAACCGTTTGCGGAATAGTTCCGCCGGGTCCGAGGATTAACAAGCCTGAAATAACTCAGCTCTCCGCAGGTCAGAGTCTCTCCTAAGGAACGCCTATTAGCACGGAATGACCACGAGGTTATGAGTCGATTCGGTGAACGGCTCATAACCGTCCTCGGTCACCACGCCGAAGTCCTCGAGGCGGATGCCGAACTTGCCCGGCAGATAGATACCCGGCTCGATCGTGATGACGGCACCCGCGGGAATCGGCTCGAGGTTACGACGGTTGAAGTTCGGCTCCTCGTGAATCTCCACGCCAACGCCGTGGCCAAGGCCGTGCTTGTAGTAGTCGCCATAGCCGGCGTCAGAGATGACCTTGACGGAGTGGTCGTAGACGTCCTTACCGATGACGCCGGCACGCGCCATGGCAGCGCACTCCTCGTGGGCGCGGCGCACGACGTCATAGACGTGACGCTGTTCCTCGGAGGGCTCGCCCAGGCAGACCGTGCGGGTCATGTCAGAGTGGTAGTCAGCGACGCAGCAGCCGTAGTCCATGACGATCATGTCGCCTTCCTGGACGGGACGGGGACCCGGCTGGGCGTGGGGGTTGGCACCGTTGGGGCCGGCGGCGATGATCGAGCCGAAGGAAAGCGCGCTCGCACCGTTGGAGAGCATGTAGTTCTCGAGCTCGGCGCGGATTTCCTGCTCGGTCATGCCGGGCTTGATGTAGCCGCAGATGTGCGTGAAGGCAGCATCAGTGATCTTCTGGGCCTGGCGCATGAGGTCGATCTCCTCGGCGTCCTTGACGGCGCGGATGTTCACGAGGTCGCCGTGCAGGCGCGGAGTTGCAGGGGCTACGGAGTGGGCGGCGAGCTGGTGCTTGAACTCGTCATAGAAGGCGAGCGTGCAGGTGTCCTCGACGGCGACCACGCGGGCGCGGGCGGCGACGACGCAGGCAGCGGCCCAGAGCTCACCGGTGACCGGCGACTCGTCGAGCTCCCAGGCGGTGTCGGGCCCAAGGCGCTCGCAGAAGGTGTTGTAGTAGCGAGAGTCGGTGTGGAGCATCTGGCGATCGGCGGTGATCACGACGATGTGGGCCGTCTCGTCATCGAAGGTACGCTCGCAGCCGGTGAGCCAGCGGAGGTCCGGGTTGTTGCGGAGGACGACGGCGTCATAGCCACGGTCCTCCATGAGCTCGCGAAGGCGGGCGACGCGCTTGGCGCAAGACTTCTCATCTGCCATGTGAATCCCTTTCCACGGGTTTTATAAGCGTATGAACGGACGTAACGCCGCCTCCGGAGACGGCGCGCGGGCTTTGCTATTTGGTGGCGGCGGAACCTGCTGGGGCGTCAGCGTTCTCAGCGGCGGGCACCTCCGGGGCGGCGGCGTTCTCAGCGGCGGACGCCTCCGGGGCGGAGGTTTCGGCGGCAGCGGCCTCCTCGGCCTGCCTGGCGAGCCTTCGCGCGAGCTTCCTACGAGCGCGGCACCAGCCGGAGAGATGCGCGAGCAGTGTCTCGTCCTCGACGGAGCAGAGCCTCACGCGGCCAAAACCGAGGGGAAGCGCGGGCATGAAGCGATTGGAATGCGCGAACTCGTCCGCGCGCAGGGCCTCGAGCAGGCGTTCCGGGTCGACGTTGCAGGCGACCTCCGGCAGGCCGAGCTTCTCGAGCAGGCCATCCTGCGCGAAGACGAGGTCAACGACCGCCTGGTCAGGAGCCTGGCGAGCCGCGGCGAGACGTGCGGAGATGCGGAGGCCCTCGGCAAGCAGGCGGCCCTCGCAGACCTCGCGCTCAACGGCGAGCTGGCCGCCCTTGTCGTCCTGCTCCGCCAGGCAAGCGCCAAGGGCGCGCCCCACGGACAGGCCATAGAGTATGCCCTGACGCATGGCGAGCGCCGTGGAGCTCGCGACGCGCGTGCGAGCCTTGGTGATGTCGAGGATCTCGTCGACGAGCGTGGCGGCGTCCGCGGAGACGATGCCATCCGCACGAACCGCGAGGTCAGAGAAGGCGCTCTCCCCCGCCGCGACGGCGCCGGCAACGAGCACGGCATACGCCATGAGCGTGGTGGGGTCGTCCGCGGCCGCGGGGAGAAGGTCGGTGTCGCAGAGCGAGAAGCGCAGGTTGGCGCGCGTGCGCAGGGACTCGGGCATGGAGGCGGAGTCGATGGCGCGGGGCGTCACCGGGGCATCGACCATGCCATCGAGCGTCGTCGGCACAGAGACGACGGGAGAGCCCGTCTGCCAGGTGGCGGCGGCGAAGAGGACGAGCGAGAGGACGTCCGCGTCGCCAACGACGACAACCGGGTCATCGGGCGTCACGCCCGCGGCAGCGAACTCGTCATAGAGGCGCATCGCGTGGGCGAGCTTGCGGCTCTCGCGACCAGACGGGACCTCGCGGACGGTGACGGAGAACCCCACGTCGACGAGCGAGCGTCGAAGGCGCTCCACGAGCTCGCCAGAGACGTCGTCGCCGGCGACGAGGAGCGTGTGGCCGGGCTTGCCGGCGACGGACTTGGTTGCCTGACCGAGCTGGTCTGCCACGCCGGGACCGACGCGCATGTCGCAGGCACCAGAGCGCAGCACGATGGACTGGCGGCGGATGGGCACGACGACGGGCTCGGGCTCCATCTCGTCACTCTTAGGGTCGCTCATAGGAGTCCCTTCTCCCAAAGAAGGGCACCCACCTCGTAGGCGACCTCCTCGAACGTCTTTCCGGAAATAATCACGCGATAGTCGCACGCCGCCTCGTAGAGCGGACGGCGATGCGCGTAGAGCGCGCGAGCGTGCTCGGCGTCACCGAGGTCCGGGCGCTTATCCGGCCTGCGGATCTGGCGGAGTGAGTCCTCGAGCGTGCCGTCTAGATAGACGATGCTACCCATCTCGCGCATGATACGAGCGTTCTCCTCGGATTCGATCACGCCACCGCCACAGCTCACAAGCAGGCTGCGCTTGTCGCGAAGGCTCTCGAGCGAGCGAGTCTCCGCCTCGCGGAACGCCGCCTCGCCACGCGTCTCGAAGATGCGGGAGACGCTCGCGTGAAGCTCACGCTCGACCATGCGGTCGACGTCGACGAAGTCACGATGGAACATGTTGCCGAGGTTACGGGCAACCGTCGTCTTGCCAGCGCCGAGAAAGCCGATGAAAAAGACGTGGTCACAGCCATGATGGGCACGCTTATGGCTGCCTTGCGGCAGAGTGGGCATCCCCATCATCGTCTTCGCCTCCCTCGGTCTTCGCTTAGGACAAATCTCACCGGCGCATACGCACCGCACTATGCGATTCTAGCAAGCCGTGAGACCTGTGAGGGCGAGGGCGACTCCGACGAGGCAGAAGGAGCCGGCAAGCCAGGGCCCGAGGGCGAACGTCCGTTCGCCGCGAACGAGGGAGAACAACGCGCCCGCGAGGCACGCCAGCGCAAACCCGACGAGGTTCCAAGCGCCAATGAGGCAGCCCCATGCGGAGAGGAACTTGACGTCTCCCAGACCCATGCCAACACGGCCCGTAAGACGACGATAGCCCAGCTCAAGAAGCGTCCCGGCGGAAAGTTCGGCCAGGGCGGCGGCAAGGCAGCGCGTAAGCGGTGGAAAAGCGAGAAGCAGTCCCGCTCGAGCACGCACCAGCCCAAAGACGAGGCCAGAGACGGCAACACCCACGCATGCGGCGTTGGGGATCGTCCGCTCCCGGGCGTCGACCGCGGCGGCCCAAAGGGAGACGCCCATGGCGAGGACGAGCGAGGCCGCGCAGATCGCCATACCCAAGGCTACTTCCGGGCGCCGATCGCACGCTCGAAGACGCGGAAGATGTGCGTGTACCAGAGGTCCGTCGTGCTCTGCGGGTCAACCAGGATGGGACGCACGCCAGCGAGGTTGCCGGCCATGACGTCCGTGAAGACCTGATCGCCCACAAGTACCGCCTCGTCGGCGGTGGCACCCATGAGCTTGAGAGCGCGACGCACCGCGAAGGGCGCCGGCTTCATGGCATGATGCACGACCTCGCAGCCAAGTTCCCTTGCGCTCTCCTCGACCTCACGGGAGTGGAAGTTGTTCGAGACCATGCAGACCTTGATGCCCGCCGCGCGCAGGGCGTCAAGCCACGCGAGGGCAGACTCCGGGGCCTGCTTGGTGTCGCGCGGGACGATGGTGTTGTCGCGGTCGATCAGGACGCAGCGGACGCCAGCCTCGACGAGGCCGTCGACGCCGATGGACGCGACGTCAGGCTCGCGTCTCCAGGGCTTAACCAATGCCATTAGCGATTCGCCTCGATAGCCTGCAGGTGCTCGTCATAGGTAGCCGAGAACCATTCGTCGGTCTGGGTGATGTAGAAGTACAGGTAGTCAGTCTCGTCCGGAGAAAGCGCCGCCTTGATCGAATCAATGGAGGGAGAGCAGATGGGCGTCGGGGTGAGACCGTTATTGAGGTAGGTGTTGTAGGGACTCTCCTGCTTGAGGTCATCAGCCGTGACCTCTCCACCGGTGACGTACATCATCGTGGCGTCGCTCTGAAGCGGCATGCCGATCTTGAGGCGGTTATAGAACGTGGAGGAGACCTTGGGACGCTGCGAATCCGTCACGGCCTCGCGCTCGACGACGCTCGCGAGCTTGAGGAAGTCATAGTCGCTCATGTCGATACCGTAGCGGTCCTTGATCAGGGACTTGGCACTATCGAAGTCGAGCGACATGACGTCGGACTTGTACTGGTCGAGCATCGCACGGATGACGTCGTCCGCGGTGACGTTCGACTTGCCGGAGAAGTTGTAGGTCTTGGGACAGAGGAAACCTTCAAGCGAGTCATCCTGGGCGTCGGCAAGGAAGGGGTAGTCCGCGACGTAGTTGGAGGCCTTTGCCTGAGCGAGGAAATCGTCAGAGGAGATGCTCGAGAACGTCTGGGAGACGACGGCCGCAGCCTGGGAGACCGTCAGGCCTTCCGGAATCGTAAACGCCCCGCTCGTGGAGTTGGGACCGGATACGAGCTGGTCAATGATCGAGTCAAAGCTCTGACCCACGGTGAACATGTAGGCGCCGCTCTTGAGTGAAGAGTCCGCCCCCTGCTTCCTGACCTCGGCCACGAAGTCATCGGAACTGGCGATGACGCCGGCATCCTCGAGCTTCGAGCCGATGGCGATGGCTCCGGATCCGTCGTCGATGACAACCTCAACCTGCATGCCCTGGTTGGGAAGATCTCCCTGGCTGGGCCTCTTGAGGAGGCACGGCACGAAGACGACGCCTGCCACAACGATTGCGACGAGAACGATCAGAGCAGCCAGAACGGGGCCCTTGCGTGAGTGACCACCGCGGGCAGACGCGGCGCGCTGAGAGCGCGTGCGAGGCGTGACGAGGCCCTGCATGCCGGTGGCGGAAGAGCGGCGGCTCGCATTTGCGGGGCGTGCAGAGCGGGCGGCAGCCGGACGCGAGGAACGGACGGCAGCTGGGCGCGCGCCAGCAACGCGGGAAGAGGCAGCCGGACGAGAGCCGGCGGCATACGGAGAGACCTGCGAGCCCGAACCCGTAGGACGCGACGCACGACGAGTGCCTGAAGAAGCCGCGTCACTCGAAAAGTGGGAGCCTCGACGGCGCCTCTGGGAATCTGCCATAGGTGACCTTCCGAACTGCGCCGGCGGGCGCGTAGACTACCTGTCTCCCGACCCTCGCGAGTCAAGCCAGGCCTGCAGGAAGAGGGACGCGGCAATCATGTCGACCTTGCCACGCATCTGCTTCTCGTTGAGGCCCTGCTCACGCAGAATCCTCTTTGCCTCCGAGCTTGAGAGGCGCTCGTCGGCGAACTCAAGCGGAAGGTCGCAGGCCTTTGCGATGGAGCGAGCCTGAGCCATGACGCGCTCCGCCTGGGAACCGTCCTCGCCAGACATCGTCTGGGGACGCCCGCAGACGAGGACCTCGGGCTCATAGTCCTCGAGGATGCGACGGAACGTCTTCGCGCACGAGAGAACCTCGGCCGCGGGCAGCACCTTCACGGGGCTGGCAACACGGCCGGAGGCATCGCTCGCGGCGATGCCGATACGCACCTCGCCGATGTCGAGCGCGAGGACCCTCATGAGAGGGCTCCCGCGACGGCACCGGCGAGGTGGTCATATGTGAGAGTGAGCGAAGCCACGCGAGCCCTAGGAGAGCATCTCGCGGGCGGCAGCGAGCGCGGCGTCGATGCCGGAGGCATCCTTGCCGCCAGCCTGGGCCATGTTCGGGCGTCCGCCACCACGGCCGCCGACGTGACCGGCGACGTTGCGAATCACATCGCCAGCACCGAAGCCGGCGGCAACGGCACCGTCAGTCGCGGCCGCGAGGAGCGCGACCTTGCCCTCGGGCGTGTTCGTGGCGAGGAAGCACGCGACGTCGCCAGTGGCCTTGTCACGGATGGCGTCCCAGGCCTCGCGGAGCTGGCCGGCCTCCAGGCCGTCCATACGAGCGATGACCGCCTTGTAGGAGCCGCAGTCGATGGCGGCGGCCATGGCCGTCTGGATCTTGTCAGAGGAACCGCCGAGGAGGGCCTGCTTGAGCTTGCCCTCGAGGTCACGGGCGGCGGCCTTCATGTCTGCGATGCGACTGGCGGCGTCCTCGGGGCGGCACTTGAGCTCGGAGGCGACGGCGTCGAGGGCGTCATTGCGCTCGTCAAGCCAGGCAAGCGCGCCAAGGCTCGTCACGGCTTCGATGCGACGGACGTTGGAGCCGGTCGAGCTCTCCGAGACGATCTTGAAGAGACCGAGCTCTGAGGAGTTGCGGGCGTGGGTGCCACCGCACAGCTCGCGGCTGAAGGGCTGGTCCTCGTTGCCCACGGAGACCATGCGCACGACGTCACCGTACTTCTCGCCGAACAGGGCGATGGCGCCGGCCTCCTTGGCCTCGTCGATGCTGCAGACACGGGTCACGACGGGCTTGGCGGCGAAAATCTCGACGTTCACAAGGTCCTCGACCTCGTGGAGCTGCTCGGCCGTGAGGGCCTCGAAGTGCGTGAAGTCGAAGCGCAGGCGCGAATCGTCGCAAAGGGAGCCAGCCTGGCTGACGTGCTCGCCGAGAACCGTCTTGAGCGCGGCGTCGAGCAGGTGCGTGGCGGTGTGGTTGCGGCGGATGAGCTCGCGACGGTGGGCGTCGATGGCGGCGCAGACGACGTCGCCCACGGAGATGGCGCCCTCGGCAACGTGAGCCAGGTGAGCAAAGAGGCCGTTGTGGCCCTTGGTGTCGCTCACCTCGAGTTTGACGCCCTCAGCGCTGATGGTGCCGGTGTCGCCCACCTGGCCGCCCATCTCGGCGTAGAACGGGGTGCGGTCGAGGATAACCTCGACGTCGGCGCCAGCCTCGGCGCGCTCGACAGACTCGCCGTTCGCGACGATGGCGACGACGCGGGCGTCCTCGACGGCGTTCGTGTCGTAGCCCTCGAACTCAGTGGCGGCGAGCTTATCGGAGAGCTCGGTCCAGACGTTGTTGAAGTCACCCCAGGCGTCGCGGTTGGCGTTGGCGCGAGCGCGCTCCTTCTGCTCGGTCATGCAGGCGTCGAAGCCGTCCATGTCGACGTCGTGACCGGCGGCAGCGGAAATCTCGACCGTGAGGTCGATGGGGAAACCGTAGGTGTCGTGCAGCTTGAAGGCGACCTCACCCGGAAGGACCGCACCCTCGGCAAGACCGGCAATGGCCTCGTCGAGATAGGTGCGGCCGGTGTCGAGCGTGGTGGAGAAGCGCTCCTCCTCGGCGGCGACGATGCCCTTCACGAGCGCGACGTTCTTGAGCAGCTCGGGATAGGCCTCGCCCATGAGACGGTTGACCTCATCGATGAACTTGGTGAGGAAGGCGCCCTCGATGCCCAGCAGGCGACCGTGGAACACGGCGCGACGGAGCAGGCGGCGAAGGACGTACTCGCGGCCCTCGTTGCCCGGCAGGATGCCGTCGGAGATCATGAAGTCAACGGCACGGGCGTGGTCCGCGATGATGCGGAGGCTGCGGGAGGCGCCGGAGTAATCGTTGGCGTCATAGGTCTTGCCGGAGATCTCCTCGCCGAGGGCGATGAGGCTCTGCATGAGGTCGCCATCATAGTTGGCGCTCTTGTGCTGCATGATGGCGGCCATGCGCTCGAGACCCATGCCCGTGTCGAGGTTGCGGTGCGGAAGCTCAGGCAGGGAGCCGTCCTCCTGGCGGTCGAACTGGGTGAACACGAGGTTCCAGAACTCGAGGAAGCGGTCGCAGTCGCAGCCGGGGGCGCAGTCCGGCTTGCCACAGCCCACGTCCTCGCCCTGGTCGAAGTAAATCTCGGAGCAAGGACCGCAGGGACCGGTGGGGCCAGCGGCCCAGAAGTTGTCATCCTCGCCGAGGCGGGAGATGTGGTCCTCCGGGACGCCGAGGCTGCGCCAGACGTCATGCGTCTCGTCATCATCCGTGAAGATGGTGAAGTAGAGGCGCTCGACCGGGAGGTGGAACTTCTCGGTGATGAGCTCGAAGGCCCAGGCGCAGGCCTGCTCCTTGGAAACTCCGCCGAAGGAGAAGTCGCCGAGCATCTCGAAGAAGGAGAGGTGACGGCCATCCTCGCCGATGCAGTCGATGTCGTTGGTGCGCACGCACTTCTGGCAGCTGCAGGCGCCGATCTCCTTCATCGTCTTCTTGCCCTGGTAGTACTCCTTGAACTGGTTCATGCCGGCGTTGGCAAGAAGCAGCGAAGGATCATCGGGGACGAGCGAGGAGCTGGGATACAGCTTCAGGCCACGCTCCTCGAAGAACTTGAGGAAGGTCGAGCGAATCTCGGCGGTGGTCATGGACGGGAAATCGGCGGTGCTCATATCTCTCCCCTACGATCGGGTGGTGTCAGCGCATACAGCCCGTAAGTATACCGCGAGCGACTACGCGGATGAATGGAAACGACGAAGGGCCGGAGCTGAGCCCCGACCCTTCACAAGATTCGATTGAGCGCGTCTGCCACGCCGCTCCCCGCGCACGTGGCGCGCGAACGCCCGCATCATCCGACGCCCTACTTGCGCAGGCGCTTGAACTCCTCGAGCTGCTGGCGGAGGGTCTCCGCGAGGATGGGCTTCTCCGCGTCAGGACGCTCCTCCGCCTCTACCCCATCCATGGTGCTGGGATCGATGATCAGGGACCTCTCGAGGAAGGAGTCATCGTCGAGGGCGTCAAACGAGGGCGCCGGCGTGCCATCCGGGTGGTGGAAGGGCGTGCCCTTGAAGAAGGCACCCTCCCAGCTCACGAGCTGCCTGCCAGTCTTGTTCTCGAAGAAGTAGATGAAGGCGCCCTTGACGGCGGCGGTAAGCGGCACGGCCAGAGCCATGCCCAGCGCCCCACCGAGGCTTGCGCCCACGGTGACACCGATGAGGCTCATGGCGGGATGGATCTTGACGGCACTGCGCATCACGAGGGGGCTCAGGACGTTATCCGTGAAGTTCTGCGCCATGTCAGAAAGCACGAATGACCAGAAGGCGACCACGGGATTCACGAGAAGGCCAACGAGCGCGGAGAGAAACGAGGCCGTGAAGGGGCCAATGACGGGAACGAAATGCAGGACTCCCGCGACGAGGGCCATCAGGCCAGGATAGGGGTTCCCGCAGATCGTGAACCCGATGTAGGCCAGGACGCCATCGATGATGCTCGTGACCACGATGCCGCGCATGTAGCCGCCGACGGAGCGCCCGAGGACCGCGACGAGGAGCGCGAGGTCCTCGGCGTGGCGGGGACCCGCGATGACGCCGAGCTCGCGCATGATCAGCGGATAGTCCTTCGCGAACCAATAGGCCATGAAGAGGCCGAGGAACGACATCACGATGGTGTTCACGAGGCTCATGACGTTGGGGACGAACGCCCGGGAAAGCCAACCAGCGAGCTTGCTCACGAGCGTGGTGCCCACATCGGTAAGGCCGACGAGCAGGGACTGGACGTTGGCCTGAAAGCCCGTGGTCTCGGCGGAGCCGTAGGAAGAGAAGAGATGCTGCACGAACTCCTGGGACTGCGCGAACAGCGCGGGAACGCGGTCGAGCATCTGACTAAGCTGGCCGACGAACAGCGGCACCAGCCAGATGAGGAACGCGAGGACCACGCCGATGACCAGCACGAGCGCGAGCAGGGCGCCGATGCCCCTGCTAACGCCACGGCGCTCGAACCAGTTGGTGATCGAGCTGCAGATGAACCCCACGATGGCACCGACGGAAAGGCAGATGACCGCAGAGCTCACACGCCCGAGGACCGCGAGGATGATGGCAAACGCAATGGCACAGCCGATGAAAGCCCACGCGCGTACGGCAACGAGCCTCGCGGAGCGATAGGACTCCTCTCGCTCCTCGGAGGTTAGTTTCTGTAGGCTCATCGCATAAGGCCTTCCGGGTCGATCTTGTCCTGGAGCTTCTTGAGCGTGCGGCGCAGAAGACGGCTCACCTGGACCTGGGAGATTCCCAGGCGCTTGGCAATCTCGACCTGGGTGAGACCCTCGTCGAAGCGCATGCGGACGACTTCCTGCTCACGCGGGGAGAACTCGCGGATCGTGTCCTCGATGACCATGCGGTCGTCCGAGGCGGCAAGGTCTTGGTCGACGCTCGCATAGTGGTCGATGACGGCGGGGGCGTCCTCGTCCTCGTTGTTCCCGCCCTCGAGAGGCACGGAGCTATAGGCGCTCGAGGACTCCATCGCCTCGAGGACCTCGTCGATGCTCACGCCAAGACGAGAAGCGACCTCCTCGGTCGAAGGCGAGCGCTGGAGCTCCTTCGTGAGCTCGTCCGTCACCTGGTTGACCTTGGCAGAGAGCTCCTGCAGACGCCTCGGCACGCGGACGCTCCAACCCTTGTCGCGGAAGTGACGCTTGATCTCTCCCAGGATGGTGGGCGTGGCATAGGTGGTGAACTCGAGGCCACGCTCGGGGTCGAAGCGGTCGATCGCCTTGATAAGGCCGATCGTGCCCACCTGGACGAGGTCATCGAGGGGCTCTCCCCTGTTCTTGAACTTTGCGGAGAGGAAGCGAACGAGGTTGAGGTGACTCATGATGAGCTCGTCTCGGGCGTCCTCGTCTCCCTCCTCCTTATAAAGGCGGAATAGCTCACGGGTGCGCTCCTTGTCCCAAGCCAGCTTGCCCTTTGGGGTGGCAGGCAGGTCACGCACGGCAGCGGCAGCCTCGCGACGCGCCTGGGCTCGCTGCTCGCTCGTAAGCTCTCTGGAGTCACTAGGCATCAAGGGCATCCACATTCTTCTGGAGCGTGAGCGAAAGCGTGTGCGCCTCGCCATCGAGCTCGCACTCGTCACAGACGGCAGTAAGGATGAGCTCCGCATACGTGGCGATCTGGTCATCCTCCGGCTCGGCCTCGCCAAGGGCAAAGGTCATGGTGAGGGCGTCTCCGCTCGCGTCAAAGCTGACCTCGCAGGTCTCGGGCTTGGTGGCGCAGCACCACACGAAGGCTTCCTCGGCGGCCATGCGGACGTCTTCGACGCCGTCGACGGAGAGGCCAGCGAGCACGGCGAGGTTCGCGGCGAGCATGCGCACGGGACGCGCGAACGAGGCGCTCGCGGGGACGGAAAGGGAAACGGGCATCTGCTGCTCTTCTTCTGTCGTTGCCATCATCTACTCAGCCTTCTCGGTGGCCGCTGAGGGCTCTGCCGGCGCCTCGCAGGAGGCATCATCGGAAACGGATGGGATCTGCTCCACCGGGACATCATCGGCGGGAGCGGAAGGATAGGTGAAGTAGCCCTCGTCACCAGAGACCCTCTCGACGTTCACAGGCTCTGCGGGAGCCGGGGCATCGAGCGCACCGGTGGCGGCAGGAGCGGAGATCTTGGCGCTGGAGCGGCCGGAAACCTTGCCGGCGACCTTACCCAGCGCGCCGGCGACGCCCGTGGCGACGGACTCGACGGCACCACTGACGGCGCCGGTAGCACGCGCGCCCGTGTCAGTCACGGTGTTGACGTCCGAGAGGATGCCCTCGACGCGAACGAGGTCAACGTTGATGAGGTCGACCGTGGTAGAGGCCTTCTCGAGAATGGGCTCGATCTGCTTGGCGGCAGCCGGCAGCTCGTCGGCGACGCCATCGAGCTTGGCGACGACGGGGCGGATGTCCGCAATCGTCTCGTTCACGGAATCCGTGAGCTCAGAGACGCTCTTGCGGGTCTGGCGCAGCGTGAGCGCGAGCTCGACCACGGCCCAAACACCGGCGATGACAAGAACTATGAGCGCGATCGTCATAGGGTCAAGCGCAAATCCTTCAGTGGACATCGTGGCTCCTCACGAGTTGGGTGCGCCCGCCTGCGCGGGCGTGCAATGGCTAGGGGACATTCTACCCGTCCGCGCGCAGACTACTCTTCGGCGCTGTCTTGGGTTTGGGACTCTGGCACAGACGCCTGGCCTGCCTCGGGCGACATGGGCTCAGGCGCAGCGGCGCCAGCAGCCTGGGGCGCCGGCGCAGCAGGTTCGGGCGCCTGGGGCGCCGGCGCGGCCGAACCATCCTCGGCAGACGCGGGCGGAACCTCCACCTCGCGCGGTGTCGCCCCCGTTCGACCGGAAGACGTGACGTCGAGGCGCCAGGCCTCCCAGCCACGACCGCTCGGGCTAAAGAACTGGCCACGCTCGAGACCGTCCGGCAGGTACTGCTGCTCGACCCACCCCTCCGAATAGTTATGCGGGTAGAGGTAGGGGCCATAGGAATCCGAGCCCGGACGGTGACGGTCGCGCAGGTGATTGGGCACCTCGCGACGCGGCCCGTGGCGGACCTCGGCGAGCGCGGCGTCGATACCCGCCTCGCAGGCGTTGCTCTTAGGCGCGAGGCACACGTAGAGCGCCGCCTGGGCGAGGTTAATGCGGCACTCCGGATAGCCAATGACCTCGGCGCTCTTGAAGGCGGCCTCCGCCACGAGAATCGCCTGCGGATCCGCGTTTCCCACGTCCTCGCTCGCGTGGATCATGATGCGGCGGGCGATGAACTTCGGGTCCTCCCCCGCGTCGATCATGCGGGCAAGCCAGTAGAGGACGGCATCCGGGTCACTGCCGCGCATCGACTTGATGAAGGCGGAGATGATGTCGTAGTGCATGTCGCCGGACTTGTCATAGGGAAGCCCGCGGCGGGGATTTGCCTCGGTCACGTTCTCGCGGGTAATGCGGAGAGGCGCCTCGGAATCGCCGGCGTCGCGCGCGAGCATGGAACCACCCTCGAGGAGGATCTCCCCCTCGGGCGTGACCTTCGCTCCCGCGGGAAGTGCCATCTGGCTCGCGAGCTCGAGCGTAGTCAGGGCGGAGCGCGCGTCTCCACCGGCAAGCTGAACGATCTCGGTGCGAGCGTCGTCATCGAGGGAGAACAGGCCGCGCAGGCCATGTTCGGACGCGAGGGCGCGGTCCACCAGAAGGCCAATCGCGGAGTCATCGAGCGGAACCAGCTCGACCACGCGGCTGCGCGAGATGAGGGCGGAGTTCACCTCGAAGTAGGGGTTCTCCGTGGTGGCTCCCACGAGGATGACGATGCGATCCTCGACCGCATGGAGCAGGGCGTCCTGCTGGGAGCGGTTGAAGCGGTGGATCTCGTCCACGAAGAGGATCGTGCGCAGGCCGCGCGTCATGAGGCGGGACTCCGCCGCCTCGATCTCGCGACGGAGGTCCTTAACCGTCCCCGTGATTGCCGAGACCTCGACGAACTCCGCGTGAGTGGTGTTGGCGATGATGCGCGCGAGCGTCGTCTTGCCGATGCCGGCGGGGCCGTAGAGCAGGACGCTCGAGAGGACGTCATGCTCGATGGCACGGCGCAGCCATGAGTCCGGGCCGACCGCCTGCTCCTGGCCCACGTAATCCGCGAGGGTCTGGGGGCGCATGCGAACCGCCAGGGGCGCGTTCATGTTGCGCTTGTAGCGCTCGACTTCTGAAAAAAGGGTATCCATAGGACCGATTGTATGACGTAGCCGACGGCGTGAGCTAGCAGAAGTAGCCGCGGCGACGGAACAGGGCCTCGGACTCGGGGAAGAGGTTCTGCGCGAGGGCAACGAAGTAGTCATCCGTCATGCTGGAGATGTAATCGACCACCGTGAGGTCGAGGTCGTCCTGCCAGCGATAGATCTGGCCGTAGTATGACAGGGCTCGCTCGACGTCGACGATATGGTGCCGGAAGATCGGGCTCGACTCGTCACCGGCACGCAGGTCACCGAGCATGCGATCGTACACGCGGGCGAAGAGCGCGGAGATTTCCTCCGCGCGCTCGCCGTTGAGCTCGCTCGCGTTGTATATCTTCTCGAAGTTCTCCCGCTTGGCGCGGCGCATCTCCGCGAAGGCCTCCTCGCTCATCTCGATGCGGTCACGGCCAAAGCTATGCTCGATGACGTCCGTGATGAAGGCACCGAGGGCCCACGAGTTATAGGCACCGCCAAGGCCATCGTCGAAGGAATCCTCCGTCACGAAGCCAGCGGCGATGGCATCCTGGCGGTCCTTGCCCACATAGGCGATGATGTCGCTCACGCGGACGACACACCCCTCGAGCGTCATGGGACGGAGATGGCCGATGGCGCCCTCCCCCGTCTTCCAACAGCCGGAGACCACGGCATCAAGGTCATCGAAGCTCGAGAGGCCGCTCGTCTCGAACACCTGGCGCTCGCACTCGCCGTTGTGGCAGATCACGCCGTCGAGCGTCTGGAGGGCGAGGTTACGCCCGGAGAGGACGTCGAGGACGCGCACGCTCTGGACGTTGTGGAAGAACCAGCGGCCCGTGCGTGCATGGTAGGCGTCATTCAGGAAGCGCTCTCCCGCATGGCCGAACGGCGTGTGGCCGACATCGTGGCCGAGGGCGATCGCCTCGATGAGGTCGAGGTTGAGGCCGAGGGACAGCCCTATGTCCCTCGCGACGCGGCTCACGAGCTGCACGTGGAGGCCGCGACGCGAGATGTCATCGTTGGCGCGCAGCGAGTAGACCTGCGTCTTGCCCGCCAGACGGTTATAGGCGGGCAGGTGGATGATCTTCTCCGAATCACGGATGAAAGCCGGGCGCTCCGCCCCGTCACGGTCGCGTGCGTTATCGCGACGGCGCACGGCCGCCTCGTTGGGAGTGGCGTAGGGACTCATGCCCCCGTGCGAGCGCTGCTCGAGCACGGCGGCGGCGACCTCGCTCGAGAGGGTCTCCCTCAGCGTGGGCGCGCAGAGATTGATGCGACTGGACATGGCTCCTCCAGAGGTGTCGTCGATGACACTTCCCACTCTACACCACACCGCGGACACTAATCCTAGACGAGGTAGCAGGGACGACGGAGCCCGTCGGTCTCGACGCTCATGCCAGCAAAGCGGCCATTGAAGACGAAGACGCTCAGCGTGTCGCGGCCATGCTCCGCCGCATCGCTCCAGGAGGCAAAGCCCCTCACGAGCTCGAGCTCACTCGAGGAGAGCTCACGGGAGAAGGCCTCGCTCGTGAGAGCGGAGACGAACTGGGGAGATGCCAGCGGCCAGGTGCGCATGCCGCCCACGAGGCAGGCAACGTTGCGCTCCGCCACCTGGACAAGCGCGTCGAGGCCTGCTCCGCCAATCTCGAGAATCCTCCCGAGGTCGACACGGCGCCAAACGCAGGCGATGGGGCCGTCACCGTCGACGAGGCGGACGCGACCCGGACGCACCTCTCGAATCGAAAGCTCGGAGACGTCGGCGAAGCGCGCGTGCACACCGCGATCACGGAAGAGCGTGATGAAGCGCTCGATCTCGTTCATGTCAGTGTTTGCGCGGTCGCCCACGATGGAGAGGCTCATCGTCTCATCGCCGTAGGTGTAGTCGTCGCCGGGGTTGGTGTCCGGGAAGCCTGGACCCGCCCAGGCGCGGTAGACGTCGAGCACGGAGTCGACGCACGCCTCGGTGAGGTCGAAGGCGGACAAGGTCTGGTGACGACGCTCGAACTCGGTGAAGATGCTGGAGCGCCTCCAGGCGCGCGTCACCTCGTCAGCGTCGACGACGCCCCTCGCCGCAGCAGTCGCCACGTTGAAGAGCTGGGCGGCGCCGTCATCGCCAAAGGCGATGTCGAAGCGCACGATGGGCGCCTGGCACTCATAGCCGGTATCGAGGCAGCACAGACGCTCCGTCGCGGCATCCATGCCAAACAGGGCACGAAAGTCCCCGTTGTTGCGAAAGGCGCGCAATGCCTTGTCGAGGACGGAATAGGCGATGTTGGAGAAGGTCTCGAGCCGCTCCAGGCCGTTGCCGTCAACGAAGACGGGCTCGCTCGACCAGGCAACGGGCTCGTCACCGAGGCCCGCGCGGGTGCTCGCGAGGTAGCTCTCGGCCCAGGCGAGGTCGTGAGAAACGTCCTCGGAATCCTGAAGGAGACGAGCGTATTCATGGGCAAAGGCCTCACTGGCCAGAGAGGCGATGGGGTTCCTGGTGGCATTCTCGGTCATGGGTTACTCCTCGTCTTCAATCGAGTCCGCGGGGTCATCGTCTTGCTCACCCGCGATGGCATCTTCTGGGGTTGCAGCCGTACCAAGGCAGGCGCCACAACGGCCGAGCTGGCCAAAGTCGCGCAGGCAAGTGCATTCGAGCAACTCGTCGAGGCGGGCGCCGACGAAGTCCGCGAGAATACGTGCGCCCTCTGCCGTTGGGTGGCCATCCGCGTCAGAGAGGAGCTCCTCGCCAAGCTCCGGCTGCACGACCTCATACACCGCGGCGCGCTCCTCAGAGACGCGACGGACGCGTACGCGAGCGACGGCGTCGCCGATGATCTTGCCAATGAAAGGATAGCAGCTACCAGGCACGGACGTCTTTCCCCCAGCAGGTGGAACCATGACGAGAAGCGAGGCATCCGGCCAGAGCGCGTCAACGCGCGAAAGGTACTCGGTGACCTCGCGAGAAACGACTGCGACGGAGGCCCGGCCGTAGCTGTAGTTTGCCCCCAGCGCCACGATCACGACATCCGGGGCGTCAAGACGGTCGAGGCCCACGAGGGCGCTCGGCTGAAAGACCTGGCCTCCGACGCTCTGGTTCACGAGCTCGAGGCCACGCTCGCGAGCGACGATGGAGGGCCAAGAGGCTGCGGGAGAGTCACACACGAAGCCCTGGGCCACGGAGTCGCCGAGAACGAGGAGGCGGCGGGCGGGCACGTCGCGCTCCACCGGGCGCAGGAAGGTGCCGTTTCCGCAGACACGGCCAAGCCTGGCTCCCCTCAGGGCGGGAAGCCACACGCAGACGTGGCTCGCATCCGCAAAGCCCGGAAGCTGGAGAAGGTCGCCTGAGGCGGCACCGGCAGCGAGCTCGAAGGCGACCTCGCTGCCGCGAGTCCCGCGCTCGGCAGGCGGCTCAACCCCGTCGAGCGGAACGTCCGCGAGACGCCTCCCGTCGACGTCCACCGCAAGCGCGTCATGCGCGCCCGGGGCGAGGAGGCCCTTCTCGGTAACACCCGCAAGCACGCGAGACGTCGCCGCGGGCTCCGCATCGAGGGCAATCTCGAGGACGAGCTCGCTCGCGTCTGTCTCGAACTCGAGACGGACGCCCGCACAACATGGCGCCATCTGCCGATAAATGCCGGGATACCATGCGGCGCAGCTACCGAGGGCACGTTCCTGCTCGGGCCAGAAGCGATGCGGGCGCACCCACTTGGCACCCACGTCCTCGAGCCATGCGACGCCACGGACAAGCTCCGATGCCCACGCGGCGCAGACGACCTCGGAGGCATTGGCGGCACGGACGCGAGCGGCCTCCACTACTCCCCCTCCCTCACGTCTGCATACCAGGCCTCGCGATCGTCAAGGCGCAGGATGCCGACGCGGCCGACGGGCCAGCCCGCGGCGGCGGCGCAGTCGATGTCGATGCGATCCGCGACACCGCCCGTCTCGGGCCGGGCGCCGAGCTCGACGATCTTCCCGCGGCCATCCTCCGTCATGAAGTCTGAGGTCATGTCGTCAGAGTGGCGGGAAAGGTAAATCGAAGGCGTATGGCCAGCAACGACGACGGGGCCCATGCCCTGGGAGTCCACGAGGCCGGTGGGCATGCCCCAGAACCAGTCACGCACCCAGAGGAGCTCCTCCTCGTCGCGCTGGGCAAGGTAGTTCTCGAGCACCGCGTGGTCAGAGAGATCGGCCTCGGGGTTGTCCGCACGCCATGCCTGCGAGTCGGCGCTGTTGATGCCAGCATGCGTGAGGATGTAGTCGCGCTCGCCGGCGCGCACCACGTCATAGAGCGGAAGCCCCGCGACCCAGACAAGCACCTCCGCGTACCTCTCGGCATCGAGGGTCTCGAGCTGGGAGGCCGTCGAGGATCCGCCGTTCTGCACCCAGTTCAGCCAGTCGACGAAGTTCGAGGAGTCGAGACGGGCGGTCGAGAACTCGCCGTCAACGGGATCTCCCGTCGCGGCGATGGCATTGAGCATAAGGCGCTCGTGGTTTCCCAGGAGAACGTGCACGCCAGGAATCGAGCGCACGAGCGAGATGACGCCAAGGGGATCCGGCCCGCGATCGACCAGGTCACCGAGCACGTAGACGACGTCACCGTCACCGGGAGCGGCGGCATTGAGTGCCTCGTCCAGCGCGTGGACGTGGCCGTGAATATCGGATGTGACGTAGATCGACATGCTCGCCTCCTCCAAGCATGCTAGCGGCGACGCGGGTGGGCCCTTCGCGAGCCACCCTTTCCACTATGACGCATGCGAACCTTTCTAGCTGCGAGAACACGTCTGCGTGTGGAGCGAGCGCCGATAACAATCACAGAACCGCCACGCGGCCAGACGAGGTTCGGGCGCATGTCCTCGCTCGATGCAGGGGATATGCCCGCACGCGGGCGCGCGGCACCCACACCGGCGAGCCGCACCTCACGGACGAGCTCGGCAAGCGTCGCCTCAGCCCAAGCGCGCTTGAGGCGGCACTCCCAGACCACGAGGACCGTCCATCCGGCGCGAACGAGTTCGTCTACGTCGCGCTCGTCGCGGGCGCGGTTACGCGCGAACTTCTCCTCCCAGAACTCGACGTTGCTCTTGGGCGAGCGCGTCGAGCAGAAGGGGCAGCGATGCCAGAAGCAGCCGTTCACGAAGATGGCGACGCGCTTGCCCGGATAGGACACGTCGGGCTTGCCGGGAGCGGCCTTCCAGTGGAGCCTATAACCGCCAAGGTCCGCCTCACGGAGAGCCGCACGAACCTTGAGCTCGGGCTTCGTGTTCTTCGACTTATTCGCCTGCATGACATGGCGCGTTGCGAGCGAGGTCATGCGTATCCTAGGCGAGCGCGAACAGGAGCTGGAAGAGCGCCCTCTCGGCAGCGACGAGCACGAAGAGGGCGATCATCGGCGAGAAGTCCATGCCACCGATGGGCGGGACGAAACGACGGAAGATTCCCACGTAGGGCTCGACCAAGCTGTTGATCACCGTGGCGACGTCATCGAGGAGGCTGCCATCGCGACGAGGAAACCACGACATGATGCACCAGATGACGACGAGCCACTGATAGAAGTCGACCAGTGACGAAATGACGCGGGCTACCTGATAAACACCCATACGCCTAACCTCTCGCCAGCTCGGCCGTGCGCGCAAGGGCAGCGTCGACGGCGGCATAGGCGCCCTCAGTTAGGGCCGGCTCAAGCTCATAGAGAGCAGCGGCGGTGGTGCCACCAGGCGAGGTCACGCGCTCCATATAGGCACGGGGGTGCTCGCCAGATTTGGCGAGGCTCTCCGCAACGCCGAGCATCGTGGCGTTGACCATCTCGCGAGCGGCGGCGGCAGGCAGACCAGCGCGAACGCCGGCGCGGGTCAGGGCGTCGACCATGAGGGCAAAGTAGGCAGGCGCGCAGCCCACGACGGCACCCTCGGCGTCAAGCTGGTCCTCGCGCATGACCTTGGCGGAGCCAAGCGCAGCGAACATCTCGCGAACGAGCTCGATGTCAGCGGAAGTGGCCGTGCTGCCACCGCAAACGGCGGACGCACCGGAGCGCACGGAAACGGGCAGGTTGGGCATAACGCGGACGACGCGGCACGCGGGAAGCGCGGCCTCAAGCGTCGAGAGCGCCGTGCCAGCGGCAATCGAGACGACGAGCGAGCTGGCGAGCGCGGACGCGCTCTGAGCAAGAAGGGCACCAAGGACCTGCGGCTTCACCGCGAGCACCACGACGTCGGGGTGCTCGGCAAGGAGCGCGTCGGACGTGGCGAGCACGCGCACGCCCGCCTCGGCGGCGAGGGCCTCGAGCTTGGAGGCGTTATGGTCGCAGACGAGGACGCGGGAGCCCCCGATGGCGCCAGCCTCGACGAGGCCGCGCGCGATGGCGCCGCCCATCGAACCGGCGCCGATGACGCCAACCGTGATGCCCGCAAGGGCAGTGTTGTTCTCAGGCATGCAAACTCCAAACATAAGGGCGGCGGCACGCAGCCACCGCCCCGGACAATACAGGCGCGCGGAAAGCTAGCGGGCGAGACCCTCGCGGGTGAGCTTCGCCCTGTCGGTCTCGGAGAGCTCGACGCCCTGCGGAAGCACGACGAAGACGCGGTCTCCGAGCTCCTCGACCGAGCCGTCAATGCCGCAGGCAAGGCCAAAGCTGAAGTCGAGGATGCGCTTGGCGACCTCGATCTTGAGGTTCTTGAAGGAGAGCACCACGGGCTGGTTGGTGCGGACGCGACGAACAACGGTCTGGACGTCGTCATAGCTCGTGGGCTTGAGAACGTACGCCGGGAGCTTGCCGCTCGTGACGCGCGGAACGGCAGTCAGGCCCACGTCACCAGGAGTGTTGCCCGTGGCGCCAAAAACGCCAGGCTGAGTCGCGGGAGGCACGAAGGAGCTGGGCTCATCGGTGTGCGTAGCACCAAGGAAGTCGCGAGGAGCGGCGTCGTCCTTGCGCCAGGAGTCATCCGCGGCACGATACGCGCCGTCGGAGCCGTAGGCGTTGTTGGAGCCATAGACGTCACCGGCGCGACCGAAATCGTCGCCGGAGAGGTGACGGCCGGAACGCGTGTAGACGCTGATGCTGTCAGCGTCCGGACGCGAGGGATTGCCGAGGAGACCGGAGCCTTGCTGCTGCTGGCCGCGGTCAGCGTAGCGATCGCCGCGCTGCGGGGCATCATCGTAGTAGCCCGCATCGCCGTCATACGGCTCGTCGTAGTCGTCGTACTCGTCTTCGTAGTAGTCATCCTGGCGGTTGTCCTGAGGACGGAGATGGTCCTGGACTGCGTCCTTGATGTTGTCAAAAAAGCCCATGGTGTCTCCCATGTCTCGTCTGGGCGCCGAGGTGGCGCCCCCGCGTATGCCTACTTGAGGCCGTACTCGGAGGAAAACGCTATACGTCCAAGTCTAACGAGGGTGGAGCCCTCCTCGACCGCGATTCCAAAATCATCGCTCATTCCGCAGGAAAGAACCGGAAGAGGAAAACCCATGCGCGAGCGCAGGTCGCATGCGAGCTCCCTCGCGCCCGAGAAGGTCGCGCGAGCGGCCTCGGGGTCATGGGCCGGGGCCATCGTCATGAGGCCCTCGAAGGCAAGGCCCTCGAGACCAACGAGCTCCTCCGCCTGCTCGCGAACCTCATCAGGCGAGAAGCCGCCCTTGCTCTCCTCGCCGCTGACGTTGCACTCAAGCAGCGCCGGCATGACGAAGCCGGCACGGACGGCGCGTTCGGACACCGCGCGGGCGAGCTCGAGGCTCGAGATCGACTGGATACGCTCGGCACGGCCCAGCACCTGGTTGATCTTGTTCTTTTGGAGGTTGCCGATCATGTCGAAGCGGGGGGCTTCCACGCCAGCGGCCGCAAAGGCGTCGAGCTTGCGGACGAGCTCCTGCGGTCGGTTCTCGGCAAATGCGTCCCAGCCGGCGCGCATGGCAGCGACGACCTCGCGGGGTCCAACCGTCTTGGAGACCGCAAAGGCCGTAACCTCGCAGAGCTCGCGTCCGGAACGGGAGCACGCCTCCGCGATCTGATCCATGATCCGGGCATGGCGCTCGTCCATGAAGGCTTGGTAGGCGGCCTCGGGCTCGAGGTCCACGACGCTCGCGACAGCGTCCTCGCTACTGGCCATCGCACTCACCCTCAGCCTTCGCGGTCGGCGCGGTCCCATCGTTCTTGAGCTCGGGAATCTGACCCACGAGCTCCTCGTCGACCTGCTTGTCCGCCACGAGGCCGGCACTGCGGGCGGCGTACATCTCGGCGAGGTCATCGTCGTCGAGGTCCTGCAGGTCATCAAGGTTACGACGCTTGCCCGTGAGCAGGAAGACGAGCTTCTCGCCCACTTCGACAGCGTTGTCGGAGATGCGCTCGAGCATGCGGGACGCCATGATGACGCGGCTTGCCGCATCCTTGTCGTCGTCCGGGCCAAGCGTGGAGAGGCGCCTGAAGAACTGCTTGTAGAGATCATCGACCGGCTCGTCGAGAACGGGTAGCGAGGACGCGAGGCGCAGGTCCTCGTTCACGATGGCCATGACGCAGTTCGAGAGGACGCCGTAGACGAGGTGCCCCTCGCCCACGAGAAGGTCGATGAGCTGCGCGGGGACGTCGCGACCGGCGCAGCGCTTCGCGGTCTTGGCGATGTTGCGCACGTGGTTGGACATGCGCGCGAGGTTGAAGTTCGCGTAGATCACGAACTGGATGAGACGAAGGTCGCTCGCGACGGGCTGCTGCGTGGCGATGAGCATGAAGGCCTTCTGCTCGAGGGCAGCGCAGCGGTCATCGAGCCGTCGCGTCTCCGCCTTGACGGCCTTGGCCTTCTCCCTGTTGCCCTCCTCAAGGGCATCGAGCGCCTCGTGGAGCTGAAGGTCGATGTTTGCGTAGATGTAGACGAGCTCCTGGCGAAGCTCGGTGAGCTGGCGATTGAATGCCTCACGCATGGTGTCCTCCTCAGGTGCTTTGGGCCGGATGGTCGCAATCAGCCGAAGCGGCCGGTGATGTAGTCCTCGGTGCGCTGGTCGCTCGGGGAGTTGAAAATCTCGTTCGTGTCGCCGTACTCGACGAGTCCGGCAGGCTCGCCCGCGTGCTCCTGCAGGAAGAAGGCCATGTAGTCAGAGATACGGGCCGCCTGCTGCATGCTGTGGGTGACGATGATGATGGTCATCTCGCTCGAGAGCTCGGCCATGAGGTCCTCGACGCGCTGGACGCTCGTCGGGTCGATGGCGCTGCAGGGCTCGTCCATGAGAAGGACGTCGGGCTGGACGGCGAGGGTGCGCGCGATACAGAGACGCTGCTGCTGGCCACCAGAGAGGGCGAGGCCGTTCTTGTCGAGCTGGTCCGCAACCTCCTTCCAGAGGTTCGAGCGCTTGAGCGACTCCTCCACGATGTCATCGAGGTCACCTTTGCTGGTCACGCCCAAAAGGCGTGGGCCAAAGGCGACGTTCTCGTAGATCGACTTCGGGAAGGGGTTGGGCTGCTGGAAGATCATGCCAACGCGACGGCGAAGGTCGACCGGGTCGACGCCCTCCGCATAGATGTCGGCGCCGTCAAGGGACATGACGCCCGCGGTGTGAGTGCCCTCGATGAGGTCATTCATGCGATTCATGCAGCGCAGGAAGGTCGACTTGCCGCAGCCGGACGGGCCGATGAAGGCCGTGATCTTGTTGGGCGCGACATCCATGGTGACACCGGAGAGCGCGTGGAAGTCTCCGTACCAGAAGCCAAAGTCCTCGACGTGGATGCCCATGCCGCCGTTCTCAGGCGCGTGGCGATAGACGGTCATGCTAGTTTCCCTTCGACTTCGATGCGGAACGACGCGACAGGTAGCGCGCGAACATGTTAAAGGCCAGGATCATCACCATGAGCAGAAGGGCGGTGCCATAGGCGGCTTGCATGTTGATGCCCTCGTTGGCAAGCTGGTACAGGTGGATGGTCATCGGACGGCCGGAGTCAAGCGGCGTGAGGGGCAGGTTGATCGCCTGGCCCATCGTGTAGAGCACGACGGCCGTCTCGCCGATGGCGCGGCCGATGGCGAGGACGATGCCCGTGGCGATCCGCGGGAAGGCGCTCGGAAGAACGATCTTGGAGACGACCTGCCACTTCGTGGAGCCGAGGCCATAGGCGCCCCAGCGGATGTAGCGGGGCACCGAGCGAATAGCCTCCTCCGTGGTGCGCATGACGATTGGGAGCATCATGAGCGCGAGGGCGAGGGCGGCGGAGAGCATCGAGAGCCCAAAGCCCATCGCCTCGACGAAGAGCGCGTAGCCGAAGAGGCCCATCACGATGGACGGGACGGACGAGAGCGTGTCTGCGGCGTAGCGGATGAAGGTGACGAGACGACCCTGCTTCGCGTACTCCGCGAGGTAGACTGCCGCGAGGACGGCGATCGGCACGCAGATGAGCATGGCGAGCGCCGTGACGTAGAGGGTCGAGACGATCGTCGGGAAGATGCCGCCCTCCGCGTTAACGCCCTCGGGCCAGCCAAAGATGAAATCGAGCGACATCACGGGCAGACCGTTCACGGCAACGAAGCCGATGATGAGGACGAGAACCGCCGTCGCGATGACGCCCGCGGCGCGGAAGACGCCGATCATAAGGTCATTCGTGCGGTTCTTGTTCGAGCCGCCGGCAGAGGAGGAACCCTGGGCAAGAAGGCGCTTGATACGGGCGCGGCTGCCCTCTCGGGGCTCCGTGACGACGCCGGTAACGGGAGTGACGTCATCGCCGGTGAGGACCTGCACGGGCGCGTGCTCCGCGGGATCCTCGGGATGGTCGAACGAGATGCCGCCGGCGGCGACGGCCGCGCGGTCCGCGGCCTTGGCACGGCGATGCTTCGAGCGTCCGCGGCCATCCTCCCTCATGCTCGACATCTTGCGAACGATGCCCACGAGCGCCGCGGAGATGATGAACAGCACGCAACCCATGCCAAACAGAGCGCTCCTGTGGAGGCCGCTCGAGTAGCCCATGTCAAGCGCGACCTGGCTCGTGAGCGTGGAAAGCGGGCTTGCGATGCCGGCAGGGATGACGGGCGCATTGCCCACGACCATGAGGACGGCCATCGTCTCGCCGATGGCGCGACCCATACCGAGGACCACGGCGTTCACGATGCCCATCTTCGCCGCGGGAAGGACGACCTTGTAGATGGTCTGCCAGCGCGTGGCGCCCATCGCGAAGCTCGCCTCGCGAATGCCCATGGGGATGGAGCGCAGCGCGTCCATCGTGAGCGTGGTGATGGTGGGCACGATCATGATGGCGAGCACGAGCCAGACCGTGAGGGCGCCGAAGCCCAGGCCACCCGTGATCTTGGCCACGATCGGGCGGAGGATGACGAGGCCGAAGAAGCCGTAGACGACGGACGGCACGCCGGCGAGCAGGTCAACGGCGGTGCTGACGACGCTCGCGAGCTTCTTGCCGGCAATCTCCGTCAGGAAGACCGCGCAGCCCACGGCAAGGGGCACGCCAAGGGCAAGGGAGCCCACCGTGACGATGCCAGAGCCGGCGAGCAGGGCAAGGATGCCGTAGTGGCCCTCTGTGGGAGCCCAGCTGAGGCTGAAGAAGTCTCCAAGCCCGATCTGGGTGATGACCGGGATCGCCTTCCAGAAGGTGAAGATGAAAATGAGGATGACGGCCAAGACCGCAACGCACGCGCAGGCGAGGAAGAGGTTCTTGAGGGCAGTCTCCTTCATGCGCGTGGCGCGCGTCACCTGTTTCAGGCTCGCGGTCTGCTGAGACGGGGCGCTGGTGGTGTCGCTCACTTGCCCTCACTCCCCTCTCCCTGCATCTGGTGGGCGGGGATGTAGCCCGCGTCGCGGATGGTGTCGTTCATGGCATCGGAGAGGACGTAGGAGATGTAGTCATAGGCGGCGCCCTGCGGGTCTCCGTTGGTGAAGAAGTAGAGGTCGCGCGAGATGGGATAAGACCCGTCCTCGACGTTCTCCTCCGTCGCCTCGACGCCGTCGATTGTCAGGGAGCTCACGGAGGTGCTGGCGAAGTCGTTGTCGACAAAGCCGATGGAGATGTAGCCGATGGCACCGGGCGTGCGGCTCACGACATCGCGGACCTGCCCCGTGCCGGGGAGAACCGCGGCGGTGCGGTCGAACGAGACGTCGCCCATGACAATCGTGCGGAACGCCTCGCGAGTGCCGGAGGCCTCATCGCGGTTCACGACCTGAATGGCGAGATCAGGACCGCCGACCTCACTCCAGTTGCGAATCTTTCCGGCATAGATGTCTCGGAGCTGCTCGGTGGTGAGGTCCTTGACCGGGTTCTCCGGGCTCACGATGACGGCGATGCCGTCATGCGCGATGACCGTCTCGACAAGCTCGTGCTCGGACTCCTCCGCCGTAAGCTGGCGGCTCGAGGTGGCGATATCCGCAGTGCCGTTGGAGACCGCCTCGATGCCGGCAGAGGAACCAAGACCGCTCACGAGCACGTTCGTGCCCGTGTTGGCCTCGAAATCCTCGGCAGCCATCTCGGCGATGGGAAGCACCGTGGTGGAACCCGCGACGGTCAGCGTCTCGGACGCGGAGGAATCCGCGCAACCCGAGAGCGCGAGCGCGCCCACAAGGGCGAGCGTTGCCGTTACGAGAGGTAGGCGATAGCAGCGTGACGACCGCATAGCCCCCCTTCCGCTCGATACGAAAAGAAACGACCGGTGTTGGCGGCCGTGGAAACGCACGAATCCACGAGGTTGGCGGCAGGAAGGCCGGCATCCCCGAGGGCACACACTATGGCTGCGGACAAGTCGAGGTTCGAGTTCGTCGAGGCAGCATGAACCATGCTACCAAACTCATCCACGAAGGTCTGCAGCAGCTCGGGTGACACCTCGTAGTCCTCGCCAAGGATGTGCGGGCCGACGTAGGCATAGACCTCGTCCGGGCGAGCGTTCGCCTCGCGGCAGAGAATGCCGAGGGCCTTGGCGGAGATGCGCGCGAGCGTCCCGCGCCAGCCGGAGTGGATGATCGCGAACGCCCCGGGCGCCACGAGCACAACCGGGACGCAGTCCGCAAAGCACAGGAGCACGGGAACGCCGGGGACCGTGCAGACGATGGCGTCCGCCCCCTCGAGCGCCTCGAAGCGGGCGGCCTCGATGGCCTCTGGCGCGGCGTCGCGAATGACGACCACATTGTCCCCGTGGACCTGCTTGGGCTCCACGAGGTTGTCGGCGATGCGCGCGGCCCCCACGGCGGCGAGCGCACGCGCGCGGTTCTCCGCGACGTCCGCTGGGTCATCGCCGCAGCGAGACCCCAGGTTCAGGCTCGCGAACTGGCCTTTTGAGACTCCACCCTCACGCTCGGTAAACGCGAACGTGACCCCGCCCGGGCGATCGGTATCGCCGAGCAGGGTCACGCCGTTCGAGACGTACCGGGTGAGCGAAGGGCTCGTCATTACAGGCGGCCACGCTTCAGGAAGTCAGGAATGTCGAACTCCTTGCTGCCCGTGGTGCTCGCGGCAGGGCGGGCGGGAGCGGCAGCGGGGGCCGGGGCCGAGGTCTCGACCGCAGCGGGAGCGCGGAAGTCACCGAGGAGGGACGGCTGCTGGGAGGCATCGGCGAAGCCGGTGGCGATGACGGTGATGCGGACCTGATCGCCCAGGCTCTCGTCGACCGTGGTTCCGAAGATGATGTTGGCCTCGGGGTCAACGTTGGAAGCGACGAGGTCTGCGGCGTCGGAGATCTCGGTGATGCCGAGGTCCTTGTTGCCGGCGATGGAGAGCAGGACGCGGGTGGCACCGTCGACGGAGCTCTCGAGCAGGCGGCTGGAGATGGCCTCCTGGGCGGCGTCGGTGGCGCGGTTGTCGCCAGAGGCCATGCCGATGCCCATCATGGCCGTGCCAGAGCCGCGCATGATCGTGCAGACGTCAGCGAAGTCGAGGTTGATGAGGCCCGGGACGGTGATGAGGTCCGTGATGCCCTGCGTGCCCTGGCACAGGACGTCGTCCGCCATGCGGAAGGCCTCGAGCATGGTCGTCTTCTTCTCGGCGAGGTCGAGGAGGCGGTCATTCGGGATGACGATGAGGGTGTCGACGTTCTCAGAGAGGTTCTCGACGCCGCTAAGGGCGCTGGCGGTGCGCTTGCGGCCCTCGAAGGTGAACGGCTTGGTGACGACGGCGATGGTGAGGGCGCCCACGTCGTTCTTGGCGATGTCAGCGACAACGGGGGCAGCGCCGGTGCCGGTGCCGCCGCCCTCGCCCGCGGTGATGAAGACCATGTCGGCGCCGGCAAGGGCGGCCTTGATCTCGTCACGGGAGTCCTCGGCGGCCTGAGCGCCGACCTCGGGGTTGGCGCCAGCGCCAAGGCCCTTGGTAATGTCGGTGCCGATGTGGACCTTCACGTCCGCGTCAGACATGGCGAGAGCCTGTGCATCGGTGTTGACAGCCACGAACTCGACGCCGCGGATGCCCTCCTCGATCATGCGGTTGACGGCGTTGGTGCCGCCACCGCCGACTCCGACAACCTTGATGACGGCGAGGTAGTTGCTGAGGGTATCGGTGGCGCTCATGGTTCCTCCTTGCGTGGCAGTGCTTGTTGTGGTCGTTCTTCTGTGGGCGGGGCCCGTCTTAGTGGCGCTGTGTTTAGCCATATTCTTCAAACTCTCAAGCTCAGGTTTAGCTCTACCCGAAAGGTAAAGCGGCACATACTGTCATATATGGCGCTCCCCTGTCAACAAATTGTTGGCGTTTTTTCACGCGAACTGCAGATTGGGACCGCTGGCGGTAGCGATGTTATTCCTCGTCCGCCCCCGCATCTTCGTACTGGCCAGAGTCTCCGGCGGAGTCACCATCCGAGCCGTCGCCGGCATCCTCGCCGGAGTCATCGCTCGAGGAAGAGGTTGTCGCCGGCGTGGACTCGGCCGTAATCTGCGCCACGGTGCTGGCGGCGCCAGAAAGCGTGGTGCCATCCGCGACCTTGCGGTAGGTGGGCTTGCTCGGGACGCGAACGTTGACGTAGGTGAGCTGATCGCCGTAGTTCGCCATGATCTCGCTCAGAGCCTGGGCCTTTGCGGAGACATCGTTCGCCGCGCCAAGGGAGACCTCGAGACCGCTCTTGAGAACGACGGAAATGCTTCCGGAGCTCGCGGCGTAGAAGACCTGAGCCTCGGAGCTGATGGAATCCGGGAGCTGGCTCTGGTAGGTCAGGACATCAAGGATGGGGTCATCGGTCGAGGGCGCGCCCTGCGCGGGGTTGACCGTGGCCGGCACGTTGGCGATGAGCAGGCAGCCCATCTCCTGCGCACGGGCGAGGGCGAGCTGGACGACGTCCTCCCCGGAAGAGGTATCGAGTTGCACGGGCTCGATCCAGACGCCGTCGTCACCAAGCGCCCACACGCTCGTACCGCCGCCAATGACGACGAGCGCGGCAACCGAACGCTCCTCGACGGAGACCCCGAGCGTATCCGGGAACTCGCGCTTGATGATGACGCGCTTGACCCAGGGATTCTTCGAGACCTTCTCCGTGATCTGGGAGGTGTCGACGTTGAGCAGCGTCGTCCCCTCCTCGACGGAGGCGAGCTTGGCGATCTGGGACTCGCTCACGTGCTCGGACGCCGTGGCGTTGATGCCGGTGATCACGAAGACCGGCAGCTGCGCCAAGACGAGAAGCACGATCAGCGAGACAAGAGCGAGGCCGGCGACGATGCCCGCGCCAACGGCAACCCTGCGCACATTGACGTTGCCGCCCGAGCCCCCATCGCGCCCGCGCAGTACCTCGCGAGACGATGATGAGGGCGTCTTGGGGCGCGAGGCCGGGGTATTGAGCTTGCCGCGACCACCCGCCTTGGAGCCCGCCGGAGCGCCGGGGGCGACTCTGGGGGTCACTCGCGCCTTGGGACGCGCGGACGCCAGCCCAGAGGCCGGGCGACCCGATCCTGTGCGCGAAGCTATCTTTGAGGAGCCACGCGGCGTGGCGACGCGACCGCGCGCGCTACGACGTGAAGCCGAGGAACTTAACTTCCGGTTGGAGGTCGACACCCGTTGCCTCCCTCACCCTGTCATGCATCGCCCTCATGACGGCCAGGACGTCGGCCGCGGTGGCGGTGCCGTTGTTTACGACGAAGTTTGCGTGCACGTCAGAGATCTGAGCGCCGCCGGAGGAGTATCCCTTGAGGCCGCATGCCTCGACGAGCTGGGCCGCACCCCTGTCTCCGGGAGGATTCCTGAAGACCGAGCCGCAGCAGGGCTTGCCCATGGGCTGCGTCGCGCGCCTGCGCGCGAGGAGCTGCTCCATCTGGGCGGTGATCTCAGCGCGGTCACCGGGGTCGAGGGCGAGCGTCGCCTCGAGGACGATGTCCGCGCCGCCAAGGCTCGTCCAACGATAGCCCCACTCGACGTCGGTGCCCCAGACGCGCATGAGGCCCCTTCCGGGACGGAAGACCACGAGGCTCTCGATGCGACGGCCGATCCACTCGCGACGCGTGCCCGCGTCCATGGAGACGGCGCCACCAAGCGTGCCCGGGATGCCGCAGGCGAACTCCAGGCCCGACATCGACGCCTTCGTCGCCGCGGTCACCACGCGCGAAAGCGGGACGGCAGCACCCGCGACGATCTTGTTGTCCTCCGCCAGGACCTCGATGCGGGAGAACTCGCGACCGAGGACGATGACGCAGCCGTCAAAGCCGGCGTCCGAGACGAGCAGGTTTGAGCCCTTGCCCATGACGACCCACTCGACGCCCTGGGCGCCGAGGACCTCGATCACGCGAGAGAGGGCCGCTGGCGTGTGGCAGACGGCGAGCATCGCCGCGGGACCACCGATTCGATACGTCGTGCGGTGCGCGAGGCGCTCGCCGCGAGTGATATCCGCGTCGACGGCGCCGGAGAGTGTGAGATATGCGTTAGCCAGACTCAAGCGCAGCCCCTAGGCCTCGTTCTTGGCCTCGATGAACGTCGGACCCACGAGGGTGACGTCACCGGCGCCCATGGTCAGGAGGATGTCACCGGGACGGACCTCCTCGACGAGGCGCGCCATGAGCTCACGACGGTTAGGGACGTAGTTCACCTCGGCGACATGGCCGTTCTCCCTGACGGAGTTGGCGACGGTCTTGCCGGAGATGCCGGGGATCGGCATCTCGCCCGCGGAGAAGACGTCCATCACGAAGAGGACATCGGCATTGTCGAAGGCGCGGCCGAACTGCTCCGCCAGGGCCTGGGTGCGCGTGTAGCGGTGCGGTTGGAAGACGACGACCACGCGGTCATAGTCGAGGCCAGAGGCGGCGGAGAGGGTCGCGGCGACCTCCGTGGGGTGGTGGCCGTAGTCATCGACGACGGTGATGCCGTCCACGTCGCCGACGTGGGTGAAGCGGCGCTTGACGCCGGCGAAGGTGGAGAGGGCGGCAGCGGCCTTCTCGATGTCGAGGCCGAGGACGTCCGCCACGGCGATGGCGGCGGTGGCGTTCAGCATGTTGTGACGGCCGGGGTTGGCCTTGATGACGACCTTGACCTCGGCGCCAGAGGGGGTCTTCACCGTGAGATGGCTCTCGATGGAGTGGTGCGTCGGCTCGGGGACGCAGACGTAGTCGAACTCCCCATCGCCCTCGAAGCCATACGTGGCGACCTTGCGGCCGCAGGAGGCGGCGACCCTACGCACGCGCTCGGACTCACCACAGGCGACGACCCAGCCGTCTTCGCCCACGGAACCCATGAACTGGCCGAAGGTGTTCTCGAGGTTCTCGATGGTGCCGTAGTGGTCGAGGTGGTCCGCCTCGATGTTGGTGACCACGACGACGGTCGGATCAAAGAAGAGGAACGAGCCGTCGGACTCGTCGGCCTCGGCCACGTAGAACTCGGACTTGCCGCTGTGAGCGCTCGTGTCGTAGCCCTCGACGAAGCCGCCGATGAGGAACGACGGGTCGAGCTCCATGCGGTCAAGCATGGTGGTGACCATGGAAGACGTGGTGGTCTTGCCGTGGGTGCCGGAAACCGCGATGGTCTTGTGGCCGAGAGAGAGGGCGGGGAGCATCTTGGCGCGCGGCCAGACGTCGATGCCAAGTTCGCGCGCGCGGATGACCTCGGGGTTAGACTCCGGAATGGCCGTCGAGATAACGACGACGTCAGGGTTCACGGCGTCGATCGTGGCGGCGTCATGGCCAACGTGGACCTCGATGCCGGCAGCCTCGAGCTCGCGGACGTAGCGAGAGCTCTTGAGGTCGCTGCCGGTGACGTGAATGCCACGCTCGTGGAGGACGAGCGCGATGCCGCTCATGCCGGCACCACCAATGCCGATGATGTGGACGCGCTCGAACGGAAGCTTCTCAGAAGTGGTTGCCATGCGATGGCTCCCCTCTTGTTTGTGGCGGCGATAGCCGCACCTGTCCGCATGCCATAAGACACGCGTTGGATTCGCATACAGCTCTTTAGTTTAGCCCAGCCCCACGGTCGCGTGTGCAAGCATGCCCGTCTTCATCAGGAACGCCAAAGGCCGAGGCGCTGCAGGCCCTCGGCACCTCGGCCTCTGGGCATGCGACGCCTCGGACTTGCAAATGGCAACGACGTAAGCTGGAGCGAGCTCAAGGTACGCGCCGGCACAACTCTGTCCGCGGGACCTAGGCGCGCGCGACGGCCTCGAGCTCGTCGGCGAGCTTGACGGCGGCACGATCCTGGGCAAGGCCCCGGGCGCGCTCGCGCATGGCGCCGCGCTCCTGCGCATCCGTCACGAGCGTAAGGAGCTTCTCGGCAAACGCCTCGCCGGAGACCTCCTCATCGGTGAAGAGCACCGCGGCGCCCGCGTCGGTGAGGTAGCGGGCGTTCGTGGTCTGGTGGTCCGCCGTGGCGAAGGGATATGGAACGAGCACGGAGGGTACGCCGAGAGCGGCAATCTCCGCGATGGATGAGGCGCCGGCACGCGAGAGCACGAGGTCCGCGGAGGCGAGCACGTCTCCCATGTTGTCGATGTAGGGAAGAAGGCGCCAGCGCCTGGCCTGATCCTCCGTGAGCGCGAGGGCCTCCGCGGCGGCGTCATAGCCGCCCTTGCCCGTCGACTGCACGACATAGAGTCCGTCAACCGCAAGCAGGCGCTCCTTGAGGGCCGCCATGCCCTCGTTGAGGGTGCGCGCGCCAAGGCTGCCACCAAAGACGAGCAGCAGTGTGGCGTCGGCGGGGATGTCAAGCGCCTCACGGCCGGCCCCGCGCGAGCCCGCGATGACGCTCCTGCGAACGGGGTTGCCCGTGAGCACCACGAGCTCGGGCTTGTCCGCACGGGCGAAGACCTCGCGCGCGGCGGGCACGGATATGCAGACGCGCTCCGCGTGAGCCGCCATCATCTTGTTGGCAAGCCCCGGAACGGAGTTCTGCTCGTGAAGCAGATAGGGTACGTGAGCGTCCTTGCACCAGCCCAGGAGCGGAACCTCGACGTAGGCGCCAAATCCGCAGGCGACATCGGGCGCGCCCTGCGCGCGGAAGAGCTTGCCGAGGGCCCTCTTCGCGGACCAGACGCGATAGAGCGACGTAAGCGCGGTCCAGGGGCGAGAGCGGTCAAAGCCCGTGACCTCGACGGGCACGAGATCGAAGCCCGCGGCTGGCACGAGCGTGCCCTCGAGCTTGGAGGGGCGGCCATAGAAGGTCACTTCGTGTCCGCGGTCGCGAAGCTCCTCCGCGAGCGCAAGCGCCGGATTGATGTGGCCAGCCGTACCGCCTGCCGCAATCGCGATCCTGAGCTTGTCTGCCATCGCTATCCCCTTCTCCTTGGTCTGTTTGAACCACCCGAGGCACCGCCGCTGTTGCGGACCCTGGGACCCCTATCGTCCGAACGCAGACGCGAGCGCGCGTCGCCCTGGAGGTTGATCCTCTGGCGGGGGCCAGCGGCCCTGCCTGCCCCTCCCTCGACGACGGTGAAGGCACCGCCCGACGAGGGCCTGCCCTGAAGCGGCATCGAGGCGGCGCGCGAACCTGCACCGGAGTAGCCGGAACCACGCGAGCTAGGCCTACTCGTGGGAGACGTCGCGTATCCGACGCCCCTCACGTGCGCCTCGCCGACGCCCGTGTCCTCCTCGTCCGAGACGACGCCGATCTGTCTACGACGACGGTCGTGCTCCGTCTCGGGAAGGCTCGAATGCCTCGAGACGCCCACGATGGCCCCCGCCAGCGCCAGGCAGCTCATGATCGAGGATCCACCATAGCTCAAGAACGGCAGGGGCTTGCCGGAGAGCGGGAAGAAGCCGAGCACGCCAAAGACGTTCAGGAAGAATTGCGTGAGGAACAGGGTCGTCGCTCCGATGACGATGAGACGGCCCATGAGGTCGGGGGCGGAATCGGCGATCTTCTTGGCTTCATACGCGAGGAGCACGAAAAGCGCAACGACGGAGAGCGTGCCCACGAGGCCCAGCTCCTCGCCGATGACGGCGAAGATGAAGTCGTTGTGTGCCTCGGGGAGGTAGGAGTACTTGGCGACGCTCATGCCGAGGCCACGGCCGAAAAGACCGCCGGAGCCAAAGGCCATGAACCCCTGCGTGAGCTGATAGCCGGAGTCCCATTGATCCAGCCAGGGATTGAGCATCGTGAGGACGCGTTGGCGCGAGTAGTCGTCGGAAAGGACGATGACCATCGCCATGGCGCACAGGGCGCCAAGGACCTTGACGATCAGGTCGCGCCGAAAGCCCGAGGCATAGGCGAGCGAGACGATCATCAAGACGATGATGCCCGTGGTTCCCTTGTCTGGCTGGACGAGGATGAGCCCGAGCGGCCCGCCGAGGGCGACTCCCGCAGTGATCGCGAACGAGCCATACGACATCGCGCGGCCGCCAAAGAACTCCGAGGCAAGCGTGGCGGCCGCGTACAAGACCGTGACCTTGGCGAACTCCGAGGGCTGGATGCGGAGCGGTCCCACGCTGAGCCAGCGCGTCGCTCCGTTGGCACCCGATCCGGCGACGAAGACGACGACCAGCATGCCCATCGTCACGACCCAGAGGAACAGCAGCACGGGCCTCGAGCAGATACTGTGATAGTCGAAGAATCCCGTGCAGAACGCGAGTATGAGGCCAAGGCCGATGCAGAGCAGCTGACGCTTCAGGTAATACGCAGCGTCACCCTGCTCGGACAGAGCCTCGATCGAGGAGGCCGAGAAGATCATGACGAGGCCGAAGCACGTCAGCGCGACGACGGCCGCGACGAACACGAGCCTCGGCTTCATGATCGAAGCGGGCACGCCCATGATCTTGCGCTCTATGTTTGAGGCAGACGACTCCTCGCGGCCCGCCCGGGAGCCGCGCGCAGAAGCCACGCTGGCGTTGGCGCGTGAAGACACTAGTTGCTCCCCTTGGCGATGCGATTGGCGACGAGGGACTTGAAGACGCGGCCACGCTCCTCGAAGCCCGAGAACTCATCGAAAGACGAGCACGCGGGCGAGAGAAGCACGGTATCGCCGGGACGCGCTGCCTCGATGCCGGCATCGAGCGCCTGCTCGAGGTGCTCGGCGCGAACCACCGCGCCACCGGCGGCCTCGACCGCCGCAGCGATGCGCTCCCCTGCCTCGCCGAAGCACACGGCGACGTGGGCGTGGCGAGCGACGTCTGCGGCCATCTCGGAAAGGTCCGTGCCCTTGTCGTGTCCGCCAAGGAGAATGATGACGCGGCCGGGCTCGAAGGCGGTGAGCGCCTTGGAGACCGCATCGGTGTTCGTGGCCTTTGAGTCGTTCACGAAGCGCACGCCGGCAAGCTCGCCGCACGGCTCGATGCGATGCTCGAGCGGACTGAAGGCGAGAAGCCCGGCGCGGACGTCGACGGCATCAACGCCGCACGCAAGCGCGAGCGCAGAGGCGGCCAGCGCGTTCTCGACGTTGTGATCGCCGGCGATCGAGAGGTCGCCCTTGTTCACGAGCTCGACGTCGCGGCCGTCAAGGCGCACGACGAGCATGCCGTCGGTACGTTCCCACGCGGCGTTCGCGGTCGTGGCCTCGGGGGCCTCGCCCGCGGCAAGCAGATGGCAGACGCGCAGGCCACGCGCCTCGCAGCGCGCGGCGATGTCACGGCACCAGGAGTCTCCGTCGGAGATGACGGCGAGGTCGCCGGCGTCCATGTTCCGGAAGAGGCGCTCCTTGGCGGCGGCGTAGTTCTCCATGGTCTTATGCCAATAGAGGTGGTCAGGCGTGACGTTGAGCAGCACGCCCACGTGGGGATGCAGCTCGACCGTCCCCGCAAGCTGGAAGCTCGAGAGCTCGGCCACGAGCCACTCGCCGGGAGCGCGCCTGGCGACCTCGCCAATGGCCATCGTTCCGATGTTGCCGACCGCCTCGGCGGCAAGGCCACCCGCGCGAAGGAGGTCGCGGGCGAGGGTGGTCGTCGTGGTCTTGCCGTTGGTGCCGGTGATGCCAACCCAGCGCTCGGGGCTCTCGCGCCAGGCAAGCTCGGGCTCGCCGATAATCTCCTTGGAGGTGGCCTTGCCACTCGCATAGAAGTCGCTGAACTCGGAGATGCCCGGAGAGGCGATCGCGAGGTCGAAGTCGCCCTCGACGTCCTCGGTGCCGTAGACGACCTTCGCACCCTCATGCTCGAGGGCGAGCGACTCGTCAGACGGGGCGCTCTTGGCGCCGCCCACCACGGTCACGGAACTCACCCTGCCATCATCGCGCTGGGCGAGAAGGTACTCGGCAACGGCCTCTCCCGTCTTGCCAAGGCCAAGGACGCAAACGTCCCCAAGTTTGCCGTCAGTCATGTGAAAGCCCCCTTTGGCTCGTCATTTCAGTGTGTGGTGCGTCCCTGCCCGCTGCCATGGCGTCAGCGTCTCGGCAGCCCGCAGGGCCGTGCCACTCGTGCGACCACGCCGCACGCACGGCTTGTTGTGCGTCGCGGGCACGAGCAGATGCGAGAAGGCCGCCCGAGGGCGGCCCGTCGTTAGCGAAGCTGGAAGTAGAGTGCGAAGCCCACCGCGGCGAACATGGCGCTCACGATCCAGAAGCGGATGACCACCTTCGTCTCGCTCCAGCCCTTCTTCTCGAAGTGGTGGTGCAGCGGCGCCATCAGGAAGATGCGCTTGCCGGTGGACTTGAAGCTGATTACCTGAAGCATCACGGAGAGAGCCTCGCAAATGAAGAGGCCGCCCATGACAAGTGACGTCACCTCAGTCTTCGTGAGGACCGCAAGGGCAGCGAAGCCCGCGCCCAGCGCAAGCGAGCCCGTGTCGCCCATGAAGATGGCCGCGGGATAGCAGTTGTGCCAGAGGAATCCCACGCACGCGCCGGCGCTCGCCGCAGCGAACACGGAGAGGTTGATCTCGTCGTAGGAGAAGGCGACCATCGACATGGCGAGCATGACGACCATGACGGTGCCGCCCGCAAGGCCATCGAGGCCATCGGTGAGGTTAACGGCGTTGGAGAGGCCCGCAAGCAGCAGGAACACGAAAATCAGATAGAGCCAGGGCACGCTGACGCCGCCGATGTTGAAGCCAAGCACGCCCAGGTCGAGCGTGAAGCCACCCGGGAAGGTGATCGTCGGGGGAACGCCCACCCAGTTGACGGCGAGCAGACAGAAGGACACAGAGATGACGATGAGGCCGAGCATCTTCTGCGACGGGGTGAGGCCGAGCGAGCGCCCGTGACTCACGGACTCGACGTCGTCGAGCAGGCCGAGGAGGCCCGTCGCGATCGTGGCGGCGACGCAGAGGATGAGGTCGGGCGTCCAGCGAGCGAAGAGCACGGTCGTGAGGATCATGCCGGCGAGGATGATCACGCCGCCCATCGTGGGTGTGCCCTGCTTCACGAGGTGCGTCTGCGGGCCGTCCGCACGGACCTGCTGGCCGATGCCGTCCTTGCGCATGAGGCGGATGAACGGTGGCATGAGGAGCGCCGTGATGAGACACGAGACGAAGAAGGACACAAACACCTGGTAGGTCGGGTACTGGGACCCAACGAGAAGATTGGTCAGCACTTACGCCGTCACCGCCTTCACGAATACGTCGAGCATAGCCGCGCGAGACGCTTTGACGAGAACGAGGTCTTCGGGCGCGAGCACGCCCGACATGACGCTCGTGAGTGCATGGACGTCATCGACGCGAACGATCTTGTCCTCGGAGAAACCCATGAGCCTCGCGGCGGACTCCATGTGGTCCGCGCGATCCGTACCGACGATGACGAGCATGTCGAGCGGCTTTGCGGCGGCATAGGCGCCCACGAGCTCGTGGAGGCGCTCCTCCTCGTCACCGAGCTCGCCGATCTCGCCGAGCACGGCGATGCGGCGGCCGCCCTCTTCCGCCTTCATGCTGCAGAGGGCGTTCAGGGCCGCGGCGACGGAGTCGGGCGCGGCGTTGTAGGAGTCATCGATGATGCGGCAGCCACATGCGGCGCGGACGACCTCCTGGCGCATGTGCGCAGGCGCGAGCGACGAGAGCGCACAGACGGCGGCGTGCGCATCGACGCCCATGTGGCAGGCAACGGAGAGCGCAAGCAGGAAGTCAGGCACGACCTGCGAGCCCGTAAGCGAGAGCGTGACGCGACGAGCCCCATCCTCGCCAGCGATCTTGAGATCGAAGCTCGGGTGCGCCTCGTCATCGAGCGTGACGTTGGCGGCGCCGGCGAAGCAGCCCTCCGCCGAGCCCACGAGCGTGACGGGAACGCCCGCCGGAGCGGCGAACTCGCGCGCGATGAAGGGCGTGTAGTCGCCGTCCGCGCACATGAACAGGCGCGGCTCGGGAGCGACGGTGCTCGCCGGGGCGACAGCCAGGGGCGCCACGATCTCGCCCTTGGCGCGGGCGATGTTCTCGCGAGAACCAAGCAGGCCGATGTGGCTGGTCCCGACGTTCGTGATCACAGCGACGCGCGGGCGCGCGCACTTTGCGAGGCGATCAATCTCGCCGGGGTGGTTCATGCCCATCTCAACGACGAGGACCTGCGCCGAGGTGGGAGCCCCGAGCAGCGTGATGGGCACGCCAATCAGGTTGTTGAAGTTGCCGGCGGTGGCGTGGACCTCGTACTTGGCACCGAGGGCGGCGGCGAGCATCTCCTTGGTGGTGGTCTTGCCGACAGAGCCCGTCACGCCAACGACGCACCAGTCCTGCCGCGCGCGCCACCACTCGGCAAGGCGGAGCATGAACTCCGTGCCGTCGTCATCGGCGGCGTGAACGATGGCGCAGCCGGCCTCGAGCGCGGCGTGCTCGACCTCGGGAGAGACCTCGCGCGTAACGGCGACGACACCGGCACCGGCAGCGATGGCGTTGGCGACGTAGTCGTTTCCGTCAACGTTCTCGCCGGGGAACGCGACGAATAGCCCGCGCTCGCCGACGCGTCGGGAGTCGATGGCGACGCCGGCGAGGGTCTCCTCGCCCGTGCCGCAGACAAGCGTGGCCCCGGTGGCCGCGCAGACGTCATTCGCAGTGCATTCGATCATGCGATCTCTCCAGTCGGTGGTTACGTTATGCCTTGGGGACGTTCAAGTCGGTCAAGGCCTCATTCATGATAGCGACAAACGACGGGACGGCCGCGGCGCTTCCGTGATACGAAGTGCCGTTGATGCCCACGTAGCACAGGACCGCGGCGTCGTTACCGTTGGCGAAGCCGATGAACGAGCTCATGAAGCGGTTCTCGACATAGCCGCCCTCGCTCGAGGCCTGCTCGCCCGTGCCGGTCTTGCCGACGACATCGTAGCCTGCGATGTTGGCCTTCCTGCCGGTGCCGTCATCCTGCACGACGGCGCGCATGTCGCCCACGACGCTCTCGGCGGTTTGCTCGGAGATGACCTGCTCGCCCTCTCCCCAGTCGACCGTCTCGGCGCCCTTCTGGACGAGGAAGTGCGGCGTCATCATCGTGCCGCCGTTGGCGACCGCGCCGACCGCGCGCACGAGCTGCACGCTCGGGAAGGCGATGCCCTGGCCGAACGCCGCCGCGCCCGTCGTAGCACCGGTGTACTGGTCGCGCGAGGGCACGATGCCGTCCGCTTCGCCGGGGAAGTCGATGCCGGTCTTCTGGCCGATGCCGAACTTGGCGAGGCCCGCGCTGAAGTTGTCCGCGCCGATGGCCATGCCCACGAGGGCCGCACCCGTGTTGGAGGAGCGGCGCATGATCTCGGTGGGGGTCATGTCCATGGTGTAGTCGCGGTCGTCCGCGTCGCTGACCTCGTCGTCTCCGACCTTGACCGTGGGCGGGACGGTGAAGGTCGAGTTTTTGGTGATGGTGCCGGTGTCATAGCCGATCGCCATCGTGAGAACCTTCATCGTCGATCCGGGCTCGTAGGAGTCAGTGACGTTCGAGAGTTTGAGGCCCTCGTTGGTGATGCTCGAAGGATCGGTGAGGTCCGCGTATGGCGTGGAGCAGGCGGCGAGAATCTCGCCCGTCTTCGGGTCCGTCACCATGACGTTGCCCGATTCGCCCTTCACGTCCTCGACCGCCTGGGCGAGCTGGGTCTCGGCAACCTGCTGGATGTTGATGTCGAGGGAGATGATGATGTCCTGGCCGTCCGTCGCCTCGTGGATCTGGGAGGCGCCGCCGGCGACCGGCTTGCCATCGCGGCCGCGCTCCATGAGCATCTCGCCGTCCGTGCCCTTGAGGACGTCGTCGTACTGGAGCTCGAGGCCCGTGATGCCGTTGCCGTCCGTGTCGACGAAGCCAAGCACCTGACCGCCAACAGCACCGTACGGATAGACGCGCTTCACGTCCGTAAGGGCGTAGACGCCGGTGATGCCATCCTCAGAGAGCGTGGAGAGGAGGTCCTCGGCCACATCGGTGTCGATCTTGCGCTGCACATAGGCGAAGGTGGTGTCCTGGGAGAGCGTCGACAGGTAATCATCCGCCGAACCGCCAAGGGCGTTCGCAAGCTCCTGGGCACACGTGGGCTTGTTCGTGACCTCTTTGGGATTGCAGTAGATGGTGCGGCACTCGACGCTCGTGGCGAGGACGTTGCCATTGCGGTCATAGATGGTGCCGCGCTTGGCCGTCAGCGTGACGTTCGTCGTGTGCAGGCTCTGAGCCTTCGCCGAGAGGTTAGGGGCATCGATGACCTGCAGCCACAGGAGTCTCGCCACGACGAGGGCGAACAGCACCATGGCGAGCCTCGGGAGGGGGGTGTTCGAATTCGAGCCCCTACCACCAGAGCGCGCGCGGCGCGCCTCTTCATAAGAAGACGCGGGACGCCCCCTTCGGGCACCCGCGCCTCGATCGTTTCTGTTACCTCTCGTTGTCATGGCTCACCAGTCTACGCGAAACAAACCCTGGCGGGCGCGTTATGCGATGGAGTCCACATCGACTGCATTCGCGCCGGCCGTGGAACCGTCGCCCTGGGTGATGTTGGCCTGGCCGAGCTGGGAGGCGACCTCCTCAGGAGAGGCGGCGGTGCTGGCGCTGGTCTCCTGGGCATCTGCGCTGGCAGAGTTCTCGGCCTCGGCCTCGGCAGCGGCGGCCGCCTCGGCATCGCCAGCGGCGAGCTTGACGGGGTCGCCCGCGAGGACCATGCCGTAACTCTGGGTGGCGATACGGTCGATGCGCGAGGCGCTCGAGAGGACGGAGCGCTGGACTCGGAGGTCATCCTGGAGGGAACGGGCCTCCTTGAGCTCGCTTCTCATCGTGGAATTCTGGGAGAGGATGGTCGCAGCGTACGTGAAGACGCCGACGCGCGCGGCAGAGAGCACCATGAAGACCGCCGCGATAGCCGCGAGGACCTTGAGGGTGGAGAGAACCTGCCTTGAGACGCCGGCGCGCTCGCGGGCATCGAGGCCGGCGCCTTCGATCGTCTCGAAAGAGCGAGCCCCCTGCGGAGCGAACGCCCCCCTCGAGGCGTCGAGGTCATATGCCTCGGTACCCATGTACGTCATTGCGAATCATCCTTGTGCTGTGAGAGTGGTGACAGGTGCGCCCGCCCCGCTTTCGCGGGGCGGCTTGGCACCCTGTTCTTCGTTGGTAGTGCGATTAGGCTGCGTTTAAGTGCGTTGTAGTGTGTTCGTGCTTCGGTGGTGCGTCATTTGTGCGTCGTACTATGCAAGACGGCCTCGCGGCCGGCGTTGCCTTCTCGGCGCGTATCGGCAGAGCCCTAGAGCTTCACCGCGACGCGCGTCTTGGCGCTGCGGGCGCGGGGATTGCGCTCGAGCTCCTCCTCGCTTGCCACGAGTGGCTTGCGAGTCTTGACGCGAATGATCGGCACGTGTCCGCACACGCACACCGGGAAATCCGGCGGGCAGGTGCAACCCTGGGAGTAGACGCCAAACAGGTGCTTGACGATGCGATCCTCCAGGGAGTGATAGCTGATGACGCAGATGCGGCCACCGGGGTTTGCCCAGCGAATCGCCGCCTCAAGGCCTCGCTCGAGGACTTCAAGCTCGTGGTTCACCTCGAGCCTGAGAGCCTGGAAAGACTTGCGGGCGGGATGTCCGCCGTGGCGACGCGCGGCTGCCGGGATGGCGGCCTTGATGGCGTCGACCAGCTCGAAGGTGGTCTCGATGGGAGCCTTCTCCCTGCGACGACACACCTCGCGGGCAATACGGGAGGCGAAACGCTCGTCTCCGTAAACGGAAAGAATCCGGGCGAGGTCGGCTTCGGTGTAGGTGTTTATGACCTCAGCTGCGGTTTGGGTGTGTTTTCCCGGATCCATCCGCATATCGAGGGGCGCATCCTCGTTGTAGGAAAAGCCCCTCTCGGGTAAGTCGAGCTGTGGAGACGAAACGCCAAGATCGAACAGGAAGCAGTCGACTCCAGGGACTTGGGCCTTGACGAGAAGATCGTCGAGATCGCCGAAGTTGCCCTTGAGGAACTGGTGCTGGCCCTCCGGGACCTCGCGCTCGAAACGCGCGGAAGCGGCGGCAAGCGCCATGTCATCCTGGTCGATGCCTAGGGACAGGCCGTTGGGGGCGACACGACGAGCGAGCTCGACCGTGTGGCCGGCACCGCCAAGCGTGCAGTCGCAGACGATGTCTCCCGGCTTAGGGTCCAGCTCTCGCAGGACCTCATCCAGCATCACGGGTACATGCCGATATTCTGCTGTCAACTTCTCCACCTCGCTAGTCCTCGTCGAAGAACATGTCATCGTCATCCTCCATCAGAGCGGCGAGCTGCTCGGCCCACTTCTCCGTGTTGTACACGGCGAAGTGATCCGCGTCGCCGACGACGACAGCGTCCTTGCCAAGTCCAAGCTTCTCCTGCACGGCAGCGGGGACCTTGTTGAGCGGAAGACGCCCGCTCTTGTCGATCTCCACCGTGACGGTGCTGGAGTTGAGCCTCAGGCGACGGAGATTGTCCTTCTTGGAGTTAGCGTTGAAGCCCTCCTTGAAGTGACTCATCACCCATTCCCTGTGGCCCTCCGGGGTGAAGCCCCACAGCGCGTCCTTCACGAGGATGAGGCAGACCTTGTTGCCAGACTCTTCCTTGAACTCATCGCGATACTCGGCTGGAAGCGTAATGCGCCCCTGGGCGTCGACAGAAACGGTCTTCGACCCAGTCAGGTACATATTCAGCTCCCCTCCGGCTTCGCGACCGGCGTCCCGGTCTGAGTCATCCGCGTGCGTTTGCGCTAGCCAGAATATTACCGCCTGAGCACGCCTGGGCAAGCCTAAATCTGACTATTTCCCCCTAAACGGCACTACGAATGACTTATCGGCATTCGCTCGAGGAACCTCATCACCACGGATAGTGGCGAACGTCCGTTTGCATACAGGAACTTGGGGCGCACGGATTTGCAATCGCTAGGCGGGCGCAAACGCGCAGAGCAAACGTTTGACGAAGCTGTGAAGGTGCAGGTAAACGAGGTGTCTTTCACAGTGTCGGTCAAGTGATGACCGGACGAGTGGCATCCGTACACCGGCAGAAGGTATCGTACGGACATCAAAATGCATGCTATTGGCTCAAACTCGAGCACAAGGACGCTGCGGTTTGGAGACTTCGAGACCACAACGGAGAAGAGACACTTTCATACGCCAAGTGCCCCTTCACGTCCCTCCTCCGGCAGCCCTTCCGCGCCCCGGCAGCCCTTCCGCGACTCTCCCGGCCACCTTCCGCGCCCCCGGCTTCCCTTCCGCGCCTCCGGCCGTCAAAAGATGCGCCAAGTAGGGGGCTATTCCGGAAACCGACGAGTAGACAAGCGAAACGCCTCCTCGCCAACTGGGGTTTTGTCACGAGAA
The DNA here is from genome assembly GCF_052118165.1 of Parolsenella sp. LCP21S3_E11. NCBI lineage: Bacteria > Bacillati > Actinomycetota > Coriobacteriia > Coriobacteriales > Atopobiaceae > Parolsenella > Parolsenella sp. LCP21S3_E11. The sequence continues at coordinate 471,576 of NZ_JBQKHS010000001.1, read as the reverse complement.
TAAGGCGTCTACTCGACCAACCAAGGATTAGGCCCCTACTTAGCGACCTTTTTGTGCGCCGCTAGGCCAACTCGGCCGAAAAGTATGGACCTGATTCTCGATTCGCCGAGTAGACATGCGGCCCTGCCGCCCAACGGTTACCGCCAGACGGATGAAAACCGCCCCGCCCCTACGCGTTGGCTCGGGGGTGGGCTCCCAGATAGACCTCGCGGATGTGGCTGCGGTCAAGGTGCGTGTAAAGCTGAGTGGTCGAGATGTCGGCATGGCCGAGGAGTTCCTGGACGATACGCAGATCCGCCCCTCCCTCGAGCATGTGGGTGGCAAAGCTGTGACGAAGCGTATGCGGATGCAGCCCCTCGATGCCCACAACGCCTCCGGCCCTCGCCACAAGCGAGTGCACGCTCTGGCGCGAGAGTCGACGACCTCGGTTGTTGAGGAACACGGCAGGCGTCGACACGCGGGGGTTCACGAGCTGTGGGCGCCAGTTCTCAAGATAGTCGCCAAGAACCTCCGCGGCCGTACCCACGATGGGCACGATACGCTCCTTGTCGCCCTTGCCCACAACGCGCAGAACCTGCTCGTCGAGAAGGACGCGGCGCAGGTCAAGGCCGCAAAGCTCAGAGACACGCAAGCCGCAGCCGTAGAGGACCTCGACGATCGCATGGTCGCGCTGCCCCGCCGGGGTCTCCGGGAAGGGCTGGTCGAGAAGGGCGGCCGCCTGCTCGCGACTGATAACGTCAGGCAGGCGGTCAGGCTTCTTGGGAAGCGGCAGGTCAGCAGCGGGATGAGCCGCGGTTATACGCTCGGACACCATGAAACGGTGAAAGCCCTTGATGGCTGACACCGCACGCTCGACGCTCGAGATGGCAAGGCCGCTCTCGCGCAGGTGCTGAATGTGGGCCTCGATGCATTCGCGGGTGATCTGGTCAGGCAGGGTAACGCCTGCGCGCTTGAGACCGGCGATGTAGTTGCGCAGGTCTCGGCCATAGGCCAAGACGGTGTTGCGTGAGCAGCCGCGCTCGACCGAGACGTAGTTGAGGTACTCCCTGAGAGCTCGAGACAGATCCAACGTCGCTCACCCTTCAAACCAAATCGGACACGCCCGAAAGAACAACGGCCGCCCCACGCAGAAAACGTGAGGCGGCCAAGATGGTAACAAGTAAACGAGGTGTTATGTCAGCTTACCAGCCCAGCGCGTCAAATCGCCAGACGACGGGCACATCGCGACGGTGTAGACAGAGGACTGACGCCGCCGGACGGCGACCCGCCCTTCGCCAGCGCGCAGGGGCCACGGGCGTCAAGAAACTAGACACCACCAGGCGTTTCCCTACTCCCCCGCGTTGACCTCGTGACGGTCGACGCCCTCATGTTTGGCGATTGCCGCGCGAACAAACTCGCGGAACAGCGGCTGAGGACGAGTCGGACGGCTCTTGAACTCCGGGTGGAACTGGGCGGCCACGAACCACGGGTGCACGTCCTCGGGAAGCTCGACCATCTCGACGAGACGGTCGTCCGGAGAGACGCCGGAGAAGGTGAGGCCGGCCTCACGGAGCTTGTCGCGGTACGAGTTGTTGACCTCGAAGCGGTGACGGTGACGCTCGTAGATGAGCTCCTCGCCATACGCCTCTCGGGCAAGCGAGCCCTCGGCAACCTTACACGGATAGGCGCCCAGACGCATGGTGCCACCCTTGGACGTGACATCCTGCTGGTCAGGCATAATGTCAATCACGGGATACTCGCAGTCGGGGAGGAACTCGGTCGAGCTAGCGCCCGGCATACCGGCGACGTTGCGCGCGTACTCGCAGACAGCCACCTGCATACCCAGGCAAATACCGAGGAACGGGACCTTCTTGGTGCGAGCGCGATGCGCCGCCAGGATCTTGCCCTCGAGGCCACGGATGCCAAAGCCGCCCGGCACCAGGATGCCGTCGGCGTCGCCGAGGACCTCCTCGACATCATCCTCGCCGAGGTTCTCGCCATCAATGAGGTCGATCTTGACGTGGCGGCCATAGTAAACGCCGGAGTGGTGAAGCGCCTCAATGACGGAGAGGTAGGCATCGGGCAGCTGCGTGTACTTGCCCACCACGGCGATACGCGTCGTGTCGGCCTTCGCGTTCGCCTCGTGCATACGCGTCGTGAAGCCGTACCACTCGCTCATGTCGCACGTCCTGGGATCGAGGCCGAGCCTCTCGCAGACCTTCACGTCAAAGCCCTGATCCGCGAGGTGCTTCGGTACGTCGTAGATGGAGGGGCAATCGGAGTTCTCGAAGACGCAATCCGCCTCGACGTCGCAGAAGCTCGCAATCTTGGCACGGATGGACTCGTCGACCTCGTGGTCGGAGCGGCACATGATGAAGTCAGGCTGGATGCCCATGGAGCGAAGCTCACGGACAGAGTGCTGCGTCGGCTTCGTCTTAACCTCGTGAGCGGCGGCGATGTAAGGCACGAGGCTCACATGGATGAGGCAGCAGTCAGCAGCGCCCTTCTCCTTGCGGAACTGGCGGATGGCCTCGACGAACGCCTGGCCCTCGATGTCGCCGATGGTGCCACCGAGCTCGGTAATCACAACATCAGCGCCACTCTGCTCCTCGACGCGACGGAAGCGCTCCTTGATGGCATTGGTCACGTGCGGGATGACCTGGACGGTACCGCCGAGGAAGTCGCCGCGCCTCTCGCGGGCGATGAGGCTCTGGTAAATGGCACCGGTAGTGAAGTTGGAGTTGCGCGTTAGGTTCTCATCGATGAAACGCTCATAGTGGCCGAGGTCGAGGTCAGACTCGTAGCCGTCCTCGGTGACAAAGACCTCGCCGTGCTGGAAGGGGCTCATCGTGCCCGGATCGACGTTGAGGTAGGGATCTGCCTTCTGCATCATGACCTTATAGCCACGAGCCTTAAGCAGGCGACCGAGCGAGGCGGCAGTAATGCCCTTGCCCAGCGAAGAGACAACGCCTCCGGTCACAAAGATGTGCTTTGTCATTCGATGATCCTCCCGTAAAAAGTGCCGACAAACACGTATCTACGGGCTTTCATCCTAGCACCGGAAATATACCTAAATATCGACGAACTTCACGTTAATAGAGGTGCAACATGTCGCCATGAATTACAAGCGCACCCCCCATGCAACTATCGGCACCTTTTAACGGGGGTCAGAACGCACGGTGCCAGCACACGCCGCACGGCACGCGCAACGTAAAAGGCGGCGCCGGCACGATAACCGACGCCGCCCGAATCACACGGCATTCAAAAAGCGAGGCAGTCGCCTGGCGAGACGCCGCCGGCAACCTAACGCGCTGCCAGCTCCCGCCGGCACCGATGATCGCCAGAAGTCAGAGCGCCGCGCCCGGCCGCCAGACGCCAGCGCCCGCCGACACCGCGATCGCGAGACGCCGCGCCCCGCCCCGCTAGATGCCGGAGCGCTCGTACTTGGGCTCGCAGCAGACATTAAGGCCCAGACGACGGAGGAACTGCTCGTCCTCCGTCGAGATGATGACGGAGAAGAAGGCGTCGCAGCCACGCAGCTCGTCGAGCGCGCTGAGAACCTTCTCGGCAACCTCGCTCGTCGCAGACGTGATGGAAAGGGCCATCAGCGTTTCGTCCGGGTGCAGGCGCGGGTTCTTCGAGCCGAGGTAGTGCGTCTTGAGACGGCTGATGGGCTCAATCGCGGAATCGGAGATGACCTCGAGTTCGAGATCGACGCCGGCGATCGCCTTGAGGGCGTTCATAAGCAGAGAGCTCGCGCAACCCAGGCGCGTGGAAGTCTTGCCCGTGATGACCGAGGCGTCCGGCATGACCATCGCACCGGCAGGGCCACCCGTGACACGCTCACGCGTGAGGGCGGCAGAGCGTGCCGGCGAGTAGTTCTTGTCGACGACCGCCTTCTTCATGATGCGCTCGAGTCGCTCGACCTGGTCAGCGCCGGCACCGGTGCGCTTGAGCTGAACGGCGGCCTGGAAATAGCGGCGCACGATCTCCATGCGGCTCGCGTCGCGGCAGGCGTCATCGTCAGTGATGGCAGAGCCCACCATGTTGACACCCATGTCCGTCGGGCTCTGGTAGGGGCTCTCGCCCAGGATCCTCTCCATCAGGGCACGGACCACGGGGAAGGCGTCGACGTCGCGGTTGTAGTTGACCGTCATCTCGCCGTAGGCCTCGAGATGGAAGGGGTCGATGATGTTGGCGTCATCAAGGTCAGCCGTGGCAGCCTCGTAGGCGATGTTCACGGGGTGCGTGAGCGGCAGGTTCCACACGGGGAACGTCTCGAACTTCGCGTAGCCGGCTTCGATGCCGCGCTTGTGCTCGTGATAGATCTGCGAGAGGCAGGTCGCGAGCTTGCCGGAGCCCGGGCCGGGCGCCGTCACCACGACGAGCGGGCGCGAGGTCTCGACGAACTCGTTCCTGCCATAGCCCTCGTCAGAGACGATGAGGTCGACGTTGTGGGGATAGCCGTCGATGGGATAGTGCAGCTTGCAGGTGATGCCGAGGGAATCGAGACGACGACGGAAGGCATCGGCGGCAGGCTGGCCGGCATACTGCGTGATGACCACGCCCGCGACGGAAAAGCCCTGGCCGCGGAACAGATCAACGAGGCGCAGCGCGTCCTCGTCATAGGTGATGCCGAGGTCTCCCCTCGCCTTGTTCTTCTCGATGTGATTGGCGTTGATCGCGATGATGACCTCGGCCTCGGACGAGAGGCTCTTGAGCATGCGGAACTTGGAATCGGGCTCGAAGCCGGGAAGCACGCGGCTCGCGTGGTAGTCGTCGAACAGCTTGCCGCCAAACTCAAGGTAGAGCTTGCCGCCAAACTGGTTGATGCGCTCGCGAATACGCGAAGCCTGTAGTTCGATGTACTTGTCGTTATCAAAGCCCTGACGCATGCGCATCCCTTCTCGCAACCACCACCCGAGCGCGGGCGAGGCGGACGTCCCGCTCGTCCACATGCTACCGTGGCATCATGTCCCAAGACTATGACTTTAACCGACTGGAGGCCCCACGTGAGCGAGACCCACAATGAGCAGATGACGGGACACGCCACCACCAAAAACAGCGCGGACGCCGACATCACGACGAGGCTTCGCCCCATCTACACCCAAACCGGGCTCGACGCCCTCGCCGGCTCGCGCGTGCTCGTATTCGGGCTCGGCGGAGTGGGCTCTAGCTGCGTGGAAGCACTCGCGCGCTCAACTGTGGGCGAGCTTTACCTCGTGGACCGCGACACCGTCGACCGCAGCAACCTCAACCGACAGGCCCTCGCCTTCGAGGGCACGATCGGCCGAGACAAAACGACCGTCATGCGCGAGATGGTGGCCCAGATCAACCCCCAGTGCCACGTGGAGACGCTCAAGACCTTCATCGACAGGGACAACGTGTCGGAGGTGCTCGCCTGGGCAGGCGCCGAGGTGGACGAGGAAGGCCGCGTGGTTGGTCGTGGACGCATCGACTATGTGGTTGACGCCATCGACACGATGACGCAAAAGCTCGTGCTCGCGAAGCTGTGCTGGGACGCCAACATTCCGCTGATTAGCAGCATGGGTGCCGCGAACAGGCTCAACCCCGAGTTGCTCGAGATCTGCGACATCAGGAAGACCCACGGCTGCCGCATGTCCCGCACGATTCGCAAGGAGTGTGGTAGGCGAGGCATCCCCCACCTCGAGGTCCTCTACTCCTCCGAAGGCCCGGTGCGTCCGAGCACCGTGGCCGGCTCCTCGCATGGCGGCCTCTCCAACCTGGGAACGGCAAGCTACATGCCCCCAATCATGGGGCAGATGGTGGCGGGTCGCGTCGTCCGGGCGCTAATCGGCTACGAGCCGTGGCGCTGGGACAAGGAGAGTGGCGCCGGCGACATCGCCCGCGAAACCAAGCCCGAACCCGCGACTGACGCTGCCGCCACGATAGCCGGCGACATCGCCCACGAAAGCAAGCCCGAACCCGCGACTGCCGCAGCTGCCACGATAGGCGGCGGCATTGCCTCTGAGACGGAGTAGGCGCGATGGCGGCCGATATCTTCGACATGCACTGCCACCTCGGCTTTTATGAGAACCCCGGCGAAGCGGCCACAGAGCTGTCACGCCTGGGCGTAAGCGGCGTTTGCGCCACCGTGACACCCGACGAGTACGTCACGCTTTCAAATAAACACCAGGTAACAGACGCGTTCCGCCTAGGCGTGGGCCTCCACCCCTGGTGGCTCGCGGACGGCCGCTGCACCGAGGCGGACGTACGGCAAGCCGCCGAAATCGCCGCCGAGTGCACCCACGTCGCCGAGATAGGTCTCGACTTCTCCCACGGAAGGGACGCTTGCGCGCAAACGCAGGTCGAAGCGCTCGACATCCTGCTCGATGCCTGCGCCGGCTCCCGCCACGTGCTCTCGCTTCACGCCGTCGCATCTGCGACCGCCTTGCTCGACGCACTCGAGCGGCACAAGACGCACGAGACGAGCACGCCGATTCTGCATTGGTTCTCGGGCTCTGGCGACGAGCTGGTACGTGCGCGCCAGATGGGCTGCCTCTTCTCCGTCAACGAGTTCATGCTCGCAACGCGCCGTGGCCGTGCCTACGCGCGCCAGATCCCAACAGACCAGCTACTCCTCGAGACCGACCTCCCCGCCGAGCCGGGACATCCCCTCGCCGTCTCGTCAGCCGAGCACGCGCGGCGGCTGCGCGCCACACTCGACACCCTCTGCGAGCTGCGGGGCGAGGACGTTCGCGACGCCATCGCCCGCACCAGCCGCGAGCTGCTCGCGCCGTAGCCCGCACCACTCGCTGAGCCCTGCACCGCCCGTCGAGCGGAGACGAGCCGCGCGGCACGCACCACGGGTACGCGCCGCAGCCTCGAGGGCGCGCCAAACGCAAGCGCCCAAGATTGGGTAGCATCGAGCCAAGAACGAATAGGCGCCCGAGCGACGCCGCACGCCAAAGAAGGGACCCGCCATGCATGACTTCCTCGCGCTCGCCCACGAGCGCTACTCCTGTCGCAAGCTCTCTGATGCCCCGGTCGAGGCCGAGAAGATCAACGCCCTGCTAGAGGCCGCCATCTGCGCTCCCACCGCATGCAACAAGCAACCCTGGCACGCCTGGGTCATCGAGAGCCCAGAGGCCATCGAGCGCCTCGGCGGCTGCACGCGCTTCGTGTTCGGCGCGCGCACGGTCATCGCCATCGGCGCCAAGGCGGAGGACGGCTGGGTCCGCAAGTCTGACGGCCGCACGTTCGCCGACGTCGACGCCGCCATCGTCGCCACGCACATCATGCTCGCGGCACAGGACCTGGGCCTCGGCACCACGTGGGTGGGCGCCTTCGACACGAACGCCTTCGCCGAGGCCTTCCCGGAGACCGCCGACTATGACATGGTCGCCCTCTTCCCCATCGGTTACCCCGCCGATGACGCAGAGCCCGGCCCGCTCCACCCCACGCGCAAGGACGCCTCCGAACTCGTCAGCCGCATCTAGCCCGCTCGGCGGCACCTGCCCAACCCGCTCAGCGGCGCTTCCCCAGCCCGCCGGCAACGCCCGCCTGCCGGCACCGCCCGCCCGGCGCTGCCTGCCCGCACGCTCGGCGGCGCCAAACCCGCGCCCGAAAACGTCGCCCCTCCCCGATCACCCCGAGGTACGCATGAACATCCAGATATTCGGCACCAAGAAGAGCTTCGACACGAAGAAGGCCCAACGCTGGTTCAAGGAGCGCCGCATCAAGTTCCAGTTCATCGACCTCAAGGAGAAGGAGATGAGCAAAGGCGAGCTCAGAAGCGTCTGCCAGGCAACCGGCGGCATCGATGCCGTGCTCGACCCCAAGGCTAAGGACGAGGACACACTCGCCCTCGTCCAGAACCTCGCCGAGAGTCAGCGCTTTGACAAGCTCCTCGAAAACCAGCAGCTCCTCCGCGAACCGATCGTCCGCAACGGCCGCGCCGCGACCGTGGGCTACGCCCCCGAGGTCTGGAGTACGTGGGAGTAGCACCTCCAGCAACCACACACGAGCCATCCCCTACCACCCGCGAGTCTGTTGCCAATGACGTCGCCTGCTTCAAATATGCTTTACATATTATCGGCAATCGCAGGTACGAGCGGTATACAACCTCCTCAATAGGCCTGCGCACACGTACGTATTTAGGGGGAATCATGAGCTTCAAGAAGGTCGTTGTCGCGGGCGGCGGCGTACTCGGCAGCCAGATTGCGTTCCAGGCGGCTTATTGCGGGTTTGACGTCACCATCTGGCTCCGAAGCGAGGGCAGCATCGGCCGCACGCAGCCCAAGATCGACAAGCTGCTGGATACCTATCGTGACGAGATCGAGGGCATGGCAGCCGGCACCGCCACCTGGTGCGCCGGCATCGCGGACTCAGACAAACCCCTCGACAAGGAGGCCTGCCTCGAGCGCGCCCAGGCTGCCCACGACGGCATCAAGCTCGAGCTTGACATGGCGGCCGCCGTTGCTGACGCTGACCTCGTAATCGAGTCGATGGCGGAGGACGCCAAGGCGAAGGTCGAGTTTTACGAGAAGCTCGCCCCGCTCCTGCCCGCCAAGACCGTCATCGCCACGAACTCCTCCACCCTCCTGCCAAGCCAGTTCGCAAAGTACACCGGCAGGCCCGACAGGTACCTGGCACTTCACTTCGCCAACTCCATCTGGAGGAACAACACCGCCGAGGTCATGGGGCAGGCGTCGACCGACCCGGCCCACTTTGACGAGATGCTCGAGTTCGCCAACCAGATTCGTATGATCGCACTGCCGGTTCGCAAGGAGAAGAACGGCTACCTGCTGAACTCCATGCTCGTACCGTGGCTGCTTTCCGGCCTCGACCTATGGGCGAGCGGCGTGTCTGACCCGAAGAGCATCGACATCGCCTGGGAGCACGGTACCGGCGCCCCCAAGGGCCCCTTCCGCGTCATCGACACCGTGGGCCTCAACACCGCCTACAACATCGTGCTTCAGTTCCAGAGCGTCCCGGGCCTGCTCAACCCGCTCTTCAAGAAGATGATGCTGCCGTATAACTACAAGGAGATGGCACGTCTCCTCAAGTCCATGATTGACGAGGGCAAGCTCGGTATGAGCTCGGGTGAGGGCTTCTACAGCTACGAGTAGGTCACGCCCCGGAACCGAGGCGGCAGCGGCAACGGGTCCCGCGGCGCGCGGCAACGCAGCCAGGGCCCACCGCAGCCCCGGCTCTGTCGCAGCGCACGGCTCTGCCGCAGCGCACGGTGCACACAAACGACGGAGCCTCCTGGCGATTTCGCCGGGAGGCTCCGCGCATTAGGTCCCGTCACTTTGCCCCGAGCAGCGCCTTTGTGCGCCCGACGAGCTTCGCGTAGACACGCTCACACATCCAAGGCTCGTTCGAGAGCTTGCAGACGTCATCGATCGAAACCCACCTGAGGCCGCTGTTCTCGTCCGGCTTCTCGCGAAGCGGCTCGGACGGGTCGGCAACGAAAAGGTAGGTCGCGTTCAGGTGCACATGGGAGCTCACGTAGCTCCCGCGCTTGACGTGCCCCGCCACGGGCAGGGCCTCGACGGACAGGATCGCGCCCTCGCCCAAACCCTCGCTGACAAGGCGAGCGCCCGCGACCCCGGTCTCCTCCTCGAGCTCGCGCGCCGCGACCGCCGCGAGGTCAAAGTCACCATCCGCATGGCCGCCCACCCAGCTCCAGGAGTTATAGATGTTGTGATAGCACAGGAGCGTCCGCTCGCCGGTGGCGTCGACCGTCCAAGCAGACGCCGTGAGATGCGCGAGCGAGCCGCGGAGGGCAACCTCGGGGTCGTGCTCGAGGCGATCCAGCATGAACGCCCTGTCCGCAACCTCCTGATCGAATTCCGGTACGAACGCGCGAACGTCATCAATGAGCGCCATGACAGCCTCCCCGTGGGCAAAGGATGAGTAAACACCAGGATATCGCAGCGCCGCAGCTCCCTCGCGTCCGCATTCGCCAAGCGTGCGCGAAGTGGCATCTCGTCATTCCCGTGGCCCCTTCGCGAGCACCCAGCATCAGGGCCCCGCATGCCCCGCAAGCAGGACTTTATTCTGTATTTGTTGCGCAGCGCATAGCATATGCCATTGGCATGGCGACACTTTGGATACACTCGGAAGAGACAGCCTGTTTGGTAACGGAGTGTGTCACGATGACGATCGAAGTATCGAGCGCCAATAGCAACCGCGTCTGTGCAGGCGAGGGCCACGATTGCGCCTTCAGCCGCGCGGGCAGCTCCTGCATGGACAACATCCGTCTTTTCGCAGACCTCCCTGCAGACGCCAAACGCGAGCTCCTCTCCTGCTCGCGCCGTTCCGTTCACGAGGAGGGCTCCATCATCGTCCACGAGGGCGATCCCATCGAGAGCATCATCGTCGTGCGCTCCGGTCGCATCAAGACCTTCCGGACAGGCGCCGATGGCGAGGAGTACGTGCTCAGCGTCCTTCATGATGGCCAGGCGCTCTGGCACGGCATGTTCCTCGAAGACCACGTCTATCACTACTCGGTCGAGTGCCTCACGCCCGCCCGCCTCTGCCGCATCCATCGCGCGGATTTCGAGTCCCTCCTCGCCCGTCACCCCGACGTGGCGCTCGGCCTTATCCGCATGGTTTGCACGGAGCTCGATGACGCCGAGCAGCGCATCATGATGCTCTCCATCCGCGACCCACGCCGCCGCCTCGCCCAATACCTGCTCGTCCGCGACCAGAGCTGCGTCGGTCCCGAGATTCACCTCAAGTTGGATGACATCGCAAGCTCCATCAGCCTGCGCCCGGAGACCGTCTCACGCAACGTCGCCCGCTTCGTGCGCGAGGGCCTCGTCGAGCGCGTGGGCAGGGGCCGTCTGCTCGTCACGGATCACGACGGCCTCGAAGCGGTTGCCAGCGAAGAATAGCCCGGGGAGCCATCCGCACCCGGACACGCCCCTATCGTCCCGCATCTTCCTCCACAAGTCGTCCATAAACCGGCGTCCGTTCGCCGATATAAACGCCACGCTCGTGTTTTGTCTCACAAACCGGCGCCGGAATCGCGCCATTCGCCCGAAATAATACGCCGTTCGCGGACATGCCGCTAATGTTGCCATTACATTTCTTCGCTCCTTGATTTCAGTCAAGGAAGACCTCAATCCGGCGAATTACATTCTTCTCGTTGATTGGGTGATGGGCCAAATGCCCGTCCGCTCATGCCCTGGCAACTTGCCACGGCAAGAATAACGAGGAGGCGTCATGCAAGGCAGGGTTCACTCGACGGAGTCTTTCGGCTCGGCTGACGGCCCCGGCGTTCGCTTCCTCATCTTCCTTCAGGGCTGCCCCATGCGCTGCCGCTTCTGCCACAACCCGGATACCTGGCGTACCGAGGGTGGCACCCTCATGGGCGTCGACGAGCTCCTTGACCGCGCCGAGCGCTACAGGAGCTACTGGGGCCCCGAGGGCGGCATCACCGTCTCTGGCGGCGAGGCTTTCGCCCAGGCCGAATTCGTGGCCGAGCTCTTCGAGGCCGCGCACGCCCGTGGCATCAACACCTGCCTCGACACCTCCCTCGCTCCGTTCACCCGCGAGGAGCCTGCCTTCTCGGCGCTTCGTCGCGTCTTCGATTCCTGCGACCTCGTGATGGCAGACATCAAGCACATTGATCCCGAGCGCCACCGCTGGCTCACCGGCCGCGACAATGCCAATATCCTCGACTGCCTCACCTGGCTCTCCGAGCAGGGCAAGGCGATGTGGATTCGCCAGGTCCTCGTGCCGGGCATCACCGACGGCGAGGCCTCCCTGCACCAGACTCGCGACTTCATCGCCTCTCTCGGTGATGCCGTCAAGCGTGTCGAAGTGCTCCCGTATCACACGCTGGGCGTCTTCAAGTGGGAAGAGCTCGGCATCCCCTACACCCTCTCCGACGTGAAGCCGCCCTCCCACGAGGACGTCGTCCACGCAGAGCAGATTCTCAGGGGGCTCAACTAGGTAAACCTCTTCGGCGCGGGGGCGCGTCGGAGAACGTAACGAGCGCCGAGCCTGATGGGCGGCGGCGCAGAAGGAGGAAGCATGCAGCTTCGCGAAGAGTGGAAGGGCTTCAAGGGAGGCCACTGGGTCGACGACATCAACGTCCGCGACTTCATCCAGAACAACTACACCGTCTATGACGGCGACGAGTCGTTCCTCGCCGGTCCCACCGAGGCCACCGACGAGCTCTGGGGCAAGGTCCAGGAGCTCCAGGCCGCCGAGCGCGCCAACAACGGCGTCCTCGAGTGCGAGACCGAGATCGTCTCCGGCCTGACCGCCTACGGCCCCGGCTACATCGACGCCGACCACAAGGAGCTTGAGAAGATCGTCGGCCTCCAGACCGACAAGCCCCTCAAGCGCGCCTTCATGCCCTACGGCGGCATCAAGATGGCCCAGCAGGCTGCCGAGAACTACGGCTTCCACGTCAACGACAAGTACAACCAGATCTTCAACGAGTATCGCAAGACCCACAACCAGGGCGTCTTCGATGCGTACACCCCCGAGATGCGCGCCGCTCGTCACTCTCACGTCATCACTGGTCTCCCCGACACCTACGGCCGTGGCCGCATCGTCGGCGACTACCGTCGCGTCGCCCTCTACGGCATCGACCGCCTCATTGCCGGCAAGCAGTACGACCTCGCCAACTGCGGTGGCCGCACCATGACCGACGACGTCGTGCGCAACCGCGAGGAGATCGCCGAGCAGATCCGCGCCCTCAAGGGCCTCAAGGAGATGGCCGCCATCTACGGCTTCGATATCTCCAAGCCCGCCACCAACGCCCGCGAGGCCGTCCAGTGGCTCTACTTCGGCTATCTCGGTGCCATCAAGACCCAGAACGGCGCCGCCATGTCCGTGGGCCGCGTCTCCACGTTCCTCGACATCTTCATCCAGCGTGACCTCGAAGCCGGCACCATCACCGAGTCCGAGGCCCAGGAGCTCATCGACCACCTCGTCCTGAAGCTCCGCATCGTCAAGTTCGCCCGCATCCCGTCCTACCAGGCCCTCTTCTCCGGTGACCCGGTCTGGGCCACCCTCGAGGTCGCCGGCCTCGGCCAGGACGGCCGTAGCCTCGTCACTAAGACGGACTACCGCTTCCTCCACACCCTCGAGAACATGGGCCCGGCCCCCGAGCCGAACCTGACGGTTCTCTACAGCAAGCGCCTGCAGGAGAACTTCCGCAAGTACGCCGCCAAGATCTCCGTCACCACCTCCTCCATTCAGTACGAGAACGACGACGTCATGCGTCCGGTCTGGGGCGACGACTACAGCATCTGTTGCTGCGTTTCCGCCACCGAGACCGGCAAGGAGATGCAGTTCTTCGGCGCCCGCGCCAACCTCGCCAAGTGCCTCAACTACGCCATCAACGGCGGCAAGGACGAGAAGTTCCTGGACAAGCAGGGCAATCACATGCAGGTTGGCCCGGAGTACTCGCCCATCACGAGCGAGTACCTCGACTACGACGAGGTCATGCACAAGTTCGACCTCATGATGGACTGGCTGGCCGACCTCTACGTCAACATCCTCAACCTCATCCAGTACATGCACGACAAGTACTTCTATGAGGCCGAGGAGATGGCCCTCATCGACACCAACGTCCGTCGCACCTTCGCCACGGGCATCGCCGGCTTCTCCCACGTTGTCGACTCCCTCTGCGCCATCAAGTTCGCCAAGGTCAAGACCATCCGTGACGAGCAGGGCATCGTCGTCGACTACGAGGTCGAGGGCGACTTCCCGAAGTACGGCAACGACGACGAGCGCGCCGACGACATCGCGGTCTGGCTGCTCAAGACCTTCATGGCCAAGATCGCCAAGCACCACACCTACCGCAACTCTGAGCCCACGACCTCGATCCTGACGATCACCTCCAACGTGGTCTACGGCAAGGCCACCGGCGGCACCCCCGACGGCCGCAAGGCGTTCACCCCGTTCGCCCCGGGTGCCAACCCGGCCTACGGCGCCGAGCAGAACGGTCTGCTCGCCTCGCTCAACTCCGTCGCCAAGCTCCCCTACGAGTATGCCCTCGACGGCATCTCCAACACGCAGACGATCAACCCGTCCGCGCTTGGCAACGATGACGACCAGCGCATCGCCAACCTCGTGAACGTTCTCGACGGCTACTTCGCCAACGGTGCCCACCACCTCAACGTCAACGTCTTTGGCGTCGAGAAGCTCAAGGACGCCATGGAGCACCCCGAGAAGCCCGAGTACGCCAACTTCACCATCCGCGTCTCCGGCTACGCTGTGAAGTTCATCGACCTCACGCGCGAGCAGCAGCTCGACGTCATCGCCCGTACCTGCCACGAGCGCCTCTAGAGGCAAGCTGCGGCAGAACGCCAGCGAATCCGCTGACGGCGCATTCGTCAGTCTCCTAGGCGCCTAGGCGCCCGCACAAAGCAGAGGGAGTCCGTCTCAGACGGGCTCCCTCTTTTGGTATCACCAATATGTAGGAACGACGCCGCCCGATCATCAGAGCTCACCAGTCCAACATCGACTCAGAACAGCCAGCTTGTCCGGCGAGCAGGACCCACCGAGCCCGCTCGATTGGTTGAGAAGCGAGCAATCGTCAGCATCCATCCGTCCGCGCCCAGACGAGAAGCCCGGTAGCGCGCCTACAGATAGTCCAAGAAGGCCTGAGCAGCGAGGCTCATCTCTGTGGTGCGGCGGCGCACGAGATAGAGCACGCGACTCGCGGGATGCGAGAGGTGTCGCACTTCGATGTCGTAGTTGGTACGCTCGAGAGCAAGGCTCGGGAGCAGAGAAACGCCTAGACCAGCCTCGACCATCGCGAGGATCGCGGAGATGTTACTCGTCTCACAGCTGATACACGGGCCCTTGAGCTCGCGCTGGAGAAGCGGGGCGGTTTCCGTGTCAGCAATAAAGCGTTCGCCGAGAAGCACGTCTACGGGAATCTCGATGGGAACCTGAGGGAAATACCCCGGAGGCGTCACCGCCACGATCTCATCCTTATCGTATGCGGAGGAAATGAAGCCCTCCCCTTCTAGCTTGCTGGGAATGAAGGCCATATCGACCTCGCCGGCAATAAGAAGGCGTTCCGCCTCGCCGTAGGTGCACTCGTTAATGCTGATCTCAATGCCGGGATGTTCCTCGACGAACCTACCAAGCGGCTTGGGGAGACGAAGAGACACGACGCTCGAGGGGGCCGCAATGGCAAGGCTGCCGTCTTCGAGCGACCCCATATTAGAGACGCGCCTGCCGAGAAGATCATATGCCTCGCAGGCATTGCGAGCATCTCCCAGAAGGCGCTCGCCATCGTCGGTAAGCGCAAGAAGGGGCCCATGGCGCTCGAACAGGCGAACTCCCCACTCGTCCTCAAGGCTCGCCACAGAGCGACTCACCGTGGACTGCGCGGACCCAAGCTTCTCTGCCGCACGCGAGATGCTACCTAGATTGGCAGCCTCAACAAACGCTCGAATTTTGTGAACGCTAGATTCCACAGCGTTCCTCCCCCCGGGAACAGCTTGACCACTCATGCGAGTTCAAGTTTACGTATGTTACAGCTTTATAACAAAAAACAAACTCCCCCTCGCGGACAATTCCGCGAGGGGGAGCTGGGGGACATACAAGTGGCTAATTAGAAGAGGGGGCGGACGGCGGGCGACAACAAAGGTTGGGGGGTATCTCGCCCACCGTCCAGGGGGCATCTAATTAGCCATGGCAATCTTACAGACCGCCCTTGATGACCTTCTCGCCCTCCTTCATGATGACGTCCATGTTCTCAGGCTTGAGGTCGTGGATGTCACGGGCAACGTCGCCGTTGACGACGAGGAGGTCAGCGAGCTTACCAGCCTCGAGGGAGCCGAACTCATCCTCGTGGTGGACCATCTTGGCGCCGTTGAGGGTAGCGGCCTTGATGGTGTCGAGAATGGTGACGCCGGCCTTGTCGACGAAGTCATACATCTCGTCGATGGTGACGTAGCCGTACGGGGTGACGAAGGAGAAGGAGTCGGAGCCGATGGTGAGCGTGACGCCCATCTCGTTGGCGCGACGGAGGTTGGCGTAGGTGCGCTGGAGCTCACGCTCGATGACGGTGTCGCCGGGGTAGCAAGCGTTGGCCTCGGTCTCCTCGGGCGGGTAGGTGGCGTACCAGGTCGGCAGGAAGCCGATGGTCGGGGTGAAGAAGGTGCCCTGCTCGGCCATGAGCTCCATGGTCTTGTCGTCGAGCTCGAAGCCGTGGATGAGCTGCTCGGCGCCGAAGCGGACGGAGTCGTAAGCGGCGCTCACGGAGTTGTAGGAGTGAGACCACAGAGGAATGCCGGTGATCTTGCACTCGTCAGCAACGGCCTTGATCTCCTCGGTGCTCATGAGCTGCTTGCAGCCGGAGTCCCAGCGCCAGATGCCGCCACCGGTCGCCCAGATCTTGATGGCGTCGGGGTTCTCACGAAGGCGCAGACGGACGGCGTGACGGAGCTCCCACGGACCGTCGACCTGGTCGCCCCAGGGGTGAGAGTCCTTGGAGACCTGCAGCGGCAGGTGGTGCGAGTCGCCGTGACCAGCGGTGCGGCAGAAGCCAAGGCCGGTGGCGTAGATGCGGGGACCCTTCATGACGCCCATGTTGACGAGGTCACGGATGGCGATACCGTTGCGGCCGATCTCGCAGACGGTGGTCAGGCCGTGGGTGAGGCAGTCGTAGGACTGCTTGACGGCGCAAGCCTGCTTCTGGGCGACGGACTCGATGACCCAGTCGTTGTCGTCGTCGGTGAGGTTGCCGGAGAAGTGCAGGTGGGTGTCGATGAGGCCCGGCATGACGGTCTTGCCGGTGCAGTCCTCGACCTCGTAGCCAGCGGGCACCTCAGTGCGAGCGCCAGCGTAGGTGATCTTGTCGTCGTCAACGAGGACGAGAGAGTCGTCAACCGGAGCAGCGCCGGTGCCGTCGACGAGCCTACCACCAACAAATGCGAACTTGCCCATTTCTTTCCTCCAATACTAGATTCCAACCAAACTACTTGCTTGTATTACTCACGCGTTTCTTACGCGCTTGGAGCCTAAGTACTTGGTACAGGTCGAACTAGAGAGTGCGGGGGGAACTGAGTGCGGGGGGGGAACTAGGCCGTAGCCTTCTGCTTGCCGAAGACGGCAAGGATGACGAAGCCGATAGCAAGCCAGCCGAGGGTCAGAACCCACTCGATCGGCTTAAGAGCGGCCGGCGAGAACGGGACGACCATGAGGCCGATGATCAGCAGGCCGGCGCCCATGGCACAGTAGATGCCGAACATGCCACCGTTGACCTTGTACGGACGCGGAAGGTCGGGCTCGGTCTTGCGAAGCTTCATGCAGGCGAAGCCGGCCATGGTGCAGGCGAACACGAAGCCGAGGGCAGCGACGTTCGTCAGCGGGACGAGCATGTTGTTGCCAAGGAACGGACCAACGAGGGTCAGGACGCCCATGACAGCGACGGCCTTCTTGGGGACACCGGAGCCCTCGTCGATGACGGCGAAGTCAGCGGGGAGCATGCCCTTGCGGCCGAGGGCCAGCATGAGGCGGGTGGAAGCGCCGAAGAAGGAGTTCATCGGGCCCAGAGGTCCAAGCGTGGCGATGATGAGCATCGCGATGTAGAAGAAGAGGTTGATGCGCTCGAGCACAGCCAGGGCGGGGACCGGAGCCATAACGAACTCGTGCCAGTCGATGATGGTGCCGAAGCTGTAGATGCAGATCAGGTAGAAGGCACCAGAGGCGAGAAGAGCGAGAGCCGGGATGAGGCCGAACTTCTTCCAGTCGATGTTCTCAGAGGCCTCCTCAGCCTGCTGAGGAATGGTGTCGAAGCCCGCGTAGAAGAACGGGGTCATGACGAGAACTGCAACGATGCCGCTCATGAGGCTCGTAGCGGACGTGGAGGTACCACCCGCAGCGTCAGACACCTGGGAGAACACGGGCATGGCGTGGCTCGGGGAACCGGTCATGAAGCTGATGACCATGGCGAGGACCATGCCGGTCAGAAGCGCCTTGGTGAGGAAGCTGGAGAGCTTAGCAGCGGCGCCAGCGCCCTTGAGGTTCATGAAGATGACGAGCACGGCGAAGCCAAGAGCAATGACCGTCGGCCAGAGGTACACGTCGGCGCCGAGAATCGTGTAGAGCTTAACGCTCGTGAGCCACGAAAGAATCTCGAACTTAGCGAAGCGGGTGGTCAGAAGCTTCGAGATGGCGATGGCCTCCCAAGGGCAGAGGGGCGCGTTGCCGAGAAGAAGCATCCAGCCGGTGATGAAGCCCATCTTGCGGCCGTACGTACGCTCGACGTACTCGATGATGCCGCCGGAAATAGGAATAGCCGCGGTAAGCTCGCCGAAGACCATTCCGATGGGCACGAGAAGGATGGAGCCGAGAGCGAAGGCGATCATTGCGGGGATAGGACCGCCGCCGAGCACCATCCAATCGCCCACGAGAAGCACCCATCCGGTGCCGATGATTGCGCCAAAGCCGATGGTGAAGAAGTTGAAGAGCGTTAGCTCCTTCTTCATCCCTCCGGCGCTGGCCTCCTGTTCTGCCATAACTTGTCTCCCTTCGTCTTTAGCAGTTTCTCCTGCTGGCTTTTATTCTGGTCAAGGAGACGAAGGGACAAAAGAAGTCTGGGAGTCCGCTCGATCTGAGCGGTATCAAACGGCCCGCGAATGGTGTTTGTTTCATGAAGGTAACATCGAAGCATTCGATGGCAATCTCACAACGCCTGCATAATCGCAGGTAGATGGCGTACTAGTCTTGCAGAAGCATGCATGGGGACAAGTTAACGTGCTTTTAACGGGCTTTCGCACTAAAAATGAGCATTACTGACTAAAGGTCTTTTTTCTCGTATATGCCCAGGCACACGACATAGCTCGCACCGTATGCGAGCAGCGAAATCATGCCCAAAAGGGCAAGGGACACTGCGGGGTTCTGGTCGATCCAGCCCAGCATTACCGCGGCATCCTCGCTGGTGACCATGTTCAGCCCAACTGCAATGGCAAACGAAGCGACGAGTACCGTCGCGCACGCAAAAGCCCTTGCGCCACGCGCTCCCCCAAACTTCGTGAGGAATGGAATCGCAATCGCGCAGACGATTAGGCCACACGCCATCGACGCGAGCGATGAGGCGAGGACCTCGGCAGGTGCTACCAGCTCTGGCGATTTAGCCTGGGGCAACACCGCAAATAGGCACTGGAGTGCCAAGCTCACCACAGTTCCCAAGAGCGCACCCGCAAAAGCCAGGACAAGCACCGTCGCATACCGACCCGCCACAATCTCCCTCCGCGAGAGGGGCAAAGTCGCTCGAAACCTCCCCCAGCTGTTCTGGTCCTCATAGCCCGCAAGGGAAAATGCGCACAGCGACGTCATCATCGCGCTGACACTTCCCGCAACCCCCACGCCACCAGAGCCGATCATCATAAACGCGCTGGCAAAGACCAAAGTCACGATAATCGAGGGCATAAAGGGAGCGAGCGTCCTCAGGTCACAGGAAACGGCATTTTTCATCGGGTCTCCCCCTTCAGGAAGAAGTGCAGGTAGTCGTCAATGCTTGCGTGATCACAGGGGATGTCGGGAAAGGCCTCGGCGAACTCGAAGCGATCGGGCACGAGAACGTCGCAGGCAAACTCGCGTCGGATCACTCGGGCGCCGACAACGCAGGATAGGACCTCGCCAAGCTGCGCCTGGGTGCATCGCGCCACGCCGGCCGTGTCCGTGATGTCCTCTCGGGCGACATCAAAGAGGATCCGTCCCCCATCGATCGCCACCACGCGGTCCGCAATGCGTTCCAGGTCCGTCGTGATGTGGCTCGAGAGCAGCACGCCGTGACCCTCCTCGCTTGCGAACGCGCGGAACTGATCAAGGACTTCGTCGCGAGCGATGGGGTCAAGGCCAGCCGTCGCCTCATCGAGAACCAGCAGCTCAGCTTCGTGCGAGAATGCCACCGCGAGCTGCAGCTTCATCCCCATGCCACGCGAGAGGTCCTTCACCTTGGTCTTGAGGCCGAGGCCATACTCCTCACACAGACGCTCGAAGCGAGCTTGATCCCAGGATCCATACGCGGCCGATACGCAAGCCGCGGATTGCCGGACGGTGTGGTCTCTAGGGAACGGGCACCCGTCAAGCACCACGCCCACGCGAGAGCGCACGTCTCTCTGGCACTCGCTCGAGGCATGGGCGCCAAACGCGTTGCCGAACAGGCTGAGCTCACCGGAATCAAGGGACAGAAGACCGAGGGCGGCGCGAATCGTCGTGGTCTTACCGGCACCATTTGCCCCCACGAGGCCCACAACCTCGCCCTCTCCCACCGCCAGGTTAACGCCGTCAAGGGCAAAGGAGCCATTCACACGACGGCGTATGTCGCGCATTTCAAGCAGGTTTGTCATCGTCGCACCTTTCTAACCGAGAGATTCCGGCGCCATGAGATCGAGCAAGTCATGTAGCTCCCGTCGGGTTAGCCCGACGTCCATCGCCTCGACGCATGCCCGCGAGAGGAGTGCCTCGACGTGTTTCTGTCGTTCCTCGCGCAGGAGCTCGCAGTTCTTCTCGGAAACGAAGCAGCCCTTGCCCTGGACCGTTTCAATCAGGCCATCCGCCTCCAGATCCGCATAGGCACGCTTGGTGGTGATGACGCTCACGCCCAAACCGTCCGCGAGGGCGCGAATGGAGGGCAACCTCTCCCCCGCCGCGAGAGCCCCGGATAGAACCTGCGACTTTATCTGCGAGGAGATTTGCTCGTAGATTGGCTTGTCGCTCGATTTGGAAAGGATGATGTCCATGCGCCGTCCTTACTGTGTATATCTGTTAAGCACAGTATATACACAGTATGCACAGTCACGCAAGGGTGAAGTATTAGACTTTGGATTTTCCTAAAGCCGCAGGTAAACAAGCATGTTACTTGTGATACGGCTCTCCGCGGCTAATCTTGCAGGCACGATAGACCTGCTCGAGCAGGACCACGCGCGCAAGGTTGTGCGGCAGGGTGATGGGGCCAAAGGAGAACGTCTCGTCAGCACGGGAGCGAACATCGGGCGAGACGCCATCCGAGCCACCGATCACAAACGTGAGGTCGCTCTTGCCCCGGAGGGCAAGCTCGTCAAGGTGTTCCGAAAAGGCCTCGCTCGAACGCTGCTTGCCATCAATCGCCAGGAGAATCACGTGGCTACGCTCGGGGATCGCAGAGAGGATCTCCTCGCCCTCGCGCGAGCGACTCGCCTCGACCCCACCCGCACGAGCCGGGTCGATATCCGCCACCTCACGAATCTCGACCTTGCCATAGGCGCCCAGGCGCTTCGTATACTCGGCGCAGGCATCACGCCAGAAGCGCTCCTTGAGCTTGCCGACAGCGACGACCGTATAGCGCATGAGACTCCCTTACATACCCTTACATATATATATTGAGGGACAGTCCGGCTGGCGAGTGCACGCGAACGCGCGAATCCTCAAAGTGGGACAATGCCCTTGTCGGCAACAGATTGTCCCACAGGAGGTGGAGATGGGAAGCCACAAGAAATCGGCGCTCAAGGCGCAGCGCAGCGCCTTCGAAGCGAGCCTCGGCGATCAACTCGCGAGCACGTTCGAACGCGAGGGCGCCCGCCGCGAACAGGCGGCACAGCAGCGCGAAGCCCAGCTCCGCCACAAGGCGTGCGAACGCAAGAAGCGCTATTTGAGCGAAAGCGAGGCCAAACTCGCGATTCGCGACTGCGAGCGCCATGGGTCTCGCGACCTCCACACCTATCGCTGCCCCTATTGCGGCGGTTGGCATCTCACCCACAAGCCCACGCGCAAGTAGATCTCGGACAATATCTGGTCCCGAAGATGTTGTGGCCAAAACCTTCGGACGCGAAAACAATCTTCTCAACCAGATGCCATCCGTTCGCGCAAGCAGGCAGACACGAAGGAGACACCCGTGTTCACCTCGGTGTTTAGTGAATCTCCCGTAGGGTCGCTCGTGCTCGAAAGCAAGGACGGCGAGAGGTTGCGCTCGTGCTTGTTCACGACGGTAAGGCGGGGAACGAAAGCTCCGGAAACCAGCCAACGTAGCCATGCGCCTATCTTCGGCCAGGCTCGAGATTGGCTGGCAAGGTACTTCGCAGGAGAGCGGCCAAACCCCGCCGAGTTACCGCTCGACCCCGAGGGCACGGCCTTCCAGCTCAGCGTCTGGGCGGTCCTCGCAGCCATCCCCTACGGTGAAATGGTCACGTACGGTTGGGTCGCCGAGAGAGTTGGCGAGAATCGTGGTAAGCGAACGTCCGCCAGGGCTGTTGGTGGCGCCGTTGGCGCAAACCCGCTCGGCATCATCATCCCTTGCCATCGCGTCATCGGCGCGAACAGCAGCCTTACGGGATTTGGTGGCGGCCTTGAGGCGAAAGTTGCCCTGCTCGAGCTAGAGGGCATTGCGATGCCGCGCGGCCCGAGACCTGAGGCGATTGAAACTCCTAGCAAAAACGGTCCAGATGTTCTGATTGCGACTGAAACTCCTAGGAATTCAGCCCAGATGCTCTGACTGTGGTGACGCGCCACGCAAAATCAGATACAGCTTGCAAAGCCATTCGCGACCGACAGGAACTGACGTCTTAGCCCCACAAAGCCCCGGTTAGCATGCACCGAATTAGTGTTCGAAAGGCGCGGCATGCTCCCCCCAAAAGGAGCGAAGGGAGCGATGATGGCAGCGGGTTCGCAGAAACAAGGTAAGACCGGCTGGCTATTTGGCCTTTGCGTCGTCATGGCCATCCTAGTCCTCATAGCAGGCTGCGAGAAGAAGGCTCCGAAGAGGCAGAGCGCTCCCCTGACGGTGCCGCCGTCCGTCTCCGCTGCCGCCACCACTCCCTCGCCGGCAACCGCTGCGCCCGCAATCACAGAAGCCGCCACACCCGCTGCCGCGCTGCCCACCACCTCGCCCGATGGCACTCCGGTAGAGGAGTCTCTTCCCTGGCAGGGCATGCCCGCGGAGCTCCTCGACAAGACCTGGCTCGGCGCCCCTGAGCGCACGGGCGAGATCATCGACGGAGGTTTGTTTGATGGCGGCGTCACCTACTACTGGTACTCGACGAACGGGCTCCATGACGTCCTGTTCTCGGCAACCGTTCGCGACAGGGAAGTCATCAACGTCGCGAAGTGGAACACGGGCAGGAACTATTGGGAAGGCTACTGGGGCCTACCCAATAGGGATGCGTCGGGCGAAGTGGTCAAGGCCGCCGCTCCCACGTATGAGTCCCCCTATGACTATGACTCGCCGGATGACTACGCGGACACCGCGGAGGATTACTTTCGCTGGCTCGGTTGTGATGACCCTTATGACGCCGCCTATCAGCACTGGGAGGACCTTGCCGGTTAGGGTACAGATACTGCCACCGCGGCTCATCACCGGAGACAAAAAATGAGACACGGGGCCCATATGCTCTGCATACAATTAAGACGTCGGCCAAAAGCCCGCCAACAAACTCAAGCTCGCAAGCAGGACCTTAAAGATTTGGAGCAGCCATGACCGTCAGATTCTTCAACTTCACCGATGGACAAAACGTAAAGCTCACCGCGGAGCGCGGCGGGTACTCGGTGATTGAGTACCAGAGCGACATGAGCGTCAACCCCTACGAGGCCCAGCTCGCCTACTTCGCCTCCAAGATGAACGTGAGGCGTCGTCAGCTCGTCTGCCACCTCGACAGGTTCCCCTCGCATTGCGTCTCCATGCAGGCGGGCGCCATGCAATGGATGAGCGGCGACGTCCAGCCGAGGACCGGCATTCGCGGCGCAGGCGACTTCGCCCGCAAGCTCGTCCGAGGCTCCGTCACCGGCGAGTCCGCGATCAAGCCCGAGTACGAGGGGACCGGCATCGTCACCCTCGAGCCCACCTACAAGTTCATCCTGCTAGAGGACGTGACGGATTGGAACGGCGGCATCATCATCGAAGACGGCGCCTATCTCTCCAGCGACGCTTCCCTCACTCACAGGGCAGAGATGATTTCACGCCCCTCTGCCGCCATCGCGGGCGGCGAGGGCCTCTTCAACCTCGGCCTCTATGGAAATGGCCTTGTCGCCCTCGAGTCGTCGGTGCCCAGGGAGGAACTCATCATCGCCGATCTCTACGATGACGTCATCAAGATTGACGGTTCCCTTGCCATCGCTTGGTCCCCCACGCTTCAGTTCACCGTCGAGCGCACCACGAAGTCGCTCATCGGCTCCGCGGCCTCGGGCGAGGGGCTCGTTAACGTCTACCGTGGTACCGGCAGAATCATGTTCGCGCCCGTCGCCACTGGCCACGTCAGTAGCGCGTCCACGGGCGCGTAACGGCTCGGCGGCAAGCACGCGGCACGAGGCGGCGAACTCGCACGAGGCAGCGCCCCCGTAGCCTGCACGCGCGCGCTGCGTGCGCACGCAGGCTACGGGGGCACGCAAAAGCCGGCGGGAAGCCGCGCATCGATGGGGCTATCCTCCAGAGGAGAGGCGGCCCCGTTCGACACGCAAGCTTCCCGTCGGCTTCGTCTTAAAACGTTTTATCAGGGCGCGTCTCCAGCTTGTCCCGCCTCGCGAACGCCAAGAGCAAGCCTACCAGCTAAGGAGCTCGTAGCCGTCCTCGGTCACGACAAGCTGGACCTCCCACTGGGCAGAATCCGAGCCATCGGCCGTGCGCACGGTCCAGCCATTGGGATCGTCCATGTCGATGTCCGCACCGCCGGCGTTGACCATCGGCTCGATCGTGAAGCACATGCCCGGAGCAAGCACGACGCCCTCCCCCGGCTCGCCGACGTGCGACACGAACGGATCCTCATGAAACGCGTTGCCAATGCCGTGACCGCCAAACTCGCGCACGACGCTAAAGCCGTTCTCCTCCACGTAGCTCTGGACGGCATGGGCCATGTCGCCCAACGTGTTCCAGGGCTTCACCTGGGCAAGGCCACGCTGGACACTCTCGCGCGTTACGTCGACGAGCTTCTGACGCTCCGGCGAGACCTCGCCGATGCAGAACATGCGGCTTGAATCAGAGTAGTAGCCGTCGAGGATCGTGGAGCAGTCGACGTTGACGATGTCGCCGTCCTTGAGAATGTCCCCCTCGCTGGGAATGCCGTGGCACACCACGTCGTTGATGGAGGTGCAAACGCTGTTGGGGAAGCCCTCGTAATTGAGGTCCGCCGGGGTACCGCCGTGCTCGACGGTGTAGTCATAAATCCACTTGTCCACCTCGGCAGTGCTGACACCGGCGTGGATGCGCTCCCCCACCATGTCAAGCACGCCGATGTTGATGGCGGCGGAGCGCTTGATGCCCTCGATGTCCTCCGGCGTCTTCAGCAGGCGGCGGACGATGACTTCCATACCGGCGTTGTAGCACTCCTGCAGGCGCTCGTCGATTCGAGCGTGGCACTTCTTGTACTTCTTGCCGCTACCGCACCAGCAGAGGTCGTTACGTCCGGGAACCGGATCGTTGTCATACATGGTTAACTCCTTTCGTCTGCAGGTAAGTATGGCACTTTACGTGCCGATAAGGATGCACAGAGCCCGCCCGGACAATCCGGACGGGCTCCAATCACGTCATCAGCCGCTAGGCGTCTGCGAAGAGGCGTTAGTTCCAAGCCTTGCCGTCAGAGCCGAACTCACGGATGAGCTCCTTGGTGCGCTCGACGATGGCGTCGCGGCCCGGCTTGAGCATCTTGCGCGGATCGTAGCCCTTGCCCTGCTGATCCTTGCCAGCCTCGACGTACTCACGAACGCCCTTGGCAAAGACGACCTGGAGGTCAGTGTTGACGTTAACCTTGCAGATGCCCATGGAGACGGCCTTCTGGACCTGGTCGACGGGGATGCCGGTGCCGCCGTGGAGAACGAGGGGCAGGTCGCCGGTCTTGGCCTTGATGGCGGCGAGCTGGTCGAAGGAGAGGCCCTTCCAGTCAGCCGGGTAGAGGCCGTGGATGTTGCCGATGCCGCAGGCGAGGAAGTCAACGCCGAGGTCAGCGATCTGCTTGCACTGATCGGGGTCAGCGAGCTCGCCGGCGGAGGTCACGCCGTCCTCGGTACCACCGATGCCGCCGACCTCAGCCTCGATGGAGAGGCCCTTGGAGTGGGCGAGCTTCACGAGTTCGGCGGTGTGCTCGAGGTTGGTCGCGAAGTCCTTCTCGTGGGAGCCGTCATACATGATGGAGGAGAAGCCGGCCTCGATGGCCTTGAAGCAGTCCTCGTAGGAGCCGTGATCGAGGTGGAGGCAGACGGGCACGGTGATGTTCAGGGTGTCCATCATGTCAACAACAACGTCGTGGCAGAGCTTGAAGCTGGTCATCCACTTGGCGGCACCAGCGGTGCACTGGATGATGAGCGGGCTCTGGAGCTCCTCAGCGGCGGTGAGGATGCCGTAGGTCCACTCGATGTTGTTGGTGTTGAACGCGCCAAGGCCGTAGTGGCCCTTCTCGGCGGACTGGAGCATGTGCGTAGCGTTAACGAGCATGTCTTTCCTCCATTGCTTGATGAGCAACAAACACTAACTGAATCGGATTATAGCGAGCGATGCTGACGCGAGAGCGAAAAGCACCGAGTTCTTACAGAAATCTGCAGCTAGATGGCTAGTTGTTCGCTATGCCGTAGTCATTTTGTGATGGGGATGAACAGCATTCGGCATTCATTCATGCAACAAGCGGATGCTCACGCTGCGGGCAGGCACAGCGGCGGAACGGCGAAGCCTATGCCATGCGAACGATGGCGAAGACGAACGCGAAGACAAACGTAACGAGCATCATTACCGCGCCCGAGAAGAGGAAGACGTCGGAGAGCAACATCACGCGCCTCTCGGCATGAGAGCCAGAACGAGCGCACATCTCCGCCACCATCGAGAGGATGATGGTCGTGACGAGAATGGCCACGCAAGCGAGGATGAGCGAGAGAAGCACGATCTTCTGCCAGGTGGCCTCGACCCCCGTGAACGCATAGGGGCCAGCGATAGCCAGCGCCACACCCATGATCGCGGCCACACACGCACGCATGACTCCGCCCTCCGCCATCGCCACTCCAGTCCCTCAGAGTTGACAAAGGGACTGTCCCTTTGTCAACTTCAACCTGCAAAAGGGACAGTCCCTTTTGCAGGTTTCCATCGTCAGCCTCCGGATTTGATGTCCGGTATGGGGAATACAATAGTGAAATCGAATCGCCCGACGCAACCTACCCACGAAAGGACACGCATGAATGACTTCAGCTTCTCCATGCCCACCAAGGTCGTCTTTGGCAGGGGCATGACGGACCATACCGGCTCCGAGCTCGCGTCTCGCGGCTTTAAGCATGCCCTCGTCGTCTATGGCAAGGGTTCCGTCGTGCGCACGGGCACGCTTGACCGGGTCCTCGCCTCCCTCGATGCCGCCGGCGTTACCCACACGGAGTTCGGCGGTGCCCAGCCCAACCCCAGCCTCGCCCACGCCCGCGAGGGCGTAGAGGTGGCACGCGCCTCGGGCGCCGATGTCGTTCTCGCCGTTGGCGGCGGCTCCGTCATCGACACTGCAAAGGGCATCGCCCTCGGTGTCCCCTACCAGGGTGACCTGTGGGACCTCTACATCCACGCCGCCAAGCCCGTGGCGGAGGGCAAGCTTCCCGTCGCGTGCGTCCTCACCATTCCTGCCGCCGGCTCCGAGGCAAGCGCCTCGAGCGTCCTTACCAACGAGGAGACCCACCTCAAGAAGGGCCTCTCGTCCGAGCTCAACCGTCCCGTCGTCTCCGTTCTCGACCCCGAGCTGACCTTCACCCTCCCCGCCTACCAGACGGCAGCCGGCGTGACGGACATGTGCGCTCACATCCTCGAGCGCTTCTTCTCCACCAGCGGCCCCGTTCCCGTGACCGACCAGCTTGACTGCGGCCTCATCCGCGCCATCATCTCCGAGGCAGGCCGCGTCATGGAGGACCCCGAGTGCTATAACGCGCGCGCCAACCTCATGTGGGCCGGCACGCTCGCCCACAATGACCTCGCCGGATGCGGCCGTGGAGCCAACGGCGGTCGCGCGGGCGGCTGGGAGAGCCATGGCATGGAGCACGAGCTCTCCGCACATGACCCCAAGGTCGCCCACGGCGCCGGCCTTGCCGTTGTCATGCCGGCGTGGATGCGCTACGTCTGGCAGTCCAACCCCGAGCGCTTCCTCACCCTGGGCGCCGGCGTGTTTGACATCGAGCCGGTGGATGTCGTCGAGGATTGCATCGACGCCACGCCGGAGGAGGCCGTCGAGGACGCCATCCTCGCCACGATCGACGAGCTACAGGCCTTCTTCTGCTCCATCGGTATGCCGCGCACGCTGGGAGAGCTCGGCTTCACCGCCGATGACATCCCCGCCTTCCTCGAGACGCTCGAGCAGAACAAGGGCGCCGAGTTTGGCCAGCTCCAAAGGCTCACCATGGATGACGCGCGCGCCATCTACGAGAGCTGCCTGTAGTCAGCCATGGATGTAAGCGAGGTCATCCACACCTGGGATATCGACGGAGAGGTTCGCCTCGCCCTCGTCTTTGACGGTACCGTCCAGGGCGTCGGTTTCCGTTGGACCACGCAATCGCTCGCGAATGAGGCGGGCGTCGCCGGCTGGGTCCGCAACGAGCCAAACGGCACCGTAACCGCGGAGATGCAGGGCACGGGCCACGCCATCTGCCAAGTGCTCGCCGGCCTTCGCGACCAATACGCCAGCGCTCGCTCGCACGCTTTCCTGCGTGCGATGAACCTGCACTTCACCGTTACCTCATGCGAAAGGAGGGCCTGCCGCCAATCCGGCGACAAACCCTCCTTTGAGGTTCGGTATTAACCAGCGATGACTGCCTCACGGGGTTGACAAAGGGACTGTCCCTTTGTCAACCCTCGCTTAGTCCTGGTCGGCGTAGAACGAGCCCATGTAGCGGATGTACTCGTCCTCGGTGTGGTTGGCCTTCCAGTCGTGGACGCTCTTCTTGTTGCGCTCGCCGGTGATGATGGAGAACTCCTTCCCGAGCTTCTCGAACGCCTCGTCGGCCACCTCGTCGGGCGTGAGCGCGAGCTTGACGACCTGCTCGCCCACCGGGCCCTTCGGGAAGTTCTTGATGGCCGTGGGCGTGAGCGTGGTGCCGAGCGTGCAGACCTCGACGTCGACGCCCGTCTTCTCGCACTCGCAGGCCACGGCCTCGGTGAGCTTGAGGATGTAGGCCTTGCCGGCGCCGTACTCGGCGTTCCACGGGGAGCTCGAGATGCCCGTCATGGACGAGACGTTGATGACCGCGCCACGGTCCTGCTCGGCAAAGATCGTCATGAAGTGGTGGAACATGCGCAGGAAGCTGATGACGTTGACGTTCACCATCTTCTCGTGGTCCTCAAGCGAGGTGTGCTGGAACTTGCCAAAGTGGTGCAGGCAGGCGACGTAGCTCATGAAGCCCATATCAAGGCCCTCGGTGGCCGAGAAGACCGCCTCGCAGGCCTCGTCGGGACAGGACAGGTCGGCACGGACGACCTTATAGTCCACGCCGTACTCCTCGTGGAACTTCTCGCCCTTCTCGCGCAGCAGCTCCTCGCGTCGACCCACCATAACCAGGTTCATGCCACCCTCGGCGAGCTTCTTGCAGAACGCCTCGCCGACGCCCTCGGTGGCACCAAGGACGATGCCCCACTCGCCGTACTTCTCGCATAGATTCGTCATAAGTCTCCCCTTTCTTTGGCCGCCAGCCCCGGCGGCAGCAAACACTCGCGGTGCACAGGGATACTCCTGACCGAGCGAGCGTGGCCCTTTTCATCCGCGAGCGGCGAGACGCCCATCTGCGAGCGGCGTTCAGGCCGCGAGAGGTTGACAGATGCCGTAAACTCGGCTCTTTTCAGCAAGGGGGCCCGGCCCGCGTATGCGAGACGGGCCCCGAGGGCTCAGCCGTGCGGCAGGTTTCACGCTGCGGGGCTTACTTCGTGGCCGTGGGCTCCTCGGTATAGCCATAATGGCCCTGGGCCTCGAACTTCTTCATGTCCGAAGCGGCCATACCCTGCGAGTGGTCCTCGCCGTGGCGCTTCTCGTACATGACATCGTCCCTGTCCTCCCACAGACGATCAGCAACGGGCGCCCAGGCCTTCGCGTCCTCGACGGTCTTCTCGCGCAACTGTTCCGGCGTCTCTTTCTCGACGAGATCGGTGGAATGGGCACCGCTCTCCGCAACGAGCTTGGGCAGCGTGTCGGGATTCTCGAGCATGGGACACGGCTTGAGGTGGTTGGCGTTGAAGGGCTGTCCCTCGTAGTACTTCATGAAGATGGGGCTGCCGAGCGCGTCGAGCAGGCTCACATCGTGGATGTTGGCGTTGGAGTAGTGGATGAAGACGCACGGCTCGACATCGCCCGCGGCGTTGATGTGCAGAT
The DNA here is from genome assembly GCF_052118165.1 of Parolsenella sp. LCP21S3_E11. Lineage (NCBI taxonomy): Bacteria > Bacillati > Actinomycetota > Coriobacteriia > Coriobacteriales > Atopobiaceae > Parolsenella > Parolsenella sp. LCP21S3_E11. Next base: position 441,367 of record NZ_JBQKHS010000001.1, on the reverse strand, counting down.
AGCGGCGGCCGCCGGCGATGCAACCGCCCACGTACTCGCCATCGTTCTGGAAGTCGAGCGTGAACAGCGGCTTCTTCTCGCGCATCTCGCGGACGAAGCGATACATCTTCTCACGCTGCTCGGGCGTGGGGATGAGCTCCGCCGTGGCGGCGCGGCCCACGGGCATGAAGTGGAAGTACCAGCAGAAGAGCGCACCCTTGTCGATCATCCAGTCGATGTTCTCCTCCGTGGCGACCGTGTCGGCATTCGCCTTCGTCCAGCAGCAGGAGATACCAAACGGCAGCTTGTGCGAGCGCAGCAGGTCCATGGCGCACTCGATCTTGGCATAGGTGCCCTGACCGCGGCGGGAGTCCGTGGTGTGCTCGTTGCCCTCGGCCGAAATTGCAGGCACGAAGTTGCCCACGCGGATCATGTCCTGGCAAAACTCCTCGTCGATGAGAGTGGCATTCGTGAAACAGAGGAACGCGCAGTCAGGGTGCTTCTCGCAGATCTTGATGAGGTCGTGCTTGCGTACGAGCGGCTCCCCGCCCGTATAGATGTACATGTGAGTACCAAGCTCCTTGCCTTGGCAGACGATCGAGTCGATGTCATCGAAGGAGAGGTTCTGCTGGTGGCCGTACTCCGCCGCCCAGCAGCCGGTGCAGTGCAGGTTGCAGGCGCTCGTGGGATCGAGGAGGATGGCCCACGGGATGTTGCGCTGGTACTTCTCTCGAGCCTTCTCCTGGACGGGCCAGGCGAGGAGGTTGCCATCGACGAGCAGAGCCTTGAGGAGCTTCGTGCGCATCTCGGGGTTGAGGTCGAAGACGCGCATGATCAAGTCATACCAATTGCCACGGCTCTTGATGACATCCGTGAAGGCCTTACGTTGAACAGGAAATACGCTGTCCGGAACAAGCTTGTTCACGAGGTCCATGATCTTATCGACGTTTTCGGCAGGATTCTCGTTGAGGTAATCAACGAGCTTGTTGAGCGCCGCACGCTCGGCGGCCTGGGTGAGTCCCATGGATCCTTCTCCCCTCGTGCCGGAGTCTCTCATCGCTCCGGTCTTATGTAAACTTTCGTCATGATACCCCTGTCGGTTCTTATGTAAACTTACGAGGTTGAGTATGGTATCGCGAAGGGGTTTCCGCCTTCGCAGCCCAGAAAGTTGATCGCGAGCCAAACGTCGGCGTCGGCACACCGACAGCCCATGCCCAAATCGGACAGCTCGGCGGCATGTCTCCTCGTCTCGACGTCGTGCTTCACCCTAAGGTCTATACGCATAAGAAAACCTCCCATTTCTCGGTGTCCAAGAAATGGGAGGCCGTTCAACTCGGTGACGGGCTTTTGTTGGCCGCTCTAGATAGTCACGCCCGGCATTCGCGGGCAGTCCCGCGTCTCCGCGCGCCGTGCAGGCTCGTGGCGCGCGCCGTCCGGCCTCGCGCCCCCACGTGTCGTTCGGCACCGCGACTCCGCGCGCCGCGCGGTCACGCGTCCATCGCGCGCCATCCCCTACTTGTAGCTAGCCTTAAGAATCGCAGTCACGTCATCGACGGTCAGCGGCGACGGATCGTGACCGAAGAGGGCATCGTTGGTGGTAATGGCATTCTCCGCGATGGCAGAAAGCTCATCCTCGGTAATGCCCCAGTCGCTCATCTTGAGCCCGTCCATGCCGCATTCACGCTTGAGGCGAGAGAGCTCGGTCACGAACGCACTCGGACCCTGCTCGGCAAGCTCCGCTTCGCTTGCGCCAATGAGACGAGCCATCTCGACGTAGCGGTCGTCGCATGCATGGACGTCAATCATGTGCTGGTGATAGGCACAGGCGATCATGATGAGGCCGGCGCCATGCGGGAGGTCATGGTGATGAGCGCTCATGCCGTGCTCGGTGCCATGACAACCGGCGCAGCCGGAGCAGACCATCGCGTAGCCACCGAGCGTGTTGGCGAACGCGAGCTGAGCGCGCGCTTCGAGGTTGGTTCCGTCGTTGACGCAGGTAGCAAGCGAGGCCGCGGCATTCCTGATGCCCTCGCGGCAGATCATGTCGCCCATGAGGGTGTGGTTCTTGGCGATGAAGCACTCGACGTTGTGGAACAGCGCATCAAAACCCTGGAAGGCGGTCAGACGCGCGGGAACCGTGAGCATGAGCTCGGGATCGACCACGGACAGGCACGGGAAGAGACGCGGATCGCCCAGACGCAGCTTCTCGTCGGTCTCCTCGCAGGAGATGACGGCGCCAGCGTCTGCCTCGGAGCCGGTACCGGCGGTAGTGGTCACGCACACAAGAGGCAGCGGATCGTTGGGAATAGGCTGGGACTTTGCCGTGCCACCCATGACGTAGGTCCAGATATCACCGGCGGTAACGTTGCCCTCGGCGTCCACGGCCGGATTCGCGGCGATCGTGCAAATGCCCTTGCTCGCGTCCATGACCGAACCTCCGCCGAGCGCGAGAACGAAGTCGCAGCCCTCGCTTCGAGCAAGCCAGCCGCCCGCGTTAACCGTATCGCGCAGCGGGTTAGGCTCGATACGATCAAACAGCACATGCTTCACGCCAGCACGATCAAGCTCGGCCTCGACGCGAGCGAGGTAGCCGTTTGCCTTCACGGACTTGCCACCGGTGGTCACGATCAATGCCTTGCCGCCGGGAAGCTTCTGGTCACCGAGCTCGCCGAGCTTTCCTGGACCAAAGAGCACCTTCGTGGGTGCATAGAAGTTATAAGTCTCCATGCTGCATCCTTTCGTTCAAACGCGTTGATTCCAATGCGTGTTATAGCGCGAGAACTAGCACGTCACAACACGTAAGCGCATTCGAGACAATAAGATACGCGCGCTTGTTTTCTGCTTCGTCACGGGTGGCAATCTTCACGAGCGAAGAGCCATCGCAGATGGAGGATCACCTCGAGCGCGGAAAATCGCCTCGAACGGCTAACATTGCGGGCTTTGGCGCGTCACCTGTGGCAGGCGCTCTCGATTGGCGGGCGCTCTCGATTGGCGGGTCGACACGGACTAAAAGTCGCCACATGCAGCGAGTCGACACGGGCGGCGAGAAAAAACTCGCTAAGTAGGGGGCTATTCCGGAACTATCGGAGTAGACGCCCCGATTCCGCCGTAAAAGCCCAGTTGAGCATCGCGCAAATAATGCCTCTACTCGGCAACCGGTCAAATAGCCCCCTACTTAGCGCGCTTTTCAAATCGAGACCGATGCGTAAACGATAACGCAGCGTCTAGGAGAACAATGAAACGTCCTTCCTCTGGCAGAAATAGCAGCTCGGCCGAGAAGTATGGACATAAAGCATGAACACGCGGGTAGCCATCGCATCTCGATCACAAAACTCCATTTGGTAAACGCCCGACTGGCAACGTTACTTGGCGAATCCCGAATCATGTCCATACTTCTCGGACGAGTTAAAAACACGTGGCCGTCCAAGCACGCAAATAGTCTCGTCGCGGCCCCATTCAACACCTAATATAGGCGTATCCTATGGCAAGCAAACAGTGTCAAGGGAGCATCAATGACCCTCACCCAGCTTCGCTACGTCACGCGCGTCGCCGAGTGTGGCTCAATCACCGAGGCCGCACGACAGCTTTACATCTCGCAGCCGTCCCTCTCCGCCGCCGTGCGCGATCTCGAAGCCGAGCTTGGCATCCAGATCTTCAACCGCAGCGCGCGCGGCATTTCGCTCACGCCCGACGGCTCGGAGTTCCTCTCCTACGCTCGTCAGATTCTCGAGCAGACGGAACTCGTCGAGCAGCGCTACTCCCACGCCCGCCCATCGAAGCGCCTGTTCGCCATCTCGTCGCAGCACTACGCGTTTGTCGTCCTCGCCTTCGTCCGCCTACTCGAGGGTTCCGACGCCGACGAATACGAAATGACCTTGCGAGAGAGCCGCACCTACGAGATCATCGAGGACGTCGCCGGCTACCGCAGCGAGCTGGGCGTGATCTATCTCAGCTCATTCAACGAGAAAGTCCTGCGCAAGCTCATGCGCGAGAACCACCTCACCTACACGCCGCTGTTCAACGCGCGCCCGCACGTCTTCGTAAGCGCGTCGCACCCGCTAGCAAATGCGAAAAGTGTCCGCCTCGAGGACCTCGATGACTACCCGTACCTTTGCTACGAGCAGGGCACGCATAACTCGCTCTACTTCTCCGAGGAGCTCCTGCCCTTCGAAAGCCACCGCAAGACCATCGTCCTCACCGACCGTGCGACGCTGTTCAACCTACTGCGCGGCGTGAACGGCTACACCATCAGCTCTGGCGTGCTCAACAGCGACCTCAACGGCGTCGACATCGTCTCCGTCCCGCTCGAGACTGACGAGACGATGCAGCTGGGCTTCCTCACGAACGACCGCGCTCGCCTCTCCCCCATGGCCAAGCGCTACCTCGACGAGCTCCGCTCCCTCATCGCCGACAACGGCTTCGAAATCCTGGGGTAGCGGCGAGCGCGGCGCGTCCCAACAGCTACGGCAGAACGTTGCCCGCGGAGCAGTAAATCTCGTACCACTCCTTGCGGGTGAGCTCGAAGTCGCAGGCGCGCGCGGCCTCGCGAACGCGCGACGGCTTCGTGGTGCCGATGACGGCCTGCATCTTCGCCGGATAGCGGAGCACCCAGGCGAGCGCCACGGCCATCGGGGTCACGCCGTACTTCTCGGCCAGCTCCTCGAGCTTGGCGTTGAGCTCGGGATACTTGGGGCTGCCGAGGAAGGCGCCCTCGAAGTAGCCGTACTGCATGGTGGACCAGGCCTGGATAACCATGCCCCTGTCCTCGCAGCACTCGAAGATGCCCCCGTCTCGCATGATGGCGGCGTCGTTCTCCATGTTCACATTGAACGCGCCATTGAACGCAGGCGTAAACGCGCAGCTGAGCTGCATCTGGTTGGTCGCGAGCTTAACCGGGACGCGACGCTCGAGACGACCGAGCATGGCAGGATTGAGGTTCGAGACGCCCCAGTCGAGGACCTTACCCTGATCCTTGAGGGTCTCGAGGGCCTCGCCCACTTCGTCCGGCTCCATGAGCACATCTGGACGATGGAGCAGCATCGAGTCGACGTGATCGACGCCCATGCGGGCGAGGCCGGCGTCAACGGCTTCGATGATGTGCTCCTTCGAGAAGTCATACCACGTGAAGCCGTCCGGCTCCTTGCGGATGCCGACCTTCGACTGCAGGAAGACGCGATCGCGCAGGCCCGGATTGGCGGCGAAGACCTCGCCGAGGATGGTCTCGCAGGTGCCTCGGCCATAGACATCGGCGATGTCCAGGGCGTTGATGCCCTCGTCGAGCGCGGCCTCGATGAGCTCCGTGACCTCAGGCACGCTCATCTCCTTGATGCGCATGAGGCCGATCATGACCTCGGACGCCTTAGCCTTCTGCTCTCCAAATTCGATGTAGCGCATGAGCTTCCTCCTTGCTATTGGATACCCCTGTGCCTAATGATGCCGCTTTAGCCAAGAGGAGTGCACGCCCCCATCGGCGAACGGCGCGCGATGCGGAGGCAGGCATCTCGCGACGTCACGTGACATCCGGCAAATACTGGCGGCTCGCTTGCCGCGGTGCCTCGCAGCCGGGCGGCAAAACGGAAACGCGGTGCCTCGCAGCCGGGCGGCAAAACGGAAACGCGGTGCCTCGCAGCCGGGCGGCAGAACGGCCTCACGTCGCCCCGCAAAGGAAACCTGGCCGCCAAACACCCCTCCCTACCTCGATGTAACAGAATCTTAATCCCTAGTTACCCACTAGGGTATTGACCTTATCGCTCACGCGGGCGTATAAACTCACCAGCAAAACCGAAGGCGCAAGGAGGTGCCGAGAGATGACTGCCAAGACCACCACGATGATGATGTGCATGCGAATGCTGAGCTCCCGGGCACCGCAGGGGTCTACCTGCAGGGTTGTCGTGCGTCACTAGCGCCGTCGCCTTGCGAAACGTCTCCGACTTGCGCCCGGGAGCCCGTGAGCTGCCGGGCGTTTCCTTTTTTGGCAGCCACCTCGTTCGGCGCGTCGGCAGGCAACACGATCACAGCGTCGAAGCCTCAAACGCGCCCATCGAATCCGACAAGAACCCACTCGACCGACATCCCGCAAGAGCCATCCTTTAGGAGGAACCCATGTCTGACATCACCCCCGAGACCGAAAAGACCTTCCACTTCGAGACCCTTCAGCTCCACGTCGGCCAGGAGGCGGCTGACCCCGCCACCGACTCCCGCGCCGTGCCCATCTACCAGACCACGAGCTACGTCTTCCGCAACTCCCAGCACGCCGCCGACCGCTTCGGCCTTGCCGACGCCGGCAACATCTACGGTCGCCTGACCAACTCCACGCAGGGCGTCTTCGAGGACCGCATCGCCGCGCTCGAGGGCGGCGTGGCCGGTCTCGCTGTCGCCTCCGGTGCCGCCGCCATCACCTACGCCATCCAGGCGCTCGCCAAGGCCGGCGATCACGTGGTCGCCCAGAAGACCATCTACGGCGGCTCCTACAACCTGCTCGAGCACACGCTCCCGCAGTACGGCATCACGACCACCTTCGTCGACGCCCACAACCTCGACGAGGTCGAGGCGGCCATCCAGGACAACACCACCCTCATCTACCTCGAGACCCTCGGAAACCCCAACTCCGACATCCCCAACATCGACGCCATCTCCGAGATCGCCCACAAGCACGGCCTGCCCGTCGTCGTGGACAACACGTTTGGCACGCCGTACCTCTTCCGTCCGCTCGAGCACGGTGCCAACGTCGTCGTCCACTCCGCCACGAAGTTCATCGGCGGCCATGGCACCTCGCTTGGCGGCGTGATCGTCGACGGTGGCAACTTCGATTGGAAGGTCTCTGGCAAGTATCCGCAGATCGCCGAGCCCAACCCCTCCTACCACGGCATCTCCTTCGCCGACGCCTGCGGTGCCGCCGCGTACGTGACCTACATCCGCGCGATCCTCCTCCGCGACGAGGGTGCCTGCATCTCGCCCTTCAACGCGTTCCTGCTGCTCCAGGGCACCGAGACCCTGTCGCTTCGCCTCGAGCGCCACGCCGAGAACACCAAGAAGGTCATCGAGTACCTCGTGAACAACCCGCACGTCAAGAAGGTCAATCACCCGAGCCTCCCCGACCACCCCGACCATGACCTCTACGAGAAGTACTTCCCCAACGGAGGCGCCTCGATCTTCACCTTCGAGATCAAGGGCGGCAAGGACGCTGCGTGGAAGTTCATCGACAACCTGCAGCTCTTCTCGCTGCTCGCTAACGTCGCTGACGTCAAGAGCCTCGTGATCCACCCGGCCAGCACGACGCACTCCCAGCTCTCGGACGAGGAGCTCGCCAACGTGGGCATCTCGCAGTCCACGATTCGCCTCTCCATCGGCACGGAGCACATCGACGACATCATCGCCGACCTCGAGCGCGGCTTCGCCGCCCTCGACTAGTTCGCGAGCCACAGACAATCGCATCGACTCGGAAGGGGCGGGCCCAGGTGGTCCGCCCCTTTTGTGCACAGGCGAGTCGGTTGTGTGGCGCGGGCGGCACGGGCGCGCCGGCCGCATGCCGCGGAAACGCCCGATACACAACGCGGAAGCGCAACTTGCACGGCACGGGCGCACCCGCCGCATGGCGGAGCAACGCCGGGACGCTCGCGCTGTCGAATGACACCCGAGCCACCCCATAGCTTCAGGCTATATAACCGTATCGGCTATCGATTCTTCCAGATGGCCAACGGCTCTGTAATACTTGGCCTCGCACCCGCTCTCGCCCAGTCTTCCGCGCAGAGAAGGCCCGCACCATAGGCGAAGCATCAGCTCTTCGCAACGAACCCACAACTCAAAGGAGCCATCATGGCAAAGCTCAACGCACCCTTCCGCTATGACATCGTCGGCAGCTTCCTCCGCCCGCAGGCAATCCACGACGCGCGTGCCAAGCACGCCGCCGGAGAGATCTCCTTCGAGCAGCTTCACGAGGTCGAAGACACCGAGGTCTCCAAGATCATCGAGAAGCAGAAGGCCGTGGGCCTGCATGCCGTGACCGACGGCGAGTTCCGCCGCCGTTGGTGGCATCTCGACTGGCTTGCCGGCTTCAACGGCATTAAGGTGTATGACTTCAAGACCGCCGACTTCGGCATCGAGAAGGTCATGCAGGGCACCTACGTCGACTCCCCCATCTCCTTCGACCCCAACCACCCCTTCCTCGACGGCTTCCGCCGCACGCAGAAGCTCGCCGGCGACACGCCCGTCAAGCAGACCATCGCCGGTCCCAACATGGTCACGCTTAGCTCCGTGGTCCTCTCCCAGCAGTACGCCGCGAACCCCGTCTACGCCAACCTCGACGAGCTGCGCCACGACCTCGCTAAGACCTACCAGGACGCGATCCGTGCCTTCTATAACGCCGGTTGCCGCTATCTGCAGCTTGATGACACGAGCTGGGGCGCGCTGTTCTCGGAGCGCCGCCGCGACAGGATCGTCGCCTGCGGCTATGACCCCGACGAGCTCATCGACGTCTTCGGCGACATCACCGAGGAGGCGCTCGAGGGCCGCCCGGAGGACATGGTCATTACGACCCACATGTGCAAGGGCAACTTCATGAGCCACTGGCTCTATGAGGGCACCTACGAGACCATCGCGCGCCGCCTGCTGGGCATCCGCGGCTTTGACGGCTTCTTCCTCGAGTACGACGACGAGCGCTCCGGTAGCTTCGAGCCTCTCAGGCACCTGCCGGCGGACACCGACCAGCGCGTCGTCCTCGGCCTCGTGACCACCAAGACGGCCGAGCTCGAGGATCCGGACGCCATCCGTGCGCGCATCGACGAGGCCGCGAAGATCGTGCCCCTCGAGCGCCTCTGCCTCTCCCCGCAGTGCGGCTTCGCCTCCACCGAGGAGGGCAACTCGATCGCCGAGCAGGTCCAGTGGGACAAGCTCAGGCTCGTGCGTGAGGTCGCGGAGTCCGTCTGGGACGACGCGGACGAGGCGTAGCCGGCAAGGCGCATAGGCCAGCATGCCAACTACCGTGACATTAAAACCTGTGGGGCCCGGGACGCCAGCCGTTCCGGGCCCCTTTTCTTGGCCATCGCTCCCGTTTTGGCAAGCGTCGTCCGCGCCCCAGGCAAGCATCGCGCCTTTCTCGGCATCCCGCATGTGTCATAGCTTCATCCTATGCACTCGCATACATGATGCGTAGTACCGGATAGCCCACAAACGTGGAATACTATTCCCAGCCAATTGGTCGGTTAGTTAAACGACTAGCAAAGAGCCTGGTAGAGATGAAAATTGCGCACGTCTCCCAAGCTCTCGCGACAACCACAAGCCATCTCATACCCAAGGAGAAACCCATGTCCTACAAGCACAACGCCCCGTTCCGCTATGACGTCGTCGGCAGCTTCCTGCGCCCGGACGTCCTCAAGCAGGCCCGCGCGGACCATGCCGCCGGCATCATTGACGATGCCGCCCTCACGGTCGTCGAAAACGAGGCCATCCGCGACCTCGTCGCCAAGCAGAAGGCCGCCGGCCTCCACGTCATCACCGATGGCGAGTTCCGCCGCAGCTACTGGCACCTCGACTTTATGTGGGGCCTGAACGGCATCGAGCGCCGCACGAGCCGCACCGGCTATATGTTCCACGACGAGGAGACCACCGCTGACACCGCCGTCGTCACGGGTAAGATCTCCGGCGAGAACCACCCGTTCGTCGAGCACTTCAAGTTCGTGAAGGCCCTCGAGGAGGACGGCCAGGTCGCGCGTCAGACCGTCCCCGCTCCCGCCCAGACCTACGCCGAGGTCATCCTCGACCGCTGCGACGGCCAGGTCGAGAGCCTGCGCTCCGTCTACGCTGACGACGAGGCCCTCATCGAGGACATCGCCGCTGCCTACCGTACCGTCATCGCAGACCTCTACGCCGCCGGTTGCCGCTCCATTCAGTTTGACGACTGCACCTGGGGTCTCTACTGCGATGCAGACTTCGTCAGCAAGACCGGCATGGGCCCGGTCGATATCCAGAAGGTCTCCGAGCTCGGCGTTCGCCTTAACAACCTCGCAATCGAGGGCAAACCCGAGGATCTCGTGATCACCACGCACGTCTGCCGCGGCAACTACCACTCCACCTACGCCTTCGAGGGCGGCTATGACCCCGTCGCGCCCTATCTCTTCGCCGATGAGAACGTCGATGCCTTCTACCTCGAGTTCGACACCCCGCGCGCCGGCACCTTCGAGCCGCTCAAGTACGTGGCCGAGGGCAAGAAGGTCGTGCTCGGCCTCGTGACCTCCAAGCAACCGGGTCTCGAGGACGAGGAGCTGCTCATCAGCCGCATCAACGAGGCGGCCAAGTACGTGCCGCTCGAGAACCTCTACCTCTCCCCGCAGTGCGGCTTCGCCTCCTGCGAGTGCGGCAACAAGCTCACCGAGGACGAGCAGTGGGCCAAGGTCGCGCTCGTCAAGCGCGTTGCCGAGAAGGTCTGGGGCGAGGCGTAAGGCTGCCGCCACAGGCACGGCCAACGGGCACGTCCGGCAAGCACGACCCAGGCAAGCACGACCCAGGCAAGCGCGCCCGGCAAGCACGTCCAGGCAAGCGTCCCCGTTAGCACGCCCAAATGAAATCCCCCGGTCCTAGCGCCGTTCTCGCACGCAGCTGCGCGAGAAGAGGCGCCAGGATCGGGGGATTCGTCTTTAGCGGGAGGAGTGGTCACTGGCCGCAGCGAGCCAAATCCTTACTGCGAGGCGCGCCCAATGATCACGGCGAGCCTAGTCGAACTGATGAGCCAGGCGAAGGGCCTCGGCGGCTTGCTCCGCAACCGCGGCGGCATCGGAATGCGGGTCGCCAATGCCGGCAAGCGCACGAGCAATGGCAACGCAAGCCTCATCGTTCTCGCACCCGGAGTCCTCGATGGCACACGCGGCCATCTTGACGCTTGAGACGGCATCCGTGATGGGCTCCCTACCAGGGCCAGCATACGGGCAGGTCACGGCTCCACGGGGCACGCCACGGTGCTCTGCGATGTGTTCGCTGCGCGCGTGGACCTTATCCGCCTGCTCGCGGATGATCTCCAAGTGAGCGGGGACGGCGGCCGCCTCGAGGCCTTCGAGAAGCACATCAAACGCATGGCGGCAGGGCACAAAGCCGGGATGGGCGTCCATCGCGGCGCACATCGTGGTGCCCAGGCCCACGAGCTCGGCCATGAGCAGGGACACGAAGCTCTCCTTCTTGAACTCGGGATTCTCATGAAGAGGCATGTCTCTCTCCCATCGTCGTCAGTATCCCCGTGATAGTAGCAAACGAAAAGACCCGCCGAGGGACTCTCCCCCAGCGGGTCTCGAAAAACCTGAAAAAGGGACTGTCCCTTTTTCAGGTTAAGTAGTTGACAAAGGGACTGTAGTTGACAAAGGGACTGTCCCTTTGTCAACTTTACAGGCCCAGGGTCGCGGCGACTTCGGCGGCGCAGGCAAGGGCGTCGGCCATGGCGGTCACGACGAGCGTGGAGCCGTTGCGGGCGTCGCCCGCGGCGAAGACGGGCTTGCCGCCAATGCTCGCGGCAGTGCGGTGCGAGCCTGCCGTCGCCATGACGGGCAATGGGCGGCCCTTCTCGGCGATCTTCGCGCCGAAGGCCTCGACCACGCTGGCCTCGGGGCCGGTGAAGCCGCAGGCGATGAGCACGAGCTGCGCCGGCACCTCGCGCTCGGAGCCCTCGACGCGCTCGGGCTTCCCGTGGCTCCAGTCAAGGTCGACCACGCGCAGGCCACGGACGCTGCCGTCCTCGTCGAACAGTACCTCGAGCGTGTCGACGCCCCACTCGCGCATCTCTCCGCCCATGAGGTCGATGGCCTCGACCTGGCCGTAATCGGTCTTCTTGACGTTGGGCCACTGCGGCCAGGCGTCTCCGGCCGCGCGCTCCTCCGGAGGGCAGCTGAGGAACTCGAACTGACGCACGGAACGCGCACCCTGGCGCACCGCGGTGCCCAGGCAGTCGTTACCCGTATCGCCACCGCCGATGACCACGATGTCCTTGCCCGCAGCGTCGATCGCCGGCGCGCCGCCATCAAGCACCGAGCGCGTGGCGCTCGTAAGGTAGTCGACCGCGTAGACCACGCCACCGGCAGCAAGCCCCTCGTCATAGCTCGTGGCGGCAAGGCCACGCGGCTTGCACGCGCCTGCGGCGACCACGATGGCGTCGAACTCGTCCTTGAGCGCGGCGGCGACCGCAGCGTCGCTCGCGTCGACACCCAGACGGAACTCGATGCCCAACTCACGCATGAGTTCGACGCGGCGCGCCACGACGTCCTTCTCGAGCTTCATGTTGGGGATGCCGTACATGAGCAGGCCGCCAGCACGGTCATGACGCTCGACCACGGTCACGCGAGCCCCGCGGCGCGCGAGTTCCCAGGCGCTGACGAGGCCGGCGGGACCGGAGCCCACCACGGCCACGCTCGGCGCGTCCGCCCCCGCAGGAGCGAAGCGAGCCGGGCCGCCGTGCGCCCACTGCCAATCGCTGATGGCGCGCTCGTTGTCGTGAATCGTCTCGGGCTCGTCCGCGCGGCCCAGGTTGCAGGCCGCCTCGCACAGCGCCGGGCACACGCGACTCGTGAACTCGGGCATGGGAGAGGTCAGCGCCAGACGCTCGGCCGCCTCCTCCCACTGACCGCGATAGACGAGGTCGTTCCACTCGGGAATGAGGTTGTGCAAGGGGCAACCGCTCGGGCGCGCCTTGCCAAACGAGATGCCCGTCTGGCAGAAAGCCACGCCGCACATCATGCAACGGCTTGCCTGCACCTGCTGCTGCTCGGGCGTGAGCAGCTCGTAGAGCTCGTTGTAGTCGCCCGTACGCTCGGCCACGTCACGAAGCCCATGGGCCTGCCTGCCGTGCTCGAGAAACGCTCCTGGCTTGCCCATGCTAGTTCCTCCCCGTGATCTGGTCGAAGGCCACCTGCAGGGCCTCCTCGTGAGACTTACCCGCCGCCTCAGCGGCAGTGACGGCCTCGAGAACGCGCTCGTAATCGCGCGGAATCACCTTCACGAACTTCTTTCCGTACGTCTCGAAGCGATAGAGCATCTTGATGCCGCGCGGGCTCGAGGTGCGAGCGACGTGCTCCTCGACCAGGCCGCGGACGAACTCGAGCTCGTCGGCCGTGGGCTCCTTGAGCTCCACCATGTCGGTGTTGCAGCGCCCCGCGAGCGTGCCGAACTCGTCGAACACGTAGGCCACGCCACCACTCATGCCGGCCGCGAAGTTGAGGCCAACCTCGCCGAGCACGACGGCGACACCGCCCGTCATGTACTCGCAGCCGTGGTTGCCCACACCCTCGACGACAACCGTGGCACCGGAGTTACGCACGGCAAAGCGCTGGCCGGCAAGACCGTTCACGAAGCCCTTGCCGCTCGTGGCGCCATAGAACGCGACGTTGCCCACGATGATGTTCTCGTCGAACTTGTAGTTCGAACGCTTGGGCGGACGCACGGAAAGGATGCCGCCGGAGAGGCCCTTGCCGAAGTAGTCGTTCGCATCGCCCTTGATGTTGAGCGTGACGCCCTTCGGCAGGAACGCGCCGAAGCTCTGGCCGCCCGAGCCCGTGCAGTCGACGGTGACGGAGCCCTCGGGAAGTCCCTCGGGGTGCGCCGCGGTGACCTCGTGGCCAAGCATCGTGCCCACGCAGCGATTCACGTTGTCGATGTCGGCATGGAAGCGGATGGGCTCGAGGTGCTTGCGGGCGCTCGCGGTGTAGGGCACGAGCAGCGTCGCGTCGAGCGTGCGCTCGAGCTCGAGGTCGGGTGCCATGCTCGGCAGGAAGTGACGGCCCTCGGCGCCCGGGATGTTGCGGCCGTACTCGTTCGTCCCGTTCGCGAGCACGCGAGAGAGGTCGACCTCGTTGGCCTTCCAGTTGCCCTCGACCTCGACCTGGCGCAGGCACTCGGGGTGACCCACCATCTCGTCGACGGTGCGGAAGCCCAGGCGCGCCATGATCTCGCGCAACTCGGCGGCCGTGAACTCCATGAAGTTGACGACCTGCTCGGGCGTGCCCGTGAAGCGGCCACGGAGCTTGCAGTTCTGCGTGGCGATGCCGGCCGGGCAGGTGTCTTGCTGGCAGTCACGCTGCATGAGGCAGCCCATGGCAACGAGCGGCATCGTCGCGAAGCCAAACTCCTCCGCGCCAAGGAGCGCCGCGATGGCGACGTCCCGGCCGTCCATGAGCTTGCCGTCCGTCTCGACGACGACACGGCTGCGCAGGCCGTTCATGAGGAGCGTCTGCTGGGTCTCGGCCAGGCCAATCTCGAACGGGATGCCAGCGTGCCAGATCGAGTCGCGCGGGGCGGCGCCGGTGCCGCCGTTGTGGCCGCTGATCGTGATCTTGTCGGCACCGCCCTTGGCAACGCCCGTCGCGATGGTGCCCACACCCGCGAGGGCACAGAGCTTCACGCTGATGCGAGCGCCGGGGTTGGCGTTCTTGAGGTCGAAGATGAGCTCAGCGAGGTCCTCGATGGAGTAGATGTCGTGGTGCGGCGGCGGCGAGATGAGGCCGACGCCAGGCGTGGACTGACGCACCTCGGCGATCCAGGGGTAGACCTTCTTACCGGGCAAATGTCCGCCCTCGCCAGGCTTGGCGCCCTGGGCCATCTTGATCTGGATCTCGATGGCGCTCGAGAGGTAGCGGCTCGTCACGCCAAAGCGGCCAGAGGCGACCTGCTTGATGGCGCTCTTCTTGGAGTCGCCGTTGGGCAGCGGCACCTCGCGCGCCGGGTCCTCGCCGCCCTCGCCGGTGTTGGAGCGGCCGTGCAGGCGGTTCATGGCGATGGCGAGGGTCTCGTGGGCCTCCTTGGAGATGGAGCCATAGCTCATAGCACCCGTGTTGAAGCGCTTTACGATCTCCGAGACGGGCTCGACCTCCTCGATCGGCACCGGCGTGCGGCCAGCGGCGTCGAAGTCGAGCAGGTCGCGCAGGGTGACGGCACGACCGGCGCGGTGGATGACCTCACCATACTCGCGGAAGAGATCCATGTCGCCCTCGGTGCAGGCGCGCTGCAGGAGATAGATTGCGCGCGGCTCGACGAGGTGCTCCTCACCGTCGATCGGGCGCCACTTCGTGAGGCCCAGGCTCGGGAGCTGGTTGGGCGACGGGCTCTTCGCAAGGGCCATCGCCGCTGCGTAGCGCTCGTTCTGCTCGCGCTGGACGCCCTCGATGTCGAGACCGCCCACGCTCGTCGTGGTGCTCGTGAAGTAACGGTCGACGAGCTCGTCGGCAAGGCCGATGATCTCGAAGATCTGTGCGGAGTGATAGCCCTGCATCGTCGAGATGCCCATCTTGGACATGATCGAGGTGATACCCGCGGTCACGGCGCGGTCATAGTTGGCGACGGCCTCGTCGCCGGGAAGGTCGATCGCGCCCTTGGCCACGAGGTCACGGATGCACTCGTGCGCCATGTAGGGGTAGATGCCGCTCGCGGAGTAGCCTACGAGGCACGCGAAATCATGCGCGCAGATGGCGTCGCCGGTCTCCACCACGATGTCCGCGAGCATGCGCACGCCCGCACGGATGAGGTGGTTGTGGACGCTGCCGAGCGAGAGCAGGCTGGGGATGGGTACCTCGCCCGCGGCGGCGCGGTCGGAGATGACGACGATGTTCACGCCGCCGCGCACCGCGGCCTCGATGTCGGCGTCGAGCTTCTCGAGGGCGGCCTCGAGGGCACCCTCTCCCCCATCGACGGGATATGTGGCGTGGAAGACCTGCGTCTTGAAGCCCACGCGGTCGATGGCACAGATGCGCCTGAACGCGTCATGGGTGAGCAGCGGCCCCTGCAGGCGCACGAGGCGGCAGGTGTCGCGGCAGTCCTCGAGCAGGTTGCCGTGATTGCCGAGGTAGAGCACCGAGCTCGTGACGAGGCTCTCGCGCAGTGCGTCGATGGGCGGGTTGGTGACCTGGGCGAAGAGCTGGTGGAAGTAGTCGAAGAAGGAGCGCGTGCGCTTCGAGAGCACGGCGAGGGGCGCGTCGACGCCCATCGAGGCCAGGGGGACCTTGGCCGCCGTCGCCATCGGGCGGATGAGCTCGTCGACGTCATCGTAGTGGTAGCCGAGCTTCGCCATGCGCTCGGTGAGGCGCAGGCCCTCGTCGGGCTCCGCGGGCAGCTCGTCCGCGGCAGGCTCGCGCAGGTCGTGGATGTCGAGCGTCTCGTCGCCCAGCCAGTCGCGATAGGGCTTCTCGTTGGCGTACTTGTCGCGAATCTCGTCGTTCCAGATCACGCGGCCCTGCGTGGGATCGACCTCGAGCATCTCGCCCGGGCCGAGGCAGCCCGTGCGAAGGATGTTCTCCGGCTCGACGTCGATGGTGCCCACCTCGGAGGAGAGGATGATGCGGTCGTCGCGCGTAACGTAGTAGCGCGCCGGGCGCAGCCCGTTGCGGTCGAGTGCGGCGCCAAGGATGCGGCCATCCGTGAAGGCGATGGCGGCGGGGCCGTCCCACGGCTCCATGAGCATCGACTGGTAGGAGTCATAGGCGCGGCGCTTCTCGGAGAGGTTGGGGTTGTGGTCCCACGGCTCCGGGATCATGAGTGTCACGGCGCGGTCGAGCGGGCGGCCGTTCATGGTGAGGAACTCGAGCACGTTGTCGAGGATGGCGGAGTCGGAGCCCTCGCGGTTGATGATGGGCAGGACCTTCTCGAGGTCATGCTGCAGCACCGGGCTGTAGAGGTTTGGCTCGCGGGCGCGAATCCAGGAGACGTTGCCGCGCAGCGTGTTGATCTCGCCGTTGTGGATGATGTAGCGGTTGGGGTGCGCGCGCTCCCAGCTCGGCGTGGTGTTGGTCGAGTAGCGGGAGTGGACGAGGGCGAGCGCCGTCTCGACGGCAGCGTCGGAGAGGTCCGTGTAGAAGCGACGCATCTGCGTGGCGACGAGCATGCCCTTGTAGACGATGGTGCGCGAGCTCATCGAGCACACGTAGAAGATCTTGTCCGCGAGGGCCGGGTTCGCGTCGGCGGCGCGCTCGATGGTGCGGCGGCAGACGTAGAGCTTGCGCTCGAAGTCCTGGCCGGCGGCGACGCCCTCGGGGCGGCGGAGAAACGCCTGGAGGATGGTGGGCATGCAGGCCTTGGCCGTGTCGCCCAGGTCATGCGGGTCGACCGGCACGCGGCGCCAGAACATGAGCGGCACGCCGCACTCGGCACAGCCCTCCTCGAAGACGCGGATCGCTGCCTGGACGGCGGTCGGGTCGGCGACGCCATCGGCCTCGCCGGTCTCGTCGCTGTGTGGGAAGAAGAGCATCGCCACGCCGTAGTCGCCCTCGTCGGGGAGCAGCTGACCCTCCTTCTGCGCCTCCTTGCGGAAGAAGCGGTGCGGAATCTGGAACAGCACGCCCGCGCCGTCTCCGGTGTTGCGCTCAAGGCCCTTGCCACCACGGTGCTCGAGGTTGACGAGGACCGAGAGTGCGTCGTCGAGAGTTTGGTGGCTCTTGACGCCCTTCAGGCTGGCAATGGCACCGATTCCGCACGCGTCATGCTCGTAGCTGGGACGATACAGACCGGTCTGGCTGGCGTTGTACTGATGAGACTCCATAGTGACGTCCTTCTCCGTAGGTCATTTCGCGCCGTCGCGACCCCGCTGGCGAACGGGGCGCAAGCAAGCTCTCGCTACTCTAGGAGCCGGATATGTCACGTCCGTTACGCCAACACGGGCGCAACACGAGCGAAGCAATCTTGTAACACGGACCTGCACAGCCCGCAAAAGGCGACCTGAAAAAGGGACTGTCCCTTTTGCAGGTTGGTGGGAGTTGACAAAGGGACTGTCCCTTTGTCAACTTATCTCGGGCTCGGGAAGCTCGTCGCCGCCATCCGCTACACGTCTTCCGGAAGCTCGCCCTCGAGCTCGGGAAGCTCGTCGTCAAGGCTGTCCGAGACGGTCTTGAGCTTGCGTTCCATGACGTTCGTGCGCGTGGTGATGATGCCGTCGACCGTCCTGCCGGCACGGTCGATCTGTTCCTTCGCCTTGCGAAGCTCCGCCTGGTAGCGAGGGAGCTCTGCCTTGACGGCTTGGAGCACATGCATGACCTCGTTGGTACGTCGCTGCAGGTTGAAGGTCTGGTACGTCATCTGCAGGCTCGAGAGGATCGCCGCCATCGTCGAGGGTCCAGCGACGTTCACGTGATAGTCGCGAGTGAGTCGCTCGATGAGGCCCGGCATGTTGACGACCTCGGCATAGAGGCCCTCGAAGGGCAGGAACATCACGGCGAAGTTCGTGGTCTCGGGAACGGAGATGTACTTCTGGGAGATGTCCGACGCCTCCTGGCAGATGCGCCCCTCAAGGCGCTTGCGCGCCGTGGCGACCTCTTCGCGCGAGCCTTCGTCAACCGCATCGCGGAGCTGGTCATAGAGGTCTCCCGGGAACTTCGCGTCGATGGGAAGCCACACGGGCTCGCCCTCCTCCACCGGCAGCTTCACGGCAAACTCGACGCGATCGGCGCTGCCGGGCTTGGTGGCGACGTTCTCCGCATACTGCGAGGGAACGAGAATCTCCGAGAGGATGGCACCGAGCTGGACCTCGCCCAGAATGCCTCGCGTCTTCACGTTGGAGAGGGTCTTCTTGAGGTCGCCCACGCCGGCGGCAAGGCCCTGCATGTCCCCCAGGCCCTTGTAGACGGCCTCGAGGTTTTCGTTGATCTGCTTGAAGGAGACGGAGAGGCGGTCGTTGAGCGTGCTCGTGAGGCGCTCGTCGACGGTGGCGCGAATCTCGTCGAGCTGGCGCTGGTTATCGCCGCGAATCTGGGCCAGCTGTTCGTTCATGACGTGCGTGTTGTTCGAGAGCTGGTCATTCATCGTCTTGGTATTGGCTGCCAGCTGCTGGGTCACCGCATTGGTGACGCCAGTTAGCTGCTCGTTCGCAACGCGGGCATTGTCAGCGAGCTGACGGGTGAGCGCGTTAGAGGTGTCGCTCAGTTGGTTGTTAACGTCACGGCGAAGCGCGTCGACGCGCATGCCAGACCCCTCGATCCCGCGCACGACGCTCTCGAGCGTGGCTTTCGTCTCCGAAGCACCCTGGGCCTGGCGATCGGCGAGCGCTCTCATGAGGCCTTCGGCTTTTTCAAAGCGCGCGTCAAGCTGATCCTCAAGCTGATCCTCGCTAAGAACGGAGCGCATCGCGCGCAGGGCCGTCACGGAAACGGCGAGCGCGACTGCCACGGAGGCCGCGGCGATGACGATACAGACGAGTTCAGTGGTGCTCACGAACAATCCCCATCCCTAGAGGTCGAATCGATAGCAGATGACAGCCGGCTGGTCATCCGCCACGCCAAGCTCAACGCAAACGAAGGCGCAGGTAATGTGCCTGTAGCCTTGGTCACGCAGAACCCTGGCATAGAAACGCGCCTGCATCTCGTGACGACGGCGGATCTCACCGAAGGTTGCCCCGACGTCGCCCGTCTTGTAGTCCACGAGAAGGGCCTCGTCAGCGCCGGGCGAAGGCAGGGCGGCGTCGGTCGCGAGTAGGTCGATCGCGCCCTCGAGGTTCGAGCCAAACGGAGACGCGACCTCGCAGAAGAACGGTACCTCCGCGCGAACGAGCGAATAGCCAAGGGCCTCGGCACGAATGTCGCTCGCCTCCCAGCGCGCGAGCGCCTTCTCAAGGCGAGCCGCGTCGCGGGCAGTCACCTGGTAATTCGCGGCGACGATATGCAGGCGGCGGGCATCCGGGGCATGTCCGGTCTCCACCATGTAGCGTGCGAGCTCATGGAAGGCCGAGCCCAAGTTCGTCGCTCGGTCGGCATCCGGAGCCTCGGGCAGCTCGTCGTCCACGACGACGGGCCACTGGGCGCCGGCTCGGCCGTCAACTACCTCCGGCAAGTTACCAGGCACGAGGTTCGCGAGCGCGAGCTCCGAGGCGTCGGGCTTTGCGGGGACCGGAAGGTCGAGCACCTCGTCGAGAGAGATCGGCCTGCCCTCCTCCGCGGCCGCCGCCAGGGCGGCGTGAGCGGACGAATAGCTGAACACGCCCTCGCGCGGGCGCCAGAAGCCGAGCCGCGCGCGGGTCTCCGCGTCGATATCGAAGATCTTGAACGGCGCACGGTCTCCGGCGCCAGGAACACTGGGCGCACGACTGCCAGTGCCGGAAGCGCTGGGCGCGAGCTCGCCAGAACTCGTGGCTTCGCCCGCCGCAGCAGCGTCTTCGAGCGGGAGCGTCTCGGCAGAGTCGACCTCGACCGAGCCTTCCGGCGTGGGCCTCACGTCAACGCAGCGAACGAGGCCCAGTCGGGCGCCGCCGTACTCGAAGCGGCCCTCTCCCGCACCCGGACGCTCCGCGAAGAGCGAGTTCGCAACCGTCCCCGCCATCACGGGCACCAACCTGCCATCCTTGGCCTCGGTCACGTCAAGCGAGAGGATGACGCACTCCTTGGCACGCGTGAGGGCGACGTAGAGGAGCCTGCCCGCCTCGCGCTCGTCCGCGAGCTTGCCTTCCTCCTCCATGAGATAGCGCCACTCGAGCGGCGTCACGCACTCCTCCGCGCAGGCGGGCGCGTCCTCGCCCAGATCGGGAAGCTTGAGCGACGCCGGCGCAAGGGAGAGGACCATGCGCTCGCCGTCGCGCTTCGAAAGCAGGCGCGGCGTCTTGTGCGGCCTGTCGGAGCCACAGCAACCCACCACCGCGACGACGTCGAACTCGAGGCCCTTCGAGGCGTGCGCCGTCATGATGCTCACCGCGTCGAGGCCCTCGCCGGAAAGCGACGCCGGACCCTCCTTGGCGGCCTCGAGCCAACGGGAGAACTCGTCTGCGGCAAGCGGGGCATCGAGGGCCGCCGGCTCTGAGAGCTCGCGGACATGGCGCACCGCAGCGAGTACGTTTGCCGCGACGGCGCGTCCCGTCACGCCCTCGCCCTCGAGCCTCGCCAGCCAACCGGACTCTCGAACGGCCATCAAACAGACGTCCGCGACGGGGATCTTGCCCACCCGTGACAGGGCACGGCCGATCACGCGACGGGCATGTGCGAGGCGCGCGCTCACGGGCTCGTCGCCGAAATCAGCCGCGTCCTCGCGAATTCCCGGGTAGATACGACGCTTTGCGGGAGCGTCGATCACCTCCTGGGGCTTCGTGGCCAGGCGCAGCATGTCGTTCGCGTCGAGCTCGAACATGTCGCTGTCAAGCACCGGGTACAGGCCGCTCTTGGTGTCCTGGGGATTCGCGAGGAGGCGGA
This sequence comes from Parolsenella sp. LCP21S3_E11, assembly GCF_052118165.1. NCBI lineage: Bacteria > Bacillati > Actinomycetota > Coriobacteriia > Coriobacteriales > Atopobiaceae > Parolsenella > Parolsenella sp. LCP21S3_E11. The sequence continues at coordinate 420,266 of NZ_JBQKHS010000001.1, read as the reverse complement.
GAAACGCCTCGACGACGCGTACCTCAGGCGCGCTCGAGAAGGTCGAGCCGCCCGTCACGACGCTCTCGAGGCCGCGCTCGCGCAGAGCGTCGATGTAGGCGTCCGCGCCCGTGAGGGTGCGCATCAGCACGGCCATGCGCCTCGGCGCCACGCCCTGCTCGCGGATGCGGGCGAGACGATCCGCCAGCTGGACGGCGGCGATCCTCGTCCTCGCCTCGCGTTTCACGGGCACGGCACCAAGGCGATGGGCGCGCGTCAGCTCGACCACGACGCGAGGGCACGCGTCCTCAGGGAAGCTGCTCTTGCGCGCCGGTTTGGGATGCAGGTCCATGAATGACGGCACGATGCCCGTGTCGCCGCAGGCGCGGGCGACGAAGCGCAGAATCGCGTCGTCGCTCCTGAAGTTCGTGTCGAGACGCACGGTCTTCGCCACCTCGGCGGAGCGGTCCTCGAAAACGCTCACGTCCGCGCCGCGGAAGCCATAGATCGACTGCTGCGCGTCTCCCACCGTCGTGAGGTGGCAGGCGTCCTCGCCCGACAAGCGCTTGACCATCGAGACCTGTTGGGCGTTCGTGTCCTGGAACTCATCGACCATGACGAGGCGGAAGCGCTCCGAGTACTCCGCGGCGATATCCGGATGCTGGCGGAAGGCGCGCGCGAGCAGGTGGAGGAGGTCATCGTTGTCGAGCACGCCGCAGGCGCGCTTTGCGTCCGCGTAGTACTTCGTAGCAAGGCGGGCGAGGCGCATGAGGGGCTCTGAGAGGTGCTGCACGCTCGCGAGCGCAACCTCGCCACGGGCGCAACCCAGAGCTGCCTTCGTATCGACCCAGAACTGTTTTACGGCCTTGGCGCTCCACTTCCTGCCGTCAGGGCCTTTGATGCCTTCGAGGATGTCTCGGGCGGCAGTGGCGTCACGCCTCGAGGGAGGAAGCTCCCAGAACCCCTGGAGGGAGGAGAGCTCGTCCCGCAGCCGGGAGAGCTCGTCTGTGTGCTTCGTCTCGCATGCGCACATGGCCTCGTAGCAATCCGTTAGGGAGCGCATGACTCCCGAGACGTCCGGGAGGGCGGGCGCGAACCCAAGCGAGTCAAGGCCCTCGAGCGCGCTCGAGGCCTCGTTCTCAATCATGCGGACGAGCGCCATGACGCCGTCTCGCTCCGTACTGCCGTATTCGGCGAAGAGGGCGGCGACGCCCGGGTCTCCCTCGAGCTCGCGAAGGGCCTGCTCGCTGGCCTCCTCGCGCATGAGACGCGCCTCCTGCTCCCCCACCATGGCGAAGCTCGGGTCGAGGCCAAGGTCGAGAGCGTGGTCACGAAGGATGCGCGAGCACATGTGGTGGATGGTGCTCACCCACGCCGAGTCGACTCGAAGGGCCTCGTCCGCAAGGCCCGCCGCACGGAGGGCGCCACGTATGCGGTCCTTGATCTCGCCGGCGGCCTTCTCGGTGAAGGTGATGATGAGCGCCTGGTCGAGGCTGTCGAGGTAGGAGCGGCCGTCCTCGCCGGAGCCGGGGCAGAGCGCCCAGACGATGCGGCGTGTCAGCGTGAAGGTCTTGCCGGAGCCGGCGCCCGCCGCGACGAACACGGGACGATCGAGCGTCTCGACGATCTCGCGCTGGCCCGGCATGAGGCCGTCGAGCAGCGCGGCGGCGCGGGCTGCGTCCTCGGGGGTCGCAAAGTTCTGGTCGCTCATTACTGCCTCCTCTCACAGGACAGGACGGGGCACCACTCGCATGCCTTGGGGCTTCTGGGACGAGCGTCGATCTCGCCGGCACTCATGCGCTCGATGACAGCAGCGAGCGCCTCCTCCGTGCGGTCGAGGAGCTCGTCGAAGTTGCGAGCGCCCGGGACGGGGAGGCTGATTCGCTCGAGTTGTTTCTCCGTGAGGACCCCACCCAGGCAACGAGTGGAATCGGTGGCGGAGATGGCACCGGTCACCTGGTGGCCGCCCTTTGTGCCGAGGTAGAGAGAGCCCACGACCCGTATGCCCTCGCCCGAGAAGAACTCCCTCGCGATGCTCGCGTAAATGAGGGTCTGGACGCGATTGGGAAGCACGAAGCCGGCGTCCCAGTCCTGGTCACCCCTTGGCAGAAGGGCATACTCGTCAAAGAGCGCGCCCTTGTGCTTGTAGTCGATGACGACGGCACGGCCCTCGGCATCGACGTCGAGGCGGTCGATGGTGCCCACGAAGTCCGCGCCGGCATACGTCGCGGGACGGCCGCTCTTGCCGCCGAAATCCCCCTCGAAGAGTCGCGGCTCAAAGCCGTCAAAGAGGGACGCCTCGTACTCAAGCGTAGAGATGAGGTCGCGCTCGAGCTCCTCGAGACGACGGAGCTCGCTCGGCGCATGGGGAACGAGCGCCTGCTTCGCCCTCGTCTTGCCCTCCGCACGCTGGTGGGCATAGTGCTCCGCGAACTCCGCACGAAGGAGCTCGATGGCATGTGGGAGCGTCTGTCGGTCCACGCGCGAGCCAGGAACGCGGACGAGGGGATCAAACCAGAACGAGGCGCCGTTCTCCGGCTCCTCGCCAAGCTCGCTCTCCAGAAGGCCCACAGCCTGGGCAGCCTCCAGGAAAAGGCGCCTGTGGGTCACCTCGAGCACGCGGTGTGCGAAGGTGCCCATCTGCATGTTGGTGAAGGTGGCATCCATGTCATCGAGACCGAGGCGGCGCAGCGTGAACCACTTGAACGGACACTCGAGGTAGGTCTCGACCTGGGAGGCGGAAAGCGACAGGCGGCCACCCGGAAGCTCCGCCTGACCATCGCGAGGCACCACGACGAGGCGGCGCAGTACGGGATCGAGATGTCCCGCCTCGGCGCGAGGGGCCACCTCATGGACTGCCGGAGCAACGGGCTCGGCGCCAATGTTCTCCTCGACGGAACCCTCGTCGAGACGGCTCAACGGCGCGGACTCGAGCGTGCAGCGCATCTCGCCGGAGGCGTTCGCCTCCGAGTAACAGGCCAAGACCTCGGACAGCATCACCGAGGGGAAGGTCTCCGTCGCGGACGCGTCATGCGAGGGGCACACGAGCGCGAGCGAGCGCGTGGGAACGCGCAAGACACTCGCGAAACGAGCGCGCGAGGTATCGAGCGGATCTTGGGGCACCTCGACGCCGGCAGCGTCGAGAAGGCGCTCGAAGGCGCCACCCGGGGCGGGAACGGGAGTCGTCCCCGCATCGAGGCCGAGGTAGACCAACGCGTCCGCAGACGCAGGGGCAAGCGCCGCGGCATCCGCGGGAGACAAGACGTCTACCACGCACGTTGCGTCATCGCACGCAAGCTCGGGCCTGACTCGAACCGAGGAGCCCATCAGCGCCGCGTGGACGAGGCGAATGAGCTCAGCCAGGCTGTAGCCCGCGTCAAGCGAGACGCCCGCCGCCTTGAGCGTGCGGCCGGCCTCCGCCAGCGCCGCCAGGGCCGCGGCATCCGCCGCGCGGGCAAGGGACTCCTCCGCAGAAGGCTCTGCCGGCTGCTCCAGCGGGACGCCGTCCTCGCCCTGGGCGGGTTGGGCCGCGGCGAGAAGCAGCCTCGTCGCGGCGGCGCCAACGTGACCCTGTATGAGGTCACGCGTGGCGGCGGCGACCGCAGGCGAGGTAAGGGACTGGTTCTGGAGCGTCCAGAGGACAGCGGAGGGTGACAGGATGCGATTGCCGCGCCAAGAGACGTCACGGCGCCAGGCAACCTCCGCACCAGCGTGGGACGAGGCGCCCATTAGGAAGTCCGTGAGGCCACGTGGCGGCCACCAGCTCATGTCCGGCAGGCACTCCGGACTCGTGAGCTCCTCCTTCGAAGGCCACGAGGCATCGAGCTCGACCAGGCGCGCCACCGAATCCGCAAGGCGGAGGAGACCCGCGCCGGCGCCCGTCTCCTCGACGGAAAGACGCAGGCTGCCGCGGACGGAAACGCCGCGGGCGTGAAGCTTGGGCGCAAGCGAGCGCCAAGTGGCGCGAACGTCCGGAGAGACGACGACCACGCGCGTGGCGCCCCCGGAGATAAGCCCCTGGATGTGCTGGCATGCCGCTTCGTCCTGAGCGAGCGGACCCGCGGGCTCGAGCAGCCTGACCGCGCCCGTGGGCCCAAGCGCCTCAGAGCCCGGACGGAACAGCGCGCCGAGAAGCGAGTTGAGCTCGGGCTCACGAGAGATGGGCTCCGCGGCAGTCACTTCCTCGTCGATGACCTCGATCCCAGCGGCGACAGCGGCCTCGCGAAGCTCACCTGCGGAGGCGAGGGCCCTGCCAGACGCCTCGCCCTCGAGGACGCGAACGAAGACGGTGACCTCGCCCAGGCGAGCAAGCGCGCAGATGAGCTCCCTCGTCACCCGGTTGAACTCGTCAAAGCCCAGGAATACGCAGGGAGGCACGGGCGCGCCCTGCTCCCCCATCATGGCGGGCAGAAGCGAGGTCGCCTCGCAGGGCTCCACGAAGCCCTTCTCGGCGAGGGCCCGCGCATAGGCATCCGTGAGCTCGAGGGCACGTGCCTCGCCCGCGGTGAGCGAAGCTCGCTCCCCCGCGGTGGGAAGCCAGGGAAGGGCGCGAGCGGCGACGTCGCAGAGCAAGGCGACCGTACCCTCGCCCCCGTCGAGCGGGGCCATCTCGTGACCCGCGGCGACGAGGTTCATGAGAACGGGACGAAGCCCGCGCGTCACGAGCGAGCGCCCGTCTCCGTAGAGTGCCCAGCGGAGATCCGTCCACGTGGAGGGCGTCTCGCAGTCGACACCGGCCGTGAGACCAGCGGCAGCAAGCTCACGCTGGACCTCAAGCCCACACGTGAGGCTCGGCACGAGCACGAGCGCCCTTCCCGACGCCGCACGCCCCGCATCGAGCGCACTGACGGCCGAGGCACCGACGAGCCTCTCATCTGACGTTGTGATAAGTCGAAGAGCCATGTTCCTCCGCTTGTCGAGGTCTTTCCCGACAATCCTACCGCGTAAAGCGGACATTTATAAAACCGGATAAAAGCCCTGGTATCTCGCGAGGCAATCGCTCTCGCGCCCAACCGACGGCACGCGGGCTCGCAGGCACGCCGAACGCCGGGGCGCCCCGACCGGCATCCGCCAGCACAAGGGCGTGCCTAGCCGCGCGCCTCCGCCAGCACAAGGGCGTACCTAGCCGCGCGCCTCCGCAAGCAGCTCGCGGGCGTGCTCGAGCGAAATCTCGCTCGCGTCGCCGGAGAGCATGCGGGCGATCTCTGCCACGCGCTCGTCACCGTCAATCTGGCGAAGGCTTGTCTCGGGCTTGCCATCGACGCCGGTGCCCTTGGAGACGAGGTAGTGGCACTCGCCCATCACGGCGACCTGTGCCAGGTGCGTCACGACGATGACCTGATGGGTCTTCGCGAGGTCCGCGAGCACGGCGGCGAGCGAACGGGCGGTCGAACCGCCCACGCCGGCGTCGACCTCGTCGAAGACGAGGGTGTCGACGCCATCCGCCTGGCCAAGGACGACCTTGCAGGCAAGCATCACGCGGCTCACCTCGCCGCCGCTCGCGATCTTCCTGAGCGGCCGCGGCGTGAGCCCCGCGCCGGGACGATACATGAGCTCAATCTTGCTGGGACCCGCCGGCGTCCACTGCGCGCGCGGCATGCGCTCGCACCTAACCTCGAGCTCCGCGCCACCCATCTCGAGACGCCCCATCTGCCCCGTCACGGCGGCGGCAAAGCGCGGCGCCGCATCGGAGCGAGCGTCATCGAGGGCGTCTGCCGCCTTGGCAAGCGCGGCCTCCGCCTCCTCCATCGCACGGCGCGCCAGACGCACGCGCTCGCCGGAATCACCGGCGGCCTCGACGACCTCGCGCGCCGCCTCACGCCTGACGAACACATCCGCCATGCTGGGTCCGTACGAGCGCATGAGGCCCTGGAGCGCGCCCATGCGCTCCTGCATGCGAACGAGCTCCTCCGGGTCAAGGTCGACGGAGTCGCGGTAGTCACGAAGCCTTGAAGCGAGGTCATCGATGTCAATGAGCGAGCTCTCGAGGGAGTCCGCGAGCGCGGAAAGCGCGTTGTCGAAGCGAGCGGCGTCCCGCAGGGTCGAGACCGCGGAGGAAAGCGCGTCCATGGCCCCCGCGTCGCCCGCGATCGCCTCGCGCGCCCCCTCGCTTGCGCGGAAAAGGGCCTCGGCGTGCTCCGCTCGAGGCAGCGCCTCCTCGAGCTCCTCGAGCTCACCCTCCTGCGGGTCGACCTCGTCAATGCGCCTGAGCTCGAAGGCGGCCTGCTCGAGCCTCTCCGCGCCGGAGCGAGAGAGCTCGTCGACGCGCTCGTACTCCGCGCGAGCGTCTCGTGCGGAAGCGAAGGCCTCGCGGTAGGCGGCGAGCGCCGCGGTGACGCCCTCCCCCGCCCACGCGTCGAGCATCTGGGCGTGCGTGGAGGTGGAAAGCAGACGCTGGTGCTCGTGCTGGCCGCAGAGATCGACCGTGGAGCCCACCTTCTCCGCGAGCTCAGACACGCTGGCCATGCGCCCGTCGATCTCAACGCGCCCGCGGCCCGCGGACTCAACGCGACGCCTCACGATGTGACCGTCGACGTCATCGGGACCGAGGTAGACGCGCCCCTCGACGAGCAGGTGGTCATCACCCTCGCGAACGGCACCAGCATCCGCGCGCTCGCCCACAAGCAGCTTGCAGGCGCTGAGCAGTGCGGTCTTGCCCGCACCCGTCTCGCCCGTGAGCACGGTGAGGCCCGTGGCGGGCACGAGCGTCGCGTCGCGGATGAGTGCCACGCTCTCGACGTGGAGCTCGTCAATCATTGAATGGGACCTCCCCTGGCGCCTGCGCCGTCGTTACTGCTTCTTCCTCATCTGGCCATAGAATACGCGCGACACCGAGTCATAGAACCCACCCGCGTCTGAGTCGAGCAGGATGACGTCGCCCGGGCCGCGCCTGACCGTGCACTTCGCGGCCGAGCCACCCTCCGGGCAGGTCACGAGCTGACCATCGACGAACACGCTGCTCTCCGCCGGGCGATCGTCCGAGAGGGAGACCTCGACCACGTCCGAGGAAGAGGTGAGAAACGCGCGCGCGAGGATGGTGTGCGGCGCGATGGGCACGCAGACCATGCCGTTGAACTCGGGCGTCACGATGGGACCGCCGCTGGAGAGGGCATAGCCGGTGGAACCCGTCGCCGTGGAGACCACGAAGCCGTCGCCGCGAAGGCGGTCGATGTGGTTGCCGGAGACGTCGACGTCGAACTCGATCATGTCGCCCAGTGCGCCGCGCGTGAGGGCGAGTTCGTTCAAGGCGAAATGATGCGTGTCGCGAAGGAGGCCGCCACCGCAGTCGAACGTGACGCCCACGTCGAGCGTGGCGCGCCTGCTCTGGTGCATCTCGCCCGCGAGCGCGCGCGAGACGGACTCAACGATGTTCTCCGAGCCAGCACCGGTAAGAAAGCCGAGGTGACCAAAGGAGAGGCCGAGGATGGGAATCTCGCGATAACCCACGATGCTCGCGGCGCGCAGGAGCGTGCCGTCACCGCCGAGGGAAACCACGAGCACGGCACCAGAAGGGTCACAGGTGCGGTTAGGCTCGCGTTTCTTGTCGTGCGCCCAGACCACCTCGACGCCCTCGTGGGAAAGCCAAACTTCGAGCGTAGCCGCCGCCTGGATGGCATCCGCCCGCGAGTAATTGGGAACGAGAAGGACCTTCACACGCCACTCCCCTCAAAGCCGTCAGATAGAACAAGTGTACCACCCCACCAGTCCCCACTACAGCAGCCCGTAGCTCCCTGGCGCCGTGGCGATTACCACCGGTAAGGTCCCAAAACACGAAAGGGGCCCGGGGTTCCTAAGCAAACATCCCACAGCCCGCCACAGCAGCCCGTAGCTCCCTGGCGCCGTGGCACTTGCCACCAGAAAGGTTTCAAAACACGAAAGGGGCCTGGGGTTCCTAAGCAAACATTCCGCAGCCGCTACCGGCTACAAGCCCGCATAGTCATGCGAGCGAGGACGTTTGCGTGGAACCCCAGGCCCCGGGCTAGCGTTCAGTCAACCAACCCTACTGGTAATCAGCCACGTCGATCCAGCTGCGGAGGAACTCTTCCTCCTTGGCGTCACGGTGGCGAGCCAGCTCGCTGGCGGCGACGATGCTCGTCCAGCGACGTACGACCTGGATCGGCATGTCAGCCATCTTGCAGAACAGGATGAGGTACTTGTCCGCGAGGTCAAGGTCCTCGAGCGCGAACAGCAGGTACGTCATGGCAGCGTCAGCCGCGGGCGAACCCTGGGTCGCGTGAGCCCAGTCGCAGACGTAGAGCAGGCCGTCGTCACCGACGATGACGTTCGACGGGTTGAAGTCGCCGTGGCAGACCCTGTTCTCGACCTTCATGCCGTCGAGACGCATGAGCAGCTCGTAGCGGGTCGTGGCGTCGATCTCGGTCAGGCCGTTGATCATGCGGGCATACTTGTCGCGCTGACGGTTGAGCAGCGGTGCGGTGTGACCGTTGATCTCGAGCTGGAGGCGGACGAACTGCTCGAGGTAGGCCTCGACGTTCTTCTTGTCAGCCTTCATGCGCTCGGCGAGCGTGGTGCCAGCGATCTTCTCCGTGGCGAGGGCCCAGCCTTCCTCGCAGCGAGAGACCTCGACAATCGCGGGAACGCGAATGCCGGACTCCTCGATGCGGGCGAGGTTGAGCGCCTCGTTGAAGACGTCGCTCTCGGGCTTGGAGTTGTTGAACACCTTGACGATACGATCGCCGGTGTCATAGACGACCTTGTTGCCGCGTCGAGCGAGCTCGACCTTGTTCTCCGGTAGCTCCATGAGAAGCCTCCTTAGGGTTCCTCCCGATGTGCCGGACGCGCCCCCGCACGTCCGGCAGCCTTGGACTCGTGACGGCACCTGCCAGTCCCTGGCAGGAAGCCGCCACGTAGTTCACGATTTACTCCTCGTAGCTCTTCGGCTCGCGGCCGTAGTAGGCGTCGAGGTAGAGCTCCTTGATCTCGCTCATGAGCGGGTAACGCGGGTTGGCCGGCGTGCACTGGTCGTTGAACGCGTTCTCGGTCATCTCATCGAGCGTGGCAAGGAAGTCCTTCTCGTCCACGCCGTACTCGGCGATGGTCTGCTTGACGCCGACCCTCTCCTTGAGCTCCTCGATCTTGGCGATGAAGTTCTCGAAGACCTCGTCGTCGTTCTTGCCGGTCACGCCGCAGTAGCGGGCGGCCTCGGCGTAGCGGGCCTTCGCGTGCGGATAGGCGTACTGCGGGAAGGTGCCCATCTTGGTCGGGACATCGGCCGCGTTGTAGCGCATGACGCGCGTGAGGATGACGGCGTTGGCCAGGCCGTGCGGGATGTGGTGGTAGGCACCGAGCTTGTGGGCCATGGAGTGGTTGAGGCCGAGGAAGGCGTTGGCGAAGGCCATGCCGGCGAGGCAGGAGGCGTTGGCCATGCGCTCGCGGGCCTCGGGATCGGCGGCACCCTTGTCGTAGGCGCGCGGCAGGTACTCGAAGACGAGCTTCATGGCCTGCAGGGCGTACGGGTCGGTCCAGTCGCTCGCCATGACGGAGACATAGGCCTCGAGGGCGTGCGTGAGGACATCCACGCCAGAGGCCGAGGTGAGGCCCTTGGGCTGGGAGTCCATGTTGTTGGCGTCGACGATGGCCATGTTCGGGAGCAGCGCGTAGTCAGCGAGCGGCCACTTGATGCCGGTCTCGGCGTCGGTGATGACGGAGAACGGCGTGCACTCGGAGCCGGTGCCGGAGGAGGTGGGGATGGCCACGAAGTAGGCCTTGGAGCCCATCTCCGGGAAGGTGTAGACCCTCTTGCGGATGTCCATGAAGTCCATGGCCATGTCCTCGAAGTTGGCCTCGGGGTGCTCGTAGAGAACCCACATGATCTTGCCGGCGTCCATCGCGGAGCCGCCGCCGAAGGCGATGATCACGTCAGGCTGGAAGGAGTTGAGGATCTTGGCACCCTCGCGAGCGCACTGCAGCGTCGGGTCCGGGGCGACGTCCCAGAAGCAGGCGTGCTCGATGCCGAGCTCGTCGAGCTTCTGCTCGATCGGCTTGATGTAGCCGTTCTTGTAAAGGAACTGGTCAGTCACGATGAAGGCGCGCTTCTTGCCCATGATCGTGCCGAGCTCGTCGAGGGCGACCGGCATGCAGCCCCTCTTGAAGTAGACCTTCTCGGGTGCGCGGAACCAGAGCATGTTCTCCCGCCTCTCAGCGACCGTCTTGACATTGAGCAGGTGCTTGGGACCAACGTTCTCGGAGACGGAGTTGCCGCCCCAGGAGCCGCAGCCCAGCGTGAGGGACGGCGCCATCTTGAAGTTGTAGAGGTCGCCGATGCCACCTTGGGAGGACGGGGTGTTGACGAGAATGCGGCAGGTCTTCATGGCCTCGGCGTGCTTGGCCATCTTCTCCTTCTCGGTCACGGCGATGTAGAGCGAGGAGGTGTGGCCGTAGCCACCGTCGGCGACGAGGCGCTCAGCCTTGGCGATAGCCTCGTCGAAGGTCTTTGCCTTGTACATGCCGAGGACCGGGGACAGCTTCTCGTGGGCCATCTCCTCGGACGGGTCGACGCTGGTGACCTCGCCGATGAGGATCTTGGTCTTCTCGGGCACCTCGACGCCGGCGAGCTTGGCGATGGTGTAGGCGCTCTGGCCGACGATCTTGGCGTTGACGGAGCCGTTGACGATGACGGTCTTGCGGACCTTGTCGAGCTCGGCACCCTTGAGGAAGTAGCAGCCGCGGGCCTTGAACTCGGCCTTGACCTCGTCGTAGATGTCGGCGAGGACGGTCACGGACTGCTCGGACGCGCAGATCATGCCGTTGTCGAAGGTCTTGGAGTGGATGATCGAGTTCACCGCGAGCTTGACGTCTGCCGTGGAGTCGATGATCACGGGCGTGTTGCCGGGGCCGACGCCGAGGGCGGGCTTGCCGGAGGAGTACGCGGCCTGGACCATGCCCGGGCCACCGGTGGCCAGGATGATGTCGGCGGAGCGCATGAGCTCGTTAGTGAGCTCGAGGGACGGCTGGGCGATCCAGTCGATGATGCCCTCGGGGGCGCCAGCGGCGACGGCAGCGTCACGCACGATGCGGGCGGCCTCGATGGTGCAGGCCTTGGCGCGCGGGTGCGGCGAGATGAGGATGGCATTGCGGGTCTTCAGGCTGATGAGCGTCTTGAAGATGGCCGTGGACGTCGGGTTGGTGGTGGGGATGACGGCGGCGACGATGCCGATGGGCTCGGCGATGCGCTTATAGCCAAACGCCGCGTCCTCCTCGATGACGCCGCAGGTCTTCATGTTCTTGTACTTGTTGTAGATGTACTCGGCCGCGTAGTGGTTCTTGATGACCTTGTCCTCCACGATGCCCATGCCGGTCTCCTCGACCGCCATCTTGGCGAGCGGGATGCGGGCCTTGTTGGCAGCGATGGCCGCTGCGTGGAAGATCTTGTCAACCTGCTCCTGGGAGAACGTAGCGAACTCGGCCTGCGCCTTGCGCATGCTGGCCAGTCGCGAGTTGAGGGCATCGAGGCTGTCGATGACCTTCTCCGCCTTTGCCATGTGGTACCTCCAGATCAATTCGTGGGCAAATACTGCCCTTTGACCAACTGGCTCCGTGCCTACGCGCTCGGACTTCGCATGGCTTCTAGCCCCATGCATAAAACCTGAGCCTCAGACACCATGAACATGATACCGGAATTTAATGGCGCAAATTACACAAAGGGATGAGCGGTAGTGCGTTTACCTGCGCTTGCACAGACTTCACTGGTCATTTACGCAACGATTACCCAAACGCAGTTGCATACGTTTATATGGTCAACATGCTAATTTCGCGCATATTTTCGATATTGTTTTGCATACGCTAACGCAAACCCGCAGCTACTCCCCAGCATGGGGCGCAAATGCCCAACCGGGCGTGCATAGAGCAAAAACGCCTTATGCCCAACTATTGTTTTCCGAGGGAAAAGCCGCAGCTGCCACTCGTGCGCAAATATCGACCGTTCACGGCAAGTTAGCTGCCGTTTGCCATGGAGAAGCCTTGTCGGATTCCGCAAACGGCAACGGCTCGCCGGACGACAAAGGAAACGGCCGTCGAGATTGGTAACCAGTCCCCTTCTGGTAAATGCAGGACCATCTTCCTATTGCATCAACTTGTAGCAGACGCTCTTGCGACAACGAGTCGCTCAACGGCACAGAAAACGCCAGGCAAGACGAAGACGATTCCTCCCAGCATGGAGATGTCGGTGAATCCCAACAAAACAACGCCGACAGTTTGGCGTGCGACGACGCAGACTATGGCCAAGCCAACCAGGATGAGAAACGAGACAAATAGGGCGCGGTGGCCGCAACCGACGGCCGCCGCCACCGCATAGCCAAGGAAAAGCCACATAAGCGGGCGAGACAGGATAACCGCAGCCAGGGTCACCCCATCGATTCCCATGATGGTGTTGGGGATGCCGCTGACAAGAGAATACGCTTCCACAAGCGCGGCGCCCCAAATCGGTTCTGTCAACGAAGGCAACCTCAACCAGACGCCCGCCATAAGCGTCGCAAGAGCCAGCGGAATAGCTACGTCTCTTAGCCTGTTCATGATGGCCTCCCCACCACGGCAGAACACACAGACGAGCCTGACTAGCTTGATTTGATATACCGCAAAAAGGGAGCGGTCAAACACCCCGCTGTCACAACGTCCCGAGCACGTGCTCGAGGCGCAGGACCTCGGCACGCGCGTCTCCCGTGGCCGTTCGCGCGTCATAGCGCAGCCAGGCGCCGTCGCGCACCAGGCATACGTCGACGAGGGGGCCAAAGCCACCCTCCAGGGTGCAGGAGGCCTCGCGGTAGCTCGCGTCGGTCGTAAGGCCCGGATAGCGCACGGCGAGCACGGCCGGATGGCAGGAAAGGTACTTGGCGCACGTCTGGGCCACGTCGGAGATGCGCCGCCAGGCGGCGACGTCCGTCTCGCGCCGCAGGGCAACAAGCGCGCTAAGCGAGGGACCTCCCCCGCCGGCAGGCAGGAGAGGTCCCAGGTTGTTGTCGTTCGAGACAGTCAACGGACGCCCAGACTAGCTGCGACGCTCGGAGATCTCGGCCGTAATGTCGGCGATGAACTCGTCGACGGAGCGCTGGACGGTCTCGCCAGAGCGGTCGCGGACGGAGATGTTGCCGGCCTCGACCTCCTTCTCGCCCAGGATCAGCATGTAGGGCACGCGGTCGATGCTGCGGGCCTCGCGGATCTTGTAGCCGATCTTCTCGTCGCGGTCATCGACCTTGACGCGGATACCGGCGGCGTCGAGCTTGTCGGCGACCTGGTGGGCGTAGTCACGGCTCTTCTCGGAGACGGGAAGGACGTCGACCTGGACAGGCGCGAGCCACGTCGGGAACTTGCCGGCGTAGTGCTCGATCAGGATGCCGATGAAGCGCTCGACGGAGCCGAAGCAGACGCGGTGAAGCATGATCGGGCGCTTCTTGGTGCCGTCAGCGTCGGTGTACTCGAGGTTGAAGTTAATCGGCATCTGGAAATCGAGCTGGACGGTGCCGCACTGCCAGGTGCGGCCGAGGGAGTCCTCGAGGTGGAAGTCGATCTTCGGGCCATAGAAGGCGCCGTCGCCCTCGTTGACCTCGTAGTCCATGCCAAGCTCGCTGAGGGCGGTCTTGAGGCCCTCCTCCGCGCGCTCCCAGTCCTCGTCAGAGCCCATGGAGTCGTCCGGACGAGTGGAGAGCTCGACATGGTACTTGAAGCCGAACTTCTGGTACACGGAGTCGATGAGGTTCACGACACCGACGATCTCGTCCGTGAGCTGATCCGGACGGACGAACAGGTGGGCATCGTCCTGATTGAAGCAGCGGACGCGGAACAGGCCGTGGAGAGCGCCGCGCAGCTCGTGACGGTGCACGAGACCGATTTCGCCGGCACGGATGGGCAGCTCGCGGTAGGAGTGCGGCTTGGAGGCATAGACGAGGACGCCACCCGGGCAGTTCATCGGCTTGATGCAGTACTCCTCGTCATCGATAACGGTGGAGTACATGTTGTCCTTGTAGTGGTCCCAGTGGCCGGAGGTCTTCCAGAGCTGCTTGTTCATGATGAGCGGCGTGGAGATCTCGACGTAGCCGGCCTTGTGGTGGATCTCGCGCCAGTAGTCGAGGAGCGTGTTCTTGAGGATCATGCCGTTGGGCAGGAAGAACGGGAAGCCGGGAGCCTCGTCACGCATCATGAAGAGATCCATCTCGCGGCCGATCTTGCGGTGGTCGCGCTTCTTGGCCTCCTCGATCATGTGCAGGTGCTCCTCGAGCTCCTCCTTGGTGGCGAAAGCGACGCCGTTGATGCGCGTGAGCATCTTGTTGTTCTTGTCGCCCTTCCAGTAGGCGCCGGAGGTGCCGGTGAGCTTGAAGGCCTTGAGGGCCTTCGTGTAGCAGAGGTGCGGGCCGACGCACATATCGATGTACTCGCCCTGCTGGTAGAAGGTGATGCGGGCGTCATCAGCGAGGTCGCCGATGTGCTCGACCTTGTACTTCTCGCCGCGCTCCTCCATGAGGGCGACGGCCTCCTCGCGGGACTTCTCGAAGACGGTGAAATTGAGGTTCTCCTTGCAGATCTTCTTCATCTCGGCCTCGATCGCGGGGAAGTCCTCCTCGCTGATCTTCTTGTCGCCGAGGTCGACGTCGTAGTAGAAGCCGTTGTCCGTAGCGGGACCGTAGGCGAAGTCAGCCTCGGGATAGAGACGCTTGATGGCCTGGGCCATGATGTGGGCGGCGGAGTGGCGGATGACGTGGAGCTCTTCCTCCGCGGGGCACTCGTCGACGTGGCCGTCGTTGTACAGAACCTTCATGGAAAACCTCTCTCGAGTGTGTACAAACAGTTAAGAAAAACGCCCATGCGCCATGACGGCGGTGGGGCGGTTATAGGGCGCCTGTCACATGACCTCGCGGCCCTGAAAGGGACAGACGCCTAGATAGTCTGAGTTCGTGTTCCCTGTGCGAGCGAAAGCTGCATCAGTTGGGGCCTTTCGAACGACGCGCGGCGAATCCGCGCATTTACAGCTCTCTAGGTTTACCACAAAGTGCCCGTCACTGCAGACGTGGCAGCTTGAAGTGGAGGATTGTCGCACTTTGGAAACGTTACATTGTGGCGATACCGCCGTTTTGGCGGCAAGGTGTGCAACGAATTTGAGATTCTGCGGCTGAAATCCGACTTCTGGCGCAAGGCAGGATTTGGCCACCTGGGGTTTTATTTGTTATCTTTTTCCTAGCATATGTGTTTTGGGGCCCAAGAGGCCCTAAACGAGCCGCAGAATCTCAAATTTGTTGCACGCGGCCTCGCAAAAGGCCCCCATACGATGCGCAAATCCCGGCAGCGGACGCGCAGGCCGGTCGCCGGTGGCCGGTTGCAAAACCCAGCGGCGATCTACTTGGTCACGACACGGACGCGCAAGTCGGTGGACGTCGGCCGGCCCCGCACCTGAGCGCCACGAGGCACGAAAAAGGCCCCGTCGCGAAGACGGGGCCTCGTGAGCTGCATATAGGGCAGGCGCGCTACTGGATGCGCGTGCGGCAGTAGGGGCAGACCTTCCAGTCCGCGTTGAGCGGGCGGTGGCACGTCGGGCAGACGTTACGGACCTGCGTGTTGCAGTTGGGGCACACGATGAAGTCCTTGTCGATAGGCGTGCCGCACTTGGGGCAGATGCCGTAGTGCGAGAGCTGGTGCTCGCGAAGCGCGATGTCGAGGTCCTGCTCCTCGCGGTCGACCAGGTAGGAGCTGGGACGGAGGATGACGTAGGCGAGAAGGCCCACGATGGGGATCACGGAGATGATCGCCCAGAGCCACCAGGGCTCAGCGCCGCGGCGCTGAGCGTCGCGGATGACGTAGACGATCGAGAGCACGTAGAGCATGACGACGCAGGCGAGCATGAGGTAGAGCACCATGCGCACCTCGGGGGTGAGAATCTGGTCGATGAGGTCGGACATGTGACGAGCTCCTTTGTCATACGAGACGTTCACCGCGAGCAACGGCAGTCCTCAACTTAAGACACAACGAACGAGATTGTACCAGCCATCGGGCGATGGACAAGGCGGCCGGGGACGTCTCCGCGTCAGGCACAAATTCAGGCGCGAGGGGTCGACGCTGCCAGGCCTCCGCGCTCCGGCGCTGCCAGGCCTCCGCGTTCAGGCGCGAGGCACCAGCGTGGCTAGGCCTCCCCGCCTTGCACTCCGGGCCTGAGGACACCCGCGACCTCGCCCGCCGTCGTGATGGAGCCACAAGCCACGAGTGGCACACCCTCGAGCGCGCTCAGCGCCTCCCCAACGCTCTCGAACACGGCCTTGGGCGCTCTCCCGGCACGCTCGAACATCTCGGCAAGTTCGGCGGGTCCGAGGGCGCGGTCAGACTGGGTACGCGTGACGTAGACCTCGGGGAACTCCGGGGCGAGAAGGCCCACGATACCCTCGACGTCCTTATCGGCAAGGACCGCGCACAGAAGCACCGGCCTGCTCGCGACATCCGGGTCGATGCCACGCACGGCGGCGAGGAACGTCTGGACACTCTGCGGGTTGTGGCAGGCGTCGATGAGCACGGGCGGCTCGGCAGAGACGAGGTCGAAGCGGCCCGGCGTGGGGCAGGCAGCCGCGGAGCGAAGAAGGCTCTCCTCGTTGAGCGCGTGCCCAAGGTAGTGCTCGGCCAGCGCGATGGCGCACGAAATGTTCGCCGCCTGATAGCCGGGCCTGGGAGCCGAGACGCCACGATACGCGTGGACCTCGGCGCCTCCCACGCCAGTCTCCACGTCGAGGACGAGGTTGTCGCCAATCCTCGCGGGACGGCTCGTGACCTCGTAGAAGGCGTGCGGCAGGTCCGCGTGCTCACGCGGGACGCCCGGATGCATCTCGCCCGCGGCGTCGGCGAGGTCCCTGGGGCGCAGGAGCGTCGGGGTGACGCTGGCCTCGGCGCATCGCTCGAGGAAGACGTCCTCGACGCTCGCCGGGGTCGCCGTGCCCACACCAAGGACGCAGGTCCTTCCGGGCTTGATGATGGCGGCCTTCTCGCCCGCGATGGCCTCGAGCGTGTCGCCGAGGATCCTCATGTGGTCGAGGCCGATGCCCGTGACGGCGACGGACTTGATGTTGTGCGCGGCGCTCGTCGCATCCCAGCGCCCGCCCATGCCGCACTCGAGCACGGCGACGTCAACGCCCGCCTCGGCGAAGACGACGAGGGCGGCCACGGTGAGCAGGTCGAACTCCGTAATGTCATAGGGCCTCTCCCCCGCGGCGCTGCGGCGCGCGTTCACGCGCTCGCCCGAGGTGACGGCGGCGGCCATACCACGCGCGAAGTTCTCCTCGCTTACAGGACGACCCATGACCTCCATGCGCTCCGTGAGGCACACGAGCTCAGGCGAGGTGTAGAGGGCGACGCGCTTGCCCTCCCCCATGAGGATCGCGGCGGTATAGCGCGAGGTCGAGGTCTTGCCGTTGGTGCCCGCGATTTGGACGCTCTCGAAGTGGTCATCCGGATTGCCGAGCTCTGCGAGCATGTCCTCGACGCTCTCGAGCAGGGGCTGGATGCCGAACTTCTTGGTGGCGTGAAGCCTCTCCATCGCCTCGTCGAAGGTGTAGGAGGGAATCTCGAACGGAATCTGATACATGTGCAAGGAACTCCTCAGGAAGGGGCGCGGCCGCGCCTCGCGCCTGGCGGCGGAGGGTGGCGCACGAAGGGTCGGGGCGCGGGCCGGCGGACGAGAGCCTGGCCCGCGCTACCTGCCAAGAAGGCGAAGGGCCTCCTCGCGGGTCTTGTTGTCGGTCTTGAGCATGCCGCGGGCGGCGCTCGTGACGGTCATGGCACCGGCAGCACGGATGCCACGCATCGTCATGCAGGTATGCTCCGCCTCGATGACGACCATGACGCCCTTGGGGTCGAGCTCGGCCATCATGGCGTCGGCCACCTGATCGGTGAGGCGTTCCTGGAGCTGGGGGCGGGCGGCGAAGCCCGCCACGCAACGCGCGATCTTCGAGAGGCCCGTGATACGGCCGTCTCGCGGGATGTAAGCGACGTGGGCGCGGCCGATGAACGGCAGGATGTGATGCTCGCACATGGAGTGGAACGGGATGTCGCGCACGACGACGAGCTCCTCGTTGCCCTCCTCGTGGAACTGCTTGCGCAGATGGCGGGCCGGGTCGTCCGCCAGGCCCGAGAAGAGCTCCTCGCACGCGCGCGCCACGCGGTCCGGCGTGCCCACGAGACCCGGGCGGTCCGGGTCCTCGCCGATGCCGATGAGCAGCTCGCGGACGGCGGCCTCGATGCGCGGTCGGTCGACGCCGGCGGCGTGGCCGGCCTTGCCGGACACCGGAGACGCGACGGCGGGTGTCGCGGCGGCGGGCGCGGGCTGCGCCGCCACGCCAGCGGTCTGGACCCTGAGATCTTCGGTCATGTTATTCCCCCTCAGTGCGGGCCGCGGCACGCTCCGCCGCCTGCACGACATGTTGCATAAGTACAGCGGTGGTGAGAGAACCCACCCCGCCCGGCACGGGCGTCACGGCGTCCACGATGGGCTCCACGGCGTCGAAGTCGACGTCGCCGACGAGCCTGCCGGCGCTCTCGTCCCAGTTGATACCCACGTCGACGACAACCTGGCCGGCTCGCACGCAGTCCGCGCCCACCATGCGCGCACGTCCGCAGGCGACCACGAGCACGTCCGCCTCGCGACAGCACTCCGCGAGGTCCCGCGTCTTGGAGTGGCACATCGTCACGGTGGCGTTCGCCGCCTGGAGCATCATCGCGACGGGCCTGCCAATCACGAGCGAGCGGCCCACCACGGTCACGCGAGCACCCTCGAGCGACACGCCGGCGGCGGAGAGCAGGTGCATCACCGCATCCGCCGTGCACGGGGCATAGCCCTCGCCAGAGCCCGTGAACACGCCGGCGAGCGACGCCTGGGTAAGGCAGTCGACGTCCTTCTCGGGGGCGATTGCCTCGCACGCGGCCGCCTCGTCGAGCGAGGCGGGAAGGGGGCGAAACATCAGGATGCCGTGGACGGCGGGGTCCGCGTTGGCGGAGGCGATGGCGGCCATGAGCTCGCCTTGCGAGCAGGCGGCATCAAGCACAACCCTGCGCACGTCGACGCCGGAGGACGCGGCGCGCTTGAGCAGGCCACGCTCGTAGGAGAGGTCATCGGCGCGCTCGCCCACGCGAATCAGGCAGAGCGTCGGCACCACGCCGCGAGCGGAGAGCACAGCGGCGCGGGAGGCGACCTCCTCCGTGAGCCTCGCTGCGACGGGTGCACCCTTGAGAAGCTTCGCCATGTTAACCCCTCCCCCTCACCGCGCGCGCGGCGGCGTCAGCCAGGGCGTCCGCCCGAGGCAGCCAGTGCTCGAGCAGTTCCTCGCACTCCTCCTCGAGCTCACAGGCACGCTCGCGATCGACCATGGCGGTGGTGTTGGCATAGAGCGTGAGGCTCGCGCTCATGAGGGCGGCGCGGCAGAGCTGCGCGCCACACGCCACGTCCGAGATGAGCAGGCGCGACACGTGGTCTCCCAGCTCCTCGAGAAGTGCCAGCGAGCGGGCACAAGCGACCATGATGCGGTACGGCGGAAGCGCCGCCTCATGGAGGGCTGCCTCGATGGCGTCCGCGCGGTGCGGGTCCTCGCGGTCGATCGCGTAGGCGGCCGAGACCGCCGCATACGCGCGGGCGTCCTCGTCCATAAGGGCGAGGAGCTCGTGGCGGATGCGGTCGGTCGCAGCGATCGTGTGGCGGATGCTCTCGTCATGCGCGGCGTATGCGGGCTTGCCCTCGGTAAAGCGGCAGACCATCGTGCAGAGCGCCGTTCCCAGCGCCCCCACGTAGGCGGAGGCCCCGCCGCCGCCCGGAACGGGCTCCCGGGCGGCCAGGCGCTCGGAGAACTCCGCGCAGGTCTTCTTGGTCATAAAAACACTCATGAACTGGGGTGACTCCCTAGAAAAGGCCGGTGATGCGGCCGTCCTCGTCGACGTCGATGTTCTCCGCGGCGGGGCGCTTGGGCAGGCCCGGCATCGTCATGATGTCACCCGTGAGCGCGACGATGAAGCCGGCACCGGCGGAGACCTTCACCGAGCGGACGGTGATGCGGAAGCCCTCGGGGGCGCCCAGCTTCTTGGCGTCGTCGGAGAAGGAGTACTGGGTCTTGGCCATGCAGACGGGCATGTTGGTGAAGCCCTGCTCCTCAAGCTGGGCGATCTGCTTGGCGGCAGTGGGCGTGAAGTCGACGCCGTCAGCGTGGTAGACGCGGCGGGCGATGGCGTCGATGGTCTCGCGGATGCCGCCGAGCTCGTAGGCCTGCGTGAACTCGCTGGGCTCGTCGCACAGGCGCACGACCTCCTCGGCGAGGGCCAAACCACCCTCGCCACCCTTCGCCCAGACCTCGGACAGGGCGACGTTCACGCCGAGCTCATGGCACTTGGCCTCGACGAGGTCAAGCTCGGCCTTCGTGTCCGTGGGGAACGCGTTGATGGCGACGACGACGGGCAGGCCGAAGACCTCGCGCATGTTGGTGACGTGGCGCAGGAGGTTGGGCATGCCGGCCTCGAGGGCCTCGAGGTTCTCCTCGCCCAAAGCCGTCTTGGGCACGCCGCCGTTGTGCTTGAGGGCGCGCACAGTGGCGACGACCACGCAGGCGCTCGGAGTGAGCCCAGCCATACGGCACTTGATGTCGCAGAACTTCTCCGCGCCGAGGTCCGCGCCGAAGCCCGCCTCGGTGACGACGTAGTCGCCGAGCTTCATCGCGACGTCGGTCGCCATGACGGAGTTGCAGCCATGGGCAATGTTGGCGAAGGGGCCGCCGTGGACGAACGCGGGCGTGTGCTCGAGCGTCTGGACGAGGTTGGGCGAGATGGCGTCCTTGAGCAGCGCCGTCATGGCACCCTCGGCGTGGAGGTCATGCGCGGTGACGGGCGTGCGGTCGAAGGTGTAACCGACGACGATGCGGCCGAGACGGGCCTTGAGATCCGCGATGGAGGTGGCCAGGCAGAAGCAGGCCATGACCTCGGAGGCGACGGTAATGTCGAAGCCGTCCTCGCGGGGCATGCCGTTGGCAACGCCACCGAGGCCGCAGACGATGTTGCGCAGCTGGCGGTCGTTCATGTCGACGACGCGCTTCCAGGTGATGCGGCGCGGGTCGATGCCGAGGGCGTTGCCCTGCTTGATGTGGTTGTCGAGCATGGCGGCGAGCAAGTTGTTCGCCGCGCCGATGGCGTGGAAGTCACCGGTGAAGTGCAGGTTGATGTTCTCCATGGGCACGACCTGCGCGTAGCCGCCGCCGGCGGCACCACCCTTAATGCCGAAGACCGGGCCAAGGGACGGCTCGCGAAGCGCGAGTACGGCCTTCTTGCCAAGACGCTGGAGGGCGTCAGCGAGGCCGACGGACGTCGTGGTCTTGCCCTCGCCCGCAGGCGTGGGGTTGATGGCGGTCACGAGAATGAGCTTGGCGCGGCGTTCCTTGTCGCGGAGCTTCGTGACGTCGACCTTGGCCATGTGGTGGCCGTAGGGGATGAGCTCGTCATCGGTCAGGCCGAGACCCTCGGCGACCTTGCTGATGGGCCAGACCTCGGCCTGCTGTGCGATTTCGATATCCGTCAGTGCCATGGGAGCTCCAATCGCTTGGGGGGCCTACTGCGCTGTCATTATCCGTCACCACGCCGGACAAACTCAGAAGCCCCCGCAACTGAGACAGTTTGTATCTCTTGAATGCGAGGGCGAGTGTAGCCGTCATTGTGTGGGATTGGCAAAACAGACCCGTTTATCTCAACGGATAGAATTCTATGAACCTCACACCCAAACATCCCCACCAGAGCGCAGCAATAACGCTACGATGATGGAACACTTTGTACCATTCAACGATGGAGACCCCATGAGGCTGAACCTCCAGATCCTCCGTGACGAGCTCGCCCCGCTCGAGTTCTCGAGTCACCTGGCGCCCGGTGCGGCGACGCGCACGTGCACCTACGCCCTCCCCCTCGTGCCCGGAGAGCCCCTCGAGGAGGGGCCCGTCTACGTCGCGGAGGCGAGCGAGTTGCCCGCACGTCCCAACACAAGCGGCATCGCGTCCGTCATCTGCGTGGGCCAGCCGACGGCCGCTTGGCGCCACGGGGACCTCGACATCCTCTGGACCGAGGAGGGCGCGATCGACGTGAGGGCGCTGCTCGCCCGCGTCACGAGGTCCTTCGCGCGTCACGAGGAGTGGGAGCGCTCGATGCGCGGACAGATCGAGGAAGCCGGACAGCCCCGGGAGCTCGAGCTCATGCTCGAGGGCCTTCTCGCCCACCAGCTGCTTGACGAGCGCCGCATCGAGGCGGGCGCGAGTCTGTTGGGCTGGGACGTGTTCGACCACTACCTGTGCGTCTCGATCGCCTCCGTGCAACGCGGCCAGAGCCAGGAGCGCCTGGAGTCCACGGCGCGCTCGCTCTCCGGAAGGATCGGCGAGCTCGCCTGCGTCATGCACGGCGAGCACCTCGTCATCGTCTGCAACCTCACGCGCGCCGGCACGGACGAGGACGGCATGCTGCATCGCCTTGCCGGCGTGTTCATCCCGGGGCTCCTCGCTGTGGGCGCGAGCGAGGCGTACGGAGACCTCAAGAACACGTTCTACTACTACAACCAGGCGCTGGCGGCAGCGCGCCTAGGCATCAGGAGGCAGCCGGAAAGCGCCTGTTGGCGCTACGCGGACTTCCTGCTCGCGGATATGCTGCGACGTGTGCGCGTGCGCCAGATTCCCGCGGCGCTGACCCCGCCGGGCCTCCTGCGCCTCATGGAGCACGACCGCGAGAACGGCACGGAGTTCACGCGACTCCTGCGCGGCTACCTCGACCGCGACCGAAACGTGACACGCACCGCACGCGACCTCTTTCTCACGAGAAGCACCTGCATCAGGCACCTGGAGCAGATCGGCGAGATAAGCGGCCTCGACCTGGACGACCCTGACGTCCGCCTCGCCTGCGGCATCGCCCTGCGCCTCCACGAGCGGGAGTAGCGCAACGAAGCGGCAGCGGGGTCATGTGTCAGGGCACGGCAAACTGCCAAGAAAAAAGCCCGGACGCCAGAAGGCATCCGGGCTCGCAAGCCACAACGTATGTGTGCTCGCTACTCCGCGAGCAGCTCCGCGATAGCGGCCTCGTCGGCCTCGGTGGCCTGGACGGCGGGGTCGAAGATCTTCGTGGAGATGGGCAGGCCCTTGACCTTCACAGCAGCCTTGATGGCGGAGACGAACAGGTCGCACACGTCATAGACGGCCATGAGCTTGGAGATGCGCTCGGCGCACGAAACGGCCGTGGCATAGTCGCCGGCCTGGTAGGCGGCGTGCATCTTGGCGAACGTCTCGGGCTCCACGTTCGTGAGGCCGCACAGAACGCCGTTGCCGCCGCTCACGCGGTTGACCAGGTAGTACTCGTCAAAGCCGGAGAACACGGTGAACTCGGGGTTCACGGCACGCGCGGCGCGAATGACCTTGCGCGTGTGGCTAATCGTGTCCACGGTGTCCTTGATGCCGCAGATGTTGGCGTGCTTGGCAGCGAGGGAGGCAACGAGCTCGGGCGTGAGATCGGTGCCGGTACGCGCCGGGAAGTTGTAGAGAATGACCGGGAGCTTCGTGGCCTCGGCGATGCCGCCGAAGTAGTGCTCGGCGGTAGGCGCGCTCGGGCCAAAGTAGTACGGGGACACCGCGAGCACCGCGTCAGCGCCAGCCTTCTCGGCATAGCGGGTGAGCTCCAGGACGTTGGCGTAGTTCGTGTCGCCAACACCAATGAAGACCTTCATGCGATCGCCCACGCGCTTAACGGCAAAGTCGCAAGCGGCCTTCTTGTCCTCGAGCGAGACGCTGTAGAACTCGCCAATGCTGCCAAAGAGCAGAACGCCGTTGAGACCGGCGTCGGCAAGGTGGTCGAGATGCTTGCCCCACAGATCGAAATCGATGTTGCCCTCATCATCAGTGATGGTGATGGACGGACAGAAAATGCCCTCGAACATGTCACTACCCTTCCTTTTCTAGGGACGGAGGCTATCTCCGCTCTCCCCTATCCTTATATCCAAGACAGCCACGCGGGACCGGACGCACGAGGCGCCGGTCCCACAGGCATTTACCAGATCTGACCAGGTAAGCTAGTCAATCTTTTCGTTTTCACGAACGTCATCCTTCTTCAGGATAGCGCTTGCAAACTGGGTGTGCGAGACAGCCAGCTTAGAGCTCGAGGCCATACGCACGCACGGCGTTGTTCATGAAGAAGTCCTCGTCGTCGCCAAACGCGTCGCGCAGCGTCTGGAAGTGCTCGTCGAAGGAGCTATAGAGCTTCACGACAGGCCAGTTGGACGCATACAGGAGCTTCTTGGGATCGAACGTGTCGCGCGTGAACTTGAGCAGCTCGGAGACGAACTGCTTGTCGGCCGTGGGGAAGCCAGAGACCTTCACGTAAAGGTTCGGCAGGGTCGCGAACTTCTTCATGACCGCGCACCACTCCGGCGTGAGTGCCTCGACGTTGCCGAGGTGGTTCAGGATAACGGTCTCCTCAGGCGCCTGGGCGAATGCCTCGTAGGCGTCCTCGAGCTCGTTCACGCGGTTGCAGGACTCAAACGGCAGGCCCTTAGCGGCCAGCGTGTGAAGGCCCTCGACGAAGCTGGGCTCGAGGCAACGGCCCTTGGGCTCGGAGTCGATGTGGAGCGGCTCGCGAATGCCGGCGGCAAACGCGGGGACGCGCATCCACGGAGAGACGTCGCTGCGGAGCATGCAGGCGAGCATCTTGGGGTGGGCCGCCTTGAGATCGTAGGCAATCTTGTCCTCGGCCTCGTGGTCGGCGCAGTCTACCTCGACGTACACGCCGCCGACGAACTCAACGCCAGCCTGGCGGGCATACTCGGCCTCGAGGTCCTCCACCTTGTAGGTGTGCGTGATGGTGCCGTCGGTGCCGTCGAGCCAGGGAAGGCTCTGCGTATCGAGGTTCCACACGTGGAAGTGAGAATCGACAACCTTGAGATCAGACATGGTGGTTGCTCCTCCCCAAAACCGATCTTGGAGCCGGCGAAGCCGTACCAGGCGCAGAAGGCCAGGCAGGGAACGGCGACGAGCATGGCGACGGACAGGCCGCAGGCATCGCCAATGGCGCTCACGACGACCGGGATGATGGCGCCGCCCACGATCGACATCGTGATGATGGACGAGCCGGTCTTGGTCTCGTCGCCGCTCATGCCGCGCAGCGACAGCGAGAAGATCGTCGGGTAGCCGATGGACATGAACAGGTAGGCCACGACAAAGGCAGCGACGGACACGACGCCAAGGTTCAGGAACACGAGGAAGAAGCAGATGGCAGCACCCGTCATGTAGATGCCGAGCAGCTTGCCCGGGTCCTTCTTGGCCAGAAGCGGCGTAGAGCCGAAGCGGCCGATGGTGAACAGCAGCGACAGGGCGCTCACGAGGCCCGTGGCGAGGCTCATCTCAAGGCCGGCGACCTTCGTCGCGTACGTGGCGAACAGGGAGAAGCCAACCGTCTGGATGCCCACGTAGAAGAACTCGGCGACGACGCCAAGCTTGAAGTAGGGCTTCTTGAGGGCACCGCCCTTGGCGGCCTTCTCGGAGCCGACCTCCTCGACGTCGTTCGGCGGCGTGGGGAGCTTCACAAAGACGAACACGGCGAGCATGATGGCGAGCACGATGGCGATCACGATGTAGATGCCACGGGTGCTGCCCAGGAAGGCCGTCTTGGCCTCGGCGAAGCCGGGCTGGCCGGCGGCGACCGTCGTGCTCAGGATCTGGGCCATGATGAGCGGGCCCACGATGGAACCGACGCCGTTGAACGACTGGGCGAGGTTGAGTCGCATGGACTCGTGCTTCTCGTCACCGAGCTTGGTGATGTAAGGGTTGCAGTTGGCCTCGAGCGTGGTGGCGCCAGCGGCAACGACGAACGTGGAGACCAGGAACAGGGCGAACGAGGCGGCGTTCGTGGCGGGCACCGTGATGATGGAGCCGATCACGAACAGGGCGAGGCCGGCGATGACGCCACCCTTGTAGCCGAACTTCTTGGCGATGGCACCGGCCGGGATGGCCATGACGAAGTAGGCGCCGTAGTAGGCAACCTGCATGAGCGACGTCTGGGTGGTCGTCAGCTCAAGGTAGTTGGCGATCGGGGCGTTCAGCGAGCTGACCAGGTTCATGGCCAGGCCCCAGACGAAGAACAGCGAGGTCACGAGAACGATGGCGATGGTTGCCGCAGCGCCCTTGGTGCTCGCCTTCTTGGCAGAATCAGACATGCGTTAAATCCTCTTTCCAGGCCAGAGCTAGTCGAGGGCGCGGTCGAGGTTGACGTAGCCGCCGTCGACGCTGCACCACTGGCCGGTGGTGTGGGAGGCGCGATCGGAAAGCAGGAAGCACGCGGTGTCGGCGATCTCCTCGCAGGTGGTCATACGGTGCTCCAGCGGGATGCGGTCCGTGATGAGGGACAGACGCTTCTGCTGGGCCTCCTCGTCACCGAAGGTCTTGATCCAGTTGGCGTACAGCGGCGTCCAGGCCTCGGCGACAACAATGGCGTTGACACGCACGGAGTCGTGGACGAGAGCGGCGGCCCACTCACGGGTGAGGCCGAGGATGGCGCCCTTGGCGGCGTAGGCCGTCGTCTTGCCCTGGCCGGTGAGGGCGACCTTGGAGGCGATGTTCACGATGGAGCCCTTAGACTCCTTGAGGTACGGGCAGCAGCAGTGGACGAGCTCGAAGTAGTGCGTGAGGTTGCCGTGCAGGGACTTCTCGAAGTCGTGCCAGTCGAGGGTCTCGAGCTCGAGGTTGTCGTTGCGGCCAGCGTTGTTCACCACGCCGTCAATGTGGCCGTACTTCTTGTAGACCTCCTCGACGATGGGCTTGATGGCGTCGGTGTCGTTGAGGTCGATGTAGTACATCTCGAACGTCTTGGTGATCTCGGAGATCTCGGCGCGGAACTCGTCCTCGACACCGTCCTTGCGGTTCAGGACCACGGGGATAGCGCCCTCGCGAGCGAGCTGCAGCGCGATGCCCTTACCGATGCCCTTGAAGCCGCCGGTGACGAAGATGACCTTGCCCTCGAGATGAAGATCCATGATGCACTCCTTCTGGTTGTTCCGGGTATTCCTTCCCCGGTACTTGTCCTGACGCAGCTATTGGGGGGCTGCGTCGTATGTATCACGCGGTTTGACCCGCGGTGATGCCTAGTGTTTGCGACGGCGACGCCTTCGGCGGTAACTGGCACCCCCGGGATTGCTTGGTGTGATTCGCTCGCAAAGGCAGCTAGAGCGAATCAACCAGGCGTGTCTTTGTTACATGTAGTTGCACAGGTGCGGGAGAGCCGTCTCGGTGTAGCCAAGTGCCTCGGCGCAAGTGGGCTCGCCATTGCAGACGGCGATGATCTGGTCGATGAGACGGTCGCGAAGCTCTTCCATGGACTCGGGTCCATAGATCGTGGCCTGCGCGTCGAAGTCGATGTTGTCGGCCATGGTCTGGGCCGTGCGGCCATTGGCCGTGATGCGGAGCACGGGCGCGATGGCATTGCCCGTGGGCGTGCCGAGACCCGTCGAGAAGACCACGAGCTGGCAGCCGCCAGCGATGATGCCGCCCACGCTGGACGGGTCGTTGCCCGGCGTGTCCATGATGACGAGGCCCTCGTGGCTCTTGAGCTTAGCCGCATAGGGATAGACGGCGTTGATGGGGCTGTGACCCGCCTTGTGGATGCAGCCGAGGGACTTCTCCTCGAGCGTCGTCAGGCCGCCGGCCATGTTTCCGGGGCTGGGGTTGCCCTCGCGCATCTCGGCACCGAACATCTGCACGTACTTCTCGTAGTCGCGCACGATCTTAAGGATCTGCTCGCCCACCTCGGGCGTGGAGGCGCGACGCGCGAGGATGTGCTCGCCGCCGAACAGCTCGGGCGTCTCGCACAGGACGGTCGTGGCACCCTGCGAGACCATCCAGTCGGACACCTCGCCGATGAGCGGGTTGGAGCCCAGGCCGCTCGAGGTGTCGGAGCCGCCGCAGTTGGTACCAAAGATGAGCTCGGAGACCGGCACGTCCTCTCGCTCGCACAGGCTTGCGTCACGGACGAGCTCGCGGGCGATGCGCGTGCCCTCCTCGACGGCCTTGATGGAACCGCCGACCTTCTGGATGATCAGCGAGCGGATGGGCTTGTCGCAGCGCTTGCGGATGGCGTCGATGACGAGGTCGTTCTGGCAGCCCTCGCAACCGAGCGAGACGGCAAGCACGGCATAGACGTTGGGGTTTACCGCAAGGCCAGCGAGCGTGTCGACCGTGAGCTGCTGGTCGACGTTCACCTGGCTGCAGCCGTTCTGGTTGTGGAACGTCACGCAGCCGGTGACGGCACGAGCGATGCGCTCCGTGGTGTCAGAGGCGCAGATGCTCGTGGGAAGGACGAGCACGTGGTTGCGGATGCCCACCTGGCCATCCGCTCGACGGTAGCCGCGGAAGGTGCGAGTGGACTTGGGCGCGGCAGCAGGGGAAATGGCGTCGGAGGCAGCGGAGGCCACGTCGTTGGCGTCCGTGTCCTTCAGGTCATCGGAGCTGGCGCAGTTGTGCGTGTGCACGTGCTCGCCCGCAGCGATGTCGGCAGTAGCGACACCGATGTACTCGCCGTACTTCATGACCTTCTCGCCACGCTTGATATCCGTGCGCGCGATCTTGTGGAACAGAGGAATGTGCTCGCGAGTCACGACGTGGCCCTCGCCTCCGCCAGGTAGCGGATAGGCGACGTCGGTGCCAGCCTCGAGCTCGTGAATGGCGACGACGACGTTGTCCTTCTCGTCGATGATGACGCCGTTTCTCATGAACGATCCTCCCTCTTTCTGGGACGGTTCGCCGTCCGCAGAGACCTTGCGCGGCGCTTGGCACCCGTTGGTGTTGCCTGAATCCATTTTGTTCGGATATGCGAACCTCGTTCCTAAATTGCAATTGCAGGGTAATTCTATCGCTTGGCGCGTGAAAGGGTAGCGCTCCGGGCGTCCGTGGACGGTAGGTATTTCTCTGCGAACGGCGTTCGTATTTGCGAACTATCAGAATCAGTGCTAAGAATGGTTAGGAACCTGAAATAGC
Organism: Parolsenella sp. LCP21S3_E11; assembly: GCF_052118165.1. Taxonomy (NCBI): domain Bacteria; kingdom Bacillati; phylum Actinomycetota; class Coriobacteriia; order Coriobacteriales; family Atopobiaceae; genus Parolsenella; species Parolsenella sp. LCP21S3_E11. The sequence continues at coordinate 391,290 of NZ_JBQKHS010000001.1, read as the reverse complement.
CGAGGCTACGCGCATGGCCTCCGGACCAGACTTTTGCCCCAAGGGAGCTCAAATAATGACAACGGTTGAGGATAAGACCCAGCATCGCTCGACAAAGCGCGTTCTCGACATCTTCGAGGCGCTTGCGAACGCTTCCGAGGGACTCACGATGGCGGAGATCTGCCGCGAGGTGAATGCGCCCAAGGGGAGTCTCTCCCCCATCCTGCACACGATGACCGATACCAGCTTCGTCGCTTATGACGACGCGACGAAGCGCTACTCCATCGGCCTCAAGACGTATCTGCTCGGCAAGTCGTTCGATCGGGAGAGCACCTCGATAAGCCTGTTCATGGCAGCGATGCGAGACGTAACGAACGCATGCGGGGAGACCTGTCAGCTCGGCGTTCTCGACCGTGGCCGCGTGCTCTACATCGCCAAGGTGGACTCGCCCCAGCCTGTGCGTCTCACCTCGAGCATCGGCAAGACGCTGCCCATCCACTACACGGCAATTGGCAAGGCACTCGTAAGCGAAATGGACGAGGAGAAAGTGCGCGCGATGCTCCAAGAGCCGCTCGAGCGACCCACCGACGCCACGGTGCGAACTGCCGATGAGTTCATTGCCCAGCTTGCCGAGGTAAGGAACGAGGGCTTCGCCTATGACCGGGAAGAGGCGACGGAGGCCATCCAGTGCATCGGTATAGGCATTCGCAGCCATGGCACGATTCAGTACGGCTTGTCAGTTACGACGCCCTCCTATCGCCTCACTGAAGACAAGCAAGCGCTCATCAAGGAGGCACTCTCGCGCGCCAAGCGCCATATGGAGCGCGTGCTGGCGTAAGGGCGGCTCAGCCCAGGCCAACGCCCGGTCATCGATACGCGGAGCGCGTGCTGGCGCAAGGATGGCCCGACCCGAGCCAACGCCCGGTCCTCGATTCGCGGAGCGGGCCACAAGCATTCGCGGAGCGGGCCACAAACGCTAGCGAAGCAGACGGGTCTCGGTGGCGACAATGCCGACGGCACGGTCATGCGGCTCGAGGGTACCCATATCGGCGAGGGACGGCATCAGCGCCGCATCCCGGCAGAGCCCGATGGAGACGCCCCTGAATCGCTCGAGGAACGCGTCATAGAAGCCGCCGCCATAACCCAAGCGATAGCCCATCTCGTCAAAGGCGAGACCCGGAACGAGCGCGACCGAGCGCTCGCCGAGGCGCGCAGGGTTAACGCGACGCTCCCCGCGCGCCAGTGGCTCTTCGATGCCCATCGCGCTCACTTCGAGCTCGTCACCCGCCTCGACGCGATACCACGCGAGAGAGCGAGGACCCGTCACGCGCGGTGCCGCCACCACCTTGCCGGCCTCCCAGGCAAGGCGCACGAGCCCGCGCGTATCTACCTCATCCCTCACGGAGAGGTACGCGAGGACCGCCGGAGCCTCGCGCCATTCCTCGGTCGCCGCCACGGCAGCAACAATCCGCGCGTCGACCTCGGCGCGAACGGAAGGACCCAGCTCCCGGCGAAGTGCCCGGAGCTGGGTCCTCAGCTGTTTCTTATCGAGTGGCACGGTAGCCACGGATCGCCTTAGGCGAGGTCCGCGAGCTGGGCCTTAATGCGCTCGACCGTAGCGGTAAGATCGGCGGCACGCTCGCGCTTGGCAGCGACAACCTCGGCCGTCGCCTTGGCGAGGAAGCCTTCGTTGGAGAGGGTGCGCTCGACGCCGGCGAGCTCCTTCTCGGCCTTGGCAAGGTCCTTCTCGAGCTTCTTGCCCTCGGCAGCGAAATCGACGAGGTCACCCATGACGACGAAGGCCTCGAAGTCGCTCTCGACGAGCGTGACGGAGGCGGCGGGCTTCTCGGCGTCCTCGGCGACGGTGAGCTCGCTCACGCGGCCGACGCTCTTGACGAAGTCAGTCTGGCTGGAGAGCTTGGAGACGGCATCGGCGTCAGCGTGGACGACGACCGCAAGCTCGGTCTTGGGAGAGAGCTTGTAGCGGGCGCGAGCGGAGCGAACGCCGGCGACCAGGCGACGGGCGATGTCAAACGTGGACTCGGCCTCATCATCGACGAAGGCGGCAAGGGCCTCGGGCTCGGGCCAGGCGGCCATCATGAGGAAGCGGCCGGCATGCGCGGCGTAGTTGCCCTCGCCGTCAGCGTCGAGCTCGCTGGCGGGCATGGTGTCCCACACGCTCTCGGTCACGAACGGCATGACCGGGTGCAGCATGCGCAGCGACGCGTCGAGGACGTAGACGAGGTTGCGCTGGACCTGCAGGCGTTCCTCGCCCTCGCCGTCGAGCAGACGGCCCTTGCAAAGCTCGATGTACCAGTCGCAGACCTCGCCCCAGAAGAAGCTCTGGAGCTCGCGGGCGTAGTCACCGAGCTCATAGGACTCGAGGCGGTTGGTCGACTCAGACACCATCTTGGCAAGGCGGCTGAGCATCCAGGCGTCCTCGGGCGTGGCGGCCTTGGCGGGGCCGGGCGTGTAGCCGTCCATGTTCATGAGGACGAAGCGGCTCGCGTTCCAGATCTTCGTGACGAAGCTCTTGGCCTGCTCGGTGCGCGGGCTATCGATGAGCTCCTTCGTCTTCTTGTCGATGTTGGCGTCGAACTTGACGTCCTGGTTGTTGGTGATGAGCGTCAGGAGATTGAAGCGCATGGCGTCAGCACCATACTTGGCGATGAGGTCCATGGGGTTCACGCCGTTGCCCTTGGACTTGGACATGCGGCTGCCATCCTTGGCGAGGATCGTGGCGTAAATGACCACGTCCTTGAACGGAATCTCCTTGGTGAAGTAGAGCGAGCTCATGATCATGCGGGCGACCCACAGCGCGATGATGTCACGGGCGGTGACGAGCGCCGCCGTGGGGTGGTGGCCCTCCATCTGCTCCGGGTGATCCGGCCAACCCTGCGTGGCGAAGGTCCACAGCTGCGAGGAGAACCAGGTGTCGAGAACGTTCTCGTCCTGGTGGACGTGCTTGCCGTGGCAGTGCGGGCACTCGTGGACGTCATCCATGCAAGCGTCCTCCCAGCCGCAGTCCTCGCAGTAGAAGACGGGGATGCGGTGACCCCACCAAAGCTGACGGGAGATGCACCAGTCCTTCAGGTTCTCCATCCAGGTGGTGTAGGTGTCAGTCCAGCGGGCGGGGTGGAACTTGACCTCGCCGGACTTCACGACGTCAAGCGCCGGACCCTTGAGCTTGTCAACGGCGACGAACCACTGCTCGGACAGCCACGGCTCGAGGGCCGCATCGCAGCGATAGCAGTGCATGACGGAGTGCTCGAGCTCGTCGACGTGGTCGAGCAGGCCGTGCTCCTCGAACCAGGCGATGACGGCCTCGCGGCACTCATCGCGATTCATGCCCGTGAACTCGCCGTAGCCATCGACGACGACGGCATGCTCGTCGAAGATGTTGATCTGCGGGAGGTCGTGCGCCTGGCCCATGGCGTAGTCATTGGGATCATGCGCCGGAGTGACCTTCACGAAGCCGGAGCCGAAGTCCTTGTCGACGTGGTAGTCCGAGAAGATGGGAATCTCGCGGTTCACGATGGGCAGCATGACGGTCTTGCCCACGAAGGCGGCCTTCTCCGGATCGGACGGGCTGACGGCCACGCCCGTGTCGCCGAGCATGGTCTCCGGGCGCGTGGTGGCGACCACGATGTACTCCTGGCCGTTCACCGGCTCGGTGAGCGGGTAGCGGAGGTGCCACAGGTGGCCCTTCTCGTTCTTGTACTCGGCCTCGTCATCGGAGATGGCGGTGGTGCAGGAGGGGCACCAGTTGACGATGCGCTTGCCACGGTAGATCAGGCCATCGTGGTACCAGTCGCAGAAGACCTTGCGGACGGCCTTGGCGTAATCCGGATCCATCGTGAAGCGCTCGTCAGAGAAGTCGACCGAGCAGCCCATGCGACGGATCTGCTTGATGATCGTTCCGCCGTACTCGCGACGCCAATCCCAGCAGGCGTCGAGGAACTTCTCGCGGCCGATCTCGAGACGAGAGATGCCCTCCGCCTTGAGCTTCTTGTCCACCTTGGTCTGGGTGGCGATGCCCGCGTGGTCCGTGCCGACAATCCAGCGGGTGGAACGGCCGCGCATGCGGTTGTAGCGGATGATGGTGTCCTGAATCGAGTCATCCATGGCATGGCCCATGTGGAGCACACCGGTGACGTTGGGCGGCGGGATGACGACAGTGCAGTCGCCTACACCCTTGCTGCGCTGATAGCAGCCAGCGTTGATCCACTGGTCAATGAGCGCAGGCTCGGTGGTTGCCGGGTCATATGTCTTGGGCATCTCGGCCGCCTGGGCCGAGGGGGTGTTCTCTGCCACGAATAGCCATCCTCTCGCACGTGTACAACTAGCTGTTCAGGATAACACGTGCATGGAGGACGAGGACGCCATTGCGGAAAAGGTGACAAAGGGACAGTCCCTTTGTCAACTCTCTAGCGTGCGTCGACCATGAACAGGCCCACGAACACTTGGTTCCAGGTCTTGGCCTCGGGATCGACCTGCTGAACGCGGCACTCGATCACGCCAGTGTGACCAAAGTGGAGAAGCTGAGCGAGGAGCTCGTTCTTATCCGCAGGCACGAAGCCAAGCTTGACGCCCTGGAACAGGATGGCGACAGCGTTGGGGTCATAGGGATTGTCAGGCTCAGGGGCGAGCGTGAGCTGCATGCCAGGCTTGAGCTCTGACAGGACGAGGGCGCCATCCCAGTGCTGAAAACCGGCGATGTTGAACGACGTGATGTGACGTGACGGCTCGTACATGGTTGCCTCCTCATGTGGGGCGGCTCCTTTGCCTCCCCTTGTTAAGACAACCTTACGAGGCGATACGGACATTAAAGTGAGGCCAGCGCAATAAGGCGAGACCAGAGCAACGCCCCAGCTAGAGGCCCTGACGGGAGAGGAAGTCCACTACGTCGGACATGACCTTCTCCTTGATGGGCTCGTTCAGAATCTCGTGACGGACCCCGGGATAGATCGTGAGCTCGACGAGGCGAACGCCGGCATTCCTGTACTCGCTCACCGCCGCGCGCACGCCACGGCCGCGATCGCCCACCGGGTCTTCGGCCCCGGCGATGAAATACAGCGGTAGCCCCGCCGGCACGCGACGGGCGAGCGCCTCATCCGTCGCGTCGGCAACGAGACAGGAAAGCGTGTGGTAGGCACCCACGGTGAACGGCTGGCCGCAGAGAGGGTCCGCCTGGTATTCGTCCACGACCTCAGGGTCCGTGGCGATCCAGTCGACGTTCGTGCGCGCGTCCTTGATAGCCCTGGCGTAAGCACCAGCACCCATCGAATCGATGAGCTTGCTCACATAGCGCTCGCCGCGGACGGACGCGATCACGCGCGTCAGCGTCTTGCCGGCGGCCGCCTGGGCATGCGGTTGTTGACCGGTGCCACAAATCACGGCCGCGCTCAGGCCCTCGGCATGGCGCGTGAGGTAGACGCGCGTGACGAAGCTGCCCATCGAATGGCCAAAGATGACATGCGGGACATCCGTCAGATAGCGCTCCCCCACCAGTTCGCGAAGCGCGTGTACGTCCTCCACCAGCACGTCCTCGCCGCCCTCGAGCGGCATGTGACCGAGATCCGCCTCCGAGGAGACCGTCTTGCCATGGCCCACGTGATCGTTCGCGCAGACAACGAAGCCCTCGCCCACGAGGTGCTCCGCGAAGGGTGCGTAGCGCTCGACGTGCTCCGCCATGCCGTGGACAAGCTGCACCACGGCGCGCGGCGCGAAGTCCGGCTTGACGGCGGCGTCTGGCTCCCAGAGAAGCGCGCGGATGGTCGAGGTGCCATCGTGGCTTGGATACGTGAGCGTGGTGGTAAGCATGCTGCCTCCTGACGGGGTTGTCTTGAGTGCTTATACCCACGCCGCGCGGAAGCGGGCCGGTTCCACCGCAATCACCACGCGGCCGCGCCTCGCCCGGCGTGCGCCCGGTCGCCGGCCCGGCGCAGATGGCTCCGAAACATGCGGAATTTCGAGTTATGCAAGCCTTTTGACGCCAACAACTCGAAGAAACGCATGTCTCGGCGAATCAAGCGGGGCGGTGGGTCCCGCGCCACCGCGCCACGCCACCGCGCGGCCATACCTCGCCACCGCGGCGCGCCGCGCCGCCGCGCCACCGCAATCACCACGCTGTCGCGCACGGCGCGCGCAAACGAAAGCGGCGCCGCACGGGAAACGTCCCCGCGCGACGCCGCCATCAGCAGCGCTATGCCAGTCCTAGCTACTTCTTGGGAACCGAAGCCTCGGTGCTCTCGGCGACGAGCTCGTCACCGTGCTTGCCGTCCTCGGGACGCTCGAGCTCGGGGATCAGGTCGCAGTAGGCGTTCTCCGTGGCGTTCTTGCGCTCGCTCTTCTTGGCGTACATCTTCACCGCGCCCGCCGTCTTGGCAACCGCCTGCAGCGTGCCCGCGCCGGCAACGCAGCCGCCCGGGCAGGCCATGCCCTCGAGCAGGTAGCCGTTGTACTTGCCCTTCACGGCGGCCTTCATCATCTTGCGGCACTCGTCCAGGCCCTCTGCGTTCACGACGTTGACCTCGCGGTCCGGATAGCGGCGGTGAATCGCGTTGACCACGGCGTTCGCAACGCCGCCGGCCACGGCAAAGCCGCGGGCGTCAGCGCTGGCGACCTCGAAGTCGCCACCCTCGCCGGCGAGGCTCGTGTAGTCGATGTCCTTGGCGCGCATCATGCCGGCCATCTCCTCGAAGGTCAGCACGAAGTCGACCTCGCTCTTAACGCTCCTGCGCATGGCCTCGAGCTTCTTGGCAGAGCACGGGCCAACGAAGACGATCTTGGCGTTGGGATGCTGCTTGCGAATGAGCCTCGCCGTGAGCGTCATCGGCGTGAGCGCCATCGAGACGCATCCCGCGTGCTCGGGGAACTCCTTCTTCGCCATGACGGACCACGCAGGGCAGCACGAGGTGCCCATGAACGGGATCTTCTCGGGGACCTCCTCGAGGAAGTCCTCCGCCTCCTCGACGGTGCAGAGGTCCGCGCCAAGCGCGACCTCCTCCATGCCGGCAAAGCCAAGCTCCTTGAAGGCCTCGCGGAGCTTGTCGACGTTGCCCTTGCCGCCAAACTGGCCCACGAACGCGGGCGCAACCTCGGCGATGACCTCCTCGCCGGCGTTGATGGCCATGATCGTCTGGAAGATCTGGCTCTTGTCAGCAATGGCGCCAAACGGGCAGTTCACGAGGCACTGGCCGCAGGAGACGCACTTCTCGTAGTTGATCTCCGCGCGACCGTGCTCATCGGAGCCGATGGCGTGCATGCCGCAGGCGTCTGCACAGGGACGCACATGGTGATGAATCGCCTGGTAGGGGCAGACGCTCGCACAGCGACCGCACTTGATGCACTTCTCGTGGTCGATGAAGGCCTTCTTGTCCTTGAACGTGATGGCGCCCTTGGGGCAGATCTCGCGGCAGGGGTGCGCAAGGCAGCCCTGGCAGGCGTTGGGCATGACGCGATAGACGTTGTCCTCGCAGGCGTTGCAGGCAAACTTGATGACGTTGACCAGCGGCGCCTCATAGTAGGTCTCGGGCACCGCGGCCTTCTTGAGGCCCTCCGTCACGCTCTCCGGACGATCGAGGTCCTGGAGCGGGAGGCCCATGGCGAGGCGGATGCGCTCCTGAACGATGGCGCGCTCGAGGAAGACGGACTCGCGATACGTCGCCACGTCGCCGGGGACGATCTCGTAGGGCAGGTTGCGGAGGTTGTGCGCGACGGAGTCGAGCCTCTCCTCCGCGTTATCGCCACCGGCGTCATAGGCGATCTTAGCCACCTCGGCGAAGACCCTACGACGAATCTCGGTCAGATTTGTATACACGCCACGCATGGTTCCAGACATAAGCGTCCTCTCCTTGAAGGTTGCCCCATCCCAATGGGACCACGAGGCGTGCGCCATCCCCATGGCGGGCGTCTCGCATAAGCGATCTGGCATTCGCGGCGCGGAACCCATGGCCGTGATTGTCCAGTCATTCGTGACCATCTTAGCAGCTCAGGCATAGCAGCTCGAGCATTGCGTGAGAAATACGGAATGGCGTTCGCCATACGGAACGACGCGGCCGCAACACCGCCATATTGCCAGACAGCATTGCCTGCTACTCGACTCCCCGCGACGCGAAGCCGAGAGTTGAGAAACGCTCGGGCCACTCGCCGGCCAAAACCAACCGCTCACCCGTCACGGGGTGCACGAGCGTCTCGCGCGCGGCGTGCAGCATGAGCGGCGTGCGACCGGCACGGTCCGCCGGCACGCCGTAAAGGGCGTCTCCCACGATCGGGTAGCCGCGACTCGAGAGATGCACGCGGATCTGGTGCTTGCGACCCGTCTTGAGCGTGAGCTCGACGAGCGAGACGCGCTTGCCGCGAGCGCCCGCCGCCGCCAGGCGGCGCACGAGCGTAAGGCTGGGCTTGCCGTGCGTATCCGCGCGCATGCGGCGCGCGTCATGGCGGTCGCGCGCGAGGGGCGCGTCTATCTCGCGCAGGCCCTCCGGCAGCTCGCCGCGGACGATGGCGAGGTAGCTCTTCTCGATGCCGTCATGGCCCGCCACGAGCGCGTCGAGCTTGGGTTGCACGGCCTTGTCCAGGCTGAACAGCACGAGGCCCGTGGTGTCGCGGTCGAGGCGTTGCACGGCCTGGAGCTGCGCCGTGGCCTCGGCCCTCCCCTCGCACTCGAGGTGCGTGCGGACGAGGTCCGTGAGCGAGGCCGCGCCCGTGCCATCGCCATGCACGATGATGCCCGCAGGCTTGTCCGCCGCGAGCAGCCACTCGTCCTCGTAGACGACCGCGGGCGCGGCCAGGCCCTCGCCAGAGAGCCCGCTCGCGCCCGCGGAGACGTTGTCGTATGTGCGCGCCACGCCCTAGGCCAGGCGTTCGGCGACGGCGGAAGCGAGCTCCGCCATGGCGACGCTCGTCTGCTCGTGGGTCTTCATGTCGCGAATCGTGGCAGTGCCAGCGGCGACCTCGTCAGGGCCGATGACCACGCAGAGCTCGGCGTTGTGCTTGTCAGCCTGCTTTAACTGCGCCTTAAGGCTGCGGCCCTGGTAGTCAGCCTCGGTACGGATGCCCGCGCGGCGAAGCGCGAGCGTGGCCGAGAAGACCGCCGGGCGCATTTCGGCCTCGGTACCGGCGACGTAGACGCAGGAAGGCTCCACGCCGCCGAGGTCAACACCCTCCGCCTCGAGGGCGAGCATGATGCGCTCGAAGCCAACGGCAAAGCCGATGCCAGGCGTGGGCTTGCCGCCCTCGAGCTCCATGAGGCCGTCATAGCGGCCGCCGCCGCCGATGGCGCCAATTGCCGGATCGGGTGTGTAGTCAACCTCGAAGACGGTGCGCGTGTAGTAGTCGAGGCCGCGGACGAGCGTCGGGTCCTCCTCGTAGGCGATACCCGCCTCATCGAGGTAGCGCTTCACCTGCTCGTAGTGGGCGGCACACTCCTCGCAGAGGTTCTCGTGGGCAAGCGGGGCGTCCGCCATGACCTCGCGGCAGTGGGCGTTCTTGCAGTCGAAGGCGCGCAGCGGGTTGATCTCCGCACGCTCGCGGCACTCGTCGCACATCTCGTCAGCATGGTCGAGGATGAACTGGCGGACCTTCTCGCGATAGGCGGGGCGGCACGCGGCGTCGCCCATCGAGTTGATGGCGAGGTGGAGGTGAGCGGGGTCGATGCCGAGGGCCTTGTAGAAGTCCATCAGCATGATGATGCACTCGGCGTCAGCCGCCGGATCGGGGGCGCCCAGCCACTCGACGCCCACCTGGTGGAACTGGCGGAGGCGGCCCTTCTGCGGACGCTCGCCGCGGAACATTGGCTCTGCGTACCACAGCTTCACGGGAGCTCCGCCCTGCGGGACGAAGTTGTTCTCGACGGCAGCGCGAACGACACCCGCCGTGCCCTCGGGACGCATGGCGAGGCGCTGCTTAGGCTTGAGACCACTCTCGTCGCCGGCCTGGAAGACGCGGTCGAGCAGGGCGCCGGAGAAGACGCGGAACATCTCCTTGCGCACGACGTCCGTCGACTCGCCGATGCCATGTACGAACGTGGAGACCTGCTCCATCGCCGGCGTCTCGATGGCGCCGAAGCCATAGGGCTCGAACGTCTCGCGGGCCGTCTTCTGCATGTGCTCCCAGGCACGCATGCGCGCACCGAACAGGTCCTCGGTGCCCTCTGCCTTGTTCGCCATCGTGGCATCCTCTCACTCGGGTTCAACCCGGTTAGTATACCGCGAGGGATGGGCACACCTGACGACGCGAACCAGGTGTACCAAGCACGAGGGCAATCGCCCCCCCATTTGCTGGCATTCCCTCTCCGAAGCACCCGGTTAGGCCACCCCAAAAGGCCCTGATTTAGTGTCCGCATCGCCTGCTTTACTGAAGTGACTAGAGCTCGCCGAGGCAAGATATCCAAGCAGACCGCACCGCGAGCCCGCGTCACGCTATCATGACCTCCAGCAAGCACTTAATTCGAGAAGCCGGCAAGGCAGTTCCCACACCGGCTTGACGAGGAGGACCCATGCACCTGTTCCGCAACGATTACTCAGAGGGCGCCGCGCCCCAGATTCTCGACGCCGTCTGCCACGTGAGCGCAGAGCAGAACGTGGGCTATTCGGAGGGCGACGCCCACAGCGACCACGCTCGCGAGCTCATCCGCGCCGCATGCGAGTGCCCGGACGCCATGGTCGAGTTCTGCATCGGCGGCACCAGCGCCAACGTCATCTGCCTCAACGGCATGCTCCGCGACTGGGAGGGCGTCATCTGCACGCCTGACGCGCACATCGTCGTGCACGAGACGGGTGCGCTTGGCGCCACCGGCCGCACCAGCCTCCCCACGGCTGACCGTGACGGCTTCCTCAGCCCCGAGGCGGCGGAGCGCGTCTATCAGTTCCAGATGGGCACCGGCCGCCACATGACGCGCCCGGCAGCCATCTACATCACCGACGCGACGGAGCTCGGCGGCGTCTGGGACCGCAAGCGCTTCGACGCCATCTGCGACTGGGCCCGCAGCCATGACCTGGGCATCTTCCTCGACGGCGCCCGTCTCGGCAGCGCCCTCACCGCCCCCGGCAACGACCTCACCCTCCCCTACATCGCCAGCCGCGTCGACGCCTTCTACATCGGCGGCACGAAGAATGGCATGCTCATGGGCGAGGCCGTCGTCATCTGCGGTCACGGCAAGCACGCGGAGCGCCTGCGCGAGGCCTTCCCGTTCCTCCAGAAGGAGCGCGGCGGCCTTCTCGCCAAGGGCTTCCTGATGGGCGCCCAGTTCGAGGCTGCCTTCGCCAAGCAGGAGGATGGCTCGGAGGAGCTCTACTGGCAGCTCGCCCGCCACGCCAACGAGCAGGCGACCGCCCTTCGCGAGGGTCTCGTCTCCGCCGGCTATGAGCTCTACGGCAACTCCACCAGCAACCAGGTCTTCGTGACGGCCACGCCCGAGCAGACCGAGGCTCTCGAGGCCGCCGTGGGCTGCGAGACCTTCTACGTCCTGGAGGACGGCCGCCGCGTCATCCGCTTCGTCTGCTCCTGGGCGACGGAGACCGCAGACGTGACTGAGGTTCTCGAGCTCGCAGGCAAGCTGAGCGCCTAGGGAACGCGCGCCCACCTCGCGCGAGAGCAGCTGCGCCTGCGCGTTGTTGCTCCGGCGACCTAGCGCCAATCCGTCATAGCACGTCAAAAGAAGCGCCGCAGCCCAATTGGGACTGCGGCGCTTTTCGCTTTGTGTCACGACAACGCGCGCTGGCTCCCCCAAGCTACCTCCGGCTCGGCCAGCGCTCGATGAGACGCTCCCCTACCTCGGAGAAGACGATGCCCGCGAAGATGAGCACGAAGCCCACCAGGAGCTTGGGCGTCAGGCTCTCATAACCAAACGCGACGGAGAACGCCACGCCACTCGGGCTCTCAAGTGACGAGAGGAGCGAGCCGCTCGCCGGGTCAACCTTCGTGAGGGCATAGTTGAGAAGCGCGAGCGTCCCGAACGAGCACACGACGGCAAGGAAGACCAGGGAAGCGACGTTGCCGAACGTGTAGAGCGCAGGGGCAGGCGCCTCTTCAACGAGGAGGAACCCAGCGGCCACGATCAGCGTGATGGTGACGAACTGCCAGAAGGTGAGCGCCCAGACATCCTTGCCTCGGCCCTCAGACGAGACGACCACCATCTCAAGCGCGTAGAACACCGAGCCCACGAGGGTCAGGGCATCGCCCACGTTGAGTGGCAGCCCGTTGTCGAGCACGACAAAGCCAGCACCCACGAGGCTCACGAATGCGGCGATCAGGCTCACGCGGCGCGGGCGCCCGTGCCCCAACGCCCAGGCGCAAAACGGCACAAGCACGCAATACACGCCGGTCAGGAAGGCATTCTTGCCAGGCGTGGTAAAGACGATGCCATAGGTCTGGAAGATATAGCCGGCACCATAGAGCACGCCGAGCAACACACCCGTCTTTACCACGGAGAGGTTGAGATTCGCGAAGATCGCCTTGCGGAAAACGACCGCCATGATCGCACTCGAGATGCCAAAACGAACGAGAAGAAGCCAGAACACCGGGAAGAGCTCCGTGACGTCCTTCATCACGAAGAACGAGAAGCCCCAGGCGAGCGCGCAGGCAACGATGAGGGCCTTGTTAAAGGCAGAGGACTCGAGCAGGCCCCGCTGCGTCGAGGCGGAGGCCTCGGCAATAGGGGCGTCGAGGCCCTCCGTCTCGGATGCAATTGGGTTCGCCACGGACGTCTCATCCGCCGAGGACCCGTTCGCGTCCATTTCTGCCGAGGCCACCTCGGCCACGGCCATATCGACCGTGGTCTCCTCGTCCGCACTCATCCTATCCTCAGCCCTTCCGTTCGCGTCATCGCAGCGTATGGACTATACCAGGTCGAACTCAGCGTAGCTGGCGAGCACCTCGGCGGCGGCGCTCACGTCTTGCACGACGCTCGAACCCGTATAGCCAAGCACGTAGGCGCCAGAGGCCACGCCCGCGGCGACGCCCGTCGGAGAGTCCTCGACGACCACGGCATGCTCGGGCGTGGTACCGAGGATCTCCATGGCGGTAAGGTAGGGCTCGGGGTTGGGCTTCCTGTTCTGCACCATGTCGCCCGCAATGATGACGTCGAAGAGCGACACGAGGCCAAACCTGTTGAGCAGTGCGAGGACGTGCGCGGCGACAGTGGTGGAGACGAGCCCGCACTTGACGCCCTTCTCGCGCAGGTTGACAAGAAGATCGCGGACGCCCTCGTTGAGCTCGAGAGTGGGATCGATATAGATGGTGCGCGGGAGAATGCCGTTATCGCGTGCCTCGGTGGTCTTGGCCTCGAAACGCTCCTTGTCCATCTCCTTGCCATACTTGGCGGCGATGGCGGGAATGCCAGCGACGCCGTCACAGCCACAGAGCGTCAGCGCGTCCTCATACGTCACTGGAATGTCGAGCATGTGAAAAACCTTGACGTTACGGCGAGCCGCGACGGGCTCGGAGTCCACCAGGACGCCGTCGCAATCGAACAGGACACAGTCTACCTTCTGTGGACGCTCCATCAATATCCTCCCTGCTAGTTGATTTGCGTCGTTGATTCTAGCAGAGGTAGCGGACAGCAGATCGAAGGCGGGAGATCCCGGGTGCCCGCGCGCGACGCCAGCAAGCGAGAGCTTGCTAGCACTTTGGATGCATCCCCGTGCGACTGATTCGGCGGCGCGTTCACGCGACCACGTCCGCGATCAGCGAGCACGACAGGCTGCCAAAAGTCTCGTCAAGTTTTTCTCGCAAACTTCTTGCGCAAATACGGGTGTTTCCGTTATAGTTCTTATTCGCTGCGCGCGATAGCGCGTACCGCATGGAGTCGCCAGCTTAGCTCAGTTGGTAGAGCACCGCTCTCGTAAAGCGGGGGTCACCAGTTCAAGTCTGGTAGCTGGCTCCAGCGTAATTTCAGGCCAGGGGCATCGCGCCCCTGGCCTTTTTGTTTGTCTCGAGCTGTTCCTCGCCAGCGCCCGCCTCAAACAGGACAGAAGCCGCAGCTATGACACCTAATCAGCGCACCGAATCATGCTTTTGCGCCAACAGCTGCAGCCATTGCCTATCTCTGGATTCGCAGTCGAAGCCAAGCGCTGGCACTCGCGGGTTACGCCGTGTACTCGGCCTTCCATAGCCCATGCAGGTTGCAGAACTCGTAGACCGTGGCACTCGCCTGGCCATGCAGGCAGAACGTCGCCTCTGGGGCCTCGCCCGGAGCCAGGTGCTTGAACTCGACCGTACCGTCCGGCCTCGCAATGGCAATGAACTGGATGTAGTGCTCGGGGAGCATCGGATGAGCGACCTCACCCACGCAAACGTGCAGGCGCTTCCCGTCCTCCAGCTCGAGCGCGGGCACATGCTTCTCGTGTGCGCCATCGGTCTCGCCGGCGCGGAGTTCCGTCATCGGTTCGCCGCAGCACGTGGGCACGCATGCCCCGTCCACGGCGGACCACAGGACGGCACCGCACTTCTTGCAGTGGAAGAACTTGAGCTCGGCCATGATGCGTCCTTTCTCTCTGGCGTGTTGGACGAGCGGGCACTCTGCGACGGACAGAAGCGAGCGTTCGCCCCGTATCGAGAGAGCGGACCTATCCCTCACGGCGCACTGACGGGCAAAAGCCATGCGCCAGGCGAGCAAGCCCGCCTCTCACCTAGCTTCTTCCCATGGATCGCCCATCCTTACACGCCAAGCGCAATTGCCACACATGCATTTGGGCGAGCGGGGCTTTCGACGCGCTTATGCCAGCTAAACATGCCGTTTCGTTGTGCGTCACTCCCCGTGCAAGCCCCGACGCAGTGTCGCACCTCGTCATGCGCGCCGCGCGCCTCGCCGGCCCCGCTCACAAAAGCATTCGCCCGTTCACAAAAGGCTTCTGTTTGACTGCGGTCAATTACTTAGAATTGTCGTGCCGAACGCAGCCCAGTCATCCCAGCACGCCCGGTGCGTGCCAGCTCGCACCGCCGTCCCTGCCAACTCGACCCAGCGCCACCAACAAACGAGGAGAACCACATGCCAGAACCCATCCGCCTTGCCACCATCGGAACGTCAATGATCAGCGACGACCTCCTCGACGCAGCGGCGCAAGTCGATAGCATCAAGTACGTGGGCACCTACTCGCGCAACCCCATCACGGCCCGCGAGTTCACCGAGCGTCACGGTGGTACTCGCCCGTTCACCACGCTCGAGCAGCTCGCCAACTGCAAGGACGTCGATGCCGTCTACATCGCGAGCCCCAACGCGCTCCACTTTGACCAGACCCTCGCCTGCATCCGCGGAGACAAGCACGTCCTCATCGAGAAGCCGGCCTGTTCCAACCGTTTCCAGACGCAGTCCCTTTATGCCGCGGCGGAACTCCACCATGTCGTCGCGCTCGAGGCAATGCGCCCGATCCACGACCCCGCCTGGGCCAAGATCTTCGGCTCCCTCGAGGAGCTCGGCACCCTCCGCCGCGCGACCTTCCGCTTCGGCAAGTATTCCTCGCGCTATGACGACGTGAAGGCTGGTCGCCACACGAACATCTTCGACACCAAGATGGCATCCGGCGCCCTCATGGACATGGGCATCTACACGGTCGAGCCCATGGTCGCACTCTTCGGCATGCCGGACAGGGTCGTTGCAGCGCCCACACTCATCTCGGACTCCAAGTGCGAGACCACCAACGGCATCATCGACGGAGCCGGCTCCGTGCTCTGCACCTACGGCCCCCACTCCGGAACGCCTGGCCTCGTGGTCGAGCTCGCCTATTCGAAGATCTCGACAGACCTGCTTCCCTCGCAAATCGAGGGTGACCTCGGCACGATGACCATCGATTCGATGGCATCACCGCAGCACGTGTCCATCATGACGCGTGGCAAGGCGGTTCGCGGCAGCGCCTCGACCGAATCGAACAGGCCCAATTCGACCACGCGCGAGCTCGACATCGAGTGTCGCACGAACAACATGGTCTACGAGCTCAGGGACTTCGTCTCCCTCATTCGCGGCGAGAAGCTCGACACGCTGTGGGGAAGGGGGATCACGGTTCGCGGCGCGCTTCAGAGCTATGACTGCGTGACCTTCAACTCGCTCAGCGTCTGCGACGAGATTCGCAACCAGGCAGACGTTCACTTCCCGGCGGACTTCCGCTTCTCGTCCGACTTCCGCGTGGAGTAGGCGAAGACCAAGGGCGCATCGCGCGCGGGTCCGCTCGCCCACGCGGCCAAGCTCCGTTCACACGAGAGCCCGCGCGTTGGCGAACAAATTGAGAAACATGAAAGGCGGCACAGGTTGGGAACCATTCCCACCTGCGCCGCCTTTTTGATGCCTTCGAGCCGCAGAAACGCCCCTGGAAGCGGACATCGGCAGCCATCGAACCGCAGAAGCGCCTTCCCCGGGAACGGGCATCGAATCGGAGAAAAGCCTTCCCCGGGAACGGGCATCGGCGGCCATCGAGAGCCGCGGGTGCCGTCAGTGGCCGTCCGGGCACCCTACCCCAGCAGCTCCAGCACCCTCCGCTTCACGTCGAGCGAGGCAGGTGTGAGGAGCCACTCCCCTCGCGCGTCGCGCGAGACGTCGACGGGCACCTCGCCCACGAGACTGCTCGGACGCCCCTCCTTGGGGTTGCCGCGCATAACGAGGATCCGATCGGCCATCTCTACCGCCTCATCCACGTCATGTGTGATGAGAACGCAGGAAATGCCCAGGTCAGTCACCATGGAGAGGAACCACGAGCGCATATCCCGACGCGTGAGGGCGTCAAGCGCGCTAAACGGCTCGTCCATGAGGACGACGTCGTTGTCCATGAGGTAGGTGCGAAGCAGGGCCGCACGCTGGCGCATGCCGCCGGACAGCTCGCCGGGATAGCTCGCCTGCGTGCCGTCGAGCCCGAAGCGCTCGAAAAGCGGCTCCGCCTTAGCGTGCGCCTCGCGACGCGGCATGCCGGAGAGGAGAAGCGGCAGGCAGACGTTATCGATGATGGTGCGCTGAGGCAGGAGGAGGTCCTTCTGCAGCATGTACGAGATGCGGCCGGGCCTTCCCGTGACGTCCTCCCCATGGAGCAGGACCTCGCCAGAAACGGGCGTCGTGAGGCCGGCGAGACCATGGAACAGCGTCGACTTTCCGCAGCCGGAGCGGCCCACTAGGCACACCATCTCTCCCGGCGCGACCGAGAGCGAGACGCCCTCGACCGTCGGCGTGCCGCCCGCCTCCCACGCGAGCGTGAGGTCGTGGACCTCAAGCGCGGGCGCGGATGGAGCGCTCAACGCGGCGGCCATAGCGCCGTCGGCACCGATGCCCGCGGCATCCACGCCGGCGGCGTCCGCGCGCACTTCTCCCCTATCCTCAGACACGGTCACCCTACTGCTCCAGGTAGTCCATGCTGAAGCCGCCGTTGACGTCGAGCGCGACGGGCGTGAGCTGGTTGTCGTTCATCCAGGTGTAGAACTTGGCCCAGCGCTCGGAATCGATGATGCCCCAGCTAGAGGCATCGGCGGTGTACTGGTCAGCGAGGTACTCGGCGCTGGCCTTCGCGAGGTCCGCGTCGGTCTCGGGGGCGGCGTCGACGAGGATCTGGGCGGCCTCGTCCGGGTTCGTCACGCAGAACTCGTAGCCCTTCTTCGTGGCGCGGAGGAACGCCTTGGCGACCTCGGGGCTGTTGGCGAGGAAGTCGTTATTGGCGATGATGACCGGAGTGTAGTAGTCGAAGACTGAGTCAATGCTGCGGAAGGACCAGTAGTCGCAGGCGAGGTCCTGGAGCTTGGCGTTCTGCAGGCCCCAGCCCTCGTAGCCCCAAACGCAGTCGAACTGGTTGGACTTCAGGCCGCTGACCTCGTCACCGGAGGGAACGAGCTGGACCTTGGAGAAGTCGCCGCCGTCGGTCTCGACGACGCTCTTGACCATGGCCTTCTCGACGTCCTGGTCCCAGGTGCCGTAGCGCTTGCCCTCCATGCCGCGCGGACGGTCGATGCCCTCGCCGGCGCGGCTCATGATGCCGGAGGTGTTGTGCTGGATGGTCGCGGCGACGGCCGTCACGGGCAGTGGGTCGTCCGAGCCGAGATAGTTGGCCATGACGTCCTGGTAGCCTATGCCGAACTGGGCCTTGCCGGTGCCCACGAGAGCGTCGGCGCCATCCTCGGGCGGCTGGACGACCTCGACGTCGAGGCCCTCGTCGGCGTAGAAGCCCTTGGCGATGGCCACGTAGACGCCGGAGTGGTTGGTGTTGGGCGTGTAGTCGAGCACGAACGTGAGCTTGGTAGCGTCACCCGCGGCGGCGGTGGAGGCAGCGGCAGTGTCGGCGGCGTTCTGGCCGCCACAAGCGGTGAGACCGGCAAGAGCGACGGCGGAGGTGGCGATCCCGGCGCCCGCCACGAACTCGCGGCGAGAGATGGAGGACTTGGTCATTACTGATTCTTCCTTTCTGCCCTATCCCACGGCATACATGCCATGCGAAGCACGGAGACGAGCCCCATGAGCAAGAGGGAGAGGGCCGAGATGATGAGGATGACGGCAAACATCTTGTCGTACGAATAGGACTTGCGAACACGCGTCATGTAGACGCCTAGGCCCACAAAGCCACCGAGCCACTCGGAGACCACGGCACCCACCACGGCATACGTCGCGCTGATCTTGAGGCCCGCGAAGAAGCTCTCCGCAGCGGCGGGCAGCTTCGCGTACCAGAAGATCTGAGCGCGCGTCGCGTTCATGGTGCGCATGAGGTCGATGACGTCCGGGTCGACGCTGCGGAAGCCGCTCGCAAGCGACACGGTGACGGGGAAGAACGTCCCCAGCACGACGAGCAGCACCTTTGGCATCAACCCGTAGCCAAACCACAGCACGAGAAGCGGGGCGATGGCCACGGTGGGGATGGTCTGCGAGATGGTGACGATCGGATCGAGCGCACGATAGACGGCCCCGAAGCGGTCCATGAGGACGGCGACGACGAAGCCCACGGCGACACCCAGGACAAGGCCGAGAAGCGCCTCGGCGATCGTGACGCCCGAATGGCTCACGAGCAGCGGGAGATCGGCCACGAGCGCCTGGACGACCTGCACCGGGCTCGGCAGCAGGTAGGTGGGGACGAGACCCGCCATGCAGACGAGCTGCCACAACACGAGAAGCGCGGCGACCGTCAGCACCGGCGCGACCCAACGCGCCCGAGAGCGCGCGGCGCCGTTGCCCGCATCGACACGAACGGCTGCGGCGCCCTTCGTGGCCGCATGGCCCGCAGCGGCGCTTTTCGTCGAGCTGCCGTCTGCGTGGCTTCCCGCCAAGGCGTCCCCGGTGGTCACGTCCTTGTCCTTCGAGCGCGAGACCATGGGCTAGTTCTCGTCCTGGTGGTACTTGCCGACCTTCTTCTCGGTGGAGAGGACGGCGCCATTCGGCTTGTAGTCGATCTTGGCGTAGGTCATGACCTGGCCGCAGCCAGCCTCGGCCGCCACGAGCTGGCAGCGCTTGAGGACCTCCATGCAAGTGTCATAGTCGCCCTCGATGGCGGTCTCGAACGGGCCGACATACGGGTTCACGTCGTACTTCTGGATCTCCTCGATGACAGCGTCGACCACGCGGATGACCTCGTCGTCGTTGGCGGCGTCCATCGGCAGGACCTGAATCGCAACGCTACATTCCATGCAAACCTCGCTTTCCGCAAGGGCCCAAGCTCGCCGAGCGGCGCACCGCCAAACGAATCGGGGCCCTCGCCATTGGCGGGAGCCCCGTACGAATCGCACGTATTGGTTCCCTACGCTGGCATTACCCAGATCAGGTTTTAGGTCAGGGCCGCAATCCTAGGCCCAATCTCAGCCGGCATGCGCCAGCCCCCCGTTACGGCACGAATAATAGCACGCATCGATTGCGATGGCATTCATTTGCCATCACCACACATATCGCCGTCTGGCGCAATCCCACATCAGCGCCAATAGATGAGATTTCCCGTTTCCTCCTTCGTACTTGCAGGCGACGTGGGTCCAGGAGCGAAAAGCATCGTGCGTCACAGGCGCCCCACGTCCCGCGCACCGCCGCGCATCTTGCGAATTCGTGAGGATTACTTCACATGGGCGGGACCCGCTGACAATCCGGGTACGTATTCCCTACAGCAAAAAACGAAGGAACGCGGGAAGCGAACGTGCATGGCTCAGTCTAATGATCGCAACACGAAGGGCGGACTCTTCGACGATTTCTCGTTCTCGACCGTCATTGCAAGCGGTCTAGCAGCGGGAACATCATTTGCTCTCTCCTCGCAGATTGGCCTCGCGGGCTCGCTTATCGGCGTCGTCATAGGCGGTCTCGCGTCCGCCGCGGCGTCACAGATCTACAAGTCCATCCTCAAGGCCTCGGCGGAGAAGCTCTCGTCGAATGATGGCGAGACGGGCTCCGTCGCCATCGACGGCCAGGCCCCCCGTGACGATAACGATGCGACGCGCGTCGTAGACAGCACCCGCATTGCCGATAAGACGCGCGTCGTAGATAGCGCCCGCGTTGCCGATAAGACGCGCGCCCTCGGCAACTCGCACGACGATGTCCTCAAGCGCGGCGCTTCCGTCGCCGACGCGACCATCCCCAGCCAACCGCGCGCGGCATCGGTCTCAGGCAGCAGCCACGTCAAGGAATACGCCGAGACGGGCACGCCCATCGCGCCGGTAGCCATACGTGCCGCCGCCCACCGACGCGAGCGCGATGTCATACGCCGCAGGGCGACCATATTCATGGCCGCGGCATCCATCATCGCGGTGCTCGTCTTCGCGCTCGTCGTCAGCATCGCGACCAAGGGCGAGGGCATCGGCAGCTCCACCACCATCGTGGTCGAAGCGCCACAGACGACGCAGGCCGCCACCGGGACCGCTACGACGCACAAGCACCCCGCCACGACCGAGGAGGCACACGCCAGCCTGCAAGGCGGATCGAACAGCAACCGAGACGAGGGTGCGAGCTCGTCTTCCCCCTCAACGTCCGGTTCCTCGTCAAACCCCTCGAATGGTGGCTCGAGCGACGGCAGTGCATCGGACTCCAGCTCCAGCAAGCCCGAAGGCGACGCCTCCAGCTCCGGCTCCGCCTCGGACTCGACCCTCTCGAATGGCTCGGCCAACGGCAATGGCTCAAGCGACACGGCAAACGGATCCGGCGGTTCGACGAAGTAGATTCCGGCAGCGAATCAGCCCCCACGCGCCAGCCGCCAGTAGCTAAGGCTCGCTTTGGCGTGCCCAGCGTCGAGACGGCACGTTAGGCACCGGCTCCGAGACGCTCGGTAACCGGCTTGCCAATCCAGGGAAACGCGCTCGATAACCGGCCTCCAAGCAGGGATGGACACTCGGTAACCAACTCGTCAATCAAGGACGAGGCACTTAGAAGGTCGGTCCGTCGATGACTTGCCCGTCGATGATTGCCCTGGCCTTCTCCTGGCCCTCGATGGCCTCCTCGAGGCGCTTGCGATAGTAGGTTTGGCCGTTATCGATATCGATGCGCAGACCAATCTCTGCCTGCTGGAAGAGTTGGAGGACGCGCATGGGATCGCGCTTGGCACCCGCAGACTCGCAGTCCTCGGACAGAAGCAGCTGGGCGATCCTGATGGCGGGCTGAGCAATCTCGACGATGTCCTCCGCAAGATCGAGGCTGCGGCTCCAGAGCTGATAGGCCTTGGCCATATCGCGCTCGACGAACTTGCCGCGACTGTACATGTCGCCGAGCTTGTACGCCGCCTCGCTGGAATCAGCAAGCGCGGCAGCGAGGGCGTAGTACTGATACGCTTTCTGATAGTCACGCTCGCCGGTACGCCCGTACTCCCAGATGTAGCCCAGATTGATGATGGACTGATAGCAGCCGTGGTTCATCGCCATCTCATAGAGCTCCGCGGCCTTGGCATAGTCCTGCTCAACGAGGTCACCCATGTAATAGAGGGCGCCAAGGCCATTCATACAGGCGGCATCACCGCGCGAGATGCCCATCTTATAGCCAAGGAAGAGAAGCTTCGACACGTCGTCGCTATCCGCTGCGGCCACGTAAATGCGCTGGTGGTTCCGCGCGACGAAGGCCGAGAACGCTCCGGACTCGCTCGAGAACGCCGCCTCGCCCATCTCCCGGAGGAGCGCGTCGACATCCACACAAGACCCGCCATCAAGCAGACGCTCAATGGCGCCACGCTCATCAGCCGTTAGCTCGACATTCGCAATCCTTGCAGCGCGCATCTCCTCTTCAAGCGTCGCTGCGTACTTGCTCTCATCCACCATGGCTTCCTCCAACGGGGCCGTGTTCCATCGAAGATGAGGCCATTATAGAAAGGCTTTCGGACATTAATGGGAGTCCAACGCGAACAGCAAAAGCGCTGCTACAAGCGGCACGCGGACGCACCGAGCTTCGCGTACACGCGAGCTAGCTGGTACGATAAGCCGAGCGTGACTATTAAGTGACAGCCGCGGGCACGCGGGAGACCCCTGCGCCGCGCGGCGCGACCACGACCGAGGAGCACCATGGCACCCCTCAGCGAGAACGAGAAGAAGCAGATCCGGCGCTACTGCGTCTACCCCAAGGTCGCCCTCGTGGCACTCGTCATGGCATTCGTGACGTGCCTCATGCTGGTCCCCCTCGAGATGATCGATGACCTGGTCTTCCATCACAAGGGCTTCCAGGACACGGGGCTCAACGTCATCCTCGCGCTCGTCGCCGTCAACCTCGTGGCTTTCTGCTTCTGGACCCTCCGCCCGAAGTTTGGCATGCGCGGCAAGCAGTGGCGCGCGCTGCAGGAGAGGCTCGCCGTCTCGCAGCAGGAGACTGACCGCTCGGCGCAAATCGCCGCCGCCATAGGCGCGCAGGCGGCAGGGCGCCTGCTTAGCGACAGCGATTCCGACCTGGCAAAAGGCCTGGGCGGAGTCGCGCAGGTTGCCGGTGCCGTGGGCACCGTGCTGACCGTGGCGGACATCCTGTCGGAGACCTCGGCCAACGCCGAGGCGATGGCCGGTGCCTACGGCGTGCCCGTCCCGAACGTCAGAAGATGGAGGGTCGCGCTCGTGGTGCTGCCCATCGTCATCGCCATCGGGGCGTACGTCCCGCAGTACGCGCAGGCGAACCGCGAGCTCGACGCGCGCGTTGCCAGCGCCGCCAAGCGGATTGGCATCGCACGAGATGCGCTGGCGGGCACCTGCGCCCGCGTCTCGGCGGACGATCCCCGCGAACGCTACAAGGACTACGGCTACCACGTGATCGGCTACCTGCGCGAGTCCGAGGACGGCGTCCAGGAATCCTACGTCTACCTCGACTTTGACGACGAGGGCACGCTCACCGATGTCAGCTATTGCATGGAGGTCAACGTGAGCGCCACGCTCGAGGAGAGCCTCGGCCAGGCCATGCGCGACATCGCGGAGCTTGGCACGGCGCTCGAGGGGCTTGACGTGCCCACCTCGAACGCAGGCCCGCTCGCGGTGCCGCGGGTACCGGACGATTTCCGTGAGGCGTTCCTCGCCGGCTCGCCCTACGAGAGCATCCGCGTCTACTCGGACGGCGGCCCCGTCAAGACGTCATGCTCCTTCGACACGGAGCCTGAGGAGGAGTTTGACCAGTACACGCACCCGTGCATCCGGGTCTCGCTTCGGAGTTGACAAAGGGACTGTCCCTTTGTCAACTTTTGGCGACGCGCGTGTTTCCCTGGGCCCAGGCGTAATTCATCTGCGTCCTCGCCGTACGGCCAATCACACCCGCGCCCTTGGCGGGAACGACGATGACGCCGCCGCTGCCTCCCCTGCCGTCCACGGCGGAGAGCATCGCCTCGGCAGCCTCGCTCGGGGTCTCGCCCGCAAGCGCGACACGCGCGTGGATCTGGTACGCCGAGGACTCCTGGATGAACTTCTCACCCGTTCCGGTGCAGCTTACGGCCACGCTGCCTTGGTTCGCATAGGTTCCGGCGCCGATGACGGGCGAGTCTCCCACGCGGCCAGGCATCTGGCCCGTGATGCCGCCAGTTGACGTGCCCGCGGCGATGCGGCCGTTGACGTCACGCGCCACGGCGCCCACCGTGCCATGGCGCGTCGCGGAGTCGTCGTGGCCTGCCGCAGCGCGAGCGCGGAATTCCTCGAGCTGGGCGAGGCGATGCTCGGTCACGAAGTAGGAGTTGTCAACCTGTTCGATTCCCCACTCCTCGAGCTGGGAAGCCGTAGGCTGGGAGAAGAGCACGTGCGGCGTGCGCTCCATAACCGCGCGAGCGACGTCGATGGGGTGCTTCGCCGTCGTGAGACCGCAGGCGGCGCCGCAGGAGCCATCGCCAAGCATGAGGCTGCTGTCGAGCGCTGCCGTGCCGTTGAGCGTGAGCGCGGCGCCGTGGGCGCAGTTGAAGCAGGGGGCGTCTTCCATGATGTGAATGGCCGCGATGACGGCCTCCTCGGCAGGCGCACCAGCCGCGAGCTGGGCATATCCCGCCTCAACCGCGCGAGCGAGGGCAGCTTCGGTCTCTGATGCCTGCTCGGGCGTCATCTCGTGGAGACGCCTGCCGGCGCCGCCGTGAATGACGAGCAGCGGACCCTCTCCGCCGACCTCAATGACATCCGGCGGCTCGACCGATTCGACTGCCTGCGCCTTCATGGTTCCCCTTCCATTTGCCGCCACGTGGATGATAGCCGTCCCGCCGCTGCGGGAGAGCCACAAGCCGGCCGTTTGCCTACGAGACCGTCGCGGTCCCCTTGTCCCTCAGGAGGTCCTGGACGCGCGCCATGAGCATGACGTTCTTGGCATCGACCCGGCACGGCACCTCCATACGGAGGCGGTCACCCGACTCGCTCACGACGAACAGCTCGACGCGGTCAAAGCCCTGGTGCAGGCTGAGAACCTTCTGCAGCTGCTCGAGCATGCTACGCGACAGCGCACTCGGCTCGAGCATGATCTCGAGCACCTTGGGCTTGTTGGTCTTCTCCGACAGCTCGAGCGGCTCGATGGCCGTCGCCAAGAACTGGTCGCCGCGATCGCTGCGGTCAATGCGACCGAGGACGCGCACGAACACGTCACCCGTCTGCTCGCCCGTCTGCTCGTCGGTCTGGCCAGCGAGGACCGCGGCGCTCTTCTTGTACGCCTTGGGGAACACCACGACGTCAAGCTCATTCTCCATGTCCTCGAGCTGGACGATGGCCATCGGGTCGCCGTTCTTCGTCGTGCGCTTCTGCATGCCCGACACCATGCCAGCAACCCAGAAGGGCTTCTCGCCACCGACGTCCACATGGCGCACCTCGCCCGTGACGCTGGTCTTCTCGTAGCCGTTCAGCACCTCGCCCAACGTGTAGTCGCGCGCCTTGGAAAGCGCGTACTCATACGGGCGCAGCGGGTGGTCAGAAATGTAGAGGCCGAGAACTTCGCGCTCCTGCGCGAGCTTGAGCGTACGGTCCCACTCGACGGGGCTCGGCTCGGGGGCCTCGTCCTCGAAACCGGCTCCCTCGACGTCGCCAAACAGGTCGAACATCGAGCTCTGACCAGCGGCGCGGTCCTTCTGGCGCTTCGTCGCGGCGTCGATGATGTTTGCCGGGTTGTTCTTGTCGACGAACTCCATGAGCTGGCGGCGCGGGTATCCCGTCGAGTCGAAGGCGCCGCCCTTGATGAGGGCTTCGATGACGCGACGGTTGCACGTGCCGGTGTCCACGCGGTCCACCAGGTCATGTAGGTTCTTGAAGTTACCGCCGCGCTCTCGCTCCTCGATGATGAGATCCGCGACGCCCTCGCCCACGCCACGGATGCCGGCGAGGCCGAAGCGCACGCCCTCCTTCGTGGCCGTGAACTCCTTACCAGACTCGTTGATGTCAGGCGGCAGCACCTGGATGCCGTCGTGGCGACACGCGGAGACGTAGTGGACGATCTTATCCGTCTTGCCCGTGTAGCTAGTGAGAACTGCGGCCATGTACTCGTTGGGATAGTGCGCCTTGAGCCAGGCCGTCTGCATGACGAGGATGGCGTAGCCCGCGGAGTGCGACTTGTTGAACGCGTAGGACGCGAACTCGAGAACGTCGTCCCAGATGCGCTGGGCGACCTCGCGCTTGTAGCCGTTCTTGACCGCACCGTTCATCCAGTGGTCATACGTCGTCTCGTCCGAGCCATCCTCCCAGTGAAGGATGGTCGAGGTCAGAAGCTTGATCTTCTTCTTGGCCACGGGCTTACGGATGCGGGAGTCAGACTCGCCCTTGGAGAAGCCGCACATCTCGACGGAGATGAGCATGACCTGCTCCTGGTAGACCATGGTGCCGTAGGTCTCGCCGAGGATGTCATCGAGGCGCGGATCATAGGAGACCGCGGGCTCCTTGCCGTTCATGCGGTTGATGTAGGACGAGACCATGCCGGCGCCAAGGGGGCCCGGGCGGTACAGGGCGATAAGTGCCACCACGTGCTTGTACTCGGTGGGCTTCATGTTCTTGATGGTGGCCGTCATGCCCGAGGACTCGACCTGGAAGACGCCCGCCGTGTGGCCCGATCCCATGAGCTCGAAGATCTTCGGGTCATCGAAGGGAATCTCCGCCTCGTTGATGTCGATGCCGTAGTTGGCCTTGATGTTCGCCTTGGCCTTCGAGATAACCGTGAGCGTGCGCAGGCCCAGGAAGTCCATCTTAAGCAGGCCCATGTCCGCGACGGTGTGGCCCTCGTACTGGGTGATCTCGACGCCACCCTTGGTGTCGAGCTTCGTGGGGCAGTGCTCGTTGACGGGGTCACGGCAGATGAGGACCGCGCACGCGTGCACGCCCTCGCCGCGGATCATGCCCTCGAGCGACAGCGCCGCGTCGATAATGCGATGGGCGTCCGGATCAGAGTTGTAGGCGTCGACGAAGTCCTGCGAGTACTGGTCCTCGCGGCCCTCGACCTTGTTCATCGTTGCCTTGAGTGTGGCGTTGGGCGCGGCGCTGATCATCTTGGAGAGGCGCTGGCCCATGTAGACCGGGAAGTCGAGGACGCGCGCGGCGTCGTTGACGGCCTGCTTGGCCTTGATGGTGGAGTAGGTGATGACGTGCGTGACCTTCTCGGGACCGTAGAGCTGACGTACGTGCTCGACGACCTCGAGGCGACGCTCATCGTCGAAGTCCATATCGATATCGGGCATCTCGGTACGCTGCGGGGAGAGGAACCTCTCGAACATCAGGCCGTTCTCGAGTGGGTCGAACGCCGTGATGTTCATGGCGTAGGCGACGATGGCTCCCGCCGCCGAGCCACGGCCCGGACCGACGCCGATGCCGTTGTCCTTGGCCCACTGCACGTACTCCGCCACAATCAGGAAGTACGCGGCGAAGCCCTTATCGCAGATGACCTTGTACTCGTACTCGAAGCGCTCCTTGATGTTTACGCCATTGATCTCGCGCGTGGCCCAGTCGTCGCCGTAGTGCTGGCGCAGGCCCTTCTCGCACTCGCGACGGAACTGGCTCTCGTGAGTCTCGCCCGGATCGAGCAGCGGGAAGCGCGGGAGGATGATCTGGTCCCAGTCGAGCTCGACGTTGCACTTCTCCGCCAGCTCGAGGGTGTTCTCGCAGGCATCCGGGCACCAGGAGAAGAGGGTGCGCATCTCCTCCTCGCTCTTCATGTAGAACTCGCTGCCCTCCATGCGCATGCGGTTCTCGTCATCGATCTTCGAGTTCATGCCGATGCACATCATGAGGTCCTGCGTGGGGGCGTCCTCGCGCGTGAGGTAGTGGAAGTCGTTCGTGGCGATGACCTTGAGGTCGAGCGAGCGGGCCAGCTCCACGAGCTGCTCGTCGAGCTGATGGTCCGTCATGCCGTTCTCGAAGGTAAGGCCGTGGTCCTGAATCTCGATGTAAAAGTCGCCGGGGGCGAAGATCTCCTTGAAGGTGCGGGCCCACTTGAGGGCCTCGTCC
Source organism: Parolsenella sp. LCP21S3_E11 (assembly GCF_052118165.1). Lineage (NCBI taxonomy): Bacteria > Bacillati > Actinomycetota > Coriobacteriia > Coriobacteriales > Atopobiaceae > Parolsenella > Parolsenella sp. LCP21S3_E11. Next base: position 363,540 of record NZ_JBQKHS010000001.1, on the reverse strand, counting down.
GGCTGGCCGCGCAAGATGGAGCGCGGGATGATGCCGGAGACGCACGCCGCCGTGGCGATGATGCCCTCGGAGTGGGCACGAAGCATCTCGAGCGTCGTGCGGGGCTTGTAGTAGAAGCCGCGAACGGCCGCGTCGCTCATCATCTGCATGAGGTTGACGTAGCCGGTCTGGTTCTTGGCGAGCAGGATCATGTGGTAGAGCTCGGGCTTGTGGTCGCGCGAGAGGGAGTCATCCGGCGTGAAGTAGGCCTCACAGCCAAAGATGGGCTTCACGAGCGGGCGCGGCTTCACCTCGTCGAGATCACGGCCGGCCTCGTGCGCGGCGACGTCGATCTGCCACTGCGCGTACGCCTCAGGCTCCTTCTCCGCGTCAGGCTCCACGATCTCGCGGCCCTTTGCGTAGTTCTCCTTGTCATGGAACCACTGCTGCCAATCCGCCTGCTGGTGGTTGTACTTGGCACACTCGAGGTCGAGGTCAGGCACGCCATACATATAGCCGTGATCCGTGATGGCGACGGCGGGCATCTTGAGGTCGACCGCACGCTTCACCATCGCGGAGACGCGCGTGGCACCGTCGAGCATCGAGTAGTCGGTGTGGTTATGGAGATGTACGAACGCCATTTCGCTCCCTCTGCGACGGCCCGCGGAGGCACCGTCGCCGCATAGTCTCTCGCCAAGATTTCACGACTCTGAGGATAGCGCACGTTCCGGACACCCTTTCGACCGTCGGCACGCTTCATCCCTCTCCCACGCCATGTTCGGGGATTGACAACGCCCGCCCCGCGGGGGCTGAAAACCTGCAAAAGGGACAGTCCCTTTTTCAGGTTTCAGGTCGCGCGCATTGGCGGAAAGTTGACAAAGGGACAGTCCCTTTGTCAACTTTTGCCGGCAGCCGCGGCCCGCACAGCGCGACTGCCGCGAGCCGCGCGGGTCCCACCGCACGCAAGCCGCCCACGTCGAGCCGCGAGACGAGAGAGGCCGCCGCATCCCTGGGGATACGGCGGCCTCTCGATTCGCGCGCACTAAAAGCGAGCGTTGCCCTTACGCGGCGCTACCCTAACGCGGCGGCAACCTTACGCGGCTGCACCGGCGTCGGCGGCCTTCTCGGCCTTCTCGGCATTGAAGTGCTTGTAGCACCAGCTGGTGACAATCGGCGTCAGGATGGCGGTCACGATGGCGCACGCAGCGACCTGGGCGGTGGCAACGGCAAGGACGTCTCCGCCATAGAGGGCCTCGTCGGTCGCGGCCATGGCGGCAGGCGTGGCGACGTTGGCGCCAGCGCAGCTCGAGATCGCGGCGCCGGCGACACCGGTGCCGCCCGTCAGGCGGTCGATGAAGACTGCGGGGATGGCGAAGACGACGGAGCACAGGACGCCGAGCAGGATGCCAGGCAGGCCACCAGCGACGAGCTGGCCAAACGTCATGGTGCTGCCCATGGCGAAGAACGTCAGGACGATGACGCCGGTCAGTGCGGGAGCCATCATCTTCTTGAAGCTCGGGAAGACGTTGCCGAGGATGATGCCCACGACGATAGGCAGGATGGCGCCCACGAGGGACCAGCCGATGGAAGCCTGGCCGGCGGCGCCCAGAACGATCATCGTGACAGGCGGGCCCACGACGAGCGTCGTGATGGCGACGGCGCCGCGCTCGGCCTCGTTGCCCATCGAACCCATCAGGCCGGCGTACATAGCGTTGTTGGCGCCGGTGCAGGCCGCAAGGATGACCATCGCGGACAGGCCGAGGAAGTTGTTGCCCGTGAACAGGACGATCAGTGCCACGGCAATGACGACGACCTGCTTGGCGATGATGATGATCGCACCGCGAGCGGCGGCGGCGGGAGCGCTCTTGAACGAGATCGTGGTACCCACGATGAGGAGGAACGCGCCAACGAGCGGGCTGACGCCATTCTGCGTCATGCCCAGCGTGAAGCTGCCGAGCGTCTTGAACATCTCGGGGAACAGCGTGTTGAGCAGGCAGCCCAACAGAAGCGGCACCAGGATCGTGGCGCCGGGGATGGAGGACATCTTGAAGAAGGGCTTCTTCTCCTCCACCACAGCAGTGGAATCACTCATTGGAAAAACTCGCTTTCGAAACTCGAGAAAAAAGGAGCGCGCGGGCCGGGAGCTATCCGGCACCGCGCGCTTTACGGACGCAATCGCGCGCGCTGCGGGAATTACCCGTCGAGGACGATGCCGCCGTCGCAGTCGCCGATCTCGCCGTTGACGAAGCTCGCGGCGTCAGAGGCGAAGAACAAGACCATCTGCGCGGGCTCGCCGGCCTGGGCGGCGCGGCCCAGAGGAATGCCGGCGATGATGCGCTGGGAGTTCTCGTCAGAGAGGATCGAGGTCATGTCGGTGAGGGTGAGCGACGGGCAGACGGCGTTGCAGCGGATGCCGAACTTGCCGCCCTCCTTGGCAACCGCCTTGGTGAGACCGTTGACGCCGGCCTTGGAGCTGGCATAGGCCGCGGTGCCGAGAAGGCCGCCGCCAATCTTGCCGGCGACGGAGGAGACGTTGACGATGGTGCCGGCGTGAGCGGCCTTGAAGTGCGGGTAGACCGCGGACATCATCGTGAAGACGCCGTTGAGGTTGATGTTGATCGTACGAGTCCACTCAGCGTCGTCGATCTCGTCGAACTTCTTGGTGGAGATGACGCCGGCGCAGTTGATGAGCGTGTTGACGCCCGGTACCTCGGCGAAGATCTTCTCGACGGTCTCGCGGGCCTTGGGCGTGTCGGAAACGTCGAGCTGATAGAAGTAGTTGCCCTCGCCGAGCTTGGCGACGGCGGCCTCGCCCTTGTCCTTGCTGCGGGCGATCAGGACGACGTGGCCGCCGCCCTCTACGATGCCCTTCGCGATCTCGTAGCCGATGCCCTGGGTGCCACCAGTCACGATCGCGGTCTTGCCAGTGAAGTCGAAGACCATGGTTTCTCCCTCTTTGGATTCTTGCGCGTCGTGGGCGGCGGAAGCCCCCTCCCGGGGTTCGCGGCGTGCCTTGTCGAGTGCACAATAGGCGCGAATTGTTGCAAGCGAATCTCTATGGTCGAGAACTTTGCGAGCGGTACTTATTTTTACGCGAACGGCAAACGGTAGTCACTCATCCGTGAACGGTATGACTTGACCACGTATTTCGATACATTTTGTGCTCGCATTATGGAGAGACAGCCTCTAACCTGCTACGAAAAACCTGCAAAAGGGACAGTCCCTTTTGCAGGTTTCAGGCTGCGCGCATTGGCGGAAAGTTGACAAAGGGACTGTCCCTTTGTCAACTTTTGAGGAGCTTGCGCTCCATGAGGGAGCCGTAGATGCCGGCGAGGGCTTGCTGGAAGAGGGTGCCCATCATGACCGGGAAGACGACCTCGCCCGGGAAGAACTGCGCCGCGATCACGGCGCCGGCGGAGATGTTGCGGATGCCCACGCAGAAGCACGAGGTCACGATCCTCGAAGTGGGCCTCTTGCGCACCAGCGCCAGGGCGATGCCCAGCGCGAAGCCGCACGCAGCGAAGACGAGGATGAAGGCCGCGACCTCCACGAGTTCCGGCGTGAGGTGACGCACCTGGTCGCTCATCTGTGAGGAGTTGCTCGCGATGATGATCATGAGCAGCACCTTCACGGCGGGTGACAGGGCGGGTGACAGCTTTTCGTGACCCCAGCCGTAGGTCACGTTGTTCACGAGCATGCCGGCGATGGCAGGCAACGCGATCATGAACGCCATGTTGCTCATCATCTGCGGCACGTCAACCTGAACGTCCGCCCCCAGCAGCAGCTTGAGCGTGAAGGGAATGCTCACGGGCGAGAGCACGGTGGAGACAAGGATCGACGCAAGCGCCAGCGAGAGGTCGCCTTCATACATGCCGCACCACATGAAGCACACCACACCCACGGGCACGCAATACTCGAGCGTGACGCCAGTCACGAGGTTGGGGTTTCCGCTGAATAGCACGCTCGCAATGAGATGCGCCACGACGGGCATCGCGATCATGCTCACCCCAAGGATGCACAGCACGTCCTTGGGGTGGCGGAACTGCACGGCCACGCTCTTGAAGTCGTTGTTCAGAGACCCCTGGAACGTCAGGAGCGCGAACATCGCGGGGACCGCAGGCTTGGCCAGGCCAAACACCTCGGGAAACAGCACGCCAAGAATCACGCACGTAGGTGCGATGAACGACATGTGCGAGCCGATCGCCTTACCAAACTTGGTCCATCTATCCATGCAATAGTCCCATCTCGGAAATGTGGCGGCACCACGCACGTGACGGCACCACGCGCGTGGGGCCCGCGTCAGGAAGCGCGGCGATCACATTCCGGAGAAGCAGAGCCCCCTCTTCGAAGATGCCGCAGCCTCGTTTTCAAAGATAACCCTCCACATCGCCGGTATTTTCAGGCGAATAGGTGCTAATCCCACTTTCTATGGGGTATTATCTCTGAGGCTGTTTTGACAGGCAAGGTTAGGAAATCAAATGGAACACCTCCTTAACATCCGTGGCGTGAGCGCGAGCGCGGACGACAAGCCCATCCTCCATGGCGTTGACCTCGCGGTTAACGCCGGCGAGTGCCACGTCCTCATGGGACCGAACGGCGCCGGCAAGTCGACCCTCGGCCACGTCATCATGGGCGACCCCACTTACCGCACTACCTCCGGCACAATCGAGTTCGCCGGAGAGGACATCACGGACCTCTCGCCCAACAAGCGCTCGCTCGCAGGCCTCTTCCTCTCCTACCAGGCACCGGTCGAGATTCCGGGCGTACCCCTGTACAGCTTCCTGCGCACCATCTGCCAGAAGCGCCCCGAGCTCAAGATGACGGCCAAGCAGTTCCGCCGCCGCGTCGGCGAGCTCTGTGACGAGCTCGACATGGACTCCTCCTACCTCACCCGCGAGCTCAACGTGGGCTTCTCCGGTGGCGAGAAGAAGAAGGTCGAGATGCTCCAGCTGCTGCTCCTGCAGCCCAAGCTCGCCATCCTCGACGAGACGGACTCCGGCCTCGACGTCGACGCCCTCTCCGTCGTCTCGCGCGGCATCACCGCCTACCGCGAGCAGTGCGACGGCGCCCTCCTCATCATCACGCACAATACGCGCATCCTCGAGCGCGTCGAGGTCGACCGCACCCACGTCATGGTGAAGGGCCACCTCGTCGCCGAGGGCGGCCCGGACCTCATCGCCCAGATCGACGCCAACGGCTTCGAGAGCTACGAGGCCAAAGAGGCCGCCGTCGAGCAGGCGGAGGCGTAGCGCATGTTGACCGAGGACAAGGCCCCCGTGGCCCCCGTCGACGTCACCGAGTCCGGTTCCGTTCCCGGGGCCGCCCCCGAGCGCAAGCGCGCCGAGGTCGCCGACGTCGACCGCAGCATGTATGACTTCGTGAAGCCCGAGGCCGGCTACGAGCGCTTCGCCGACGGCCTCTCCGGCGACATCGTCGAGGAGATCAGCCGCAAGAAGGACGAGCCCGAGTGGATGCTCCAGATGCGCCTCAAGGCCCTCGAGACCTACGAGCGCATGGAGATGCCCAAGAACTGGGGTCCGGCCATCGGCGGCCTCGACATGAGCACCATCTCCACCTACGTCGCGAGCGGCTCCAAGCAGGCCGACTCCTGGGACGAGGTCCCGGACGACATCAAGGACACCTTCGAGCGCCTCGGCATCCCCGAGGCGGAGCGCACGAGCCTCGCCGGCGTGGGCGCCCAGTATGACTCGGAGATCGTCTATCACAACATGAAGGACGAGGTGGCAAAGTCCGGCGTGGTCTACACCACGGTGGAGGACGCCATGCACTCCGGCTACGAGGACATGATCCGCGAGCACTTCGGTACCCTCATCCCCATGACGGACCACAAGTTCGCGGCGCTCCACTATGCCGTCTGGAGCGGCGGCTCGTTCGTCTACGTGCCCGCCGGCGTGAAGCTCGACTTCCCGCTCCAGAGCTACTTCCGCCTGAACGCCGCGGGAGCCGGCCAGTTCGAGCACACCCTCATCATCGTCGAGCCCGGCGCTGACCTGCACTTTATTGAGGGTTGCTCCGCGCCCAAGTACAACGTGGCCAACCTCCACGCAGGTGCCGTGGAGCTCTTCGTGGGCAAGGGCGCGCGCCTGCGCTACTCCACAATCGAGAACTGGTCCAAGAACATGTACAACCTCAACACGAAGCGCGTACGCGTGGAGGAGGACGGCAAGGTCGAGTGGGTCTCCGGCTCGTTCGGCAGCCACGTCTCCTACCTCTACCCCAGCTCGCTGCTCGTAGGCCCGCGTGCGAGCTGCGAGTTCACCGGCATCACGTTCGCCGGCGCCACGCAGAACCTCGACACGGGCTGCAAGGTGACCCTCGCCGCGCCCGACACGCGCGCCTCGGTCGACACCAAGTCGCTCTCAAAGGGCGGCGGCATCTCGACCTTCCGCAGCTCCGTCGTGGTGACGAAGAAGGCCGAGCGCGCCCGCGCCTCCGTAAGCTGCAGCTCGCTCATGCTCGACGACATCAGCCGCTCTGACACCATCCCCGCGATGGACGTCCGCTGCGCCTCCGCAAGCGTCGGCCACGAGGCCACGATTGGCCGCATCTCTGACGACACGATCATGTACCTCATGAGCCGCGGCTGCTCCGAGCAGGAGGCTCGCACGATGGTCGTCAACGGCTTTGCCGACCCAGTCTCGAAGGAGCTGCCGCTCGAGTACGCCGTCGAGATGAACAACCTTATCAAGCTCGAGATGGAAGGGGCGATTGGTTAGATGGCGCACACCCTCACCGGCGTTGGCCTCACGCCCGCCCAGACCTGGAACTGGCTCAAGACGAACGACACCACCCTCGTCGTTCCCGAGCCGCCCGCCGCAGACCCCATGGCCGAGGTTCCCGCCTCCGCCCGCCGCATCACCTGCGGTGCAGGCGCCGAGGCGACCCAGTGGCTCGACGCCTCCGCGACCGACCGTCGCACCATCGTCGTGCCCGCCGACACCACCGGCGAGCGCATCTCCGTCAAGGTCGACACCTCGCCCGGCAGCGTCGCGCAGACGAGCGTCTTCGTGCGCCCCGGCGCCGAGGCGTTCGTAGACGTCGTAGCCGCAGACGGCCTCGGTGCCGCGCCCAAGGCCCGCGACGAGCGCGCCCACGCCGAGGACAACGAGGCTGCCGCCCGCGAGGACGACGCCCCCGTCACGAGCGGTCACGTCCTTCGCATCCACGCGGAACAGGGCAGCCACGTCCACGTGACGCTCCTCGTCGCCGCCACCGCGGGCGAGCAGTATCTCGACAGCCTCGGCATCGTCGCCGATGACCGCGCGGAGGTCGCCGTCCGCCAGTACGTGATCGGCGCCGCGACCACGGCCCTCGGCTCCACGATCGACCTTGCCGGAGACCGTTCCCGCCTCGACCTCTCGCTTCGCTACCTCGCAGGCGCGGGAGAGAAGCTCGACCTCGCCTACACCGTTCCCGTGAGGGGCGTCAAGGCGCGCGCGAACCTCGACATGACAGGCGTCCTCTCGGATGACGCCAAGAAGGCCCTGCGCGCCACGATCGACCTCGTCAACGGCTGCAAGGGAGCCAAGGCCTCCGAGCAGGAGACCGTCCTCGTCTGCGGCGACGACGTCGTAAACAAGACGCTCCCCACCATCCTGTGCGACGAGGACGATGTCGAGGGCTCCCACGGCGCCGCCATCGGCACCGTGAGCCCCGAACAGCTCGCCTACCTGAGCGACCGCGGCCTTACCGAGGACGAGGCGGAGGGTCTCTTCCGCCGCGCCATCGTCGACGACGCCGCGATCACCCTTCCCGGCGACGCTCCTGCAGCCGTCATCTCTTGGGCCGAGCGCGCGCTCGGCAGCCAGACAGCGGCAGAGATTCGTGATATGATCGAGGAGGCCTAACCATGGCAAACGTGACCGACATCCAGGCGAGCCCCTTCAAGGCGGACTTCCCCCTGCTCGCGAACAATCCCGAGCTCACGTTCCTTGACTCCGCCGCCACCGCGCAGCGTCCGGCTGCCGTGCTCGACGCCGAGCGCAGCTTCTACGAGACGATGAACGCCAACCCGCTCCGCGGCCTCTACAAGCTCTCCGTCGACGCGACGGCGGCCATTGACCAGGCCCGCGCCAAGATCGCGGCCTTCGTGGGCGCCGATGACCCAGCGGAGGTCATCTTCACTCGCAACGCCAGCGAGTCGCTCAACCTCATCGCCAAGACCCTCGGCCCCACCGTCCTGCACGAGGGCGACGAGGTCTGCATCTCCATCATGGAGCACCACTCCAACCTCATTCCCTGGCAGCAGGTCTGCCGCGCCTCCGGCGCCAAGCTCGTCTTCCTGCGCCCGGACGACCAGGGCGTCATCGGCCCCGAGGAGATCGCCGCCAAGATCGGCCCGAAGACCAAGATCGTCTCCGTCACGCACGTCTCCAACGTGCTGGGCGTCGAGAACCCCATCCGCGCCATCGCGGACGCCGGCCACGCCCAGGGGGCCATCGTCATCGCAGACGGTGCCCAATCGCTGCCGCACGTCCTCGTCGACGTGAAGGAGCTCGGCGTCGACGCCTTCGCCTTCTCCGCCCACAAGCTCGGTGGCCCGATGGGCATCGGCGGTCTCTGGGCCCACCGCGAGCTGCTCGAGTCCCTCCCGCCGTTCCTCACCGGCGGCGAGATGATCGACTCCGTGACCGAGGACGGTGCCGTCTGGGCGCCCATCCCGGAGAAGTTCGAGGCCGGCACCCAGGACGCCGCGGGCATCTATGCTACTGGCATCGCCATCGACTACATCCTCGAGCACGGTCGCACCGAGCTCGAGGAACGCGAGCGCGAGCTTGTCGCCTACCTGTGCGAGAAGCTCCAGGCTCTCCCCTACATCAAGATCGTCGGTCCGGATGACCCGCGCGCCCACATCGGCGCGGTCTCCTTCATGGTCGACGGCATCCACCCGCACGACGTCTCGAGCCTGCTCGACACCAAGAACATCGCCATCCGCGCCGGCCATCACTGCGCTCAGCCCCTCCTCACCTGGATGGGCATCGAGAGCTGCTGCCGCGCCTCCGTGGGCTTCTACAACGACAAGACAGACGTCGACCGCCTCGTCGAGGGCCTCGACTTCGTCTGGGGGGTCTTCAATGGCTAACGTCTACAGCCGCGCGCTCATGGACCACGTGAGCAACCCTGACTACAAGTACAAGATGGAGGACGCCACCTACAGCCACGAGGGCGTCAACCCCAGCTGCGGTGACGACCTCGTCCTCGACGTCCGCCTCGGCGACGACGGCACCATCGCCGAGGTCTCCTGGACGGGCAGCGGCTGCGCCGTCTCCCAGGGCTCTGCCGACATGATGAGTGACCTCATGGTTGGCGAGACGCCCGAGCACGCGCGCGAGCTCTGCCACCTCTTCGGCCGCATGATCCGCGGCGAGGAGACGGACGCCTCCGTCCTCGAAGAGCTTGACGAGGCCGCCGAACTCGAGAGCATCTCCCACATGCCCGCGCGCGTGAAGTGCGCCGAGCTCGCCTGGCGCACGCTCGACGAGATGCTCGGCCACCCCGATAAGCTCGGCGAGGCAGCCTCCACCGAGGACGGCACGGACGAGCACGGCAACCCCCTCTCCGCCGATGCGCACGGAGACGAGGAGTAGCCATGGCTTCCGGAATCTCCACCAAGGGCCGTTACGCCCTCCGCGTCATGGCAGACCTCGCCGCCGCGCAGGGCGAGGCCGGATGGGTCTCCCTCGGCGACATATCGCGACGCCAGGGCATCTCTCGCAAGTACCTCGAGCAGGTCATGGCGTCGCTGCACAAGGCGAAGTTCGTCGTGAGCCAGCGTGGCAAGGGCGGCGGCTACCGTCTCGCCCGTAAGCCCGAGGATTACACGCTGGGAGAGATCATCCGCGTGGCAGAGGGCAGCTCTCTGGCGCCCGTCTCCTGCCTCGACTGCTCGAACGGCACGATCTGCCCTCGCACCAAGACCTGCCCTACGCTCCCCGTGTGGCAGGAACTAGGCGCCCTCATCAGCGGATTCCTCGACAGCAAGCACCTGTCTGACATCGTTGACGACACGGACGGCGCCCTCGACGCGCTCGAGGCGCTTGGCGCGGGCCTCTGCAAGTAGGGTCGGGCAGGCGCGGCGTTCACCCGCGGCGACACCTCCTGCAAGTGACCCGGGTGTGGTCACGGGCGCGCTCTCCGCAAGCGACTCGCCACAGCCGCAGGCGCTGTCCCTTGCAACCGCCCCGTTAACCGCATCCAAACGCCCCCGAGACGACTCAATCCCACACACACGAACGGCCAACGGGACCCCACGGGGTCCCGTTTCTTTTACCTGGTCGGCTTTTCCCGGTGGCACCCATGGTCAGCCACGCTCGTAATCTGCTTTTCCCGGTGGCATCCATGCCCGGCGGCTAACCATGCCCAGTGGCACCCAAGCTCGTTCAAACATGTATAGAATTCAGCTCGCAGTGCATAGGTTCTCGGTCGCGGATTAAGCAGGCCCAAAACCGGGCGTCTTCGAGACGCAATTGACGGGCGTAGGTCTCAAAGGTTGGTCAAAAACACCATCTTGGCGTACGCCTTTCGAATTCCCTGCGATACTCCTGGACGCCCCTCGTTTTTGCCAAGATGCGAAACCGCAGGTAGATTAGTTGCAGCATTTGGCAAATGAGAGCGATTTGTTCAGCGATAATCCAAAGGGCTCCAGAAGCACCCTTCAGAGCACCTTATACACGCGATTCACGACCCCAAACGCCTCCCGGAACCAAAGAGGCGTACGCCAAGATGGGTATTTTGACCATCTCTCTCCAGCAATTGCCTCCGGGCTGGCTTTTGACGCCAAAGACATGACAAAGGGGCATCGACTTGCGTCGACGCCCCTTGCGGTACACATTTTGCCCCGAGCCCTCGGGTCCAGCTCGCTACAGCGTCTGGTACCAGGGGCTGCCGTAGACCGAGCGATAGCTCACGCCGACACTGGGGTTGCCGGCGTCGATCATCATGCCACCGCCGATGTAGATGCCCACGTGGCCGCCCCAGCAGACGATGTCGCCGGCCTGGGGGTTGGACGTGGTGGTGCCACAAGCACCCTGGGCGTACGAGGTACGCGGCAGCGAGATGCCGGCCTGGGCGTAGCAGTACTGCACGAAGCCAGAACAGTCATAGGCGTTCGGACCAGTAGCACCGTAGACATAGCTGCAGCCGACCTTGCTCCACGCGGCGGAGACGATGGCGTTGCGCTGCGAGGCGGAGAGGCTGCCGCTCGCGGAGCCGGATCCGGAGTTGGAGCCACCGTTGTTGGTGTTGTTATTGCTGTTGTTGTTGGCGTTCTGGTTACCGGTGTTGGGCACGTAGTTGCCGCCGTTGTTCTCGGCATTGCGCTCGGCATCCCTCTGGGCAGCCTCGGCGGCGGCAGCGGCGGCGGCGCGCTCGGCCTCGAGGGCGTCCTGGACCTGCTGGTCGAGGGAGCTCACATAGTTCTGGGCCTCGGTGACCTTGGCATCGAGCTCGGCCTGCTGGGCCTTGAGGTCATCGAGGAGCTGCTGCTGCTCGGTGCGCTTCTGGTCGAGATCGGACTGGATGTCCTTGACCTGCTGGATGATCTGGGTGTCAGAGTCGCTCACCTTGCTCGCGTAGGTGATGCGGTTGACCATGTCCTCGAAGCTCGTGGAGTCGAACAGGATGGAAACGAGCGAGACGCCGCCGGTCTTGTAGTTGGAGGCGACGCGGCGGGAGAGAGTGTCCTGGGCCTGCGCGAGCTCGGCGGTCTTCTGCTCGATCTCTGCGTTGGTGGCGTCGAGGTCCTCCTGGGTCTTGTTGACCTCCTCGCTCACGCAGGAAGCCTCATCATAGAGGCCGCTGAGGTGGGAGTTGGCCTGGTCGAGCTTCGCCTGGAGCTCCGCCGGGGTGTCGGCGAGGGCGATGGTGGGGAGGCCGGTGAGAACAGTCGCGCCGAGGACGAGGCCTGCGGTCGCGCGAGCGATGGTCCGACGGAAATTCAAGGGTGTGTCCCTTCGTAGGCTACATGTCAGGAGGGTTGTCCCGCGGCGCGCGGCGCGTAGAGGCAGGTTGCCCACCTTTCTGCATACCTATGATAGGGTTTCTTATCCCCCATGGCCAAGGCAATGTGGACGGGGGATGGAGCCGCCAGGTCACAGCGCCGCAAGCGGCGAACGCCGGGCTACTCCCCCTCGCGGGCGAGAACGGCCCGATAGCCGCCAGCAGGACCATTCAGGCACTTCGAGACGCGGCTGACCGTCGTCGATGAGGCGCCCGTGCGCTGCTGGACGGAGAGGTAGGACTCACCGGAGTCGAGCAACCTCGCGACCTCGAGGCGCTGGGATAGGTCGGCGATTTCCTTCAGGGTGCACAGGTCGAGCAGGAAGGCCTCGACCTCCTCGGGCGTGGAAAGCTCGGCTAAGACCGAGAGGAGCTCCTGGGCGGGCTCCGTCGCCATGATCTCGGTGGCATCCATGTGACATTCCTCCCAACCAAGCCGGAGGGTGCCTTGCGCGGGCCCTCCGCGAACTCCCCAACAGCGCTTCGCACGCCGCGACTCAACGGCTGCCATCTACTTTATCGCATTAAAGCGTTTAAGGCACTCATGGAGAGACCTTGATATCAAACGTTTTTCAGAACCCGGTCCCAAGGCGGCGCGCGGCGGCCGGGTACACTACCCCCGTCATCCAAGGAGGTACGTATGGACTTCATCGCAACCTGGCTCGTCAGCGCCATCGCCGTGGGCGCGGCCATCTGGCTCACCCCCGGCATCACCGTCGTGGGCGGCGCCTATGCGGGCCCCCTCTTCACAGCGCTGTTCCTCGCCATCGTGAACGCCAGCATCAAGCCGGTGCTCAAAATCATCGGCCTGCCGTTCACCATCCTCAGCCTTGGCCTGTTCGCGCTCGTCATCAACGCGCTCATGCTTGAGCTCGCGAGCTTCCTCTCGCGCAACATCACGCACGCAGGCATCGTCATCGACGGCTTCGGCGCGGCGTTCTTCGGCGCCATCGTCGTCTCAATCGTCACGATGATCGTTGGCGGCATCGTCAGGTAACACTTCCCACGGAGCGCCAGGCAAGACTCTGACTCGGCCAAACCCGGCATCCGGCACCAAGACGAGAAGGTCGTCCCGCATCACGCGGGGCGCCCTTTCGCTTTTGGACGGTAGATGCCGAGGGACGGGCCCGGGCGCACGCCGGCGCGGCGGGTCCGGGCGGCTGTCGATGCATGGCGGGCCCGCGGCGGCGGTGGCCACGACGCTCGGGCCCCGTCGACGGCCGACGCCCCTACCTCGACAGCTTATCGATGACGTCCTCAATCTCGGCGAGCTTCTCGTCACGCTCGGCATCGGCGCCACAGTGACAGGCACTCCTGACGCATCCTGCGATGTGCGCCTTGAGCACGGTGGCGTTGGTCTTGGCGACCAGGCTCTCGATGGCCATGAGCTGGTTTGAGATGTCGATACAGTAGCGGTCTTCCTCCACCATGCGGATCACCGCATCGAGCTGGCCTCGCGCGGTCTTGAGGAGGTTCAGGACCGTCTTCTCGTCTGCCACCATGGCAGGCTCCTTTCGTGTGGGGCATGTCAGCGGCGCGGCGGAGGGCAACCTGCGGCCTCGCCCGCGCCACGCCACCGGAGCGGGACGCTTGGCGCACGCATCACGCGGCGGATGCATGCGAGCGGCTAGTCCTCCGAGACCTCGAGCACCTCGTAGGTGTCGCTCGCGCCTTCGATCGCGGCCCTCACGGCATCGGCGGTGACGCCGTCGGAGCACTCGACCTTGACCACGTTGGTCTCGTGATCCGCCTCGGCATCGGTCACGCCAGCAACCTTGAGCAGGGCACTCTCAACCTTGGCCTCGCAGTGGCCGCACATAATTCCCTTAGTCTTCACGGTGTAGCTCATGTTCGTTCCTCTCTCTCGTTTTAGAAGTTGACAAAGGGACAGTCCCTTTGTCAACTTTTCAGCCCCTCGTCTTGAAGCGCGTGAGGCGGAGGGCGTTGGTGACCACGCAGACGCTCGAGAGGCTCATCGCGGCGGCGCCGAACATCGGCGAGAGCTGCCAGCCCAGGAGCGGGTAGAAGACGCCCGCCGCCAGCGGGATGCCACAAGCGTTATAGCAGAGCGCCCAGAAGAGGTCCTGCTTGATGTTGCGGATGACCGCACGCGACAGCTCGATGGCACGCGCCACGTCGAGCAGGTCCGAGTGCATGAGGACGACGTCCGCGCCCTCCTTAGCGATATCCGCACCGGCTCCAATGGCCAGCCCCACGTCGGCGCGAGCGAGCGCCGGGGAGTCGTTGATGCCGTCGCCCACCATAGCGACGGTGTGACCCGCCTCCTGCAGCTCGCGAACGTGACGCTCCTTGTCCGCGGGCAGAACCTCGGCAATGACCTCGTCCTCGCCTAGGCCCACGCCGCGGGCAATGGCGCGCGCCGTCGTGAGGTTGTCGCCCGTCAGCATGACGGCATGCACGCCCAGCCCGCGCAGCGCCGCGATGGCGTCCGCGCTCGAGGGCTTCACCTGGTCCGCCACGGCGATCGTGCCCACGAGCCTGCCGTTCTTGGCGAACATGAGCGGCGTCTTACCCTCGCGGGCGAAGGCCTCAAGACGCGCCTCGTCTACCTCGACGCCGAGCTCGGCCATGAGGCGCGCGTTGCCCGCGGCGACGACATTCGCGCCCTCGCGGGCGGTCACGCCCTTGCCGGGGACCGCTGCGAAGTCGCTCGCCTCGCGAGGCACGATTCCGCGCTCCTCCGCGAGCGCCATGACGGCCTCCGCGAGCGGGTGCTCCGACCCCGCTTCAAGTGTCGCCGCAAGCTTGAGCAGTGCCTTCTCGGAGACTCCCTCCTCGGGCACGACGTTGGTCACGGCGGGTTTGCCCTGGGTGATCGTGCCGGTCTTGTCGAGCACCACCACATCGACCCCTCGCAGGGCCTCGAGGGCCTCGGCGCTCTTGAACAGGATGCCCATCTCCGCGCCGCGGCCGGTACCCACCATGATGGCAACGGGCGTGGCCAGGCCCAGCGCGCACGGGCAGCTGATGACGAGCACCGCGACGGCGGAGGTGATAGCCTCCGTCACGCTGCCGCTCAGCGCTAGCCAGACGACGAACGTCACAACGGCGATACCGATAACCGCGGGCACGAACACGCCCGCGACCTTGTCCGCGAGGCGGGCGATGGGCGGCTTGGTGGCGTTCGCGTCCTCCACGAGCTGCACGATCTTGGCGAGGCTCGTGTCCGCGCCCACGCGCGTGGCGCGGAACATGAACGTGCCCGTGCGGTTGATGGTCGCCGCACTCACCGCGTCGCCCGCACGCTTCTCGACGGGAATCGACTCGCCGGTGAGGGCGCTCTCGTCAACCGCGCTCGCACCGTCAACCACGACGCCGTCGACGGGGAGCGACTCGCCGGGACGCACGCAAATGACGTCGCCCGGCTGCAGCGTCTCAGCGGCGACCTCGCGCTCCGTGCCGTCCGCGTCGACCACGTGCGCCGTCTTGGGGGCGAGGTCGATGAGCTTCTCGAGGGCGCCGCCGGTCTTGGCCTTGCTGCGCGTCTCGAGGTACTTGCCCACGGTCACGAGGGTGAGGATCGTGCCGGCGCTCTCGAGGTAGAGGTTGTCCATCGCCGTCATCATCGCAGCGTGGACGTCCGCGGCGGCAAGCTGGTCCGCCATGACGAACATCGCGAAGAGGCTCCAGCCGATGCTCGCCGTGGCGCCGATGGCGATGAGGGCGTCCATCGTGGGAGCGCGGTGCCAGAGGCTCTTGAAGCCGTTGGTGAAGTAGGCGCGGTTCTCGAAAACGATGGGGATGAGCAGGAGGAGCTCCGTCAGGGCGAGCGTCATGGAGTGCGTGTGGTCCGCGAAGACCGCCGGCACGGGCCAGCCTAGCATGTGCCCCATCCCCAGGTAGAAGAGCGGGACGAGGAAGACGATCGAGACGACGAGGCGGCGCCTCATGGCATCGGCCGTGGCCTCGAGCTTCGCCGTGGGGCTCTTGAGGGCAGCGCGCGACGCGAGCGTGGCGGCACCAGCTCCGGACGGCGCGCTTGCCCCCGCGTCCTGCGACGCGGCGCTGTATCCCGCGCGGTCGACGGCGCGGCAGATGTCCTCCGCAGAGACCGAACCCTCGTCATAGTCGACGGTCATTGAGCCGGAAAGCAGGTTCACCGTGACGTCGCTCACGCCGGCAACGCCGCGGATGGCCTTATCCACGTGGGCCTGGCATGCCGCGCAGGTCATGCCTCCCACCTCGAACTTCTCGTGCTTCATACGTACCCCCTGCGCATGTGGCAGCGGCCGAATCGCCGCTCCCGCACCGTGGTTGACAAAGGGACAGTCCCTTTGTCAACTTTTCCGCCGCAGGTGACAAAGGGACTGTCCCTTTGTCACCGTCCCTTTGTCACCTGTGCGCCACGGTTAACTTGGCGCTAGTATACCCCTCCCCCCTGGGGGTAGGGCATAGATTTCGCTCATTTTTTAGCCCTCCCCTCGATCCTCAAGCCCTCTCGTCGCTCCTAACTGACAGAAATACCTGCTCATAACACAAAATTAACCAAAGCCAACTATTCGCGCATGTTATTGTTTGCTCGATATAACTTCACCCTGGCTAACTCTGCCCTCGCAACTGACCGCTCCGTTAGCCTGGCGCGCAACGATTGAAGCGTCCCATGAAGGGCAACACCCCCTACCTCGTCGTCAATGGGCTCAAGAAGCACTACGGCGACGGCGAGGCCCGCGTCCAAGTCCTTGACGGCATCACCACGACTATCAATAAGGGTGAGGTTTGCGTCATGCTCGGCCCCTCCGGCTCGGGCAAGTCGACCTTCCTGAACCTCATCGGCGGCCTCGAAGACGCAGACGGCGGCAGCATCGCCGTCGACGGATGCGACCTCACGACCCTCTCGAGCAAGGACCTCGACGAGTACCGTCGTCGCGAGCTAGGCTTCGTCTTCCAGTTCTATAACCTCGTGCCCGACCTCACGATCAGGGAGAACATCGAGGTCACCGCACATCTCTCCAAGAGTCCGCTGCCCATGGAGGACCTCCTGCGCTCGCTCGGCCTCTGGGAGCATCGCAACAAGTTCCCGCGTCAGGTCTCCGGCGGCCAGCAGCAGCGCTGCGCCATCGGTCGCGCCCTCGTCAAGAATCCAGGCCTCATCCTTTGCGACGAGCCCACGGGCGCGCTCGATTACAAGACCTCCAAGGAGGTCCTCGAGCTCATGGAGCGCGTGAACCGCGAGTACGGCTGCACCCTCGTGATCGTGACGCACAACGCCGCCATTGCCAAGATGGCAGACCGTGTGCTGCGCCTTCGCGACGGCCGTCTAGCCTCAGACGAGGTCAACGCCTCCCCCGTGTCCGCCTCCGAGCTCGATTGGTAGGCGCGCGATGACTCCCCTGGCAAGGCGGCTCCCCCGCGAGTTGCGTAACAACCTCGGCAAGTACCTCGGCATCTTCCTCCTCATGACGGGCTCGATTACCCTCACGTCGGGCTTTTTGCTCGCGGCTCACTCCATCGGGTGCATCATCGACGGCATGCGCGACGAATACGCCATCGAGGACGGCCGCGTGACGACCTCCTTCGAGGCGACGAGCGCGCAGCTCGAGGCGGCCGAAGACGCCGCCGAAGACGTCGGCGGCGTCACGTTCTACAAGGACTTCTCCATCGACGCGGCCTTCCGCAAGACCTCGGACGACGACGGCACCAAGCGGACGCTCCGCACCTACGTGCACCGCACCGAAGTCAACCTCGCATCCTATTGCGAGGGCGCGGAACCCCAGGCAGACGACGAGATCGCCATCGACCGCGTCTTCGCCGCGAATAACGAACTCGCCGTGGGCGATACGCTCGATCTCTGCGGCCGCACCTACACCATCACGGGCATCATGACCCAGCCCGATAGCCAGGCGCTCTTCCTCAACAACTCTGACTTCACAGTCAACACCATCACCTTTGGCGTTGCCGAGGTCACTGACGCCGGCTTCTCCGCACTCGCGGACGCCGGCGGCGCGCCCACCTACACGTACTCCTTCGCCTTCAACGACCGAGACCTTTCCGTCGCAGACCGCACCGATGCCGAGGAGGACATGGTCGATGCCCTCACGGACGCCGACGCGCGCGTGGACGACCTCATCGACGCGGACTCCAACCAGGGCATCGGCTACGCGCGCGACGACGTGGACGGCGACTCCATGATGTGGACGACGCTCCTCGACATCATCATCGTGATCATGGCCTTCGTCTTCGTGGTCCTCACCGACGCTACCATCGAGGAGGAGAGTGCCATCATCGGGACGCTCCTTGCCAGTGGCTATCGCAAGCGCGAGATCGTGCTGCACTACCTGGCACTCCCCGCCGTGGTAGGCATCCTCGCCTCGCTTCTGGGCTGCGCGCTCGGCGTGACCGTCTTCACCGAGCCCATGCGAAACCTCTACTACGGCTCCTACAGCCTGCCGCCCTTCCACGTCTACTGGAGCTGGGAGATCTTCGTCAAGTGCGCCGTGGTCCCCGCCGCCGCGCTCATCCTCATCACCCTCGTGGGCCTTCTCCGAAAGATAGGAAAGACGCCCCTGCAGTTCCTCCGCCACGAAGCAAGCGGCAAGGCCGGCACCAAGCGTGGGCTGCAACTGCCGGAGCGCATGGGCTTTGTCTCGCGCTTCCGCTTGCGCGTGTTCCTGCGCAACCTCGGCAACTTCGCCACGCTCTTCGTGGGCGTCGCATTCGCCTCTCTGCTTCTGCTCTTTGGCCTGGCGATCCTCCCCACGATGACGCACTACGCGGACAACCTCGAGACAAGTCTCGTGGCCGCGCACCAGTACACGTTTAAGGCCCCGCTCGAGCTCGAAGGCACGGCCGAGGAGCGCGAACAGTGGGCAGCACTCGATCGCCTCCAGTCCGTCGACGGCACACTCCTCACCGCCGCCGAGAATGCGGAGGACGAGCTCGACGATGCGGCGGACGCGGCCCAGGAGGCGGCCAACGCCGCCATGGCATCGCCCAGCGCCGCGAGCATGCAGGCAGCCAGCGACGCGCTCGAGGAAGCGCAGGACAAGAAGGATGCCCTCTACGCGCGCTTCGACGACATCGCGGAATCCCTCGGCTGCGACCGCGACGAGGTGATTGACCTCATCGATGACGCCTCCAACATCGATACCGACAACGACGACATCCACCCCGTCAACACCACGGACAATGGTGCCGAGAAGATCGCCCAGGCCGAGAAGTACGCTGTCTACCAGCTGCAATATGACCGCGGCGAGGGCAATGGCGTGGAGACCGTAACCATCTACGGCGTCTCCCCGGACTCTCGTTACTGGAAGGACCTGGGCGTTGGCAGCGGACGCGTCGTATTCGGCGGGGGCCTCGTCGACAAGTTTGGCTGGAAGGAGGGCCAGCAGGTCAACCTCACCGACAAGTTCGAGGGAAAGGGCTACGCATTCGACTACGACGGCAACTCGTGGGGCTTCAAGTCTGACATGAACGCCTACATGAGCATCGACGACTTCAACAGCCTCTTTGGCAATGACCCCTCGTACTTCAACGGCTATGTAAGCGACGAGGAGCTCGACCTCGACTCGCGTTACTTCGCCGGCGACACCACGCCGGACGACATGCGCGCCGTAGGCGACCAGTTCATCGGCATGATGAGCGACCTGATCAGTATGATGGTCGGCCTCTCCGTCTTCATCTTCCTCCTCTTCATGTACCTGCTAACCAAGGCCGTCATCGACCGAAGCGCGCGCTCCATCAGCTACATGAAGGTATTTGGCTATCGAGACGGCGAAATCTCTCACCTCTACATCCGCTCGATCACGCTGTGCGTCATTGCGGCGTTGCTGCTGTCTCAGCCCGTAATCATCGGCTCGCTCATCGCGATCTTCCGCTCGATGCTGCTCGCCTACAACGGCAACATCGAGATCTACGTGCCATGGTGGTCCATCGCGGCGTGCGTGGGAATCGGGTTCGTGACCTACCTCGTCGTGGCGCTCCTGCACACGCACTCCATCAAGCGCGTTAGCCTCTCCGAGGCGCTGAAGGTCCAGGAATAGAGAACCGCCCGCACGCGGGGCGCCGCCTGGAGGGAGGGTACCCCGCATTTAGTCGCGCGAAGCGCATGGCAAGCCAAACCAGAACGCGCCGCCACAAACGTGACGGCGCGTCTTTCTTACCAGATGCCGATGACGTACTGCATACCCAAGCTCACGCAGGCGATGGCGACCCAACAGCAGGCTCCCAGCGCGATGGGCTTGCCACCCGTTCGCACGAGCTTGACGATGTCGGTGTTGAGGCCGATTGCGCTCATGGCCATCACGATGAGGAACTTCGAGAGCGTCTTCAGTGGCGCGGTGACGGCCGCGGGCAGGGCAAACACGGTGGTTGCGAGGCTCGCGAGCACGAAGAGCCCCACGAACGTCGGGAAGGCGCGGCGCAGGCTGAAGGTGCTCTTGCCCTCCCCTCCCGCGCGACGGTCGACGCGCATCTGCCACACGGCAAGTGCGAGCGTGATCGGGATGATGGCGAGGGTCCTCGTGAGCTTGACGATGGTGGCGGCGTCGAGCGTGTTGGCACCCGGGTGCATGCCATCCCACGCGGCCGCGGCAGCCGTCACCGAGGAAGTGTCGTTGACGGCGGTACCCGCAAAGAGGCCAAAGCCCTCGTTGGTGAGACCCAGCATGCCGCCGAGGGTGGGAAAGACGAGCGCGGCGATTACGTTGAAGAGGAAGATCACGGAGATGGCCTGAGCAACGTCCTCGTCGTCTGCGCGAATCACAGGCGCCGTTGCCGCGATGGCGGAGCCGCCGCAGATGGAGGAACCCACGCCGATGAGCGTGGCGATCTTTCCGGGCACGTGCATGGCGCGGCACATCACGAAGGAGACGACGAGTGACGTCGAGATGGTGGAGACGATCACCGGCAGGCTCGTGGCTCCCACCTTCGCAACCTGTGCGAGGTTAAGCCCGAACCCTAGGAAGACGACGGCAGCCTGAAGGATGTACTTTGACGTGAACTTGACGCCCGGCTGCAACGCCGAGACGTCGTGACCACGCAGCACCTGAGCCAGGAGCATGCCAAACAGGATGCCGAAGACCGGCCCTCCGACGACCTCGGCATACTGGCCGCAAACCCAAGCGACCACGGCAATTGCCAGACAAAGGAGGAGACCCCGGGCCTTCTCGGCGAGGTTGGGAGATTCAGTCATTCATTGCCCTTCGTACGATGGCTCGTCAAACAAAGAAGCCCATTATATCCCCGCGATCGCCAGCAGGCGGCCACAGAGACAGAATGGGCAATATGGTCCGCGAAGCCGCCGGCAGCGACGGCACGGTAGCATGCGGCCTCAGACCGGCGTCGATACAGCGGAGCCGCCGCCAGGCAGGCCATGCATCGCTACGAAGCCGATGGCAGGTAGGCCTTCGCGTTACCGAGGCTGTAGGCGATCGTCGAGCCGTTGTGCAGCAGCGACGACGTCTGGGGGGTGATGAAGCCCGCGATACCAAGCGCCAGAAGCGCCGAGTTGATGAGCATCACCTTCGAGTAGGAGCTCGTCAGGCGGTCAATGAGGCCCTGGCTCATCCTGCGCAGGCGCACGATCGCGGCGAGGTCCGTGTCCGCCAGGATGATGTCGGCGACCTCCTTGGCGATGTCGCTTCCACCGCCCATCGCGAGGCCCACGTCCGCCAGGCGAAGCGCCGGAGAGTCGTTGACACCATCGCCCACCATGGCGACGTGGCGTCCCTCACGCTTGACGCGCTCGACGTAGGCGTACTTGTCCTCGGGCAAAAGCTCCGCGGCGTACTCGTCGACGCCGGCCTCGCGAGCAATGCGCCTGGCCGTGCGCTCGGAGTCTCCCGTGAGCATCACGACGTGCTTGACGCCAAGCGCGTGCAGCTCGGCAATGGCCTCCTTGACGCCGGCCTTGAGCGGGTCCTCGATGCCAAGCACTCCCACGACCTCGCCGTCTACGGCAAGGTACAGAGGCGAGAAGCCCTGCATCTCAGACTCGACCCTCTCCCGCGCCTCGGGATCCATGAGGACGTGCTTGTCCTCGAACACGAAGTGCGCCAAGCCGATCACCGCTCGCCTTCCCTCGATCGAGGAGGCGATGCCGTGCGCGACGATGTACTCGACCGCGGCGTGACGCTCACGGTGCTCGAGGCCACGCGCCTTAGCGGCGTTGACGACGGCGCGCGCCACCGGGTGCGGGAAGTGCTCCTCCAGGCAGGCGGAGAAGCGCAAGACGTCGTCCTCGCTCCAGCCGTCGGTCGCGAACACGCGGGCGAGCCTAGGCTGCGCCTCGGTGAGCGTGCCGGTCTTGTCGAACACGATGGTGTCCGCCTTGGCGAACGACTCGAAGTACTTGGCGCCCTTGACCATGACGCCCATCTTGGCCGCGTCGCTCATGGCGGTCATGACGGCGACGGAACCCGTGAGCTTGAGCGCGCATGAATAGTCGACCATGAGCGCGGCAGAGGTCTTGACGATGCTGCGCGTGGTGAGGGCGACGAGGCCCGCAAGCAGGAAGTTCCAGGGAACGATCTTGTTCGCCAACTCCTCCATGTGCGACTGCCCCTCGGACTTGAGGGAGTCGGCCGTCTGGACGAGCGAGACAATCGAGCGCAGCTTGGTCTGGGCCGCGTTGGCACGCACACGCACGAGGATGCTGCCATCCTCCACGACGGTACCGGCAAACACGTCATCGCCCACGGAGCGCTCGACGGCAAGCGGCTCGCCGGTGAGGGTCGCCTGGTTGACCATGGCGCTTCCCCGCTCGACCACGCCGTCGATGGAGATGGACATGCCGGTGCGAACGGCCACGAGGTCGCCGGGCTCGAGCTCCGTCGCTGGAACGCTCACCTCGGTGTCGCCCACGACCTTCTGCGCCTTGTCAGGCACGTCAAGCAGGGAGTTGATGAGCTCGTTTTCGCTCATGGCGCGCGTGTAGTCCTCGAGCAGCTCGCCGACGTTCAGCAGGAACATCGTCTGGCCCGCCGTGTTGACGTCGCGCTTCACGAACGAGATGCCAATGGCGGAGGCGTCGAGCACGGGCACCGTCAGGCGAGGCTTCGCTAGCTCGTGAAGGGCGGCGCGCAGGAAGGCCATGTAGCTCGCCACGACGAACACGGCTCGCAGCGGGGTCGGCAGGAACCACCGGCGCGCATAATGGGCACCGACGAGCGCCGCCAGGTCCATGACGAGCTTGTGCTTGCGAGGCTCGAGCTGAATCGCGTAGCCGGACTTCGCCTCGGCGACCGACTGCGCGTCGATCGCGCGAAGGCCGCCGAGCACGTCCGCGCGGCGAGGGGCGTCATACTCGATCGCCATCTGCCCGATACGGCCATACACCCGGACTTTCGTGACGCCCTTGATATCCGTGCTCAGCTTTATGAGAGCATCGAGGTCCCCCTCTGGCACAGGACCCGCCAACTGTAGGCGGGTCCTGCCGGGGATCTCGCTAATAACCGAGAATCTCATAGTTGTGTCAGCGCGCTACTCGGCGGCCTCGTCCGTAGCGGCGACGGGCTCGCTCGCAGTGATGTACGACGCCTTGGCGACCATGTCGTCAACCTCGGCCTTCGCCTGCTCTACCATGTCCTGGTAGTCGCTCTTAAGACGCATGCCACACGCGATGCCCTGCACACACGCGTTCTTGACCGGCTCGCTCTTGAGCAGCTTGATGCCGGCCGTGCCAAGCAGGAAGCCGCCGCCGACGAGCAGAGTGGTATACGTGGACTTCTTCATGTTGCCTCTCCTTTTTCGCACATCTTTGAGATGAGACGTCCTGAGCCCAGGCAGATAAGTAAGCCTAGGCACACTTGCAACTAGCAAGTTTAGTTCCACTAACTTTAAGAGACAGCCTTGGATAACTATTTGGAAATATATAGGAAGGCCGGCACGTTCTCGCATTCGTCGGGTACGGCGCTTCGATGCGGCTCATGCCCCACGGCCCGCGCCTCCACGGTCGCACACCCCACGCCCCACGGCCCGCACCCCACGGTCGCACACCCGCAAGGCCATGCCGCCGGCGCGTCTCGCCATGCCCGGCACGCGACCACCACGCGCTTTTGCTACCATGTCCTGCGGCGGATCCGCCGCCCGCGCTGTTCTACTCCGATATCCAGCGCGATAGAAGCTAAAACCAAAGGAAAGAGAGACAACCGCATGATCAAGAAAGTCCTGGAGGACTACAAGCTCCTCCTGCGCAGCATCCCTGCGTCCACCGTCACCTGCTTCGTCGTGAGCGTCATCCTGATGAACCTCCTCGCAAACAAGGAGCTCATCAGCCTCCCGTGGCTCGCGCTCGACTGCGGCTTCACCCTGTCATGGGTGTCCTTCCTCTGCATGGATATGATCTGCAAGCGCTTCGGGCCCAAAGCCTCCGTCAAGGTGTCGCTTCTCGCCCTGGGCATCAACCTCGCCGTGAGCGCCCTGTTCTGGCTCATCAGCCTCGCGCCCGGTATGTGGGGCGCCTACTATGACACCGGCTCTCTCGAGGTCAATGCCGCGCTCAATGCCACCATCGGCGGCTCGTGGTACGTCGTCCTCGGCAGCTCCCTCGCGATGCTGTGCTCGTCGTTCGTAAACTCGCACCTCAACCAGTTCATCGGCCACCTCACCGACAACGGCAGCTTCGCAACGTTCGCCCTTCGCAGCTACGTGAGCACGGGTGTCGGCCAGCTCGTTGACAACCTCGTGTTCGCCATCGTGGTCTCGCACGTCTTCTTTGGCTGGACGTGGCTGCAGGTCATCACCTGCTCCATCACCGGCGCCCTTGCCGAGCTCGCCTGCGAGATCCTCCTCTCCCCCGTTGGCTTCAAGGTCGCCGCGGGCTGGGAGCGCGAGGGCGTGGGCGACGAGTACGTTCAGACCCACGCCGCAGAGCGAGAGGCAAGGGCCTAATGGGCACCCTCATCACTGGCACCGCATCCGGCATCGGCCGCGCCACGGCAGCGCTCTTCCTCGAGCGCGGCCACCGCGTCTGGGGTCTCGACATTGCCGAGCCCACGCTCGAGCACGAGAACTACCAGCACTTTGTTTGCGACGTCAGTGACGCGGCGAGTCTTCCTGATGGCCTCGAGCCGGAGGTTGTGATCAGCAACGCCGGCGTCCAGGGCACAGAGGACGACATCGCCGTGAACCTCCACGGCACCATCAACGTGGTCGAGAAGTACGCCTTCGCAGGCGATGCCACGGGCGGCCGCCGCGAGCTGGGCCTCACGCCCGCGCCGCGCATCCGCTCCGTCGTCTGTGTGGGCTCGGCCAGCGGCCACACCGGCTCGGAGTTTCCCAGGTACGCGGCCTCTAAGGGCGGCGTCATCGCCTACACGAAGAACGTCGCCGGCCGCCTGGCGCCCCAGGCCATCTGCAACAGCGTCGACCCGGGCGGCGTCCTCACCGAGCTCAACCTCCCCGTCATGGAGGACGAGCGCCTCTGGGGCCGCATCATGGACCTCACGCCGCTCCGCCGCTGGGCCACACCCGAGGAGATCGCCGAGTGGATCTACTTCGTCGCCGTCACGAACCGCTTCATGACGGGGCAGAACCTGCTCATCGACGGCGGCGAGGCCGGGCGCACCGAGTTCGTCTGGCCTGACTAGCGGCGGCACGACGCGATCCTACTCCCCGCGCTCGTCTCCCATGAAGAAGAGCGCGACGGTGCCGGGACCCGTGTGCGAGCCGATGACCGTGCCGATGTTGTTGATCACGACCTTACCCGCGAGCGCCGGGAACTTGGCCTCGACCATGTCGCGGACGGCCTCGGCGTCCTCGCGGCACGCGCTCATCGAGAGCGAGCACTTGCCGGCGTAATCATGCCCGTCCTGGACGTGCTCCTCCATGCGAGCGACCATGTCCTTCTCGGCCTTGGCCTTGGTGCGGATCTTGTCACGCGGGATGAGCTTGCCCTCGTTGTTCATGTTCAGCACGGGGCAGATCTTGAGCGCGGTGCCCACGAAGCCGCTCACGCGGGAGACACGGCCGCCGCGGACGTAGCTCGTGAGGTCCGTCGAGAAGAACCAGTGGTGGACGTGGAGGCGGTTCTCCATCGCCCACTCGAAGGCCTCGTCGAGCGTGGCGCCCTCGTCGCGCTTATCGGCGAGATAGTCCACGAGCATGCCGTAGCCCGAGCTCGCGCCTAGGGAGTCAACAACGAGTACACGGCGCTCGGGGTGTGCCTCCATGACCTGCGTCGCGGCAAGGCAAGCACTGCCGTAGGCGCCGGAAAGGCCGCTCGAGAGCGATACGTGAAGGACGTCCGAACCCGCCGCCACGATGGGCTCCCACAGCTCGACAAACTCGCCCACGCTCACCTGCGAGGTGGTGGGGGCGGCGCCGGCCTTGATGGCGGCGTAGAAGTCCTCCGGGGAGATGGACTGGTAGAGGTCGTCGAGGTGGTCAACGCCGTTCTCGTCCCAATGGAAGCAGGCGTAGGGAATCTCGCGGGAATCGAAGAAGCTCTTGTCCCTGTCCGCGGTGGAGCAGCAAGTAAGCGTGAAGTTTGCCATGGTGGTACCTCGTTATCGGCTCGGCATGCCGACGGAGCGGCGAGCGTCAAGACCTCGCCGTTCTGTCGAGCGTTTTACCCGCATTGTACCGCGGGGCCGAATCCGGCGAGCATGGAGCGGGGGCTCGCGACCCGATGCCGTAAGCCCGCGCGAGAAAAGTACGGTGCCCATGCGACAAAAGCATGACGTCCGTACAACAAAATTGAGATTCTGCGGCTCGATTTCGCCTCATGGCCTTGTTCGAGCAAAATCCAACTGGGGTTTTATTTGCCACCGTTCGAATACCATTTCACGGAAATGGACTCGGACGGCATTATTCAGCCGCAGAATCTCAAATTCGTTGCACGCGAGGTTCGGCTAGCTTCAGACGATGCTAGCGGCACACGCATTTCGCGGCCTTCGCAACACGCGAAAGCGCGTTTCAATCAGCAGCTGGCTACTACTCGCCGTCGACGTCGCGCGCGACGGCTTCCTCGAGCGCCTCGACGCCCGCGGCGGAGAGGTCCTCCCCGCCCTGGCAGAACTTCTTGTCGACCCAACCGGTGAGGATCGGCGCAAGGATTGCCGTGATGATGACAGCCGTGGCGATCTGGGCGTAGGCCGTCGGCGCGAGCTCGGCGTAACGCGGCGCGACCTCGGCGAGGGCGACCGGCGTCGTCATCGCGGTTCCGGCGACCGTGGAGCACGCAATGGCCGCCTTGCCGTTGCCGCCGCAGAGGCGCTCGAAGGCAAACGTCACCGGGCCGACGACAAACAGCGTGATGAGACCGAGCAGGACGCCCGAGATGCCGCCGGCGATGAAACTCGAGAGGCTCATGGATGCGCCAAGCTGGAAGCCCAGGAACGCGATGGCGGGGTTCGTGCCCGGTACCAGCAGGTTCTTGACGAACGGGAACAGGTTGCCGAGGACCATGCCGATCACGAGCGGCAGAACGGAGCCCACGATGGTGCCCACGGGGATGTTCGCCAGGCCGGAAACGCCGAGGATGATCATCGTAATCGCGGGGCCAGCGGTGAAGAACAGGATGCCCACGGCGCCGCGCTCAGACTCGTCGCCGAACTCGCCCATGATGCCCGTGTAAAGCGCCATGTTGCAGAACGAAATGCCGCCGATGACGGAGACGGAGGACAGGCCGAGGAAGTTGTCGTTGAAGAAGTAGGCGACGCCCAGGCCGAGGGCCGCGGCGAGCACGAGTTTCGGGATGAGGATCACGATGCCGGTCTTGATGGCGCCCGGAGTCGACTTGAACGAGATGCCGGCACCGACAAACAACAGGATCGCAGCGACGACGGCGTTCGATCCGCCGCGCGTGGCGACCGTGAAGAAACCGCCAATCTCGAAGACCTGCGGGCAGAATGTGTTAAGGAGGAGGCCGACGATCATCGGATAGATCATGATATCGCCCGGAAGGCGCGGCACCCTGAACTTGGGCTTGGACGCCTCGGCGGTGGCCGCTGCGGTCATCTCCTTGTCATCACCTGGCTGTGCCATTAGGTCCCCCTATCTGCCGTTTTTAGGTTTGGAAATACTAACAAACGCAGATAAGGGTTCCCGAGATGTTCTCATGCTTGTAACGAATGGGGTGCGGGGCAGCGCCCCGCACCCCATTCGCGGGCCCGCGGCCCGCGATGCTTCCCTTCCCGCGAAATCACTTCAGGCGCAAGAAGACCCGGCCAGCCGCCCGCAGTGCCAAATAGGCTCGCAGCGGCCCCTTCGAGCGCGCTACCATCCTGCCATTTGCTTGCGATAAGGCAATCCGGAGTATCCGTTAATAGTAATTTCGCGAGTGGTGGTCAAAAACACCTGCGCGGCGGACAGTTTAGGGGCCCGAAAAGCCCAAAATAACGCCTTTCGCGGGTTTCGATGGTGTTGTCGCGAGCACAGCCGAGTAGCGCTAAAACACAACAACGAAGCTACCTGCGTGTTTGCAAATTGACAATTGCTCCAACTTCCAAGCCAGAGCTCCAAACCCCTCGAAAGTGTCCGCCGCGATGAGCTTTTTGACCACTCACGGCAGAATTAGGTATCGGGACGCCCTCGCGCCGCCATCACGAGGCCTGTTTCGTCTGTGCTCCGGACGAAACAGGCCCTCCAACAAGTCAACCCCATCTCATGAGCAAGAAGCGCTCCTGGACTTCAGGCCTCCAGATCACGTCCAGGAACGTCTCCCCTTCCCGGTGGTCAAAAACATCATCTTGGCGTACGCCTCATCGCTCAAAGCAGCCGGTTTGGGGGGGTGTCTGCGGCCCATCGAGGGATCCGGGGAGTCGACCCAATTGGCACTCACAACTAACCAATTAATCTACCTGCATATTTGCTAATGGCTTGTTTTGCGCGCTTTGCGAATGGGCCTCAATACCCACCCCGTGCGTACGCCAGGATGGGTATTTTGACCACCTGCCGTCAAAAACGTCGGCCGCAGGCCACCCAAATCAGAAACTAGCCGCGCTTTGTCCTCAAACCGCACGATGCAACGACCGCCTGCACGAGAAACTCCGTCGCACCCTCGCCACAAGGCTCATCGTAGTAGGCAACAAACCTCGGATCCGCAAGATATCCCTGGCAAAGGCCCAGATACGCGGCATCTTCGGGTTCGGCGCCCCAGTGCAGGCCCACCCAGCGACGATGCATCGCCACAAGCTTCTCCGCCTCGGGCCCACGAACATCACCGTCCGCCACGGCAATCGAAAGCTGCCCCAGGACCGCGCGTTCGAGCTCCTTCAGATCATTCCACGCAGCCGCGTCCATGTCGAGAATCCGCTCGTTAGCAGCGTCAACCGCCTCGTCTCCGTAGCGCTCGCGGGTCTCAGCGCCATAACGCTCCGCGTTCTCGCGAACCGCGCGCCAGCGCTCGAGCTGCGGCAGCACCGCGCCCATGAGCGAAACCGCCTCGTCGAGCGTCATGCCCTCGTTCTCCGCCAGTCGCGGCGCACAGTCCTCAATCATGGCCTCCATCGTGGTCTCGTAGGTGTAGTGGCCACCGTCATAACACCACTTGCAGTAGTGTTCGTTCTTCTCGCCGTCGGCGTCCGTGCCGAGGTCGGCCGGCGTGAGATACATGCCGCAGCTCTCGCAATAGTGCTCCGGCATCTCGAGCAGGTGCGATAGGGGCTCGCCCGTAACAGCAGCCACGAGCTTCATCATGTCGATGCCCGGCGTCACCTCACCGCGCTCCCAACGACTCACGGCCTGGCGCGTGACATAGAGCTTGGATGCAAGTTCCTCCTGCGTGAGACCATGCGAACGGCGAACTGCCACGAGCCTGTCTGCGAATGCCATGGTGGGTCCTTCCTGCGGTTTCGATTGCTGACTCAAGTATGAGCGCCGCCGGATGAGCTGCCAAGCAATCGTTAGTTGCGCAGAAGGGCGTGAGGAGGGAAAGCAGAATAGGGTGATTCCGGCCCATGAAGCCCGATTCACAACCTGCCACCCCTCGCGCCGAATGCTCGAATTCAGCCTTTGGTTATTAATAACCTTGACAGCATGCAACGACGTGATTAAAGTCTGTTTTGAAGCGTTTGGTTATTGATAACCATTCTTTGAAAGGAACAGCATTGTCTTACGCAGATTCTAATTTCAGAGAGCTATGTCGTTCGATTGAAAGTCACGTCCGTGGCGCCGGATCGCCCGAGGATGTTTATCCACTTGTTTACCTTGTGCGTTCGGTACGAGACTCCGGCTTCACGAGCAGCCCCCACAAAGCAATTGAGGCAGCCTCTCGTGGCGACGAAGACATCGCGGCATCACTCGAGCTCGCGCTCGACCGGCTCTCCCCCTCCTCGTCCCTCAGCGATCTCGCTGATGCCATGGACGCCCTCAGCAAGGACGACCTCGACGCATACCTCAAGAATGGGCCCGCTAACCATGGGATGAGCGAAGCCATGTTTGCGACTCCCAAGGGTATCGCCGACCTTGCCGTTGCCATCCTTGACATACACTCCGACGACAAAGTTGTCGATTTCGGCTGTGGCAGAGGTACCTTCTTGGAGACGGCTGCTGAAAAATGCCCAGACGCCACGCTTGTTGGCGTCGACATCAATCGAGATGCCCTCTCCATTGCGAAGATGCGCTCAAACGCAAGCGGCTCCTCCGTCACTTATGTTCACGAGGACATGTTCCGCTTCTATGAGGACGTCGTATCAGGCGAGCCCGTCGACAAGGCGTTCTCCAACTACCCGTGGGGCATGCGCACGTTGACGCTCCCCCAGTCGACTGAATATGTCGGTAGGGTCATGAGGGGTCAGGAGCGTTACAGCCGCCCCAACTCTTCCGATTGGGTCTACAACCGCCTTCTCGTCGACTCACTATCGGAGAATGGCATCGCAGTCGCAATCATGTCCAATGGCGCTTGTTTCAACGGCATGGACAAACCCGCTCGCAGCTACTTCATCAAGAACGGCTTCGTGAAGGCCGTCGTCGCACTTCCGCAGGGCGTATTCGCCCCGTACACGTCGATTCTGACCTCTCTCGTCGTTCTCTGCCCCGGTGGGGCCAAGGGTGTTCGTATCGTCGATGCAACCGACCTCGGTACGAGTGACCGACGCGGTTGCACGATTGGCGACGCAGACATCAGGACCATCCTCGAACGCCTCGAATCGGATTCAGAGAAGAGCACGGTAAAAACCGTCGACGAACTAGCAGCTCGCAGCTTCGACCTGTCTGCCAAGCGTTACCTCCAGAAAGAGGTTAGGGTCCCCAACGGTGTTCCACTTTCGAGTGTTGCCACGATCCAGCGCGGTGCTTCCGTCCGCGCAGCCGATCTTGACGCCCTGGTATGCGACCAAGACACAGGCATCAATTATCTCAACCTCGGCAACATCTCCGATGGCGGCATCGACGACGAGCTTCCGAATCTCTCTGCGCTTGATCCGAAGCTCGAAAAGTACTGCATTCGCGACGGAGACGTTCTCATATCCAAGAACGGCGCCCCTTTTAAGGTGGCTGTGGCAGAGGTGCCGGAGGGACGCAAGATTCTCGCAAATGGCAACCTCTACGCAGTCCGCGTGAATCGCGATAAGATCGACCCCTATTACCTCGCAGCCTTCTTCTCGAGCCCCTCGGGCAAGGAACTGCTCGCACGAGAAGCGGTCGGGACCGCGATTCCAAATATGCCCGTCAGCGCCCTCTCTATCATCAATGTTCCCCTCGAAGAGCCCGAGCGTCAGAAAGCCGTAGCCACCTCCTATCTAGCGAAGGTTGACGAAATCAAGGTGCTAAAGCTCCGTCTGTTCCGTGCACGCCAGGAGATTGCCGACGCGTTTGACAGGGAGGCATAGCATTGGCCCATCTCACCGCGCAGGAACTCTCGGACCTCTGCGACGCAATGATGGGACGCATGGGACTCGAGCTTCTGCCCGCAATCACAAAAGCGAATCGCGAAGACAGCTTGGAGGATCTCCTCTCGTCTCTTGGGATGTCTGATCTTCTGGGAGGGACGACAAATCCTTACGAGGAGCGCGTCCTTGGAAAGGTGATCGTGCTTGGCGCGAGCGCCGTAAACGTTGACAAGCTACGCAGCACGGCAAAGAAAGCTGGCTTTGACCCCGATCGTTTCGAGTTTCATCTCGACTACAACCGACTCAAGCACTTCGACTTTGGCAAGGTGCGCGACACAATGGGATATGTCGCGATATTTGCCGGCCCGATGCCCCATAAGACTCCGGGAGCTGAGAAAGCCTCGAGCTTTCTTGCCCGTGTCGAAAACAACCCCGATGGGTACCCCACACTCATCAAACTAAAAGCAGGCAATGACCTCAAGATCACAAACAACAGCTTCAAGCACGCGCTGGGGCAACTGGCCCAACTTGAGGGGACAGCGATGAGGCGCGGCTAAGCGGCGCCGAAACCACCTATCGCTCAGGCATTCAATCAAGTCGCTGATTAAGACCTAGCAGCAAAGGTTTGAAATCGGCTTTGTTGCCCGGACTCCGACCACACGCAAAACAGGTTGGCAACGAGTCCGGGCAACACCAAGCTTCTAAGTCCTCTGCAAGGAGGCCGATACTCAGCTAAATGGCTATTTAGCTGCGTGAGATCAACCTTCGAGACGTCGATTTCTCCCGACATGAGCTTAGGAAGAAGGGCGTCACGTAAACGTTCGAGCCTTTTAGACTCCTCAACGTTATTCCGATACAGGGAAAAGACGTCTTTTAGATAATCGAGAGACTCTCGCGATGGCAATTCGACCTCAAGACCATTGAGGTTCTTCTGGCTGATCTTCATTTGGACAGCACCGGTTACGATGTGATTGATGGCTGTCCTCGCCAAGGCGATATAGATAGCCTCAAGCGAATAGTCCGTTTTCGCCTTTAAAATGTGAGCATGGTTGTTGACCCAATACTTTCCCCAAACATACTGGAGCACCGGTCGACCGTCTTCTCGAATGACTGTTCCGTCTTCGCCCAACAGCACACGTATGCCGTCGAACAAGTAGCCATCAACGTAGTCCATAACGGAGGTAGCGCCATAGTAAGGATATGGACCCTTGCGGTTTTCTCTATCGCGACTATTGAGGGGCACTCGCTTAGAGTCTTCGAGTTCGACGAGCTCGGACAACCTGAACACAAATCTTTCGTCGGCTAGTTCCCGTTCGAATCGCGCAGTCGCCATCTCAAGTAAATAGCCATTTAGGGCAGTTCTCTGCCGTTTTCAAAATCAAGGACTGGACCGTAAAGATAGTTACCAGACCCATTGTCGGCATTCATCTGGGGGTACTCCCTAAGAAATTGCTCCACACCCGACTTGAGGCATCGAATGAACTTCATCAGATCGAGGTCAACTTGCCTAGTAGTCTTCCCAGCTGCAACTAGGGTTGTTTCGCCAATATGATCGCAACTTCCAGGGCCGCTGCTAAAGACCCTAAACTGAATCAGATTGTATGAGGTCTTTCCGGGTTTGGGATCGGTTGCATTAATTCCCTGATGCAGATATACGCAGCGAAGCTGATAACAATCCTCGCCACTAAAGTAGTACTTGCTAGTGGTTATTGCTCCATTTGTGACAAGACTTTTTTTGTCCAGATAATTGAAGGCGACATACGCATTAAACCAATCAACATATCGCCGACGAGTTTCATTCTTTCTCTCTGGGTATAAGCGGTCTCCGCAGATATCTGGAATAGTGAGCGCAAGAGAGATGGCGGATAGATAGGCGCCTGCGGCGAATGCCTTTTCAAGATCATCAATACGTCCCGTCAAGGAAGTATCTACGCGCTTTGGAATTACCATTCCTGCCCCATCTGTTTGATCGTATTGCTTGTCTTTAGGCGATGTTATACGACAGGGAGAAACGTCATGGAAACCATTATCAATACTGTACTAATGGAAATGCAATCACTCTTGAAGCCGGACCAGCTGCGACGCTTAAAGGCTGCATTGAAACACGCCCTTGAACCTCAACTGAGCAAGAACAACCAAGACCTCCTAGCCCTCTTCATCACCGCCAAAAAAATCGAGGGCTGTTCCCAAAAAACCTTACGTTACTACGATGACACGCTGACCCGTGCACTCACCGTCCTGAACAAGCCCATTCCCCAAATCGAAAGCGACGACTTGCGCCAGTACCTCAATGACTACGAGTCCACCCGCTGCACATCTAAGACCACCATCGACAATATTCGCCGCATCATGTCGAGTTTCTTCTCATGGCTTGAAGACGAGGACTACATCGTTAAGAGTCCTGTTCGGCGGATTCATCGCGTTAAGACTGCGGAAGTCGCCAAGGTAACTCTGAATGATGAAGAGTTGGAAACCTTACGTGATGCCTGTAAAAACGAGCGAGACCTAGCGGTCGTGGACTTGCTTGCTTCAACGGGCATGCGCATTGGCGAGCTCGTGCGACTTGATATCGACGACGTGAACATACAGGAACGTGAATGCATCGTTACCGGCAAGGGCAACAAGCAGCGTCCGGTTTATTTCGATGCTCGGGCCAAGTTGCATATAGTGAAGTATCTGGAAAGTCGCACCGACAATAATCCCGCGCTGTTCGTTTCGCTTGGTTCAAAAGCAAGTCGCATTACCATCGGTGGCATGGAGCTGCGGCTACGAAATATTGGCAAGAGAGCCGGCGTTTCGCACGTGCATCCGCATAAGTTCCGCCGCACACTGGCAACTCATGCCATAGACAAAGGGATGCCAATCGAGCAAGTGCAAAAGCTGCTCGGCCATGCAAAAATAGACACCACCATGCACTACGCCATGGTGAGCCAAAACAACGTGAAGGCTTCGCACAGAAGGTACTTAGAATGAAACTCGGGGACATCTGCAAGATTAAGTATGGCAAGGACCATAAGAAGCTTAACGATGGCAGCATTCCCGTCTACGGCTCTGGCGGCGTCATGCGCCACGTAGATAAGGCCCTGTGGGATAAGCCGTCCGTTCTCATCCCGAGGAAGGGCACTCTCGGAAACCTGTTCTTTGCTGACGAGCCGTTCTGGACGGTAGATACGCTTTTTTGGACCGACATTGATGTCGCCCAGGTTGTGCCGAAGTATTTATTCTATCAGCTGAAAACCAAAGATCTGGCTAGTCTGAATGTTGGCACGGCGGTTCCGAGCCTTACCGCCGAAGTGCTAAACGAGGTGCAGATCGACCTGCCCCCGTTTGAAGAACAGGAACAGGTCGTTGAGGTCCTTAACACATTAGACGCAAAAATCGCGACCAGCACTAAGCTAAATGGCTATTTAGAAGAGCTAGCGGACGGCATGTTCCGACGGCACTTTGGGGAGCTAACAGACAACGCTACTCTGGCCGACTTTGCCAATGTCACAATGGGTCAATCCCCGGCAGGCAGCTCCTATAACGAAGCGGGGATCGGAACCATCTTTTATCAAGGTCGCGCCGAATTTGGCTGGCGTTACCCCACTCAGAGACTAAGCACTACGGAGCCCAAGCGCATGGCAAAAGCGGGAGATGTCTTGATGAGCGTGCGTGCTCCCGTGGGTGACCTAAACTTGGCGTACGAAGACTGCTGCATTGGACGCGGGCTAGCTGCAATCCACTGCGACTACCCATCGTATGGTCTCTACCTAATGCGCTCACTCCATAAGAAACTCGACGCCTATAACGGTGAGGGAACTGTATTTGGCTCGATAAACGGCAAAGCTCTAAATGGACTCCCCATTGCGTTACCCAACAATGCAGCGATACGCGCGTTTGAAAAAGAAGCCGCGCCTATTGATACTCAGATCCGAAACAATGAAGTCGAATCGCGGGCGCTTGTCGCCCTCCGCGGCACATTGCTTCCTAGGCTTATGGCGGGCGAAATCGACGTTTCGAAGGTCAACCTCACTCAGCTAAATAGCCATTTAGCTTAGTGTTTAAGGCGATCTTTGCGTCAAGATCGTTCAACACCTTTTCGATTTGCTTCTGGCGATTGATGGAGGGGAGAGGAATCGCATACGATTCCAAATCCAATGCGCTCAAAGTTGGATAAGTCGAAACACTTTGCTCGGCCAAGGCCTGAAAATAATCCGTCGTTGCTTTCGTCGTTAGAGCGTAGTAAAGGTAGCCTGGAGAGACTACCCTACAATCCGCATCGATGACGGCAAAACCGGTAGAAACGAGCATGTCCTCAGGCGGATTATCGAGAATTGCATAATGCTCCTGGTTGGGTCTAACCATGGAGTAGACAATGCTGCTAGGTTTTACTTTTCTGCGCGCTCGACTTGGCACCTTATCGCTTGAAGGATCAAGCTGCTGCAGGCTTGAGATACAGCCCCTAGTCACATTCCCCGTATCCAAATACTGGATATGTTGCCACGCCTCACGAACTGAATACTGATTGGCATTAATAGCTGCAATATCCCCAATCCGAACGACCTTACAGCCCATATCCAATCGCCTCCAGGTTCTTCTTGATCTGTTCCTGCAGGCGGTTGGACTCCTCGAAGCACTTGGAAATCTCGCTAGTCAGACGCGCCATCTTCTCCTCGAAGGGCTCGCCGTCGTCCTCGACTTCAGCAATACCCACATAACGACCAGGAGTCAGGATGAAGTCCTGCTTGGCAATCTCGTCCAGATCCGCCGCGGCACTGAAGCCCTTCTCTGGCTCGAGCTCACCCCTACGGAAAGCGTTAAACGCCTCTGCAACCTTAGCGATGTCCTCCCCGGTGAATTCACGCAGCTTGCGACTAACCATCGTGCCCATCTCGCGGGCATCAATGAACAGGGTCTTGCCAGGCTGCGCCTTCTTCTTATTCAGAATCCAGAGACACACGGGGATTTGCGTGCTGTAAAAGAGCTGGCCGGGCATTGCCACGATGCCTTCGACCAGATCGTCCTCGACAATGGCACGACGGATGTCACCCTCGCCGCTCGTCTGGCTCGAAAGAGAGCCGTTCGCAAGCACCAGGCCAATCTTGCCCGTGCTATTCAGATGCCAAATCATATGCTGCATCCATGCAAAGTTCGCGTTGCCGGTGGGGGGAACGCCATATTTCCAGCGCACATCCTCTTGCAACGCCTCGCCGCCCCAGTTCTTCAGGTTGAACGGAGGGTTCGCGAGCACATAGTCGAACTTCTCATTTTTATGCTGGTCCGAACTAAAGGTATCGGCATAGCTTCCCAAATCCGCTTCGATACCGCGGATGCCCAGGTTCATCTTGGCGAGCTTCCACGTAGTAGGATTGCTCTCCTGGCCGAAGATGGTGATGTCTCGAACCACGTTGCCGCCGTGATGCTCGACGAAGGAGGCAGACTGCACGAACATGCCGCCACTGCCGCAGCAGGGATCATACACACGGCCATGGAAGGGCTGGAGAATCTCCACTAGAGTGCGTACGATACACGACGGTGTGTAGAATTCTCCAGCGTTCTTGCCCTCCATCGAAGCGAACTTCTGCAAGCAGTACTCGTAGGCACGGCCCAACAAATCCTTTTCGCTCTCGTTGTCAGTCATCTGAACGTTAGTAAAGAGATCAACGACATCGCCCAGACGACGTTTATCCAGCTCGGGACGAGCAAAATTCTTAGGGAGCACATCCTTGAGCTTGTCATTCTCGCGTTCGATAGCTCGCATTGCATTATCGATCACCTGACCAATCTCAGGCGTATGGGCGGCTTGGGCAATGACTGACCAGCGAGCTTCCTCGGGTACGAAGAAAACGTTCTGCTCCATATAGCAGTCACGATCTTCCTCGTCGCCATAGCCCTCCGCCACGAGCTCTTGATAGCGATCGTCAAAGCGATCGGAGAGATACTTCAGGAAGATGAGGCCCAGCACGACGTTCTTGTACTCAGCCGCATCGAGGTTTCCACGCAAAACATCGGCAGCATCCCAAAGTTGCTTCTCAAAACCAATATCAGCGGTGTTGCTCTTAGCCTTATCTTTAGCCCTGGCCACGTTTCCCCATCCTTCTATGCCGCGTTGTCAGCCCACAGCTCGCACTGTTCCATAACAGTAGAGAGCGCATCCTCCATACCCTCGGGCGGGTATTTGTGATGTTTGAGCAGACGCTTGATTGCCACGCGCATGGCGGCGCGAGCGCTCTGCTTCTTCTGCCAGTCTACCGTGCGCAGCTCGCGCATTTTCACAGTGAGCTCCTGGGTAATCGTTACAAGCTCATCGTTGTTCTCGCGGTAATAATCCGCTATCGCCCGCGGCTGCGTCAGTGCCTCATAGAATGCGTATTCCTCGTCCGTTAGACCAAGGTCCTTAGCCTTCTGATTCTCCGAGAGCATCTCTCTTGCCATCTTGAGCATCTCTTCGAAAACTTCGGCATTCGTAAGCTGGCCATTCAGATATCCGTTCACCATACCCTGCATTAGCTCGGAGTACTTCTTGGCTTGCGTAACGCTCTTCTTGCGATAACCCTTAATCTGATCGTCCATAAGCTTCTTAAGCAACTCATAAGCGAGGTTACGTTCCTTCATGCGCGAAAGGCTAGCCAAGAACTTAGGGTCGAAAACAGATACGGTCTCGTCTTCGACCTTAAACAGGTCAATTACGCCATCCGAATGAACAATGTTCTGTTCAAGCAGTGCGTTAATCCGTTCGTTGACCTGTTTAAGAGTCAGCTTCTCCTTGCCGCCCGAAGCCTTGCCCCCACCCTGCTCTGTAAGCTGCAAAATAAGCTCGCGTACCACTTGAAAGTACCCCGCCTCAATGCGCTGCGCATCAGTGGCACGACTCTTAGAAAGGCCGTATGCCTTGAGCATAACGCCCGCTTGCTCAACAAAATCGCGGGCAACATCCTCATCGCCAGGTGCAAGGATGTGGTTGACCCCACCCGTTATGAGCTCGCTCCTACGTGCAGCGGAATCGCTGACCATAAACTCTGAGTAGTCATAGCCGAACATCTTGTCTCGACACACGGCGAGCTTCTCCAGGAACTTGGGGTAAGCGGTCTTCCCGATGTCCATGTCGCCGTACTTCTTTTGGTCGCGCTTGGTGTAGTCCTTCATAGCGCGCTTAAGATCATTGGCAATGCCAACATAGTCGACGACAAGGCCGCCCTCCTTATCCTTATAAACGCGATTCACGCGAGCTATCGCCTGCATCAGGTTATAGCCCCGCATCGGCTTATACACGTACATGGTGGCGAGACTCGGCACATCGAACCCAGTTAGCCACATATCAACGACAATCACGATCTTAAGCGGATCGGCATCGTCCTTGAAGTGTTTCGCCATTTCCTTGACGCGGGCTTTGTTGCCCACTACGTCGAACCACCACTCAGGGTCCTGGTTGCCCATGGTCATAACGACGCCAAGCTTGCCCTCCTCCTTCCAAGAAGGACGTAGCTCGCAAATTCGCTGATAAATTGCCATAGCAGCAGGGCGAGAGTAAGCCACGATCATCGCCTTGCCAGTAAGTTCATTCGCGCGGTTAGCCTCGTAGTGGTCCACGATATCCTGACACAGCGCATCAATGACCTCGGGAGCGCCCAGAACGGCATCCAGGTTCGCAAAGTCACGCTTACTAGCATCTATAGTCTCAGCATTAGCCTGCTCGGTAAGCCTCTCGTACTCGTCATCGACCTTGGCAAGGATGCCCTGGTCCAGTTTCAGTGCAACAACACGGCTCTCGTAAAATACGGGACGCGTGGCATCATCCTCTACGGCCTGAGTCATGTCGTAGACATCGATGTAGTCGCCAAATACCTCGCGAGTAGAACGGTCCTCGATGGAGATGGGCGTGCCAGTAAAGCCGATAAACGTCGCGTTCGGCAGGGCCCGTCGAATAAGCAGTGCAGTGCCCGTATGCTTTTTACCGTCGCGATCGAATTTCTCCTCGAAGCCGTACTGCCCACGATGCGCCTCGTCAACCATCACTACAACGTTTTCGCGCTCGGAGAGCGCGGATGCCTCCTCCTCGAACTTCTGCATCGTAGTGAAGATGATGCCATTGGCACGGCGGCTCGAAATCTGCTGCGCAAGGTCAGCTCGGCTCTGTGCCTGAACGGGCGTCTGACGCAGGAAGTCTGAACACTTGGAGAACTGCGTAAATAGCTGCGAGTCAAGGTCGTTGCGATCGGTAATCACCACGATAGTGGGGCTATTGAGTTTCTCTTCGAGGAGATGAGCAAGAAACACCATCGAAAGTGACTTGCCCGAGCCCTGGGTATGCCAGAACACGCCACCTTTGCCATCGCCACCAATTGCCTCGTTCACGCTCTCGAGAGCCTTATTCACAGCAAAGTACTGATGGTATCCGGCAAGGATCTTCGCATCCCCTGAGAACAGAATGAAGTTCTTCAGGATGTCGACAAGGCGCGGTTTCGGAAACATGCCATCAAGAGGCGTTTTCCAGTCGGCATACTGAGTCGCCTCATAGTTGCCGTCAACACTCTTCCATTCAACGAAACGCGATTCGCTGGCAGTAATTGTTCCAATCTTCGTGTGCAGCATGTCGCTAATAACGCAGAACGCGTTGTAAATAAACAACGACGGAATCTGCTTCTTGTAGTTTTGAATCTGCTGGTAAGCATCGGCATTGTCAGCTTCAGCGCGTGCGGGAGATTTCAGCTCGAACAGCACAAGCGGCAGGCCGTTTACAAATACGATGATGTCAGGGCGCTTGTTTGTGCCTCGTTCGATATAGGTCCATTGATTAACAACATGAAACGTGTTGTTCTCCGTAGAATCGAAATCAACCAGTTTTACAATATCGGTTCGATCGTCCTTGCCGTCAAACCAACGAGCTTCGACTCCGTTTTGGAGCATGTCCATAAAGACGGCATTCTTAGCAATAAGTGAATTGCCTTCAATTTCTTTAAGACAAACAATCGCGGCATCGATAGCCTTCCGATTAACGCCGGGGTTGATAGCCATCAAAGCTTGTTCGATTACATCGGGCAGAAACGCATCGTCAAAGGCGTCCGTCGATCGAGGAACGTCAGGGCCGTAGAGATGCTCATAGCCATGTTGCGCAACCAGGTGTTCAATAATCCCCTGCTCGAAAGCGTCCTCATTAAACAAGGTCGTTGAGTAGTACTCGATGGCAGCCATGCCAAACCTCGAATCAACGCAAAATAGACTGGCAAATACTAATCCAAAACGGCGCCGTCACCGCCACAAGCTCGTATTTTACCATCGCAATTAAAATTAGAGAATTACGTGAAGCCAATCCCGACGAACGGCCCAGCACGGCACTAAAGGGTTCGAATTCGCATACACGCGTGCCGTAAGCTGGCACGAGACTGCCCCGCACGACGTCCTAGCGCCCGCGGCGAAGAACTCCCTCGGTAGCCTCCAGACCATCTTCGCCATATCAAACGAAGTCATGGCAGACCTTCGCACGGCAGCGCTCAGGAACCCAGCACAAACGCTAAACGTCACAGATGACGACTCGACGGACGACGAAGAATCTCTGGCAGCCACCTATGACAACGGCATCGAGTTCATCAAGGACCGCGTCATCCAACTCGACTGGGAGGACATGAAACGCCTTGTGGCGGGTCTCTTCAAGTCCATGGGTTACTGCGCTCGCGTCATGCCCAAGGGACCCGACGGCACCCGCTCCATCCTCCCGCTCACACGCATCTGGTGGCCGGGGTAGATAGCCTTATGATTAATTCCAACTGGAAACTATTGTGATTTTCCAATGACTTGGAGACCAGATTGAGTACTATTGATGGCAACAGTACCCCGCACGCTTCTCCCGGCAACGGTGTAGCGAACCAGGCGGGGTCGTTTTCTTCCTTTAAGCCGTCTCTCACATGCAACGATCAACTTAGCCTCATGGTTTCTCGCGGTCTCCGCGTGAATGACCGCAATGAGGCATTGAAACGGCTCTCTGAGCTTAATTACTACAGGTTGCGTGGCTATTGGCTCGCCTTCGAAAAGGATGACGCGTTCATTGAAGGAACAACGTTCGAAGACATTACGGATGTGTACGATCTCGACTCCAAGTTTCGTCGCTGGGTGTGGGCAGCACTGGAGCCAATCGAGATAAAAGCGCGGACCACACTGGCGCAGCACCTCTCCATGACATATGGACCCCTTGCACACCTCAACAGAGGCCTCTTCAACAATGCCAGCATGCATGCGGAGTCAATCAATAACGTCAGACGCGAGATTGAACAGGCAAGGAAGAACAAGGTTCCTTGCCTGCTTCACAATCTTGAGAAGTATGGTGAACTACCGATTTGGGCAGCCGTTGAAATCATGTCCCTTGGCACCGTATCGAAGCTGTACGGCAATCTCAGCAACACCGCTGTTAATAAAAACGAAACTACCGTTGCGAAGGCCATCGCCGAAGAATTCGGGCTTAAGCCACACGCGCTCAAGAGCTGGCTCAGGCACCTCACCTACGTTCGCAACATATGCGGGCACCACTCCAGGCTCTACAACAGAGTAATGACCAACAGGCCAACGTTGCTCAAAGCAGACAAGCCATATGCCAGCAACAAGCAGTTTCCGACACTTCTTGTCCTCATGAGGATCTACCAGAATTCATGGCCAGAGAAATGGAACGAAATGGTTAATGAATTAGACCGCATCATGTCAGGTCACGATGCCGCATTGCGCTCAATGGGATTCCCGGATAACTGGAAACAGGTTTTGACATCGTCGCGTTCCAATAGAAGCGGCAAGTCAAACGTTCGATGCTCCCACGCACCCGCATGAGTCGCTGAAGATAAACTTGTCCATCTTCAGCCCCGTTCCGATTCTCAGGAAGCCGTTCTCGGTATGGACGTTGAGAAAGCCGTCGCCGAAGACCGGACCCGCCCACTGAACTCGAAGCTCGTCGGGTCACATCCGGCCAACGCTCACAGGCATCGGTAGAAAGCCACCCGCAAACCCACCCCGCCGCATAGCTTCGCCAGACCACCCGCCGCGAGCAGCGCGACGCACGCGCCGCCAACGGCGGCCTGCTCGGGGTAGAAGTCGGCGAAGTCGCGCAGGCGCGTGCCGGTCGTCGTGGGCAGCCACGCGATAAGGGTGGGCACGCCCACGTGAAGCGCCAGGGCCCAGGCGACGCGCACGGCATGCTCGAAGCCGCGCGGTCAAGCCATCTTTCGTCGCCAGCGGCCACCAAGCTCGAGTTCGGCAGACTGAGCACGTCGACGGTATCGAGGATGACAGGCGCGGCCTGACACCAACATTCGGCACGTGATCCTCATCGGTCGCGTACGAACCCCCATCGTTGACCGCCACGGCATCTTCGTATGTCTGTCGGTCAGCTGCCGTCTCAATCACGCACGCAACTCAGCGTATAAATCCCCAAGGGTCACAAGCCGCAAGCCGCTGCCCTCGCTCGCCCGCTTCTTCATCCCGTCACTGAACTCTCTCTTTGAGAAGAGCACGTAGTGCTTTCGGTCGTAGCCACGAAGAAGCTCGGCACGACTCATGAGCGTTCGAAGCGCCCCGGCCTCGTCGAACGAGTTCCGCCACTTGCACTCCCCAACGAGCAGCTCGCGCTCGATCGAATTGACCGCGACCACGTCAATGTCAGTCTCCTCGCGCGCATGAGGATCGGTCCCCCACCAGCGACCAAACTCCAGCGCGGCAAAGGGAAGCCGCCCAGCGATGCTCTCACGGCGCACCCACTGCAGGCATACGTCCTCGAACTGCTTGCCAACATACGTGAGAAACGCCTCGCCAGACGTACCGTAGCTCGCCACGGCGCGGCCCGCGCCTTCCTCGATCGAGCCAACGTACCTGCTCACGAAGCGATACCAGTAGGAGAAGAACGGGTCCCCAAACGTCCAGACCGCCCGCTTGGCCGCGGTTCCGCCTCCCAGCGGTTCGAGCTTCTCGATGATGCCGAGGCTCGCCAGCGACCTGAGATACTTCCCCACGGAGTTAGGGTTCATCCCCACCTTGTCGGCAATGCGCGAGGGCGACGTTGCCCCGGAGCCAATCGCATCCAGCACGGAATTGTAGCCCGCCGGCTCATGGAACTCCTGCCGCAACAGCATGAGGGGCTCCTCGTAGAGCAGGCCGGCCCGGTCAAAGAACAGCTCGGAGACGTTCTCGGCATATGTCTGCCCCGTATCTATCTGTGACAGATAATACGGCGTCCCGCCGAACGTCGCATAGTAGGCGACGAGCTCCTCGTCAGAGACCCCAGGGAGCATTCGGGCCGCATCGAGATAGTCAAAGGGAAGAAGCCTCAGCTGCATGGTCCTGCGGCCATAGAGTGGGCTCTTGCTCCCAAGGACCTCGCCCTCCATGAACCCCTCGTTGCTCCCGCACAGGATGAGCATGGCATTCGCCTGCGCAAAGCCATGGTCAATCGCGGACTGGAGAACGGAGGGCAGCGACGGGTCAGACTCCGCGGCATAGGGGAACTCGTCGAACACGAACACGAGGGGCCGTGGGGCTTCCCAAGAGCGCACTTTCTCAACGATGAAGGACAGGGCATCGTTCCACGTGGCGAAGGCAGGCAGCGATGTGGGCAACGAGAACGCCTCATAGGCGGCCGCGCTGAACAGCTCAAGGTTCTGCCTTGTA
The DNA here is from genome assembly GCF_052118165.1 of Parolsenella sp. LCP21S3_E11. Taxonomy (NCBI): domain Bacteria; kingdom Bacillati; phylum Actinomycetota; class Coriobacteriia; order Coriobacteriales; family Atopobiaceae; genus Parolsenella; species Parolsenella sp. LCP21S3_E11. Next base: position 319,186 of record NZ_JBQKHS010000001.1, on the reverse strand, counting down.
GTCTTTTGCTGTGCAGTGAAGTAGAGCGTTGGCTTGCCCCTGACGAACTCGTCGATGAGGGTTGTCTTGCCCACTCGACGCCGGCCGTAGATAACCGCCATCTGGAATCCGCCCTTGGCGTACGCACGCTCAAGCGAGTGGAGCTCGCTCTCTCTTCCGACGAACATAAGTGGCACCGTCCATTCAAACACGTACTCCAGAGTACCGTACTCAACAGTACCGTACTCTAGAGTACGTGTAAAGAAAGCGCTTGAACGCGAAAAGTTCCGGGGCACGAGGCGCGCGGCGATCGGTATGGGCGTGGCGGGTCTCAGTTTTCTCATGCGCACGCCCGTGGCGCGGCGCGCGATGAACGATGACGCACGGCTTGGCGGCTGGGAGCAGTCGTCGCTGCGGTCGTGGATGGCAGACGAGCTGCCGGAGCTTTTGCCCAGCGAGCTCGTGAGCAATGTGGTCGCCGTTGACAAGCTGACGAACAACGCGGGCGCCGCAAGGGACGCAAGCGCGATCACGGCAACGAGCGACACGTTCTGGGTGCCGTCGATGAGCGAGCTGTGCGGCTATCAGGGGCCCGAGACGTTCTCTGAGGAGTATGCATACCTGAGTGCGCTCTACAGCGGCGAGGGCAACCAGTACCGGCTGTTTTATGAGCTCGGCATCTCTGGGCTCACCGCAAACGAGTGTCTCGTCCGCAAGGTTGACGGCCAGCCCGTCTATTGGTGGGAGCGCACGCCCGCGGCCGACGTCTCCGAGGGCGCGGCGTCAACGGCATTCAACCGCGTCATGGCCGACGGCGATGCCTTCAACGGCGCCATCCCCGGCGACGCGCACGCCGAGAACACGTACGTGTTCCCGGGATTCTGCTTCTAGGGACCAAAGGGGACAGGTTCGTTTGGCCCCGATCCATAGGGCCAAAGGGGACGGGTTCGTTTGGCCCCGATCCAAACCGAAAACTATGGTCGCTTAACGTGGTCCCGAGTATGTCGTTATTCGTTGTCTATCGAGTACGTGACCTCGAGGCCGTTTTTGGGATGGTAGTCCCAACTCACCCTCACGCCGTTACCGGTCTCGCTCTGCATACCCGCCAGAGCGTTGGTTCGACTCATTCTCTCGTAAAGCGACTCGTCAAAGCCAAGAGCCTTGTTGATGTCCTTAACTGCCTGATCCACTTCAGAGATATAAATGTTGTTATCCGCCCTACGATCAGAGGGGTTGCTGTCGATGGTGAGATAGCTTCCGTCGTTCGCCACCTTCGCTCAAGGGCTGCTGCAATACTCGTCGTACAGCCCCTGGAAGTCCGGTCCCTTGGGCTTTGCGTTGACGGCGACCACCCCGACGGCGATGGCAATGAGCGCCAGGACGGCGACGATGATCGCCAGAGTCTTCTTCTTTTTGGCTTTTGCCGGCTGAGCGGCAGCTGCGTCCACCGACGCCGCAGGCTGCGGCGTCGCACCGGCGATGCCGCGCGGGGTACCGCACTTCGGGCAGAAGGCATCTCCTGCAGCAAACACTTGTAATGGTGTTACGCTCGGCTTTCTTGGGCATTAGGCTTTTCTAAGTCGGGTTTTCAGATGTCGGCACCGTCGAGCGGACTCGCGAATGGTCACCTAAAACCGCGAGGCCCGACAGACGCGATTGCCTGTCGGGCCTCGATATTGTCGCCGCGTTGCCAGCAGCAGCTATCCGATGACCGCGCTTCTCCTGCCGATGACCTCGTGCGAGACGGGCATGCCGGCCAGCAGCAGCTATCCGATGACCGCGCTCTGCCTGAGCTCCTCGGAGAGCGCCTCGTTCGTTCGCGCTCCGGAAACGATGTCCTGGATCCAGGCGTAGTAGCGGTTCGTCGCGGGATCGTCCGTATCGTCGAACGCCACGCAGACGCCGGCACTTCGCAGGATGGCGAGCGCGGCAGTCAGGGCTGTCCTCTTGTTGCCGTCCTGGAACAGGTGGTCTTTGGCCAGGTGCTGCGCGAGGTAGGTCGCCTGGTCGAAGAGGTCTGCGAACCTCTCCGCCGGAGACTGGCCAAAGTACGTGCAGAACGTCGTCGCGAGTACAGATTGAAGCTTCTCGCGCGTCACCGTCGCGCCCGGCGCATCAGAGGGGTCCGGCGAGTAGAGCGCGAACTCCTCCCCCAGCCCCTGCTGAAAGGCGCAAATCGTCACAGCTAGATCCTCGATGGTCTCCTCCTCGTCAAGCACGAGGACGGGTACCGGCACGGCGAGGACGGGCACCGGTACGCGCTTCTCGTCCACGGTCTTCATCAGGAGGTCTCCAGCATCTTGAGGGCACGAGGCATGTTCTGGGCAACGGCATCGAGCATCGCGGAGAAGAGCTCAGGCCCGCTCGCATCCGCGCTCGCGTCCGCCGAGGCCTTGATCGCGTCAGACATGATCTCAGCTTCGCGGCCTGGCGCATAGACCCTGGCCCACGCGCCACCCGGGCGGCGCACGAAGCTGACGAGGTCAAACGCGGGCAGCGGGCCATACTTCTCCGCGACGGAGTCGATCAGACGGACGGCGTCCGACTTGACCTCCACATGCTCGGTCGGCGCGGCGATCATCGCGTCGCCCTGCTCGCCAAATGCATGGATGACGGCGTGCACCACCGGGCCACACTGCCAGGCCTCGATGCGGTCCTCGAAAAGTGGCTCGCCCGTCGTGGCGATGGCCTCAGCCTGCACGAGGTAGACCAACCTGTTGAGCTTGTGGATGGTGGCGGGATAGCACCTCCCCCATCTCTCGACCAGGTAGTTCGCGACATCGACGGCCCTCATCCTGCCTCCTCGCTCTCAAACGAAACGTGCCGGCTTACGTGTTTGCATCATTCTAGGGTGGCCAACGCGAACGAGAGCCCAGCTTGTCAGCTGAAATGGGCACTGCGACCGGCCGACATTCACCACCTCTTACCAAACGAGGCCCGGCAAGCGCGTCGCCTGCCGGGCCTCGTTCTTGCTGGTTATCGCGCAGCTCGCGTGAGCCGAGGGCCAGACTCGCTCGCCCGCTCACCCCACGCTCGCCGTTCCCCCGCCGCTACTTCAGCGTGGCGTACATTACGGCCTTGATGGAGTGCATGCGGTTCTCGGCCTCGTCGAAGACCACGGACTTCTCGGACTCGAAGACCTCGTCCGTGACCTCCATCTCGGCGATGCCAAACTGCTCGTTGACCTCGACGGCCGTGGTGGTGTTGAGGTCGTGGAAGCTGGGCAGGCAGTGCATGAAGATGGCGTTCGGCGCGGCCTTGGCCATGGCCTCGGCGTTGACCTGGTAGGGCGACAGGAGCTTGATGCGCTCGCCCCAGATGTCCGCCGGCTCGCCCATGGAAACCCAGATGTCCGTGTAGACGACGGTGGCGCCGGCAAGGCCCTCGTCGAGGTCCTCGGTCAGGGTGATGGTGGAGCCGTTCTCCGCGGCGATCTTGCGGCACTCCTCCACGAGCTCCGCGTCCGGCATCTGAGCGGTGGGGCCGCAGGCGCAGAAGTCGAGGCCGAGCTTGGCGCAGACGACCATCAGGGAGTTACCCACGTTGTTGCCGGCGTCGCCCATGAAGGTGAGCTTGTTGCCAGCGAGCTTGCCGGTGTGCTCGCGCACGGTGAGCATGTCGGCGATCATCTGCGTGGGGTGGAACTCCGTGGTGAGGCCGTTCCAAACGGGGACGCCGGCGTTGTTGGCGAGGTCCTCGACGATGCTCTGGGCGAAGCCACGGTACTCGATGCCGTCATACATGCGGCCGAGCACGCGGGCGGTGTCCTCGATGGACTCCTTCTTGCCCATCTGCGAGCTCTTGGGGTCGAGGTAGGTGACGCCCATGCCGAGGTCCATCGCGCCGACCTCGAAGCTGCAGCGCGTGCGCGTGGAGGTCTTCTCGAACAGTAGGACGACGTTCTTGCCGTGGAGCCAGTCATGAGCCTCGCCGGCCTTCTTCATGGCCTTGAGCTCGGCCGCGAGATCGATGAGGTAGAGGATCTCGTCCGGGGTGTAGTCGAGGAGCTTGAGGAAGTTGCGACCAGAGAGGTCGACGCCCTTCGCCGCGTAGGTCTCGTCCGCCTTGGTGTGGTTCATGATGATCCTCTCGTCTGGCCGCTGCGCGTTATGCGTAAACGCGGGTGTAATATTCAGATTCTTGCATAAACGGTGCTATTTAGAATATTTCGTGATTATAACGAGCTATACGAGCACCTTCAAGCGCCATCCCTGCCACGATACCAAAAGTTGACAAAGCAACCCGTGCAGACGCGCCGGTTGACAAAGGGACTGTCCCTTTGTCAACTTCAGAGGGCGTCGCGGGCGAAGGGCATGCTCATGCAGCGGGGGCCGCCGCGGCCGCGGGAGAGTTCGCTTGACGGCAGGACCACGAGCTCCAGGCCCGCCTTGGCGAGCGCCTCGTTCGTGGCGGTGTTGCGCTGGTAGACGCAGACGCGGCCCGGCGCGATGGCGAGGGTGTTCGATCCGTCGTTCCACTGCTCGCGCGCTGCGGCGATAGAGTCTCCCCCACCGCAGCGAATGAGCTGGACGGCAGGCACGTGCAGGATGCGCGCAAGCACGCGGTCGAGCGAGTCCGAGACCTCCTCGACGGCAAGTTCCCCCTCGTGGGCACCGCGCGCGATGCGGAAGACTTGCATCGTGCCGAGGATGCCGGGATAGACCGTGAAGCGGTCATAGTCCACCTGCGTAAGCACCGTGTCGAGGTGCATGAACGCACGGTTCTCCGGGATGCGCAGGGCGTAGACCTCCTCGATGGGGCAAGCCTCGTCCCAGATCATGCGGCATGCGAGCGTGTCGATCGCCGCCGCCTCCGTACGCTGGGAGATGCCCACGCAGACCGTGTGCTCGCCCAGGACGAGGATGTCGCCACCCTCGACGTGATAGGCAAGATCGCGGTCATACCACAGCGGCACCTCGCGGTACGCGGGGTGGCAGGCGAACAGGAAGCGCCCGTAGATGGTCTCGCGACGACGCGTCACCTTGTACATGCGGTTAAGGCACACGCCGGGACCCACCACGCTGAACGGATCCCTCGTGAAGTAGAGGTTGGGCATCGGGTCGACGATGAGCTCCGTCTCCGCCTCCGCCGCGTCACCGAGGATGCCCGCGAGCGTGGAGCCGGTGCCGCCGCACGAGGAGGAACCGGGAACCAGGCCTGTGCCCGGAACGTAGCGAACGTCGAGCGGAAGGCAGAGCTCATGCTTCGTGATACCCGCCATCGTCTTGAGGACGAGCTCGTACGGATCCGCGATCGAGTCGAGCAGGCCACGGATGGCGGCAAGGGCAACGTTGTCATGCACGCCGCACTCCGCCAGGAACTGGTTGGTGAACTCCTGGCGAGCTCCTGGCACGGCGGCGATGGCCTCCGCGACGAGACGCTCGAGGTAGACGACCTCGACACCCTCGTTACGGAGGAGGTTGGCGAAGTTGTCGTGTTCCTCCTGGGCGAGCTCGAGGAACGGCGTGTCATCGAAGAGCAGCCTGTCGAGGTCGACCGGGATGAGGTTCAGGAGCTCGTCACCGGGACGGTGGAGACACACGCGACGGAGCTGACCGATCTCGCTCAGAACGGAGAGCGGGGTGGTAGACGCGCCAGCGTTGGGACTCGTAACGGCCGCAGCGCTCGTCGCCGCGGGAGTGCCCGCCGCCGCGGCTCCCGCACCCGTCATGGCAGCGTTGTCCGCGGCCATGCTAGCTCCTCTCTTTCTCAGCGGCAATCTCGGCGTCTAACTCGCGATACTCCTCGGGAACATGGCCGTACTTGACCATGAAGGACATACAGACGGCATCCGCCTGCTGGCGACGGGCCATCGCGATGCCCATGCTCCCGCGGGCCTCGTAGGCGTCCGCGATGCGCAGGAGCGCGTAGGCGACGTACTCCGCCAGGGAATCCGCGATACCGGAGAGCTCCATCATCGTGACGAGGGAGTCCGGATCGAGCGAGAGCGCCGTCGCGCCGTCGAGATCGAGCAGGTTGCCCACGGCGTCCTCGAGGTCATGGATGGCATCGGGGTCCGCGTCGAGCATGGCGGCACGCAGGCGCTTCGAGAGCACCTCTCCAAAACGCCTGGTCAACTCAACAATGTAGTCGCGCTGAAGCATACGAGCTTCCTCCTCTGAACAGTCATTCTTTAGATTCTATTCGTTTGGGAGGCAAAAATATGCGCGGATGGGCAACTACCACCTAGGCAACGCAAGCGCGGGACGCAACCAGCCCGGCGGACGCGCGGGCGGCTCCCAGGCGTGGTTGCCGCATGAGTCCGCGCCGCAAAAGCGACCGCGCGCCGGCCCGAGGGCAAGCGCGCGGTTGAAAGCGACTCTATGGTGCGGACTGACCGAAGCACCTACACCCCAGGTGGCGGGGTGAGGCCGAGGTGCTCGAACGCGGCGAGCGTGGCCTGGCGGCCCTGCGGCGTACGCACGATGAGACCGCGCTGGAGCAGGTAGGGCTCGTAGACGTCCTCTATCGTCGAGGGATCCTCTCCCACGGAGCTCGCGATGGTGGAAAGGCCCACGGGCCTGCCGCGGAAGGTGCCCGCGAGGGCCTGGAGGATCTTCGTGTCCATCCAGTCGAGGCCAAGCTCGTCAATCTCGAAGAAGCTCATGGCCTCCGCCGCGACCTCCGCCGTGATGGCACCGGCGGCGCGCACCTGGGCGTAATCCCTCACGCGCTTGAGCAGACGGTTCGCCAGGCGCGGCGTGCCACGGCTGCGGCTTGCGACCTCGAGGGCGGAGTCATGGTCGATGCTGACGCCGAGGATACCGGCGGAGCGCTCCACAATCTGGGCGAGCTCCTCCACCGAGTAGTAATCGAGCCTGAAGGAGATGCCGAAGCGGTCGCGCAGAGGGCCCGTGAGCAGGCCCGTGCGCGTGGTTGCCCCCACGAGGGTGAAACGCGGTACGTCGAGCCTGATCGACCGCGCGGCCGGGCCCTTGCCGATCACGATGTCGAGGAAGAAGTCCTCCATCGCGGGGTACAGGACCTCCTCCACATTGTGGTTGAGGCGGTGAATCTCATCGATGAACAGGACGTCGCCCGCCTCGAGGTTGGTGAGAATGGCCGCGAGGTCACCCGTGCGCTCGATGGCGGGGCCGCTCGTGGTATGGATCTTTGAGCCCATCTCGTTCGCGACGACCGAGGCGAGCGTCGTCTTGCCAAGACCCGGAGGGCCGGAGAAGATCACGTGGTCGAGCGGCTCATGGCGACTCTTCGCCGCCTCGATGAGGACACGGAGATTCTGGCGCACGCGCTGCTGGCCGCAGTACTCGTCAAGCGTCTGCGGACGGAGCGTGCGGTCAATCTCCAGGTCATCCGCCGTAAGGGACGACGTGACGGGCCTGGGGGCACCAGGCGCGGGCATGGAATCCGCAAACAGGTCACGCGAGGTATCCGCCTCCCACATTAGGACCTCCTCCCCAGGCGCTTGAGCGCGTACTGAATCGTGTCCTTGGTAGACGTGGCGCCGGCTTCCTCATGACCCTCGAGGGCAAGCGTCGCCTCCTCGCCGGTGAAGCCCATGGCAAGCAGCGCCGCCGTGACGTCCGCGTCAACGCCGGAGCCCGCGGCAGGGGCCGCCGCGACGACGCCACCACGAGCGGGAAGCGAGGCCGCGCTCGCCAGCGAGACGAGCGTGGGATCCTTGGAGAAGACGCTCTCGAGCTCGAGCAGAAGACGGCTCGCGAGCTTCTTACCCACGCCCGGGACCGTCGCCATCATGCCCGCGTCCTCCGCCACGACGACGCCCGCGAGCTGCGAGGGCGTGAACGTGGAGAGGACCGAGAGCGCAAGCTTGGGACCCACGCCGGAGATGGCGCAGAGGCGGTCGAACAGCGAGCGCTCCTCGCGGGAGGAGAAGCCAAAGAGCGTCATCGAATCCTCGCGCACGAGCATGCGCGTGAGCAGGGTCACGCCGGGCGTGCCGGCCTCAGGCAGGCTCGACGCGGTGACGGCCGAGACGCCGAGCTCATAGCCCACGCCGTGGACATCGAGCACGACGGAGCTCGCCGTGAACTCAACCAGGGTACCGGTTAGCTGGACGATCATGCGCCCACCCTTCTATCGTGTTCCGAAGACGCGGTGAGACCGGCGCGCGTAGCGGCGAGCCTGCGCGCGGCCTCCCCGCCCTGCGCGGCAGATGCCGCGAACGTGCGGGAGAGGTTGGCGTGGCACACCGCGGCGGCCAGGGCGTCCGCGCAATGGTCTGGCTTTGGATCGTGGTCGAGCGCGAGGACGTTGCGCACCATGTACGTGACCTGGCGCTTGTCCGCGGCACCCGTGCCCACGACGGACTGCTTGATCTGCATGGGCGTGTATGACGCGACCTCGACGCCAGCCTGCGAGCACGCCACGAGGGCCGCGCCGCGTGCGTGGGCCGTGAGGATCGCGGAGCGCGTGTTCTGCCCGAAGAAGATGTCCTCGATGGCGACGGACGAGGGCTGGTAGCGCTCGATGACTGCCGCCAGCTGCGAGCATATTGCGCCAAGGCGCTCATGTAGCGGCTCCGACGCCTCCGAGTGGATGCAGCCGTAAGCGCGGGCACGCGCGACGGAACCGCGCGTCTCGATGACGCCCCAGCCGGTGTTTGCCAGGCCCGGGTCAATGCCGAGCACGATCATGCGCGCCTCCCCTCGCTGCCATTAGCGTCTCCCGATATCGAACATGGGTTCTATAGTAGCACGACAGCGCCGCGACGCGAGGGGCGTAAACAAGAAGCCTCCGCGGCCATCTCGTGACGCGGAGGCTTTGGTAAAGACGCGCTACCAGGGCGACAGGCACGCGCCGCGCAGATTAAGGCGCGCGGCCAAGCACGTGAAAGTGCGCGGGCCCCTAGTTGTCAGAGAAGAAGCCGTCGGGCCAGATGCCGCCACCCTGGCCGCCCTTGTCGCCGCCCAGCCCCTCGCGCATGCGCTTGCCATCAGAAAGCTCCTGCAGGTAGCCCAGCGCCTCGTTCACGCGCGAGCGCATAGACGCCTTGGGCGCCTCCGGGTCGTCGGCCATAAAGGCGATCGCAGACGCCGAGGCCGGGGTGTTCGGAGTCGCAAGCGAAGGTGAAGCCGCGGGCGCGGGCGGAGTCGAAGGCGCGTCCATCTTGGCTGCGGCATCGTAGACGCCCAGGTCATGCGCCGCGCCAACAACCGCCCGGGTGAGCTCCCCCTCGTCGGGCATGCGAAGCGGCTCGGGGCGCATGCGGTCACGCCAGGCATCCATCAGCGGCACCTGAGCCTCGGATAGCGAGCGAGAGGAGAACAGCGGATACAGCGGCCCGTGACGACGCGCGAGCTCGCAGGCGCGCACGCGTTCGAGCAGACGTGCCGCGCCGTCCTCGCCCAGGCGGCCCTGGGCAAGCTCGGTAAGGCCGTAGTTGTGCTCGAAGTGCGCGAGCAGGCTGGCATCAAGCTCGGACAGGCACTGCTCGTCAGTCTCCGCGATGCCCTCGAGCCCCAGGTCAGTGGGGACACAGAGGCGCTGTACCGCGCGCGGGCAGATCACGGGAGAGACGGTGTTGCGGTAACGCGCGAGGCGCATGACGTCAGAACGGTAGATGTCCCCCAACGGGGCAAAGGCGGCCGCGCGGGCGGCAGGGGCGGGGTCAAACGAGGAGGAGCCCACGGCAAGCTCGGTCTTATCCGCGCTCGAGAGCGTGAGGAGCTCTCCCGCGCGGGCCCAGGCCCCCAGACGTGCCTCGACGAGGCCACGCGCAAGGTCCTCGGTCTCGTTGCCGCCGAGGGCTACCGCGGCGCGCTCGACGTCGCGCGCCGCGAGCTCGTCCACGTCGCGAATCTTGAGCGCGCGCACGACGCCACGCGCGTCCTCGAGTTCCTCGCCCGCGCCGCACACGAGCGCGTGAACGCGCATCGGGCCCACGGCGTCGACTGCGATGGCACACGTCACGCTCGAGGAGAGGCTACCGTCGCACACGACGGCGACACCAGAAAGGCCCTGCTTGTCACAGCGGTCGCGCGTCGCGAGCACGCAGGCGTCCCACAGGATCCGCTCGCGGTCGAACGCGGGCGGAGCCACCGGATTCGCCAGCGGGCCCTCGCCCTTGACGTCGATGTCGCACACGAAGACGTCCTCGGCAAAGCAACGAGAGGCGGCGGCGAGCTCGCCCCACGGCGCCATAACGAAGGAGCCGCCCACGAAAGCCAGGTCGCCAAAGGCGCCGACGGCATTCGCGGCAACGATCCAGGCATCCGCGCCCTTGGCCTCCTCGACAAAACAGCCGTCCGAGACGGACGGGGCGAAGCAGGTCGCCTGCTCGTCAACGTCGTACCCCTCGAACGGCACGAAGCAGATGACATCCGCGGGTAGGCTTCCCGAGGCGAAGAGCTCGAGCTCGTCAAAGGTATAGGCCACGCCCACATTGACGCCCTCGATCGAGACCACTGGCGGAGAGCCCGCGAGCGCGGACGCGGCCATACCGGGCTTTGCCTGGCCCGCGTTCGAGACGGTGCCCGCGATGGAGAGGGGGAGCACCGCGCCGTTGCGGATAAGCGCGGCCTCCGGCATGGACGGGCCGATGCCGCCCGATACGAAGGGCACGATGGCGGGCGTCGTCAGGCGCTCCGAGAGCGCGCCCATGGCGGAGGAGAAATCGAGGACATAGCCAGGGCACTGCGCCAGCGACAGCGGGTCGCAGCCCATCATGACGGTCGAGGGGAAGACGATGAGATCAGCCCCATAGGCATGGGCGACCGTGTCATAGGAGCACATCTTGTCCACGATGGCGTCGAAATCGCCGGGAGTGGTGTTCATCTGGGCAATGGCGACCTTCATTTGCATTCCTTCTCTCTGGGCGAGGCGTGCCACTTATCCTACCCACCCGCAGAGCAACTCGACGCCCCGTTCCGTATCTCGGCAATGCGTGCAGGCGCGCTCGCGCAGGATCGCGTCCGCGGCGAGGATGTCTCCGGAACAGCCAGACAGGTGCAGAACCGCAGCCCAGATGGTCATGAAGGGATATCCGAGCATAAGGCCCAACCCCAAGAGGGCAGCCGTGACCAAAACCGCGGGCGCGAGAAGGACCGCGACGAAACGGGGCTTGGAGAGCACGAGGCCGGGACATCCCGCATAGAGCATGCCCGCCTGGTAGCCAAAGCTCACCCGCGTGCCAGGGCCGCCGAGGACACGCATGAGCAGAGCGTGCACGAGCTCGTGCACGGGGAGTGCCACGACGGAGAGGGCGATCATGGCGAGGGGCCACATCACCGCACCCCAATCGCCCGGGAGCGCCAGCATCTCCTCGATGACGCCAGCGCCCGCCACGACGGAGAGCGTCACGGCAAGCGCCGCCCCACCGAGAAGGAGCCACACGCTGACGCGCACGAGGCGTTGCCGCAGGGCGGCATCGCCAAAGAAGTCGATGTCGCCGAGGGTGCGGACGGACGGCCCCCCGGTGGCCGCGGCGGGTTCGCAAGGCGCGGCGGGTTCGCAGAGCGCGGCGGGTTCGCAGGGCGCGGCGGGCTCGTCAGCCGCGACAGACATGCCGGGCGCAGCAGGCTTGCCTCCCTCCGCGGGACCGTCGAGGCGCAGCTCGTAGACGTTCGTCCAGCCGGTGATGGGAAGGCCCTCGTAGGGGAACCACTGCGGCGCGTGAAGCGTGAAGCCAAGCTCGCGGTAGAGGCGGTTCGAGAGGCTCTCCGGGCTGGTGTTGATGCGCAGAGCCTTGCAGCCTCGCGCGATGGCCTCGCGCGCGTACTCCGCGAGAAGCGCCGTCGCGATGCCGCGGCCGCGAGCGGCGGGGTCGGTCGCCAGCAGGTGGCAGGTCAAGAACTCGCCCGGCCCGAGCGGCTCCCAGTCAGGCTCGGTCCCGGGAAGGCCAAAGTCCCCATCGAGCGACATGGCGCCGAGGACCGCGGGGCCAGCGTCCGAGGCATCGCTTTCCCTGCGAGGATCCGCCTCGCCCTTCCCCGCGTCGACGGCCACCCACGTGACCCCCTCGCGCAAGCGGCGGCTCACGTCATCCGGGAGCGGCCAGAAGCCGCGCAGCCAGCCGCAGGTCTCCCGGCCAGGGACGTCGCAGGAATCGAGGAGATGGTCATACATGGCGAGAATCGCCAGCTCATCGGCAAGCGTCGCTGTCCTCACGAGGACGCCCTCGACCCGAGGGGCGACATGCGCCGCGCCATCCTCGAACACCACAAGCGGCCGATGCCTGCGCACGGGCTCCGCCTCGTCCATGGCGCGAGCGGCGCGGCGCACGAAGGCGGAGACGTCCTCCCCCTCCTCGTGGCACGCGACGGAGAGCGCGCGATGCGGGCTCCTCTCGGCAAGGGAACGCGCGGCACGGGCGCCGGCGCCACCCACCAGCAGATGCGCCTGGGTCACGCCAAGCGCGCTCATGGCCTCGGCCACGTCCGGCCCCTCGAGCTCGCGAGCCTCGCAGGACACGGTCGCGACGCTTCTCCCAAGGAAGGCGAGGTCTCGAGCGATATCCTCGGCAAGCCCGTCATCGGCCAGCGCAACCACGGGCGCGGGCTCGTACGTCATACCAAAGGGCGTCCCGGGAGCGTCAGCCACGCCCTCCGGGGCCTCGACGCGTACGCGCGCCACCGCGCCATCCGCAAGCGTCACCTTGATGTCTGCCGTCCTCGCCATGCCCATCCCCTCGATAGTCGTCGCCTAGAAGGATACCCGCTCGCGTGCGGCGGCGCGAAAGGCAGCGTCAGCCGTAACGGAGCGGTTGCGAACGAATACGGTGCCGCGGGCAAGACAAGCAAACGCCCAAAACGAAAGGGGCGGCCCCGAAGGACCGCCCCAGACGTCACGCCATGTTGCGAGCGAGCATTCGCGCGGGCGAGCCAGCGCATTCCGCGAGCCTCGCCCCGGCGGGCGCCCCACCCCCGTAGGGCACCCGCGTCCGCGCGCCCCTACTTCTCCAGGCCGGACTCGCTGGCGTCCAGCGGTTTCTTCCAGAAGGAGAGGATGAGGCAGCCCACCACGGCGCCCACGAGGCAGGCGACGAGCCACATCGCGGGGTTACCGATGACGGCGGCGACCCAGGCGCCACCGTGCGGGGCGGGGCTGGTGCAGCCAAAGGCCGCGGAGAGGCCGCCGGCGATGGCGGAGCCGATGATGCAGCTGGGCAGGACGTGGCCGGGATCAGCGGCGGCGAACGGAATGGCACCCTCGGAGATGAAGGAGAGGCCCATGATGTAGTTCACAAGGCCGGCGTTGCGGTCCTGCTTGGTCCAGCGATTCTTGAAGAACGTGGTGGAAAGGGCGATGACCAGCGGCGGAACCATGCCACCCACCATGACGGAGGCCATGATGACCTGGCCGGTGGTGCCAAGGCCGGAGCTGGGATCGAGAGCGGCGGTGCCAAACACGTAGGCAGCCTTGTTGAAGGGGCCGCCCATGTCGACAGACATCATGCCGCCGAGGACGAGGCCAAGGACCACGATGTTGCTCGTGCCAAGGCCCGCAAGGAAGCCGTTGAGCGCGGTGTTGATCGCGGCAAAGACCGGGTTGAGCGCAAGCATCACGACGCCAATGGCGAGCGTGCCAAGGACGGGGTAGATCAGCATCGGCTTGATGCCCTCAAGCGAGCTCGGGAGCTTGTCGCAGACGCGCTCGATGCCCAGGGTGAGGTAGCCGGCAGCGAAGCCCGCGAAGAGCGCCGCGATGAAGCCGCCGGAGACGAGCGCGGTCGCGTCGAGCGTTCCCAGGTAGGCGAAGTCATAGCCAGCCTTGGCGAAGAGGCCGCCGACGAAGCCAGGGGCGAGGCCCGGACGGTCCGCGATGGAGCTCGCGATGTAGCCCGCGAGGATCGGGAGCATGAGGCCAAACGCCTCGCCGCCGATGGTCTTGAACAGGGCCGCAGCCGGGATCGAGGAGCCATAGGCCGAGGTGCCGAGACCAGGCTGGTCAACGAGGAACGCGATGGCGGTGAGGATGCCGCCGCCGATCACGAACGGCAGCATGTGGGAGACGCCGTTCATGAGGTGCTTGTAGATCTTGTGCCAGGTCGACTCGCCGTCAGAGGTCGCGGCGGGAGCGGCGGCACCACCGGCGTTGTGGTGGATCGGGGCGCGGCCCTCCATGACCTCGTTGATGAGGGCCTCGGGCTCGTTGATGCCACGGGAGACCGGGCAGCTGTAGAGCGGCTTGCCGTCGAAGCGGAAGAGCTCGATGTTCTTGTCGGCGGCGATGATGACGCCCTTGGCACCGGTGATGTCCTCGGCCGTGAGGACGTTCTTGGCGCCCGCGGAGCCCTGGGTCTCGACCTTGATGCGCAGGCCCATCTCCTTGGCCTTGTTCTCGAGGGCCTCGGCCGCCATGTAGGTGTGGGCGATGCCCGTGGGACAGGCGGTGATGGCGACGATGTCATAGCCTGTGGCGTCAGCGGCGGCGGCAGCGGCGGCCTTCGCGTTCTCGGCGGCAAGCTTGGCGTCCTCGGCGGCGTCGATGACGGCGAGGAACTCCTCCGCCGTCTTAGCGGCGCGGAGGTTGTCGCAGAACTCCGGGTCCATCAGGAGCATCGAGAGGCGCGAGAGGACCTCGAGGTGGACGTCGGCCTTGGTGTCGGGCGCGGCGATAAGGAACATGAGCGTGGTGGGCAGGCCGTCCGGCGCGTCGTAGTCGACGCCCTCGGGCAGCGTCATCGCGGCAAGGCCCGGCGCGGAGACGGCGGCCGTCTTGGCGTGCGGGATCGCGATACCCTCGCCAAGCGCCGTGGAACCGAACGACTCGCGTGTATGGACGGCCTCAGTGTAGGCGTCGACGTCGACGACGTTGCCCTGGGTCTCCATCAGCTTGACGAGCTTGGTGATGGCATCGTCCTTGTCAGACGCGACACCCCCGATCTTGACGGCCTCAGGCTTGAGCAGACTGGTGATTCTCATTACTCAACCTTTCTCTCCCGGGCGTTTGCCCGGACGATATTCGCAGCACCGGTCCACCGGGACGGCACGGCATGACGGAAGGGCCGGAGCGCCGCGCGCAGGCGCGAGGGAGAGGGGCGCTCCGGCAAGGAGGAGGATTGGCGGAAGGAAGCTAGCGAGAGCCGGCCATAAGCGCCTCGACCTCGGGGCGCGTGGCGAGGTGGTCGGAGAAGGCACTGGCGGAGCCGCTGGCGAGGGCCATGCGGAAGGCCGTCTCGTAGGAGCCGGTCTCGATGAGGCCCGCGAGGAAGCCGGCAACGCTCGAGTCGCCCGCGCCCACGGAGTTCACGACGGTGCCCTTGGCGGCAGGGCTCTGGAAGACCTGGCCGTCCGCGGAGACGAGCACGCCGCCCTCGCCCGCCATGGAGACGAGCACGTTCTGGGCGCCGGCCTCCTGCATGCGCTTGGCATACGGGACGACCTCGTCGCGGGTCTCGAGGGTCACGCCGTAGATGTCGCCCAACTCGATGTTATTGGGCTTCACGAGGAAGGGCTTGTAGGGAAGCACGCGCGTGAGCAGGTCGCGTTCGGCGTCGACCACGATACGGACACCGCGGCCGTCGAGGCGCGCCATGATACGCTCGTACATGTCGCCGGGAAGCGTGTTGGGCACGGAACCGGAGATGACGAGGGTGTCGCCCTCGCCCAGGATGTCGAGCTTGGCGTAGAGCTCCTCGATGTTCTCCTCGGTGATGAGCGGGCCCTGGCCGTTGAGCTCGGTCTCCTCGTTGCTCTTGATCTTGGCGTTGATGCGGCTCATGCCCTCGGCGACCTCGATGAAGTCGGCGGAGACGCCAGCCTCGCTCACGCGGCGGGCGATCTCGGCGCCGGTAAAACCGGCGAGAAAGCCGAGCGCACGGGAGGCGTGACCGAGGTTGCCCAGGACGATGGAGACGTTGATGCCCTTGCCACCGGGAAGCACCTGCTCATAGGTGGTGCGGTTGATCACGCCGAGGCGCATGTCGTCCACGCGGACGATGTAGTCGAGCGAGGGGTTGAACGTTACGGTGCAGATCATGCGGATACCTCCACGACGTTGGAAAGGCCAGAGATGACGGGGTCGACAACGCCGCAGGTGACGAGCGTCGCGTCCTCGAAGCGGGAGAAGGTGACCGGCGTCACGACGCCGATCTTGCTGGCGTCTGCCAGGACAAAGCGCTCACGGGCGTGCTTCATCGACTCGAGCTTGACCATGGCCTCGCTCGTGTCCGGCGTGGTGAAGCCCTGCTCGACCGTAACGCCGTTCGTGCCCCAGAAGCCCTTGGAAAAGTTGTAGCGAGAGAGCGCGTCGAGCGCGCCGGGGCCCACGATGGCCTCCGTGCCAGCCTTGACGTCGCCGCCGATGACGATCGTGCGGGCGCCGCAGTTGGCGAGCGCGAGCGCCAGGGAGACGGAATTGGTGACGAAGGTCGCGAGGCAGGCGGTTTCCGAGAGGTGCTCAACGATGGCCTGCGTGGTGGAGCCGGAGTCAAGGTAGACGAAGTCATCCGGCTGGATCTGAGCTGCTGCCCAGGCGGCCAGCACGTGCTTCTCGGGCGTGTGGAGGTCGCGCTTCTCGGCCATGGTGGGCTCGGCGGCGACGAAGGGCGCGGGCGTAAGCGCGGTCTCGACGCTGGCGGCGCCACCATGCACCTTCACGAGAAGGCCGGCGGCTTCGAGACGGTCGAGGTCGCGGCGGATCGTGGATTCTGACGTATCGAACAGGTTGGCGAACTCCGCGACGGAAACGGTGGCGTTCTCCGCGACCATCTCGACCATGCGCTGGCGACGTTCCTCGGCGAGCATAACGCTCCTTCAACCGGCTCTAGCCGTGGGGCCTGAGCACCCGTGGGCCTGAGCTTTCGCATCTTACAATGCGTACTATTGCACACTTCTGCGCAGATTTGAGCACAAGTGTGCAAACTCACGCAAAAGCGAGCGTAAGCGGTCGATTTCGAGCGGTGAGTGGTTGGTTAAGACGACACGGCGCGCTCGATTGCAACGCTTCTGACTCAAAATGAAGCCACACGCGATCGCAGCGAAACCGCTGTCCAAAGGAAAAAGTTGTCAAATAGGGGCCTGATTGGCGACTCGCAAAGTAGGCCACCAACATGCAAACTATTCACCTGCATGTTTTAAATCTAAACTTTGAGCTCTACTTCAGGTGACTCGTTTCAGGCCCCTACTTCGCGGGTAATTTGGAAATTGAGTCCTCTACGGACTTGGATATTGGGTCCTCTGCGGACGCTTGCCTACTTCATGCGGGCGTTGAGCTCTCCTGCAAGCTCGTCGAGGGTCACGCCGTAGCGCTCGAGGGTCACGAGCAGGTGATAGACGAGGTCGCCCGCCTCGTAGCGGATGTGGTCATGGTCGTCGTCCTTGCACGCCATGATGACCTCGCTCGCCTCTTCCGCGATCTTCTTGAGCAGCTCGTCCTCGACGTCTGTGAGCAGACGGGCCGTGTAGCTCGTCTCGGGCGAGGCGTCTCGGCGGGCGTGGATGGTCGCGGCGAGGCCCTCGAGGGTCTCGCCGATGTTGCCGGGCTGGACGTTCGCGGTGCGCACTCCCATGGTTAGTCCTCCTTGGAGACGGTCTTGAAGAAGCAGCTGCGGTTGCCGGTGTGGCACGCCGGGCCCGGCGAGTCCACCTTCGCGAGCAGCGTGTCGTTATCGCAGTCAGCCCAGAGCTCGCGGAGCTGCTGCGTGTTGCCGCTCGTGGCGCCCTTGTTCCAGAGCTCTTGCCTGCTGCGGCTCCAGAACCACGTGGTGCCGCGCTCGAGCGTGAGGCGCACGGATTCCTCGTTCATCCATGCCACCATGAGGACCTCACCGGTATCCCACTGCTGCACCACGCAGGGGATGAGCCCCTGGGAATCGTACTTGAGGCTTGTCGGATCCACGACTTCGACCATGCTAGAAATCCAATCTCACGGGGATGCCCTGGCTCGCCATGTATTCCTTGACTTGGCGGATGGAGAACGTCCCGAAGTGGAACACGCTCGCGGCGAGCACCGCGTCGGCCTCGCCCTCGATGATGCCCTCGGCGAAGTGCTCGAGCGTACCCACGCCGCCGCTCGCGATGACGGGGATGGGCACGGCACGCGCCACGGCACGCGTGAGCGCGAGGTCGAAGCCCTCCTTGGTGCCGTCGCGGTCCATGCTCGTGAGCAGGATCTCTCCGGCTCCGCGGCGCGCGGCCTCCTCGGCCCACTCGACAGCGTCGATGCCGGTCGCCTTGCGCCCACCCGCGACGTAGACCTCCCACTTGTCGGCTCCGGGAGCGCCCGGGGTACCCACGCGCTTGGCGTCGATGGCACAGATCACGGCCTGGCTGCCAAAGGCGCGCGCCGCCGCCGTGATGAGCTCGGGGTCCTTGATAGCGGCGGAGTTGAGCGAGACCTTGTCCGCACCGGCCGCGACCATGCGGCGCATGCCATCGAGATCCCGGAAGCCGCCGCCCACGGCGTAGGGGATGGACAGCTCGCCGGCGGCACGGGAAGCCATGTCGATCGTGGTGGCACGGTTGTCGCTCGTCGCCGTGATGTCGAGGAAGACCACCTCGTCTGCACCCTCGCGGTCATACGCGGCCGCAAGCTCGACCGGGTCTCCGGCATCGCGCAGGTCGACGAAGTTGACGCCCTTGACCACGCGGCCGTCCTTGACGTCGAGGCAGGGGATGACGCGCTTGGCGAGCATTAGGCATCGCTCCTCTCGGGACGGGCGGATGCGGGAACGTCGCTGGTGGCGACGCCTTCGGCGGGCGCGGCGGCGCCACCCTCCCCCGTCTCCCCGTGAGCGGCGGCAAGCGCGTCTGCCAGGGAGAAGTTGCCCTCGTAGAGGGCGCGGCCCACAATGGCACCCTCGATCACGTCGTCACCCGCGGCAGCGAGGGCGCGGATGTCATCCAGGCTCGTGATGCCACCGCTCGCCACCACCGGGAACCCCGCGAGGCCGGCGACGCGGCGGTAGGCCTCCACGTCGATGCCCGTCTGCATGCCGTCGCGGGCGATGTCGGTGAAGACAAGGTGGCGGAACCCCTGGCCGCGCAACTCCCCCACGACCTCGTCGAGGCTGCGGGACACGCCGTCGCGCCAGCCGTTGACCTTGACCTCGCCGTCCTTGGCGGCGACGTCCGCCACGATCAGGCCGCCAAAGCCCCTGGCCACGACCTCGGCAAACGCCGGCTCGCGAACGAGCACCGTGCCGAGGGCGATGCGCTTGGCGCCCATGTCGCGGAGCTCGTCGATACGCGCGAGGGAGCGCACGCCGCCCCCTACGTCGACGGACAGGCCCTCGACGGCGCAGATGGCGCGGATGGCCTCGTCGTTGGCGGCGCGGGCCTCCTCGTCCTCCTCGAAGGCGCTCGAGAGGTCGACGACGTGGACCCACTCGGCTCCCTGCCCGAGGAAGTGGCGAGCGACGGCGGCCGGATTGTCTGAGTAGACCTTGCAGCGGGCGCGGTCGCCGCGCTCGAGGCGGACGACCTTGCCGCCTATGAGGTCGATTGCTGGGAACAGGATCATGCGGCAGGCTCCTTTGCGGCGCTAACGGGCGCGACGCTCGCACCCTTCACGATGGAGACGAAGTTGCGAAGAATCATAAGGCCGGTGGCAGAGCTCTTCTCCGGATGGAACTGGCAGCCAAAGACGTTGCCGCGCCAGGCCACGCACGGGAAGCTCCGGACGTAGTGGGTGCGGGCCGCAACCTGGGACGCGTCCGCGTCGTCTGCCACGGCGTAGGAGTGCGTGAAGTAGACGTTCGCGCCCTCGGGCACGCCGGCAAGCAAGGGGCAGCCCCTCCCCTCCTCCGTCACGTGGAGCTGGTCCCAGCCCACGTGCGGGACCTTGAGGCGCGCGGACTCGAGCCTGGTGACGGAGCCGGCGAGCACGCCGAGGCCCGCCGTCCAGGGGCCGCCCGCCGCGTCAGGGGCGTCAACGGGCGCCGTCTCGCCGGCAGTCTTTGCGGACGCGCCGGCCTCGGGCGGCACGCCCTCGTCGCCGCGCTCGCACAGAAGCTGCAGGCCCAGGCAGATGCCGAGGAACGGCACCCCGCGGCCGATGGCCTCGAGCACCGCCTCGTCCTGGCCACTCTCCCGCATGAACTCGATCGCGTCATAGAACGAGCCGACGCCGGGAAGCACGAGACCGGCGGCGGCGCGGATGGCCGCCGGGTCGTCGCTGATCACGACGTCGTCCCAGCCCGCGCGCATGAGACCGCGGCGAACGCTCGAGAGGTTGCCCTTGTGGTAGTCAATGACGACGATCGCGCTCATCAGAGGCTTCCCTTCGTGGACGGCACGCCGATGACGCGCGGATCGAGCTCGCACGCGAAGCGAAGCGCACGCCCGAAGGCCTTGAACGCCGCCTCGATGATGTGATGCGAGTTGGAGCCCGCAAGCTCGCGAACGTGCAGCGTCAAGGCCGCGTCGCGCGCGAAGGCGATGAAGAGCTCCTCGGCAAGCTCCGTGTCGAACGTGCCCACCTTCTGCGTGGGCACGGGAAGGTCGACGTAGGCCTGCCCGCGTCCGGAGACGTCGATCGCCGCCTGGACGAGGGACTCGTCCATCGCAATCGCGACGTCCGCGAAGCGCGTGATGCCTGCCTTGTCACCAAGGGCCTCGCGCACGGCCTGGCCTAGGACGATACCCACGTCCTCGACCGTGTGGTGGTCGTCGACCTGGGTGTCGCCGACAGCGCGGACCGTGAGGTCGAACAGGCCGTGGCGGCCGAAGGCGCAAAGCATGTGGTCAAAGAAGCCCACGCCGGTCTCAACGTCGACCTTGCCGGAGCCATCGAGGTCGATCGTGATCGTGATGTCGGTCTCGCCGGTCTTGCGCGAGACGGTCGCAGACCTAGTCATCCTGGTCCTCCTTGTTGGTTGCGACAGCGGGCTCGCCGCCCGCAACAGCCGCGCGGGCGGCCTCCTCGGGCACGAGCTCCGCGAGCGCGTCGATAACGGCGTTGTTCTCCTCCGGCGTGCCCACCGTGATGCGGAGGCAATCGGCAAGGCCCGGCGCGTAGCTGAAGTCCCTCACGAGAATCGAGCACTCGTCGCGCAGGCGCTCGCGGACGCGACTCGCCCTCGCCATGCGCGCGAGGATGAAGTTGCCCTCGCTCGGCCAGACGCGCACGCCCTCGACGCGCGCGAGCGACTCGTACAGGCGTGAGCGCTCCGAGACGATCTTCTCGACCGTGGGGTCGAACTCGGCGCGGGCACGCACGGCAGCGAGCGCCGCAGCCTGGGTGAGCACGTTGACGGAGTAGATCTGGCGCACCGCGGCGAGCGCGTCGATAACATCGGGCGCAGCGATAACGTAGCCGCAGCGCGCGCCCGCGAGCGCGAAGGCCTTCGACAGTGTGTGGAGCACGAGCAGGTTGTCATACTCGGCGAGCAGCGCCTCGGCGGAGGTGCCGGCGGCGGCGAACTCGCCATACGCCTCGTCGACCATCACGAGGCCCGGGCATGCGTCGCACACGCGCGCCACGAGCTCGAGCGGGGCGACGTCACCCGTGGGGTTGTTCGGGCTCGTGAGAATGACGAGGCTTGCCTCCCCCGCGGCCGCCACGAGTTCGTCCGCCTGCGGGAGTAACGTCTCGGGGTCGCGCCAGACGTCGCGCGCGTCGGTCTGGGTGAGCGAGGCGAAGAACGCATACTCCGAGAAGGTCGGGGGGACGTTCACGAGTGTGCGGCCCGGTCCGCCAAAAGCAAGCAGGAAGTTATAGAGGAGCTCGTCTCCGCCGTTGCCCACGATGACGTTCTCGCGCGAGACGCCGTGCCACGCGACGAGCTCGTCGCGCAGGTCGTTGCTCATCGGGTCCGGATAGCGGTTCGTGGGCGTGGCGGCGAGTGCCTCGTCAATGAGCGCGCGGGCGGACGCCGGCACGTCATAGGTGTTCTCGTTGGCGGAGAGGTTCACGCGCGTGGGCGTGAAGTTGGGATCATAGGGCTCGAGCGTGCGGAGGTGAGGCTGGACGAGCGCCTTGACGCGGTCTGAGAGCTGGGCCATGCTCACTCCTCCCCATCATAGCCGGGCAGATACGGAACGCCGGGAGCATCGAGGTCGCGAGGCCACGCGCAGCGCATGGCACCTTCGCAGGCGGCCGCGGGGTCGGCGAACTTCTCGGCACCCTCCGCCAGGAGCTTCCTGCGCATGCCCACCGAGAGGGCGTGCGCCCAGAGGCCCTCGGACTGGGCGATCGCCTGGACGGCGGGGCCGTCGGTCGCGAGACCCGCGGGGGTGTAGGAGATGACGCTCGAGCGCTTCACGAAGTCATAGACGCCAAGCGGGTTCGAGAACTTCGCGGTGCCGCCCGTGGGCAGCGTGTGATTGGGGCCCGCGACGTAGTCGCCCAGCGGCTCAGAGCTCCACGGGCCCACGAAGATGGCACCCGCGTTCTCGATCGAGCCCAGAAGGCCCATGGCGTCCGCGCAGTGGAGCTCGAGGTGCTCGGGCGCGACGACGTTCACCGCGGCGACCGCGTCAGCGAGCGTGTCGCAGGCCACGATGACGCCGTGGTCCAGGCTCGCGCGCGTGATCTCCTCACGCGGGCTCTGGGAAACGAGACGCTCGATGGCGTCCTCGACGGCAGCGGGAAGCTCCGGCGCGTCGGTCACGAGATAGCAGGTGGCCATGGGGTCGTGCTCGGCCTGGGCCATGAGGTCCGCCGCGACGACGGCGGGGTCCGCTGTGGCGTCGGCGAGGACGCAGACCTCGCTGGGACCGGCGACCATGTCGATGCCCACGTCACCCATGACGTAGCGCTTTGCGGCGGCAACGTAGGCGTTGCCCGGGCCCGTGATCTTGGCGACGCGCGGAATGGTCTCCGTGCCATAGGCGAGTGCGGCCACGGCCTGTGCGCCGCCGACGGCATAGACCTCGTCGACGCCGGCGATCTTGGCCGCGGCGAGGGTGTAGGCGGAAAGCGAGCCGTCGCGCTGGGGCGGGGTCACCATGACGATGTGGCGCACGCCGGCGACCTTGGCCGGGACGGCGTTCATGAGGACGGTCGAGGGGTACTGCGCGCGACCGCCCGGGACATAGATGCCCACGCTCGGCAACGGCGTCACCTTCACGCCGAGGATCGTGCCGTCGGCGCGGGTGGTGAACATCGACTGGGACACCTCGCGCTCATGGAAGTCGCGGATCTGCGCGTGCGCGCGCTCGAGTGAGGCGAGGAACTCCGCGTCAACCATCGAGGGAGCGGCGTCAAGGAGCTCGTCCGGCACGCGAAAGGCCGCCGGGCAGCTGCCGTCGAATCTCTCGCAATAGGCGCGCACCGCGG
Source organism: Parolsenella sp. LCP21S3_E11 (assembly GCF_052118165.1). Lineage (NCBI taxonomy): Bacteria > Bacillati > Actinomycetota > Coriobacteriia > Coriobacteriales > Atopobiaceae > Parolsenella > Parolsenella sp. LCP21S3_E11. Next base: position 296,062 of record NZ_JBQKHS010000001.1, on the reverse strand, counting down.
CGTCACCGTTCGCGCGGACGTCGTCGACGATCGCCTCCGCGGCGTCCATCACCTCGCGGGGAAGCGCGCCAGAGCGCTTGATGTCCTTCTCGGTGAGCTCTCGCCCGCCGGTGAGGTCAACTCGAATCATGGGCTAGTCCTCCTTAGTAGCCGTGACCGCGGCGAGGCGGTCGGCGAGGTCGCGGATGCGGGCGTCACAGCGGTAGGCGGCGGGTCCGGCGAAGAAGCGCGCAGTGCACTCCATCACGTCATCGACGATGACGAGGTCGTTCTCGCGCAGCGTGGTACCGGTGGCGGTGATGTCGACGATGCGGTCCGTCATGCCAACGATCGGGCCGAGCTCGATGTTGCCGTGCAGCGCGAGGATGTCGACCTGTTGTCCGATGCGGTCGTAGTAGGCCTGCGTGATGCGCGGGTACTTCGTCGCGACGCGCATCGTGCCGCGCCAGGCGTAGGCGCGCTCCGCCATGCCGGCGTTGGCGCGGGGCTCGGCCACGATGAAGCGGCACGCGCCATAGCCGAGGTCGACGACCTGGAGAAGGTCGAGGTCCGCCTCGAAGAGGGAGTCTGACCCGCAGATGCCGCAGTCGGCGCCGCCATGGGCGACGAAGGCCGGAGCGTCCGTCGCGCGCACGATCACGTACTCGACGTCGCCGGCGGGGATGATGAGCTTGCGGCCGTAGTCGCGCAGATCGTCGACGGGCAGGCCCGCGCGCTCGAGCGTGGCGAGGGTGTCCGGGAAGAGCGACCCTTTAGGAACCGCAATGCGCAGCGGGCGCGACCCGACGTGGACGCCCGGCGTCGCGATGCCGGAGGCACCCGCACGGCCGAGGACCTCCTGCAGGCGCTCGAGCGAAAGAGCGAAACCGCAGGCGGCGACGCCCGGCATGCCGAGGTTCGCGAGCACCGCGTCATAGCGGCCGCCCGAGGCGAGGCTCGCGGCGATGCCGTCGACGTAGGCCTTGAAGATGATGCCGGTGTAGTAGTCGAAGCTGTTGATGATGCTGAAGTCGAAGGAGAGTTCGGCCGCCGCCTCGGTCTTCACAAGGCCCGCGACGAGCCCGCGGAGCTCGCTGGTTCCACGTTTGGCGTCCGGCACGCACGCGGCCTCGAGAAGCTCGTCGACCTTGTCGATCACGGATTCGTCGCCGTGGAGACGCGGCAGCTCGTGGAGGGCGCGCGTGATGGGGCGCGGCAGACCGGCGGCCTCGACGCACTCGTCGAGCGCGACGAGATTGCTCTCGTGCACGTAGGAGAGCACCTGCTCGCGAAGGGTCTCATCCGCGATGTCCGCCTCGAGGAGCGCCAGCAGCGGGCGGACGGAGCCGGCGACGATGCGCACGTTCGAGACCTTGAGGGCGGCGAGCGTATCCGCCATGAGCGAGACGACCTCCACCTCGCCCGCAACGTCCTCCCCGCCGATGAGCTCGACGCCGAGCTGCGTGAACTGGCGCGGCTGGCCGCGGAGGGCGCCCTGCTCTCGAACGACGGGCGCCTCATAGCGCAGACGCGCCGGAAGGCTCTCTCGCGTCAGGCGCTGAGCAGTGAGGCGCGCGATCGGCAACGTCAGGTCTGGGCGCAGCATGAGGAGGCGATTATCCGAGTCGAAGAGCTGGAACGGCGAGCCTTTAATGCGGCCGGCAGTCTCGAGCATGGAGCGGTCCTCAAGCAGCGGGGTCTCCACGGGCACGTATCCCCTGGCGTCAAAGCAGGAACGCACCGTATCGCGAATGGACTCACGAGCGCGCGCTTCCTCGGGCAGAATGTCGCGAAAGCCACGTGGCGTACCAATGATCACGTTCTACTCCCTCTCGCGTCCCGGACGAACGAGCACGTTATAGGCGGCAGACGCCACCCGCTCAGAAAACTGATCCGTATCTCGTGGCGACGAGTCTATCGCTCGCCCATTTCGCCAACGTTTCGGGCACTCACTTTAGCATAGTAAAGCGTCTATCAACGCATGACTTTAGTAAGCTAAAGTTTAACTTTGTGTTTCCTAGACACTGGATCATCGGGGGGTCTATAGCCAGATCAGCCCCGTCCATACCCTCGCCTCAGGCCAAATAGCTCGAGGCCCCAAAGCGAAAAAAGTCGCTAAGTAGGGGGCTAATTCGACTTGGGCGAAGTAGCCAGTGGAATCTCGCAGCAAAACCCCAGTTGGCAAAAGCCCGAAAGAGGCCTCTACTCAGCAGGACCGATAATAGCCCCCTACTTAACGCTAGATTTGAATTTGCACGGCCATTAAGGTCGGATTGGGGGCATTCAAACACGCACAGATTACCCGCCAAAACCAACTCACCCGAGAAGTATGGACCTAAAATCGTTTTCACTGAGTAGGCCCGTTGTTTAGGGACGAAACGGCCAGGTAGGACGCCTACCTATTAGAGGACTACTTGGTAATTCCCCAATCAGGTCCATACTTCTCGGGTGAGTTGACATACAGGCCCAAGGCGTCGGTGTTTTCGCCGTCGATCGGGCGAAATACAAAGGGGCCGGCTCCCGTAGGGAGCCGGCCCCTTGCTCGAAGCTCACATTTGCCGCAATGGCGACAGCGGCGCATCAGCCGCCGAGGTAGGCCTGCTTCACGCGATCGTCGTTCGCGAGGTCAGCTGCGTCGCCGCTCATCGACACGCGACCGGTCTCGAGCACGTACGCGCGATCCGCGACGGAAAGCGCCATACGCGCGTTCTGCTCGACCAGCAGAACCGTAGTGCCCGTATCATGCAGGCTCTTGATGATGTTGAAGATCTCCTGCACGAGGATCGGCGCCAGACCCATCGAGGGCTCATCGAGCATCAGCAGGCGCGGCTTGCTCATGAGCGCGCGACCCATGGCAAGCATCTGCTGCTCGCCGCCAGAAAGCGTACCGGCGCTCTGGCCCTCGCGCTCCTTCAAGCGCGGGAAACGGTCGAACACCATCTCGAGCGAATCGGCAATCTCGGCCTGGTCGCGTCGCGTGAAGGCGCCCATCTCGAGGTTCTCGCGAACGCTCATCTGCAGGAACACACGCCTGCCCTCGGGACAGAGGGCCATGCCCTTGCCCACGATGGTGTGAGGCGGCACGCCCAGAAGGCTCTCGCCCTCGAACTCGACCTTGCCCTCGCGCGGCTTCAGAAGCCCCGCGACGGTGTTGAGCGTCGTGGACTTGCCGGCGCCGTTCGCGCCGATCAGCGTCACGATCTCGCCCTCCTCCACGTCGAAGGAGATACCCTTCACCGCGTGGATGGAGCCGTAGTAGACGTTAAGGTCCTCAACGTGAAGAATGCTCATGCCTTAGGCCTCCTCGTCAGTCGTGGCCGCAGGCGCAGCAGCGGGAGCGTCATCCTGCTTGCCGAGATACGCCTCGATGACCAGCGGATTGCTCTGGATCTGTTCAGGCGTACCCTTTGCGATGATCTTGCCGAAGTTCAGGACGGCGATGCCCTCGCAGATGCCCATAACAAGGTCCATGTCGTGCTCGATGAGCATGATGGCAATCTGGAACTCGTCGCGAATCTTGCGGATGTTATCCATAAGCTCGGCCGTCTCGGACGGGTTCATGCCAGCGGCGGGTTCGTCGAGCAGCAGGAGCTTCGGGTTGGTGGCCAGCGCTCGGACGATCTCGAGCCTGCGCTGGGCGCCATAGGGCAGCGAACCCGCGATGTGGTTCGCATAGACACTCATGTCGAAGAAGTCGAGCAGCTCGAGGGCGCGCTCGTGCATCTTCTTCTCCGCGGACCAATACGAGGGGAGGCGCAGCACGGCGCTCGCGGCGCTCTCCTTGATCTGGTTGTGCAGGCCGATCTTGACGTTGTCCTCGACGGTCAGCGACGAGAAGAGGCGGATGTTCTGGAACGTGCGCGCAACGCCAAGGCGGCTCGCGGCGGCGGCGTCCATACCGGCGGTATCGGTGCCGTCGAGCATGACCATGCCACGCGTGGGGTTATAGACCTTGGTCAGCAGGTTGAAGACCGTGGTCTTGCCGGCACCGTTCGGGCCGATGAGGCCGGCGATCTCGGTCTTGCCAACGGTGAAGTTGAAGTCATCGACCGCGCGAAGGCCACCGAAGTCGATGCCGAGGTGGCGGCACTCGAGGACGGGACGATTGTAGAGATCACGCTCGGGGATGATCGCGTCGCTCGGCAGCGGCACCATCTTGGTGCGCTCGCGGCGCTCGGCGGCGTGGCGCGAGGATGCGTTGCTAGGCATCGGCCTCGCCTCCCTTCTCGGCCTCGGCGTCCTGCGACTTCACGGGCCTCTTGAACTTGGACTTCAGGCCACCCGCGAGCTGACGCAGCGTCGGGTTGTTGGAGATGATCATCACGAGAATGAGCACGACGGCGTAGATGAGCATGCGCCAGTCGGAGATGGCGCGCAGCATCTCAGGCAGGACGGTAAGGAGCGCGGCGGAGATGATCGAGCCGCGGACGTTACCCATACCGCCGAGGACCACGAACACCAGCACCAGGATCGAGGTGTTGAAATCGAACTTCTTCGGCACGATGGAGCTGTAGCCCATCGCATAGAAGCAACCAGCGGCACCCGCGAGCGCGGCGGCGACCACGAAGGCGATCATGCGGTACTTGGTAACGTTGATGCCCACGGACTCAGCAGCGATGCGGTTGTCGCGCACGCTCATAATGGCGCGACCGGTACGGCTGTTCACAAGGTTGAGCACGACGGTCACGGTAACGAGCACGAGCACGATACCAATGGCGAACGTCGACATCTTGGTGATGCCCGTGGCACCCTGCGGGCCGTTGATGAGCAGCGTGCCGCCCTGCATGCCAAGGGCCTTGGCGTCAGAGAGCGAGAAATGCAGGCCGCTACCATCGAGACCAACATACAGGTTGTTCAGGATGTTCTTGATGATCTCGCCAAACGCAAGGGTCACGATGGCGAGGTAGTCGCCACGCAGACGCATGACCGGGATGCCAATGACAAAGCCAGCCACGCCCGCGATGACGGCGGCGATGACAAGCGCGAGCACGTAAGCCAGAAGGGCATTGTTAACGACACCGTTCACGAGGCTGAACGCGACGAAACCCGAGAACGCGCCCACACTCATGAAGCCCGCGTGACCGAGCGACAGCTCGCCCGAAATGCCGACGACGAGGTTGAGTGACACGGCCATGCACACATAGGCGCAGATGGGAACCAGCTGGCCCGCGAGTGAGTTGGTCAGAATGCCCGTGGCCTCGAGCGCCGTCATGAGGACGAAAAAGCCGATAACGATAGCGTACGTGATGAGGTTGGACTGCAGGCGCTTGCTCATGCGGCGGGGAGCGGCTGCGGCGGCGGTGTTCTTATCTGCCATGGCGCTACACCTTCTCCCTGACGGTCTTGCCGAGAAGGCCAGACGGCCTCACGAGCAGTACGACGATAAGCACTCCAAAGACGATGGCGTCGGCGAGCTGCGTGCCAACGTATGCCTTCGCGAAAATCTCGATGACACCGAGGACGAGGCCGCCCACGAAGGCGCCCGGGATCGAGCCGATGCCACCGATGACCGCGGCAGTGAAGGCCTTGATGCCCGGAAGCGAGCCGGTGGTGGGGATCAGCGTCGGGTAGGCGGAGCACATGAGCACGCCGGCGATGGCGGCGAGGCCAGAACCAATGGCAAACGTGAGTGAAATGGTCGAGTTCACGTTAATGCCCATGAGCGTGGCAGCGCCTCGGTCCTCGGAACAGGCGCGCATGGCCTTACCCATACGAGTCTTGCCAGTGAACATCGTCAGGCCAATCATGACGATGATGCCGGTGACGACCGTGACGATGGTGATGGCGCTCACCACGAGCTGCCCGTCAAACAGGGAAACGGACGGCAGGTTCACAACGGACGGGAACGACTTGGTGTCGGAGCCCCAGATGAGCAGCGCCGAGTTCTGCAGGAAGTAGCTCACGCCAATGGCGGTGATGAGCACGTCAAGCGACGGCGCGTTGCGAAGGGGCTTGTAGGCAAGACGCTCGATAACGATACCCAGGACGGTGCAGCCGACGATGGAGAGAAGAACGCCCACTCCGGTGGGAAGGCCCAGGTAGCTCACGGCACAGAAGCAGATGTAACCACCGACCATAATGATGTCGCCGTGGGCGAAGTTCAGCATCTTGGCGATGCCGTACACCATGGTATAACCCAGCGCGATGATCGCGTAGACGCTGCCGAGCGACAGGCCGTTGATGAGGTTCGTCAGAAAGCCCATGTCATGCCGCCTCCTTTCAAATCATGTCACCGAAACCGATTCGCAACTGGCGCGGAATCTCCCGGCAACCCTTGTCTCCTACTGACGAGCGGGGACCATCAAGCCAATGGTCCCCGCTCGCTATTCACACTATTACGGACGACGCGTCTTAGACGGAACGCGCGAGACGCCCGCCCGATCGCTGCAGGACTAGTCCAGCGGCTGGTACACGCCGTCCTTGATGACCATGCCCTTGGGCTCCTTGGAGACCTCGCCGGTCTCCTTCCAGGTCATGTTCTCTCCAGTCAGGCCAGAGTAGGAGTAGCCATCGACGATGGCAGCCTTGAGCTTGTCGCAGATGTCAGAGGCGCTCATGTCAGGCGTGCACTCGGTCTTCTCGAGGAGGTCCTTGACGACGTAGACGCAGTCATAGGCGTCAGCGGCGAACTGAATCGGCTCGTCACCATAGGCGTCCTTGTAAGCCTTGGTGAAGGCGGAGGTCTTCTCATCGGTCGCAGTGGCGACGAACGGAGTCAGGAGCATGAGGCCCTCGGCGAGGGAGGTGTCGAAGCCCTCAACGGTGAGGATGCCGTCCATGCCATCGCAGCCGAAGAACTTCGGGGCATAGCCCATGTTGGCAGCCTGGGTGAGGATGAGCGCGGCCGGGGTGTAGTAAATCGGGAGGAAGACGAGGTCAGCGCCGGCGTTCTTCGCATCATTCAGCTGGACGGAGAAGTCCGTGGCGTTGTCGGCCGTGAACGTGGTGGTCGAGACGATGGTGAGGTTCTGCTCGGCAGCCTCGGCCTCGAACTTCTTGAAGATGCCGGTGGAGTAGGCATCGGAGTTGTCGTAGATGACGGCGATCTTGGTGCCGAGCTGCTTCTGCGCGAGGTACTGGGCGGACGCGGTGCCCTGGTTCGGGTCCGTGAAGCACATCTGGAAGACGTTGTCCTTGCGCGGGGTGGTCACGTTGCCGTCAGCGTCAGCCTGGCCGCCGATGACGTCGTTGGACGAGGCAGACGGCGTGAGCTCGAAGATGTTGTCGGCGTTGGTCTCTGCGGAGACGGCCACGCACGGAGCGGTGGTAGTGGTGCCGACGAGAACCTGCAGGCCCCAGTCCTTCAGGTTGTTGTAGGCGTTGACGGACTTCTCCGGATCGTGCTCATCATCCTGACAGTTGTGCTCGAACTGAATACCCCCGGCGGCGTTGATCTCGTCAACGGCGAGCTGGGCGCCGTTCTTGGTTGCGGTGCCGTAGATGGCTGCGGCACCCGTCAGCGGGCCGATGTTGCCGATCTTGAACGCACTAGCGGAACCGGCACCAGAGGCCGTGCTCGCGGAAGAGCCGGAGTTGCCGCAACCGGCAAGAGCGGTCGCGCTTAGAATGCTCGCGGCACCAGACAGCTTCACGAAGTTCCTACGAGTCATGTCAAAACGCTTGGACTCCATCTTTCATCCTCCTCGATACGGCCCGATGAGATGTTTTAGCGCACCCGGTCAGGCCTTCGCCGAGCGCGTTGGTTAGCTATCGTAGCGTGCATAAAACGGATAGCAAGATGGAACTCCATAAGGTGAAAACGTTTTAACATCACCGAAATATAAGTCCGGCCATGCAAGTGAATTCGATATAGGAAGTGACGCCGGCAGGGACGCCGACGCCACTTGGCTGCGCCCATGTAGGGACGCGTCTATGCGGTTGGTGAAACGGGACGCGCGGGAGCTGAGGCGGTCCGGCGGCGGGACCGACGGGACTAGCGGGCCGGCGGCGGGACCGACGGGACTAGCGGGCCGGCGGCGGGACCGACGGGACTAGCGGGCCGGCGGCGGGGCGCGCGGGAGCTGACGGCGGACCAACGGCGGGGCGGCGGCCAAGCGCGGAGCCGGCAGGGCTAGCGGACGGCCTCGATGACGAGGCGGGCGACCTCGCGGGCTCGCTCGGGCGCGACGTCCGTCGGGAGCGAAACGGCGCCCTCGCAGGCACGCGCGGTCTTGGGCCACGCGGCGAGCGTGCCGTCCCAGCCGTAGGCCTCGGGCTTCGTGACGCCCGGGAAAAGCGGCTCGCGATACCACGCGACCGCATAGAGTCCCGCGGCGCGCACAGACTTGATGGCGGCGTCAGCGCGCTCGGCGTCCTCGAGGAAGACCGGGAAGCGCAAAAGTGGCTGGGCCTCCCCCGCGAAGGCGGCAGCGGGAACGCTCACGCCGGCGACGTCCGCGAACTCCTCGCAATAGGCAGCGACGGCCTCGCGGCGCTGGGCCTCATTGGCGTCGAGCCCCGCGAGCGCGGCGCGCGCGGTGTCGCAAACCCAATCGCCCGGGCGCTCGGGCCCGCTCGCGAGCCCTCCCGCAAGCTCGATCTCGCCAATCGCGGGCTCAAAGGCCCCGTTGGCCGTCAGGCGGCGGCGCAGCGCGTGGCTGATGCCGGCCGGCAGGTGGTTGAGGACGCGGATCTGGTTGAGGTAGTGGCGCGCGGCCTTGGCGCGGCGCTCGCCGAGGGCGGGCAGCGCCTCCAGGCGAGCGACGACGTCCGCGCCGAGGGGCGTGGCGGCAAACCCCGGGTTCACCCAGGCAGCACCGCCGAAGTGCGTCGGCAGCATCTTCTCGACGCCGAAGGAGTGGAAGGACAGGTCCGCGAGCGGCTTGCCCTCCGCATCGGTGGCGAGACGACCCACACAGTGTGCACAGTCCTCGAGCACGATCGCCCCACGGGCATGAGCGGCGGCAGCAAGCACAGCGTCTGCCGCAGGCGCCATGAGGCCGCAGGTGTGCTGCAGCATGACAGCGGAGGACTCGCCGGCGAGCGCGGCGGGAATGGTCAGCGTGTCGGGGTCGATATCGCAGAAGCGGGGAACGAGCCCCGCGGAGGTGATCGGGTCTACGGCGGTGCAGCAGGTGAAGAGCTGCGTGGCGACCTCGCGGCCACCAGCCGCCGCGATGGCGTCGCAGGCGACACGCATCGCCTGGCGCGCCTTGAACGTGAGGTGCCAGTCCTCGGGCCTCGTACCGGAGCGCGCCGCCAGCATCTGGCGGACGGCGAGATCGGAGGGGGTGCCCGCAGCGGGAGCCTCGGCAGTGCCCGCGCCCGTGGCTCCCACTGGCTGCTTGGCGCACTTCTCGGCCACGGCCGCGCCCGTGGCCCCCACGCGCTGCTCGGCGCACTTCTCGGCGGCGCCCGCGCTCTTCTCGGCCGCCATTAGGACAGGTCCCTCTTGCCGAAGTACTTGCGGAAGTCCACCACGTAGTGGACCCAGAGCTTGGCCATATTCCACAGGCGCTTCGGGTTGTTGTCCTTCGCGCCGAAGATGGTCGTGCCGCACTTGCCCTGGCTCATGAGCTCGAGCGCGCGACGCTTCTCCGGGCCCTCCTCCACGTACTTGCGCACGACGCACTTGGGCACGCCGTACCAGAGGACCTCGTTGGTCGCGCGGACGGGCTCGAGCACGCCGCCGTCAAGCAGGTCGTCGACGGCATAGCGGGCGAGGTTGTAGCCGGAGAGCGTCGTGAAGAAGCTGCTACGGCCGGCGCGCGGGTTCACCTCGAACAGGCGGTAGGAGCCGTCGCGCGGGTCGTACTTCATGTCGATGTTGAAGAAGCCGCGGTAGCCGCTGTGGCCGAGCAGGCTCTCCACCGTGTCGTAGATGGCGTCGTCCGCGTACGACAGGATCGCGGCGTAGTTGCCGATCGCCATGGGCGAGTAGTCCTCGAGCAGCGGGTGGCCGAGGCTCATGAGGGTCACGGTGCCGTCGCCGCGGACGTAGCCGTTGACCACGCGCATGTTGCGGTCGTCGCCGGGGATGAAGTCCTGGATGATGAGGCGGCCCGGGTAGCCGGCCTCGTAGATGCGGCGGACGGTCTCCTCGAGCTCCTCAGGCGTGCCGAGGACGAAGGCCTTCTTCTGACCCTCGAACGGGTGGGCGCGGTATGCCGGGGCGTCGGAGGGCTTGAGGGCCACGGGGAAGCCGAAGGGCAGCTCAGGGACGGTCGGTCCGTCGGTTACGGCCGTCTTGGGATACGGGACGTGGCGCTCCTCGCAGAGCTGGTAGAAGCTCTCCTTGTCGTTCATGCGGTCGACGATGTCACCGGAGGCGCACACGACGGCGTAGCGCGCGTCGAGGTCATCCATCTGGTGCGAGAGCGCGACGGAGTAGTCGTCCCCGCAGGGAACGAGCAGCGGGACCACATCGCCGAAGCCGTCGGCCGCTGCGTTCAGGACCTCGGTGAGGCGCGGGCCCTCGAGCAGGTCCGGCACGACGCGGACCTCGATGAACTTCGAGTTGGCCGTCGGCGTGAGGCCAAAGGTGCCGTACACCACGCTCGTGGAGCCAAACTCCTCATAGAACGCGCGGGCCATGCCGTATCCCGCAATCTCGGTTCCGAGAAGAACCGGGACGAACGGACGCCTATCCGTGCTGCTCATGCGCACTCCCTCCCGCGCCGGCGCCGCCGGCATCGGATGTCTGGACGCGCGCCGGGTCGACCTCGGCGCGCGGATCGGTCTTGCTTGTAGCCGCCGCGCGCGACGTAGCCGGCGCGGTGGCCCCACTTGCATCCGCCGCGCTAGCGGCGCGACGGGGTCTCACACAAAGGCGGGGCACCCCGGAAGGTACCCCGCCAAAGTCTAGCTTTCTTCCGCCCCGTTAGACGATGGGGCCGCCGCCAACGAAGCTGCCCGACGAATAGTACACGCTGGCGATTTCGACGCCACCCCAGTTGGAGTGAATCATGAGGCCGCCGCCGATGCACATACCCACGTGGGTGGTGCTGTTGACGCCGCTGCCCCAGAACATGAGGTCACCCGCCTGGAGCTGGCTCTGGTCCGTCGTCCAGCCGCCGCCGTCGAGGCACCAGCCGATCATCGAGTTGCCGCGACCGTTGCTCATACGCTGGCCGCGCGGGATGGAGATGCCGGCCTTCTTGTAGGCCCACCACACGAGGCCGGAACAGTCGAACTCCTGGCCGGGGATGGCGTTGCCGGCCCACGAGTAGCTGACGCCGAGCTGGGACTTGGCGGCGGCGATGGCGCCGGAGATGCCGGAGCCGAAGTCCTGGTTGCCGCTGGAGTGCGAGCCGGAGTTGCTGTGCGAGCCGGAGCTCGAGTTGCCGTTTGAGCCGGAGTTGCCGCCCGAGTTATTGCTCGAGCCGGAGTTGCCGGAGGTGGCGTTGTTCGAGCCGGAGTTGCTCGAGCCAGCGTTGCCGCCGGCGTTCGCGGCGGCCTCCGCCTCGGCCCTACGCTGGGCCTCCTCGGCGGCGAGCGCCTCCTGGACCTCACTCGACAGCGAGTTCACATAGGACTGCTGCTGCTCGAGCGCGCTCTGGATCTCGCCGGCCTTGGACTGCGCGTCATCGACGAGCCTCTGCTGCTCCTCCTGCTGGGACTCGAGCTCGTTCTGCTTGGCGGCGAGTTCAGCCTGGACGCCCTGGACCTGGCTGATGACCTCGGCGTCAGACTCCGCCACGCGGTTCGCGTAGTAGACGCGGCTGACGAGGTCCTCGAAGCTCGAGGAGTCGAAGAGAATCGAGACGAGTGAGACGCCGCCGGTCTTGTAGTTGGAGGAGACACGGCCGGCGAGGGTGTCCTGCGCGGCATCGAGTTCGGTCTGCTTCTGCGAGACCTCCTCCTGCGTGGAGGCGATCTGAGCTCGGGTGTCCTCGAGCTCCGCCTGGAGCTGCTCGAGCTCGGCGAAGGCGTTGTTAGCCTGCTCCTGGTACTTGGCGGTCTGGGCCTCGGCCTGCTGGAGCTGGGCCTGGAGGTCCGACGAAGACGCCGCGAGGGCGGCGGTGGGCGACGTGGCAAACAGAAGCCCCGCGGTAACAACGGTGACGACGAGGCGCTTGCCGACGGTGGGGGCTGTGCGTTTAAGGTTCATTGTCCCTCTCCTTTCGGGTGGTATCAGTATAGGCGAGGATTCCGCCGCGCCCAACCCCCGATGACAGATGGCGTCACCGTATGCCCACACGGCCTGGTCAAGCGGCAATTTGGCCGTTAACGCCGGTGCCCCAGCGGCAGGCGACGTGTCGAGGCCCAGAGCGATCGCGGCGTGTCGGCGGCAGCGGCAGCCCGGAACTGCAGACGGCACGCCGGAGGCCCCGGACAATCGAGGCATCTCGGCGGTCCCGGCGTCCCGAAGCGGCAGACGGCACGTCGGCGGTCCAGAGCAATCGCGGCATCTCGGCGGCACCGGTGGCCCGAAATGGCAGGCAGCACGCCGGAGGCCCGAAGCGGTCACGGCATCCTGCCAGCTTGGCCCGCCGCCTTCGTCTTTGCGGAAACGAGCGGTCGTTTTTGGATTTCCCCGAAGAGAGTGACGAAATGACGTGGCATTTTTCGCCCGCGCCGAGTAGAGGCCCGATCCTCATTTGGGAAACCGCAGGTAGACTAATTGCTGTAAAAAGGTCTACTTTGCGTTCGTCGTTTTTGCCACGTCATTTCGACTCCGCTAATTGAAAGGGCCCGCGTCAGGCGCTCGACTGAGCGCCTGACGCGGGCCCAAGCGCAGAAAAACCCGCGCACTCTCACGTGCGTCGTTCACGAACGGGCCCGAGGAGCGCGCGGGCGCCGCAGCTTGGGCGACCCCTAGCGGCGGAACTTGCGCAGGATACTGCTCACAAAGCTGGCCTCGGGGAGTTTGAGCGCGACGGCAATGCCGTAGGTCACGAGCACGGACGGGATTCCGCCCGCAACGATGACGACAAGCGCGCGCGTAATCGTCAGGGAGCCAAAGCCGCCCATCAGCCATACGACGAGCGCGCCCACGGCGCCGCCCGCAAGCCCCAGCACCAACGCGCGGACGCTACTAATCACAAGGCCGCGGATGCCAATCCGACCCATGGCGTGGCGCAGGAACGCAAGCGACACCACACACAGCATAAGCATGAAGATAGCGCTGCCGAGGGAAACCGCATGAATGCCAAGGACGCCCACCATCCCGACGGTGAACGCGACCTGCACGACGGAGGCCGCGACATTGGCGAGTGCGAACAGCGTCATGCGCCTCATCGCGGAGAACACCTTCTGGAAGAAGGTCTGGAGTCCGTACCACGGGAGCGCAAGCGCGAGCGTCGCGAGGTAGGCGGCGGTGAGGTTGGCGCTCTCGGCGTCGAACTGGCCCACGCGTAGAAGCGACATGAGCGGCTTCGAGAAGACCATCAGATAGACCATGAACGGAATGAGGGCGAACATCACGTGCCCCATGCCCGTCGAGACCTGGCGCCTGAACGAATGCTCGTCACCCTTGGCGAAGCTCTCGCTCATCTCGGTGAACATCGCCACGGTGATGGGCACGGCGAGCACGGCGTAGGGCAGGGTGTACCACAGGCGCGCGTAGTACTGGATGGAGCCGCCCTGCTCGGGCACGGCCGCAAGCGCCATCGACGTCATGACCGAGGTCGTCACAAAGGAGCACGCGGTGACAATGAGGGTAGGGGCACCGATGCCCACGGTCTCGCGCAGTGCCGGATCATGCAGGTCAATGCGGAAGGTGAGCTTGATGCCATGGCGGCGCAGGCTCGGGAGCTGCATGAGGACCTGGACGGCGACGCCGAGGGGGTTACCCAGCGCAAGGATGAGGAAGGCCGCTGAGTAGTTCACGTTGACGAGCGCCGCGAAGCCGATGAACGACGCGATGGTGATGAGGTTGTTGAAGATGGGAGCGGCGTTGCTCCAGAAGTAGTCGCGCTCGGCGTTGAGGATGCCCGACGCCAGGCTCGAGAGGCAGTAGAGGACGATCTCGATCGCGAAGAAGCGGAAGAGCGTGATGCCATCGGCCATCTGCGCCTGGTCGGTCTTGGCGGACTGCACCCAGATCAGGGGCGCGGCGAAGACGAGGCACAGCACGAAGCATACGCCGAGCAGGACGAGCAGGATCGAGAGCAGGTTGGAGATGTAGGTGTTGGCGCCCTCCTTACCCTTGTGCTCGCGAACGTCGAGGTAGACGGGGAGGAACGCCGTGATGAGCATGCCGCCGATAACGAGCTCGTAGAGCTGGTTGGGCAGGTTGTTGGCCACGGTGTAGCAGCTCGAAAGCAGCGTGGTGCCAAGCGCGAAGGCCTGGCCCCAGGTGCGGAAAAAGCCGGTGAGGCGGCTCACGATGACGAGGGCGGTCATAAGCGGGGCGGTGCGGGGGACGTTGAGGTCGGCCGCAGCGGTGGCGGCCTCAGCGGGCACGGCGGCTTCGCCGGGCGCGGCGGCTTCGGCGGGCGCGGCGGTGACACCGGAGGCGGTTTCGGCCCCCCCACGCTTCTCGGCCAGGGCGTCACCCTGCTCGGATGCCTTAATGTCGTCGGTCATCGGAGGTCCTCTCGGCAGATGTCGGCGAGGGTGGCGCCCAGGAAGGAGACGAGCTCCTCCGGGTTCAGCTTGAGGGTGAGGCCCAAGCGCCCGCCGGAGATGTAGATGTCATCGAAGAGCTGCGCGGTCTCGTCGATCAGGGTTGGGAACTGCTTCTTCATGCCCACGGGCGAGCAGCCGCCACGCACATAGCCCGTCGTGGGCTCGAGGTCACGGACGTGCATGAGCGACAGGGACTTCTCCCCCGCCGCGGCCGCGGCCTTCTTGAGGTCGAGCTCATCGCCGGAGGGGACGCAGCAAACGACGTGGCCGCCAGCAGGCGTCACGCACACGAGGGTCTTGAATCCCTGCTCGGGGGCATAGCCGAGCATGTTCGCGATGCGCACGCCGAGGTCGCTCACGCCGGTCGGGTCGGGCTCCTCGAAAGTGATGGCCTCGTACGCCACGCCGCCACGCTCGAGCTCGCGCATGGCGTTCGTCTTCTGGACCTTCTCCTTGCGTGCCATTCGGCTCCTCCCGACGGGTGTCGCGCGGGCAACCCCGTTGCTTTCCGTGCGAGGCGCGGGGCAAAGCCGCACCGTCCGCGGCGACCCGCGCGCGGGGCGCCATAAAATCGCTCGCAGACGGGCCTTCGCAGGACCGTCACAACGCATCCATTCCGAAGGGTATAGTTAACCACTACGTAAGACCGAATATGCGCAGGTCGCATGGAGAAGACGGGCTGGTGTGCATCATGGAAAAGCTAGGCGTCATTGGCGGCATGGGCCCCGAGGCTTCGTCGTACTTCTACAGCGAGGTCATTCGCCATACCAAGGCGGAGCGCGACCAGGATCATCTCGACCTCGTCCTCATCAGCCAGGCCTCGATGCCCGACCGCACGGAGGCCATCGAGACCGGTGACGACGCCAAACTGCTCGAGAGCATGCGCGTCGACCTCCAGGCACTCGAGGCGTTCGGGTGCGCGCACGTCGCCATCACGTGCAACACCTCGCACTACTTCTACGACAAAATCCAGGCATTCACGAAGGTACCCATCATCCACATGCCACGCGAGGCCGTGCGCGAGGCCGTCGAGGGCCGCGGCGCCAAGTGCGTCGGCATCATGGGCACGGACGGCACCGTCCGCACGGGCATCTACTCGCACGAGTGCGAGGCAGCCGGCGTCGAGTGGGTCGTACCCTCCCCCGAGCGCCAGGCCGACGTCATGTCGATCATTTATGACGACGTAAAGGCAGGCAGGCCTGCGGACATGCACAAGTTCGACCGTGTGATGCGCGAGTTCATCCGCCTCGACTGCGACGCCGTGATCCTCGCCTGCACCGAGCTCTCCGTCGTCAAGCGCGACCACGAGGTTCCCGACCTTTGCATCGACGCGATGGACACCCTGATCCGCGAGTCGATCGTCCGCAGCGGCGCCACCTACGTGTAGGGTCCGCACGACGTCCGACGCACGACATCCCCGCAAACGACAGGCGGTGCGGCACCATTCGTGATGCCGCACCGCCTTTGCGTACGCATGCGCGCCCGCGCGCCGGGTGCGTTGCCCTTCGCAAGCCGGGTGCGCCGCCCTTCGCAAGCCGGGTGCTGCCGCCAGTCGCGTGCCAGCCGGCAGCACCCGCGAGCCTACTCCTCCGCCGGGGCGGCGCCAAACGCGCTCACGCGCGGAACCCACTCGCCCTTCCCCGAGGCGTCGAGGGCATCCTGCAGCTCGCGCGTGCGCTCGAGCACCGGCCCGAGGAACTTGCCGGTATAGCTCTCCGGACAGGCCGCGACCTCCTCGGGCGTGCCGGTGCACACCACGGTGCCGCCGCCGTCACCGCCCTCGGGGCCCATGTCGATTAGACGGTCAGCCACCTTGATGACGTCGAGGTTGTGCTCGATGACCAGCACCGTATTGCCCGCGTCGACCAGGCGCTGGAGGACGTCAAGCAGCTGGCGCACGTCCTCGAAGTGCAGGCCCGTCGTGGGCTCGTCGAGGATGTAGAAGGTCTTGCCCGTCTGCTGGCGGTGGAGCTCCTTGGCGAGCTTCACGCGCTGCGCCTCGCCGCCAGAGAGCGTCGTTGCCGGCTGGCCCAGGCGGATGTAGCCCAGACCCACGTCATAGAGCGTCTGGAGCTTCTTCTTGATGCGCGGGATGTTCCCAAAGAACGCCAGGGCCTCGGTCACGCTCATGTCGAGCACGTCCGAGATGCTCTTGCCGTGGTACTTCACCTCGAGCGTCTCGCGGTTATAGCGAGCACCATGGCAGACCTCGCACGGGACGTAGACGTCTGGCAAGAAGTTCATCTCGATCTTGATCTGGCCATCGCCCTTGCAGGCCTCGCAACGGCCGCCCGGCACGTTGAACGAGAAGCGACCGGGACTATAGCCGCGGGCACGGCTCTCCGGCGTGGACGAGAAGAGCGCGCGGAGGTCATCCCACAAGCCGATGTACGTGGCCGGGTTGGAGCGCGGCGTGCGGCCGATCGGGCTCTGGTCCACGTCGATGACCTTGTCGATTTGGTCGATCCCCGTGAGCTTCTTGTACTCGCCCACCGGACGCAGCGAGTTCTGGATGGCGTTGGTGAGCGCGGGGGCGAGGGTGTCCGTCACGAGCGAGCTCTTGCCCGAGCCTGAGACTCCCGTGACCACCGTGAGCGTGCCAAACTCAATGCTCACAGTCACGTTCTTGAGGTTGTTGTGGCTCGCACCGACGATCTTGAGCTCGCCGCGGCCGGGACGGCGGCGTTCCTCCGGCAAGCGAATGAGTCTCCTACCCGTGAGATAGGCGCCTGTGATCGAGTCCGCGCACTCGCAGATCTGCCCGGGCGTGCCCGCGGCGACCACCTCACCACCCAGCTCGCCCGCGCCGGGGCCCATGTCGATCACGTAGTCAGCCGCGCGGATCGTGTCTTCGTCATGCTCGACCACAATCACGGTGTTGCCCTGGTCGCGGAGGCGCTCGAGCGTCTTGATCAGGCGGTCGTTGTCGCGCTGGTGCAGGCCGATGGAGGGCTCGTCGAGGATATAGAGCACACCCATGAGGCCCGCGCCGATCTGCGTGGCCAGGCGGATGCGCTGCGCCTCGCCGCCGGAGAGCGTCGCCGAGGCGCGGGCGAGGGTGAGGTAATCCAGGCCCACGTCCACCAGGAAGCGCAGGCGCTCGACGATCTCCTTCACGATGCGCCCGCCGATGAACTCCTGGCGCTCCGTGAGTTTGAGGTCACGGAAGAACTCGAGGGACTCGCGACAGCTCATGCAGCAGACGTCATAGATGGACTTGCCGCCCACCGTGACGGCGAGAATCTCCGGCTTGAGGCGCGCGCCATGGCACGTCGGGCAGGGCACCTCATGGATGTACTTCTCCAGGCGTGCGCGCATCTTCTCGTTGGTTGTCTCCGTGTACTTCTCGAACAGGACGGAGCGCACACCCGAGAAGGTGGTCGACCAGTTGGTATCTCGACCGTCGAGCGTGTGGTAGTCGACGCGGACCTTCGTGGAGCCGAGACCGTCGAGGAGGGCATCGCGCACCTTCTTGGGCAGCTTGTTGAACGGGGTGTCAGGGCTCGCCTTAAAGTGGCGGCACACCGCAGCGAGCACCTGCGGGTAGTAGTTCGACCTGCCGAAGAAGCTGCCAAACACCCCCTCGGAAACGGAGAGGTTGGGGTCCTCGATGAGCGACTCCGCGTCCACCACGCGCCTGAAGCCGAGGCCGTCGCAGTCCGGGCAGGCGCCATAGGGAGCGTTGAAGGAGAAGTCGCGCGGCTGTGGATCATCCATCGAGTGGCCGTGGATGGGGCACGCGAGCGCGAGCGAGTACTGGAGCAGCTCGCCGGGAATGCCCTCGGGGTCATCGCGGTCGGGCAGCATGTAGACGCCCACCTTACCGGCGGCGAGGCGCGTCGCCGTCTCCACTGCCTCCGCGATGCGGCCGAGGCTCGTCTCGCGAATGACGATGCGGTCCACCACGACCTCAATGTCGTGCTTGAGCTTCTTGTCGAGCTTGATCTCCTCGTCAAGCTCGCGGACCTCGCCATCGATGCGAACGCGCGAGAAGCCCTCCGCGCGCAAATCATCGAGGAGCTTCGTGTACTCGCCCTTACGGCCAAGAACCACGGGGGCAAGCACCAGCGCGCGCCGGCCCTGACCCGCGGCGAGGATCTTATCCGCCACCTGGTCCGTCGTCTGGCGCTCGATCACGCGGCCACACTCCGGGCAGTGGGGCGTGCCCACGCGGGCGAAGAGCAGGCGGAGGTAGTCATAGATCTCCGTCACGGTACCCACGGTTGAGCGCGGGTTCTTCGACGTGGTCTTCTGGTCGATGGAGACCGCCGGGGAGAGGCCGTCGATCGAGTCGAGGTCCGGCTTGTCCATCTGGCCGAGGAACTGGCGCGCATAGCTGGAGAGACTCTCCACATAGCGACGCTGGCCCTCGGCATAGATGGTGTCGAAGGCCAGGCTCGACTTGCCAGAGCCCGAGAGGCCCGTGATGACGACGAGCTTGTCGCGCGGAATCGATACGTTGATATCGCGCAGGTTATGCTCGCGCGCGCCCCTGATAACGATGGAATCGGAAGCCATGGACCACTCCCCCGTTGTGCCGTTTCTCATAGCTCTTCAGTGTAACGAGACGAGCCGCGAGGCGCCAAACGCCATCGCGGCTCCATAGAACATCCGTTCGTTGTTCGCCCTGGAGTAGCAACCTGCGGCTACTAGCGAAGCCCACCCTGTGGCCACCAGCGCAGCCCGGGCCGGCACCCCGCGCCCATCAGCGCAGGCCGGGCCGGCACCCCGCGGCCGCTAGTGCAACAGCGGGTTATCGAGGTGAAGCTCCGGCCTCGGGGCACGCGAAGGCACGCGTGCGACGGGCGCTGAGGCCACGGGGGCCTCCTCAACGACGCGGAGCTCCCACGCACTCGCCACCTCGGCGGATGGTGAACCCTTGCGCACGCGAGCCAGAGCGGTGGAGAAGACCGGGCCCACGACGTCACAGCGCCAGACGCGAGCTCGCACATGGCGCCAGGCAATACCCTCGCGAAGCCACAGCTCGACCGGCTCGTCGAACCAGAGCGCCCGGGCAAGGCCCGCCCCCAGGTCGCTACGGTCCTCTCGCAGGGCAACGACAACGCCACGCTCGCCCGCAAGCTTGGAAACTCCCAGCTCAGAGGCGGAGAACGCCTCGCAGAACAGAGTCCCCTCCTCGCCGGGGACGCTCACGCGCGGTGCGCCCTCGCCCGAGGGCGTCTCGCCCGCGGCGACAACCTCGGGAGAAGTCTCCTCGCGGTTCAGGCCCTTCCAGACGGAGGCGTCGATTCGCTCGAGGTCCGCATCGGGGTGGTTGCCGCACATCTTGTAGTCGTCCTCGAACGCAACCAGCCCATGGCTCGCGCGCACGTCGTGGAAGCCCTTCGCGAGCTCCACGTAATACTCGATGGGAGGCATCGGGCGCCAGCCCAACACGCTGCGACGATGCGGGCGCCAGATGACGGACAGGCAGGTCACGCCGCGCTCGGCGAACCACTCGCACGCCTCAAGGTTGCGCTCGATCGCCTCCTCGGACGTGAGCACCGCGCCGTCACCGGCGAGCTCGGCCCCGCCAACCACCTGCGTGTAAACGTTGCCCGCACCGAAGACGTCCACGGCGTCGACCGTGCGACGAAGCCACTCGTCATACCCTACGTGAGCGTTCTTGCCAGGGCACAGGCGCGCGAACTGGCCCGCGCCCCAGACCTCGAGGTTCGGGCTATACGAGGTGACACCCGACTCATCATGCAGGCGCTTGACGAGCTCGCGAGGCCAGGCGGGAGCCATGACCTGGCACGAGAAGCGCCCGGAGAACGTCTCCCCCATGGCGCGAACGCAGCGCAGGTAGCGCTCGAGCTCACGCCCGAACGGCGGCTCGCCCGCATAGTCCGTACCTCCGGAGATGTAGAGCTCGGAGTAGCGGCCGGGCTCGGCGAGAGCCGTGCGCACGGTCTCGCCAAGCTGGGCGCAAGGGACCTCGGGCTCGATGCCGTGGCGCGTGAACAGCGCGCAGAAGCGGCATTGCTCGCCGCGGCCCCAAAACTCGCAGCGACGATAGGACGTGAGGATCAGCTTCTGGGCGCGAACGTCGGCAAGCTCGTCCATGGGAACGCCGCCCGTCGCCTCATGGTCGAAGAGCTCGGGGCGCAGCACGAAATCCACGACGTCCAGGATGCCCTCGCGGACGTCTCCCGCAGGGTCGCCGTCCGCAGCGATCGGGCCGGCGGCCGGTTCGCGAAGCACGAACTCGCCCGCACGCTCGTCAAAGTCGATGACGTAGGGGTCGTCGTACGTCTCGCCCCAGTTTATGTAGACGTAGGTGGCGTCGCGGAGGAGCACGCCGCCGGGCATGACGAGGCGCGCGGGCCTTCCACCAAACGCGATGTCAAAGGGCTCGGCGGAGGCAAAGCGGTAGTCGCCCTCCTGCAGACGAGCGAGCGCCGTCGCGGAAAGACGGGCGCCATGCCAAACCATCGAGATCTTGAGCAGCACAAACGGGCTCATGCCCGGGTTCTCCGAGCAGAGCCTGCGCCACTGCTCGGCCTTGGTCTCTCGCATGGAAAGCTCCCTTCGAATCGGATGAACGGCGAAAAGTTGACAAAGTGACAAAGGGACAGTCCCTTTGTCAACTTTGCGGACGCGCGCAGCGCGGACGGGCGTGGGGAGCTCGCGCGACCCCACGCCCACCCCACCTACGGCACCAGAACGAGCGCGGCGACAATCGCCGCGTTCAGCCCCACGGCGAAGGCGACATCACGAGCGCGGAGCGGCACCTCGAACGCGCAGCGTCGTTCGCCGGAGTCCCCGAACCCGCGAGACTCCATTGCCATGGCAAGGCTCTCCGAGCGCTCGAGGGCGTGCGCCAGCATCGGCACGACACGCCTAGGAGACAGCGGGTTCACGTGAACGCCGCGGGCCTTAAGCGCAAGGCCGACCTCGGCGTACTCGTCCTTGACCACGGGAAAGAAGTGGTAGGCGGCCAGTACGCCGTAGGCGAACTTCGGCGGCAGGCGGAACTGCTGCATGAGGCTCATAACCAGCTCGAAAGCATCGCTCGTGAAGGCGAATGACAGGCCCAGGCCGCCGTATGCCATGACGCGGCTCGCGAGCTGCGCGGCGGTGGTCCAGTCACTGGCGAACAGGGTGCGCTGGCCAAACACGTCCGCCTCGATGGCCGCGGAGGCGTTTCCGCCCGAGCCATACATGAGACCGGTCACAAAGAGCGCCGCCGAGGTCAGGGCGAAGGGCACGAGCGCCGCTGCGACGCCGCGACGGTTCGTGCCAGGGCTCGCGAGCGTCGCCACAAGGGCGGTGACGCAAACCGCGAGGTTGACGCGCGTGTTGAACGTGACGGAGAGGATGAGCGACGCCACGGTGAGCGCGGCGAGCTTGATCCCGGGATTCAGGCTCCTCATGAGGCACTCCCCTCTCGAACGGCGGATGCGGCGGCATCGGCGGGCGCGGCAATCGAGACGGCGTCGGCAGGCGCGGCGGTCGTCGCGGGCTCACGACGAGCCTCGACGTAGGCGTCAAGCTCCTCGCCCTCGAGCGGACGCACATGCCCGTCACCTACGAGCAGCACCTGGTTGGCGATGGCGCGGGCGAGCACGAGGTCGTGCGTCGCCACGACGACGGTGAGGCCAGCGGCAACGCGTCGCTCGAGTACGTCGAGCATCTTCCGCGTCGAACGCTCGTCCTGCGCATACGTAGGCTCGTCGAGCAGAAGGACGTCGGCACGCCCCGCTAGCATCGCGAGCATGGCGAGACGGCGCTGCTGGCCCTGGCTAATCTCATACGGCGAGCGCTCGCCCAGGCCCTTCAGGCCAAACTCGGCGAGAAGGTTGGGCACGCGTGCCGCAAGCTCCTCCTCCGCCACATCTGGATTGGCGGCACGCAGCGTCACCATGACTTCCTCGGCAACAGTGAGCGCGAGGAACTGCAGACGCGGGTTCTGGAAGACCAGGCCAACGGATCCCTCGACCGCGAGCTCGCCGGACGTGCGACACGCGCCCGCGATGGCATGGAGCAGCGTGGACTTGCCGCTGCCGCACTCGCCCACGAGGGCAGCCACGCTGCCGTGAGCCACCTCGAACGAAACACCCGAGAGCACGGTGGACGCCGACCGGCCTCGCCCATAGCCAACGGACAGGTCGCGGACGCGGACGACCTTCTCGGCATCCTCGGAAACGAGCGCGGGGCGCAGGCCCCTCGCCCATTCGTCATTCACGAACAGGCCGTCGGCGCGCATTTCCGCCTCATGGGCCGCGAACTCCGCGACCGGGAAGCTTGCCTCGTCAAGGCTGCCATGCTCGCGCATGAGCACGACGCGGTCCGCAAAGGGCAACCACCAACCGGCACGATGGTCGACCACCACGAGCGTCACGCCCTCTTGCTCGTTGAGACGGCGAAGCTCGACGGCGACCGAGGCGCACGACGACGGATCGAGATTGGCGAACGGCTCGTCAAGCACGAGCGTGCGGGCGCCGCACGCGAGCGCGGTGCACAGCGCGAGCTTCTGCTTGGTGCCGCCGGAGAGCTGGCCGATGCGGTCCTTCTCGCGTCCCTCGAGGCCCACGAGCGCGAGGAGCTCGCGACAGCGCTCGCGCATGTCACCAGGCCAGGCGACGTTTTCGAGCGCAAAGAGCACCTCGCGCTCGACCGTATCCATGCAGAACTGGTTGTCAGGATTCTGGAACAGTATCGAGACTTCGCGGCTTCGCTCGCACGGACCCATCTTCCCCACCGGACGACCAGCCGCAAGGACCTCGCCCTCGAGCTCGCCTGCATAGGCCGGGTAAAGCCCGGCGAGGCAGAAGGCGAGCGTCGACTTGCCCGACCCGGAGGCCCCCATCACGAGGACGACCTCCCCCCGACGCACGGTCAGGGAGAGGTCGGAGAAGACCGGGCCCGAGCCCTCGCTGTAGCGAAAGCCCAGGCCACGAGCCTCGAGCGCGATGTCCGTCTCGGCGCTAGGCACGCGAGCGACCCAGGGCGTAGCCCTTAAGCAGGCCGGTCTTGGCGAGGCCGTCGCCGATGGCCTTGGAGAGTAGGCCGGCGAAGAGCATGGAGCTCACGAGCCTCACGACGAAGAACAGCACGAGCACCGGGACGGCAATGAGGCCGTAGCCGGAGCGGATGAAGCTCCAGACGAAGCTGATGACGGTGCAGAAGGCGCTCGCGAGCAGCATGTCCTTGGTCTCGAAGCTCTTGTAGTGGCCGAGGGCGAAGGCGAGCTCGGCGCCGGCACCCTGGACGAGGCCGGTCACGATGACCATCGGGCCATACATGTTGCCGAGAAGGACCTCGATGAGGGCGGCGACGACCTCAGAGACGAGAGCGACGCCCGGACGCTGGATGATGTAGGCCGCGAGCGTGGACACCATGAACCAGATGCCAAACACGATCTCGTTGCCCATGGGGCCGATGCCCATCGGGGTGAAGGCGGCGACCATTGCCGCGGCGGCGTAGACCGCCACGAGGTAGACAACGCCGAAGACGACGCAGAGCATCGCCACGAAGATGATCTCCTGGAGCTTCCAGCCGCCCTTGGCGGCACCGTTCTCGTTAGCCATTCCTTGTTTCTCCTCTCGTCACCTGAAAAAGGGACTGTCCCTTTTTCAGGTTCTTGCGGTAAGTGCGCGGGCGTGGGTCGCCCGTCGCGTCGTTCAGCGCGACAGCCAGCGCGCTGGCCAAGCCCTCGTGGTCCTACTCGACCGTGGGGCTATTGACGTTGATCGTGAAGTGCAGCACGTAATGGTGGACGTTCTCGCTCGCTTCCATGAGCTCGCAGACCTCCTGCAGGTAGGTGAAGACGTCCTTGATGCTGCCCTCGATGCGCGTGGCGTAGTGAATCGTGGTGGGGTTGAGGCCACGCTTCTCGGCGAGGCGCCAGACCTCGGCGATGTCGTCGATGTAGTCGCCCACGCCCATGGGATAGAGGGCGAGCTTGCACAGGCACGGCTGGGTGGCAGCCTCGACGATGGCGTGGTTGGGAGCCTCGCCCGTAGCCTCGAGCACCGAGTCGCCGGAGACGTCACCCGGGCAACCCTTGGAGACCTGGCCCTCGATGGCCATGTGGACGCCCTCAGTCCAGGAGCTGGCGAACAGCGCGGAGACCGCATCCATCACATAGGGAAGCTTGCCGCGGTAGACCGTCGAAAGGGCGTCGGTCTCGCTCCAGACGCAGGAGGTGTCGACGCGCCCGAGGGCACCGAGAATGATGTCGATGAAGTTGTCGCACATAGGGTAGAGCGTGAATCGGCAGCCGGAAATCGGCAGGTCAGTGCCCCTGCCAGCCCAAGGCAGATCGGGGCGGTTGCAGCCCTCACAGCAGTTTTCAGACATGTCTTCCTCTCGTTCGTGACGCAGGCGGGCTGCGTCGTGGCCGCACGGGCCACATCCGCGGCCGTAGGGACCGCATCTGGATGCAAGCAGGAACGAGAGGCTTGAACGAGCCGGCAAGACAACGTCGCCGCACGAGACGGCGGGTGCGGCAAAGCCGCGCGCCAGAAGAACGACGCCTCGAACGCGAGACGGGTAGCTTCCCTACGCTGGTCCTAACCAGGTCAGGTTCAAGGGGTTGGAAATCCTCTCAGCTCTTGCGAGCACCCCCAGCACGCGTGCCGCGCGTGGCGGCAACGGTTTGGCATTGTACTAACCCCGACGATGCTGTCAAGAGGCGTTGCAATTGCACGCTAGCACGCCAACAGCCCGACGTAGCCACCGTCTTAGCTGCTCAGAAGCTCTGTCACTCGTCGCGACGGCACTTGACGGGCCTTTGCGCCCGCTTGCACTCTGTCATGAAACTGTTACGTCTGCGTCCGGAACGCGTTCGGCGGGGAATACTTATGTAAGACTGTGCCGGTGAACCAAAAAGACGCCCTGCAGGGATCGCGACGCGCCCCGCCGTGGCGGATCAGAAGGGAGCTCCCATGCTCAGGATTGGCCTTCTTACCAGCGGCGGCGACTGCCAGGCGCTCAACGCCACCATGCGTGGCATCGTGAAGACCGTGCTCAGGAACTCGAAGGAAAAGGTCGAGATCTACGGCTTCGAAGACGGCTACCAGGGCCTCATCTACGGTCGCTATCGCAAGATGAGCTGGGCTGATTTCTCTGGCATCCTCATCAAGGGCGGCACAATCCTGGGCACCAGCCGCACGCCCTTCAAGCTCCTCGACACGCCCGAGGCGGACGGTGTCGAGAAGGTCCCCGCGATGGTCAAGAACTATCGCAAGCTCGATCTCGACTGCCTGTTCGTGCTGGGCGGTAACGGCTCCACGAAGACTGCCAACCGCCTTCGCGAGGAGGGCCTCAACATAATCGCCCTGCCGAAGACCATCGACAACGACACCTATGGCACCGACATGACCTTCGGCTTCCCCAGCGCCATTGACATCGCGACGAAGTGCATCGACGACATCCACACCACGGCGGACAGCCATCGTCGCGTCTTCGTGATCGAGATCATGGGCCACAAGGTTGGCTGGATTCCGCTCTACGCGGGCATTGCCGGCGGCGCCGACGTCATCCTCATTCCCGAGATTCCGTACGAGATGGACAACGTGATTGACGCCATTGAGCAGCGCGAACGCGATGGCGGGCGATTCTCGATCGTCGTCGTGGCCGAGGGCGCCATCACCAAGGAGGAGGCGGCGATGAAGAAGAAGGACTATAAGCGCCTGGTCGCCCAGCGCGTGAAGCCCAGCGTCGCCTACGACATCGCCGAGGAAATCGCCGCTCGCACCGATCGCGAGGTTCGCGTCGCGGTACCTGGCCACACGCAGCGCGGCGGCGAGCCCAGCGCGCAGGACCGCATCTTCGCGACCCAGTGTGGCGTCGAAGCCGCAAAGAGCTGCCTCGCCGGCGAGTACGGCTGCATGATTGCCCTGCGCGATGGCCGCATGACGCGCGTCCCGCTCAAGGAGGTCGCCGGCAAGCTCAAGTACGTCGACCCTAACAGCGAGCTCGTCCGCGAGGCCAAGATGCTTGGCATTTCCTTCGGCGACGAGTAGGACACGAACGGTTTATCCGTCTCCCGCCAATAGGCTCAGCTAGACCAATCAGGCGCCGCCCAGCTTCTCCAGCCGGGCGGCGCCTTTTCTGTTAGGGGGTGCGGCCGTAGCCACACCCCCTCAAAACGTTAGATTTCCCTGCGCTACCCGCCCGATACTTCGACTTCCTGGCAATAGCCGGGTGTTACCCGAGCGTCACGGCATCGGCACCGTCGATGCGGAGGTCGGCGTTATAGAAAGCCGTGAGAGCCTCGATGGCGAGGGTCACATCGCGCGCTCCGCCTGTCTCGTAGCTCGAGTGCATGGCCAGCTGCGGCAGGCCCACATCAACGGCATGTACGCTGACCTGCGTGTTCGAAAGGTTACCGAGCGTAGAGCCGCCCGCCATGTCGCTGCGGTTGGCAAACGTCTGAAGCGGCACGCCCGCATCGGCACAAACCGCCTGGAGCACGGCGCGGCTGAAGGCGTCGGTGCAGTACTTCTGGTTCGCCGCCTCCTTCACCACGAGGCCGCCGTTAAGGCGACAGCGGTTGACGGCGTCGCACTTACCCGCCTGGTTCGGGTGAACGGCATGCGCGTTATCGCAGCTCACGAGCATGGACTTGGCAACCGCCTGGCACAGCTCGTCGCTCGTGTGCCCGAGCGCCGCATTAACGCGCGCGAGGGTATCGGCGAGCACGGTGGACATGGCGCCCTGCTTCGTGTTCGAGCCAACCTCCTCGTTGTCGAAGCAGCAGTAGACGCTCACATCACGCTGGTTGTCGCTCGCAAGGAACGCCTTGAGCGACGTGAATGCGCAGGCAAGGTCATCAAGCTTGGGCGAGGACACGAACTCGCTGGCAGCACCCCACACGCAGCCACGCTGACGGTTCACGAGGAACAGATCGCGCGCGACGATGTTCTCGGGCTCGATCCCAAGATGCTCTGCCACGAGCGCGTCGACGGTGCCCACGGTGCAGTCACCTGCGGACATGATCGGGCACAGGTCGGTCGCGCGGTTGGGCGAGAACTTGTCGTTCACGGCACGATCAAAGTGAATGGCAAGGCTCGGGATAATCGCGACGTCACGGTCGAGCGACACGAGGCGGCTCTCGATGCGAGAACCCTCGCGCACGAGCACGCGACCAGCAAGCGACAGGGGCTTATCGAACCAGGTGTAGTCGATCATGCCGCCGTAAGCCTCGGTGTCGAGACGCAGGTAGGCCTCGGGGCCTTCCATCTCGGCAACGTTCTTGAGCTTAAACGCCGGCGAATCCGCGTGAGACGCCGCAAGCTGGAAGTGATAGCTCGAGTCCTCCTCGGCAACGCGCTCGCCCACCTTCCAGGCGATGACGGTCGAGTTGTTGCGACACGTGTAGTAGCTGCCGCCCGCGCGGACATCCCACGCGCCGGCCTCGGGGAGGTACGTGAAACCGGCCTCGTCGAGGTAGGAGCGAATGGTCTTAACGGAGTGGAACATGCTCGGGCTCTTCTGAATGAAGCTGACGAGCTCCTCAGCAGCGGCGATTTCCGCCGCGGAAGTCTTAGTGGTGACGCCCATGCGATTCCCTTCTGACGTTTGGTTGCCCGTCCAGTCTATCACCCGCATGCGAACAGGGGATGCAGCCCGACTGCGCACGCGAGGATGCCGTCGCCGCGCGCAAACGAAAGACACGGCTCCCCCGCATCATCCTCCGCCGTCCCCTAATCCAGGCGGTTCACGCCAATCGCGCGGTACTTGGCATAGCGCCTTTCGACGAGCTCCTCGGCATCCAGGCCCGCAAGCTCGTCGAACGTCGTCTGTGCCTCGCGCACGATGTCACGGGCAAGCTCGGCCTTGGTAAGACCGGCATCGGCGATGACGCCATCGACAAGCCCAAGTTCCCGCAGCTCTGGTGCCGTGAGGCAAAGCACCGCGGCCGCGTCCTCGGCACGCTTCGGGTCCTTCCAGAGGATGGAGGCGCAGGCCTCGGGGCTCACAACCGAGAAAGCCGAGCTCTCGAGCATGAGCAACTTGTCGGCAACGCCCAGCGCGAGCGCTCCACCGCTACCGCCCTCGCCCGTGATCACGCTCACGACGGGCACCTTAAGCCCACTCATCTCAACGAGGTTCCGAGCGATGGCCTCGCCCTGGCCACGCTCCTCGGCGCCAATGCCACAGTAGGCACCCGAGGTATCGACGAGGCACAGCACCGGACGGCCAAACTTCTGGGCCTGCCGCATGAGGCGAAGCGCCTTTCGATACCCCTCCGGATGAGGCATGCCAAAATTGCGGCGTACGCGCTCCTTGGTCGTCGCGCCTCGTTCGATGGCAATGACGGTAATCGCGCGGCTATCCTTCCAGCCAATGCCCGCGACCACCGCGGCATCATCGCCAAAGAGGCGGTCTCCATGGAGCTCGACAAACCCGTCGAGGCCAGACTCGATGATTTCCGTGGCGGTCACCCTATCCGCCGAGCGAGTGAGCTTGACGACGTCATACGCACTCCTCGCCGCCGCTCCCCTCTTCGCCTTGCCCACGCGCTTGGCCAGGCGGCTTGGCACGCCACCAGCGTGCGAGTGGGGCGAGTCCCCCGCGGGAGCCTCCCCCTCATGAAGGGCCAGCAGCTCCGCGAGGGTGGCGACCATGTTCCCGCGCTCAACGATGGCATCGCAAAAGCCGTGCTCAAGGAGGAACTCAGATCGCTGGAAGCCAGCGGGAAGCTTCTTCCTGGCGGTCTGCTCGATCACGCGCGGGCCGGCGAAAGCCGCGAGCGCACCCGGCTCGGCGAGCGTGACGTCGCCCTCCATGGCGAAGCTCGCCGTGACGCCACCCGTCGTGGGGTCCGTCAGAACGCACACGTAGAGAAGCCCCGCCTCGGAGTGACGACGCACGGCGGCCGACACCTTCGCCATCTGCATGAGCGACGTAACGCCCTCCTGCATGCGAGCCCCACCGGAAACGGTGAAGCCCACAACGGGAAGTCGCAGCTCACAGGCCTTCTCGAACGCACGGCAGATCTTCTCGCCAACGACTGATCCCATCGATCCCATCATGAAGTCGGCGTTCATGAAGAACAGCGCGCAGGCATGCCCGCCTATGGTGCCACGCCCGCAGATGACGGCATCGTTCTCGTGAGACGACGCGCGCGCCGCCTCGAGCTTCTCGGCATATCCCGGAAACTCCAGGAAGTCCGTCGCCCGAAGGCCGGCGTCCCACTCCTCGAAGCTCCCCGCGTCGACGGTCGCGCGCATGCGAGCACGGCCAGACAGGCGCAGGTGCTTGCCGCAGCGTGGGCACACCTCGAGGTTCTCGCGGAGCGTCCCCTCGTCAATGGCACGGCGGCAACCAGGGCACTTAACGAGCACGTGGCGCGCGGGAAACTCGGCACAGACCTCGGTCATGGGCCCCTCGAGCGCGTTCAGGGCATGGCCGATCCTATTGCGCAGCATTGATGCCCTCCATCAGGTTCGTGTGGTAGTTGCCGGAGAGGAACTCCTCATTGGCAAGAATCCGCAGCTGGAGCTCGCTATTCTCATCGACGCCCTCGATCACAAGCTCGCCCAGGGCAGAGCGCATCTTGCGAATGGCGCCGTCGCGCGTAGACGCGCAGACGATGACCTTCGCGAGCATCGAGTCGTAGTAGGGCGGCACGACGGCGCCGGGGAAGAGCGCCGAGTCGAAGCGCACCTTCGGCCCGCCAGGAACGTGCAGCATCGTGACGGTGCCGCACGAGGGCAGATAATCGGGCGTCTCGGCGTTGATGCGGCACTCCATGGCGTGGCCAGCCACCGGAAGGTCCTCGCGCTCGAAGGGCAGGGCCTGGCCCGCCGCCACGCGCAGCTGCCATTTGACGAGGTCAACGTCAGTGACGAACTCGGTAACGGGATGCTCGACCTGCAGGCGCGTGTTCATCTCCATGAAGTAGAAG
The DNA here is from genome assembly GCF_052118165.1 of Parolsenella sp. LCP21S3_E11. Taxonomy (NCBI): domain Bacteria; kingdom Bacillati; phylum Actinomycetota; class Coriobacteriia; order Coriobacteriales; family Atopobiaceae; genus Parolsenella; species Parolsenella sp. LCP21S3_E11. The sequence continues at coordinate 265,710 of NZ_JBQKHS010000001.1, read as the reverse complement.
CTGCCATCGTCCGAGTAGAGGAACTCGACGGTGCCGGCGCCCTCGTAGCCCACGGCGCGAGCGAGGTCACGCGCGGCGCGATGCATGCGCTCGCGCACGTCAGGGCGACCCTCGAGACAGGGCGCCGGGCTCTCCTCAACGAGCTTCTGGTTGCGGCGCTGCACGGAGCACTCGCGCTCGCCGAGGGAGAAGACGTTGCCAAACTTGTCGGCCATGACCTGGACCTCGACGTGGTGAGCGGGCGAGACGAACTTCTCCATGTAGCACTCGCCGTCACCGAAGGCGGCCTCCGCCTCTGCGCGCGCCTCGCCGAAGGCACGCCCGGCATCCTCGACACGCTCGACCTTGCGGATGCCTCGACCGCCGCCGCCCGAGCGGGCCTTGATGAGCACGGGGCACCCGATGCGGCGCGCCTCGCGCTCCGCCTCCTCGGGGGACTTCAGCAGGTCGCACCCGGGAACCACGGGCACGCCCGCGGCCTTCGCGGTGCGGCGGGCGGCGTCCTTATCGCCCATGCGGTCGATGACCTCGGCGGAGGGGCCCACGAACGCAAGACCGCACTTCTCGCACTCACGCACGAAGCCCGCGTTCTCCGAGAAGAACCCGTAGCCGGGATGGATCGCCTTGGCGCCAGACTTCACGGCCGTGGTCAGGACCGCGTCCTCGTTGAGGTAGCTCTCCGCAAGACGCGAGCCGCCGATGCAGTAGGCCTCATCGGCGAGACGCACGTGCAGGGCTTCGGCATCCGCGGGCGAGTAGACGGCGACGGTCCGCACGCCCATGTCGCGGCAGGCGCGAATCACGCGAACGGCGATCTCGCCCCGGTTCGCGACCAGAATCTTGTCGAACATCGACCCATCCCCTACCGGACTTCGTCCACGAGCGCGAACGACATGGATGCCTTGCAGCAGACCTCGCCATCCACGGTCGCGGTTCCCTCGCAGAAGCGGAAGGGGCCGCGCGCACGGGTGAGCCTGCAGCTGAGCTCGATGGTGTCGCCCGGGCGGACCGGGCGCTTGAAACGCACCTTGTCGAGACTCGTGTAGAGCGGCGTGCCACCCTGGGCGAGCTCCTCGGAGAAGAGCACGCAGCAGTTCTGGGCAAGCATCTCGCACTGGATCACGCCCGGCACCACGGGGTTGCCAGGAAAGTGCCCCTGGAGAAAGAACTCCTCACCGGTGATGGTGATGCGCCCGCGGGCCTCGTCACCCACGAGCTCGGCCTCGTCGAGCAAGAGCATCGGCTCGCGATGCGGCAGGACGCGCTTGATCTCTTCCCTGTTCATGTCTGACCCCTAACCGATCCTCATGAGGCAACTGCCGTACTCGACCAAATCGCCGTCAGCGGCCTCGATGGAGAGGATCTCGCCGTCCGCCGTGGCGGCGACCTCGTTCATGACCTTCATCGCCTCGATGATGCAAAGCGTCTCGCCCTTGCGGACCTTCGAGCCCACGCGCACGAAGGGCTCGGCATCCGGCGCCGGGGAGGCGTAGTAGACGCCCACCATCGGAGACGTGACCTCCACGCCCGCGGGTTCCGCCCCCGCAGGCTCAGGCGCCACCGACGCCGCGACCTCGGCCTCGACCGTGGCAGCCCCCGCGGCCGGCACGGCCAGCGGCGCGGCGACGGCCGTACCGGCGACGACCTGCGGCATCACGACCGCGGGAGCCGCCTCGCGGACGGCACGCTCGAGCTCGAAGGCGGAGCCATCCGGCTCTTCGACGCGCACGCGGGTGAGACCACGGCCCTCCATCACGTCCGCTATCTCGGCAATCTTGTTGGAATCCATGCCTATGCCTCCTTGGCGGCTCGCAGGGCGACGCACGCGTTGTGACCGCCAAAGCCGAGGTTCGTCGAAAGCGCCCACCCAAGCTCGCAGGCACGGGCCTCGTTGGGCGTGTAATCCAGGTCGCAGGCGGGGTCGGGCGTCACGTAGTTGATGGTGGGCGGCACGATGCCGTCGCGCAGGGCGAGGGCACACGCCATGATCTCGACGGCACCGGTCGCGCCGAGCATGTGGCCGGTCATCGACTTGGTGGAGCTCACGTGGGCGGCATGGGTGGCATCCTCGCCCAGCGCGCGCTTGAAGCCGAGCGTCTCAGACGCGTCGTTGAGCTTCGTCGAGGTGCCGTGGGCGTTGATGTAGAGCCCTTCCCCGGGATTCACGCCGCCCTCCGCCACAGCCTGGCTAATGGCGCGAGCGATACCCGCGGCCTCAGGGTCCGGGCTCGTGATATGGTGGGCGTCATCGGTGTTGCCATAGCCAACGACCTCGGCATATATGCGCGCTCCGCGAGCGACGGCGTGCTCCCACTGCTCGAGAGCAAGCACGCACCCGCCCTCGCCCATGACGAAGCCATCGCGCTCGGCGTCGAAGGGGCGGCATGCCGTCGCGGGATCCGGGTTGGTGCTGAGCGCACGGCACGCAGTAAACCCCGCGACGACCTCGCGGATGATGGGTGCCTCTGCGCCACCCGCGAGGATGGCGTCCGCATAGCCGTGCTTGATCGCGCGGAACGCCTCACCCACCGCGTGGGCCGAGGTGGCGCACGCGGTCACCACGGGCAGGGTCGGCCCCTGGGCGTTGTGGCGGATGGCGACGTTGCCCGCGGCCATATTCGGGATCATCATCGCGACCAGGTAGGGAGAGGCACGACGCGGGCCCTTCTCCCCCATGAGGCGCACCTGCTCGGTGTAAGTCTCCACGCCGCCGATGCCCGAGCCGATGTAGACGCCCAGGCGCTCGTGGTCGACGGCTCCCTCGGCATCGAGTCCGGCGTCCGCCATCGCCTCGTCGGCTGCCGCCATCGCGAACTGCACGCAACGGTCGAGGTGCTTCGCCTCGCGACGCCCAAAGTACGCCTCGCCGTCAAAACCCTTGACCTCCGCCGCAACGCCCACCGAGAGGCCCTCCGTGTCGATGCGGGTTATGGGGCCGATGCCGCAACGCCCCGCGCACATGGCCTCCCAGGTCTCGGGGGTCGTGTTGCCCAGAGGCGTGACCGCGCCAATACCGGTGATCGCCACCCTATGTTCCATCGTCTTCTCCAAACCAGACCGAGGCACCCCGGCCCCTCTCTACATCGCCATTCCGCCGTCTACGCGAATGACCTCGCCCGTCACGTACGCCGCGGCGTCACTAACCAGGAAACGGACCACGCCCGCGACCTCGTCCGGGTCTGCCAGCCTGCCCAGGGGAATCTGGCCCTCGTATCGCTCGAGGACCTGCTCGGGCAGCGCCGCGGTCATGTCCGTGCGCACGAATCCGGGCGCCACCGCGTTGACGGTCACGTCTCGACCGGCGAGCTCTCGCGTTACGGACTTCGTAAGGCCGATGAGACCCGCCTTCGACGCGGCATAGTTCGCCTGTCCCGCGTTTCCCATAAGGCCCACGACCGACGACATGTTCACGATGCGGCCCCCGCGCTGGCGCATGAAAGCACGCGTGAGGGCACGCGTCATGTTGAAGGCGCCGGTGAGGTTCACACCGATCACACTCGCGAAGTCCTCGTCCTTCATGCGCGCGAGCAGCGTGTCGCGCGTGATGCCCGCGTTGTTGACGAGCGCCCAGACGGACCCGAAGTCCGCTAGGACGGCATTGACCGTCGCCTTGACCTCGTCGGCGTTGGCCACGTCACAGCGATAGGCGCGCGCCGTGGCACCCGCCGCCTCGCACTCGGCGACGGCCTCCGCCGCGGCTTCGGCGTTTCCCGCATAGACGAGCGCGACGTCAAAACCATCGGAAGCAAGCCCACAGGCAATGGCGCGACCGATGCCGCGCGACGCTCCCGTCACGAGGGCGACGCGCCTCGACCCCTCGCGTGCGAGCGCCCCTTCCCTACCGTTGTCCATCGCTTGAGTCCTTTCCTCCGCAAAGCGCGGCAGCAACCGCCTCGAGCTGCTCTGGCGTCTCGACGCCAGAGACCGAGACACCTTCGAGCGTCCGCTTGGCGAGCCCCTGGAGGGTCTTACCGGGACCAACCTCCACAAAGGTGTCCACGCCGGCGTCCGCCATCCAGTGCAGGGTCTCGACCCAACGCACCGGGCTCTTCACCTGCTCGGACAGAAGCGCCGCGGCCTCGCTCGCGCCAAGGGGATACGGACGAGCGGAGCGGTTGGCCACAACGGGCACTTGCGTCGCCGCGGGCTCGTGCGTCTCGAGGTATGCAGCCAGGCCCTCGGCCGCCGCGGCCATATACGGGCTGTGGAAGGCACCCGAGACGGCCACCCTCACCGCGCGACCGCCAGCCTCGCGCACGAGCTCGTCGAGCCTCTCGCAGGCAGCGGGCGAGCCCGCGACCGCGGTCTGAAGCGGGCTGTTGTAGTTCACGGGCCAGCAGGCGCCGTCCGTGTCCGCCCCGGCCCGGGAGGCAAGCTCCTCCACCGTGACGGCGTCGAGCTTGAGCACGGCGCGCATGGCACCGGGATGAGCCGCGGCCGCCTCTGCCATGAGCTCGGCACGACGGCACACGAGAGCAAAGCCCTCCTCGTCGTCAAACGCACCGGCGAAGGTCAGCGCCGCCACCTCGCCGAGGGAAAATCCAGCCACGACATCAGGGCGAACGCCGCGCTCGAGAAGGGCGCGAGCGCAGGCGAGGTCCACGGAGAAGACGCAGGGCTGCGTGTTCGCGGTCTGCGACAGCTCCTCCGCCGTACCCTCGAAGCACTGGGCGGAAGTCCCGGGGCGCACGGCGTCGGCGGCCTCGAACACGGCTCGAGCTGCGGGAGAGACGCTGGCAATGCCCGCGCCCATGCCCGGGCGCTGGGATCCCTGGCCCGCGAAGAGGAAGGCTACCTTACCCATCGGCCCGCCCCCGAGAGAACCTCCTGCGCGCCCTCGACCAGGTCATCGACGATCTCTCGCGCGCTCTGGCGCTCGTGCACCATGCCCGCGATCTGACCGCAGAGGAACGAGCCGTTCTTGACGTTGCCGTCCTTGGCGGCACGACGGAGCGCGCCCGTACCGACCTCCGCCAGCTTCTCCGGGCTCGCGCCCTCCGCCTCGAGCCTCGCATACGCGTTGCTGAACTGCGTCTTGAGCGCGCGGACCGGATGGCCCGTCGTGCGGCCCGTGGCACGGGTGGAGATGTCCTTCGCCTTGAGCACGAGTTCCTTGTACTCCTCGGAGACAGTGCATTCGTCCGCCACGAGGAAGCGCGTGCCAACCTGGACGCCCTGGGCGCCCAGCATGAGGGCGGCCGCGACGCCGCGGCCATCGGCGATGCCGCCCGCCGCGACGACGGGAACGTCAACGGCATCGACGACCTGCGGAACGAGGACCATCGTGGTGAGCTCGCCAATGTGGCCGCCGGACTCCGTGCCCTCCGCCACGACGGCGGTCGCGCCGGCACGGGCGACGAGCTTGGCAAGGGCCACCGAGGCGACGACCGGAATGACCTTGATGCCGGCAGCGAGCCAGCCCTTCATGAACCTGCGCGGATCACCGGCACCGGTGACGACCACCGGGACCTTCTCGTCGATGACGACCTGGGCGACCTCGTCCGCAAAGGGGCTCATGAGCATGACGTTCACGCCAAACGGCTTGTCCGTGAGGCGACGCAGCTCATGAATCTGCTCGCGGAGCCACTCGGCGTCCGCGTTCATGGCGGCGATAATGCCGAGGCCGCCCGCCTCGGAGACGGCGGCGGCAAGGGACGCGTCGGCGATCCAGGCCATGCCGCCCTGGAAGACGGGCTTCTCGATGCCCAGGACGTCGCAGAGAGGAGTCTTCAGCATCGTTACTTCTCCAGCTGGGCCTCGACCAGGTCGACGAACTCGCCGACGGTCTCCGGGTTGACGGACTGGTCAAGCTCGATGTCGAACTCGCCCTCGATGGCGACGACGACCTCGACGGTGGCGAGGCTGTCGAGGCCGAGCTCAGCCATGGTGGTGTCACGAGTCAGCTCGACGGTGTCGTCGCCGGCGTTGTCGCGGATGATGTCACAGACGCGCTCGAAGGTGTTGTCAGTAGCCATGTTCTTCTCCTTTGCTTGCCCTTTGGGCGTTGGCGTTTGTCTTGCCGATTGGTTCTTGCTATGCGAGTCACTGCTCCCAGCGAAGCAGACAGGCCCCCGTGTCAAGGCCAGCCCCAAAGCCGACCAGCGCAACGAGCTCTCCGCGCTCGAGCTCGCCCGAGCGGACGAGGCTGTCGAGCGCGAGCGGAATGCAGGCACTCGAGATGTTCCCCGTACTCCTGAGGGTGCGGACCACGCGCGCGTAGTCCACGCCCAGGAGCTTGACGGCGGCGGAGAGGATCCTCTCGTTCGCCTGGTGAAATACGAAGTGGTCAATATCAGAGAGCGCGACGCCGGCCTGGCCCGCCAGGGATTTGACGGCGTCACAGATGGCGCCGACGCCAAAGCGGAACACGCGACGGCCATCCATGGAAAGGGTGCTCGCGGCATGGTTCGCCGGCCTGAACGGACAGGTTCCGGAGACGCCCGGAACGTTCAGGGAGGCAACGTCGGGCGTCGTCGAAAAGCTCATCGCGAGGGGGCTCTCGCCCTCGTCAGCAGAGATGACGGCCGCGCCGGCACCGTCGCCAAACAGAACGCACGTCGCGCGGTCCTCCCAGTCGAGGATGCGGCTCATCTGCTCCGCGGCGACCACGAGGACACGCGAGGCACGGCCGCGGGCCATGAAGCCATCGGCGACGTCGAGGGCGAGGACGAAACCCGCACAGGCTCCCGAGACGTCGAACGCCGCGCAGTTGGCGCCCAAGCCCTCGGCGATGGCACACGCCTCCGCGGGAACGAGATGGTCGCCCGTCGTGGTCGAGCAGACGATGAGGTCGAGGTCCCCAGCGGCGACGCCCGCCATGTCGAGAGCTCGACGACTCGCCTCCATCGCAAGGTCGTCGAGGGTTTCCTCCGTGCAGATACGGCGCTCCTTGATACCCGTACGAGTGAAAATCCACTCGTCGGAGGTGTCGAGGAAATCCGACAGGTCGTCGTTGGTGACGACGCGCTCTGGAAGGGCAGATCCCGTACCGAGAATCCGGAAGGACAAGGCTTGGCACCCCTTTCGCGTGACGCTTGTTGACGTGTTAACATCTTATAGGCAGAAGAGCCTACCGGTCTGTTGTTGACTCGTCAACATCTAAGATGCCGTTCCTCACAAGTGCTTCATACGGAAAGCTACGGGCAAGAGAATCCATCTCTCACAAATGGATCGAGTCCATCCCCCGCATATGACTCGAGAGAACCTTGCAAGGCCGTTAAGCAATACGCGCCGACGCACGGGCCTATCCGTGGTGTGCGTAGGATACGGCCGAGAATAGCGCCACGAGAGGAGAGCCCATGCCCGGCAGTACCCTTAACGTCCTTGTCCTTCCGCCGTTCAATGAACAGCAGCGCACTCGACTCGAGGCATCTGCCCCGCACGCGCGCTTCACGTATGTGACGCCCAAGCCGGGCGCCATGCTCGGAAACCCCACCAGCGACCAGGTCGCCGAGGCGAACGTCATCGTGGGCAACCTCTCGCCCGAGCGTCTCCCCGAGGCAACCTCGCTCAAGCTGCTGCAGCTCAACACGGCCGGCTATGACAATTACCTTGCCGCGGGCACCCTTCCGGCAGACCTCGCGCTGTGCTGCGCCGTCGGCGCCTACGGTCAGGCGGTCTCCGAGCATCTCTTCGCGATGACGCTCGCCCTCATGAAGCGCCTCCCGGGCTACTACGATCTACAGCACGCCCATGACTGGGGCGACCTCGGCCCGGTCACCACCCTCGCCGGCGCACGAGTCCTCGTTCTGGGCACGGGTGACATCGGCAGCCACTTCGCTCAGCTCTGCCAGGCGATGGGTGCACGCGTCACCGGCGCGAACCGTCACGGCGGCGAGGTGCCTGCCGGCTTCGAGACGGTCCACCCTATTGACGAGCTGCCGCAGATTCTTGGCGAGGCGGACGTCGTCGCATCGTTCCTGCCGAGTTCACCGGCAACGCAAGGCCTTGTGGACGCCACGTTCTTCTCGGCGATGCGCCCGGGCGCCTTCTTCGCCAACGGCGGCCGCGGAGACCTCGTCGTCGCGGACGACCTGGTCGCGGCGCTCATGAGCGGGCACCTCGCAGGTGCCGCGCTCGACGTCACCTCGCCGGAGCCGCTTCCGGAGGACAGCCCGATTTGGGATGCACCCAACCTCTTGATCACGCCGCATGTCTCCGGCGGGTTCCACCTCTTCACGGTCCTCGACAACATCGTGGACATCGTCGCGGGGAACATCGCCCACCTCGAAGCCGGGGAGCCCCTGCGCAACCTCGTGCGGCACTAGCCTTGAAGCCGAGAAGCCCCTGCGCAACCTCGTGCGGCGCTAGCAACCACAGCCGTAGCGGCGGCGCCGGCAATCACGGCCTCACCGCACCACCTAGCGCTCGAACAGCTCCCTCACGCGCTCGCGGATGCCGGCACGATTGATGACGCTCTCGTAGCGCTTCATGCACATGCGCGGGAACGCATTGAAGAATCGCAGGTCTCGCCTGCCAAGACGCGACACGAGCGACTCGGCGGCGGAGTTGAGCCACTCCGTCGCCTGGGCATTCGAGGCCGCATGCCTCAGACGCGCGTTCTCGCCGGCGGCACGGAGCTCGGCCAGGCGGCCCTCGCCTCCGTGCTCCGCGATGCCATCACGCAGCATCTGCGTGGCCTGGCCAATGCCAGCCGCGACGACGCGCGGATCAAGCTTCGAGACAAGGTCCCCGGCAGCGTCGCGCGTGCGTTCATAGACCTCGGCGGCACCCTCTACCACGGGTTCCGGCAGCGCTTCGAGCATGCGCTCGGAGGCCTCGCCCATCGATTCGTCAATCCTGACCTGGATCTGCGTGCGCAGCGACTCGAGCTGGGTGGACAGGCGACGCCAGCTCGCCATGGCAAACACCAAATCAACGACGAGGGCTATCGCGCACACCACCGCCACCGCCTCGAGCGCGACAACAGGCACATTCACGAGCACGCCGAGAAGCGCAGGCTCGAACACACGGCAGATCAAGACCGCGCCGGCGCCAAACATCAGGAAGCCGTAGAGGCAAACCCGTCCGTTGATGTTGGCCGGCTTGTCCTCGTAATCCCAAAAGCGCGCGCCCGTCGTCGCTTCGAGCATGACGCTCACCGCGTATTCGAGTGTGCAGCACAGCAAGCCCGACACGAGGAACTGCGACAAGACGTCCGGAATCTCGCGGAGGAAGAGCCAGCACGCGAGAGCGCCCACGCCGTAGATCGGGCAGATGGGCCCAAGCAGGAAGCCGCTGTTGGCGAAGCGCCCCTGATTCATCATCGCGCAGGCGGTGGACTCCCAGAGCCATCCGGCAAAGCTATAGACGAGAAACGAGATGAAGAGTCCCGAAAGCGGGGCGGCGGGCACGGATGCCGCCAGAAGCGGGATCATCGCGGCGGATTCAGGACTCATCGACCGGCCTCCTTGAGCCAGCGGGGAAGCAGGCGCTTCGGCACACGCGAATCGAGCGTCTCGCGCAGGGCAACCAGCTTGTCAGCGCCGCACACAATCCATGCCTCCCGACACGTGGGTGGCATCGGTACCAGCGGAAACATGTGCCTCGCAATGATGTTGCGCTCGCGCTCGCCCAAGGTGAAATCGTCCTCCGCATTGCGCAGTGCGAAGAACGGGTGGCGAAACCCATGGAGCCGATGGCTCGGATCCGGATCGTGCCAGTCATAGAGGAAGTAATCGTGGAGAAGCGCCCCGCGCACGAGCGAGGGCCGATCGACCGCGATGCCATGACGCGCGAGGGCGTCCGCCATGCGACAGCTCTCAACCGCGACCGCCACCACATGCTCGTACACGGACACATCTCCATGCTGGACGAACTCGCGGCAAAGGCCGAGACGGCCCTCACGCTCGAGGCGAGCCGCCTCGGTGGCAACCTCGGGGGCAGTCGTACGGGCGCGCGACGGACGAACAGGGGCAGCGGGGTCACGCGCGACGTCCGCGGCCTTCGCGGCTTTGGTGCCCGCGGTGCCCGCCGCCGTCGCGGCCTCAGCGCCCACGTGGCTCGCGACTTCATGCATCAGACCACTCGTCAACGCCATCGCCCCCTAAAATAACCTCGCCAATCGACACTATTCTGCCGCTGGCACATCCCCACCACACTTTCTTTCCCCAAATGTGCCAATCTATATGTTTATGCGCCCTAAATAGGCGCACTTTTTAGCACGATTCAAGAAACCGCAGGTCAGATGATGGGAGGGCACATGTATCTCGAGGGCATTGCCACACCGGCAGACGTTCGCGCTCTCCCCGCCCAAGCGATGCGTCCCCTCTGCGAGGAAATCAGGTCCGCCATCATTGCGACCTGCGCCAAGGTGGGCGGTCACGTGGGCCCCAACCTTGGTGTCGTCGAGCTTACGGTGGCGCTCCACCGCGTCTTTGACTCCCCTCGAGACAAGATCGTGTTCGACGTCTCCCATCAGACCTATGCGCACAAGATGCTCACCGGCCGTGCCGAGGCATTCATAAACCCAGAGCTCATGGGCGCAGTCTCCGGATTCGCCAGCCCCGTTGAGAGCAAGCATGACCACTTCTCCATGGGTCACACCTCGACCTCGGTGGGCCTCGCGCTTGGCCTCGCGAAGGCACGCGACCTCGCGGGAGACACCTATGACGTCGTCGCCGTCATTGGCGACGGTTCGCTGTCCGGCGGCCTCGCCTTCGAAGGTCTCGACAACGCGGCAGAGCTCGGCACGAACCTCATCATCGTCGTGAATGACAACGAGTGGTCCATCTCCGAGGACCACGGTGGCATCTACGCCAACCTCGCCGAGCTGCGCGCCACGCGAGGACACGCCAAGGACAACTACTTCCGCTCGATGGGCCTCGACTATCGCTACCTCGAGGACGGCAACGACGAGGCCGCCTGCGAGGAGGCCCTCGCGAGCCTGCGCGGCTGCGACCACCCCGTCGTGCTCCACGTCCACACCCGCAAGGGCCTCGGCTTCGCCCCGGCGGAGGAAAACGAGGAGAGCTGGCATCACGTCGGCCCCTTCAACCCGGAGACTGGCGAGAAGCTCTCCGGCGGGCGTGCGAGCGGCGGCATCGTAATCACCCCGCCCGCCACCTATGCGGACATCACGGGTGAGTATCTACTCAAGCGCATGGCCTCTGACCAGCAACTTGTTGCCGTCTCTTCAGCCACGCCCTACATGATGGGATTCACGCCCGATCGTCGCGCCGCGGCAGGCAAGCAGTTCGTCGACGTCGGCATCGCGGAGGAGCACGCCGTCACGCTATGCGCCGGCCTCGCAGTTGGCGGTGCCAAGCCCGTCTACGGCGTCTACGGCACCTTCCTCCAGCGCACGTATGACCAGCTCTGGCACGACGTCTGCCTCAACGCCGCGCCGATCACGGTCCTTGTGTTCGGCTCGAGCGCCTTTGGCACGACCGATGCCACTCACCTGGGCTTTTATGACATCGCAATGCTCAGCGACATGCCAGGTCTCACCTACCTCGCGCCCACGTGCCGCGAGGAGTACCTCGCCATGCTCGACTGGGCGATCGACTGCCGCCGTGGCCCGTATGCGATTCGCGTGCCCGGAGCCGGCGTCGTCTCCCGCCCGAGCGTCGAGATTCCTGACGGCGGCTACGTCTTCGGCATTCCCGAGATCGTCCACGAGGGCACGAGCGGCGCCGCGATTCTCGCGCTTGGCTCCACCATGCCCCTGGGCGAGAAGGTGGTGGCCCTCCTCGCGGAGAAGGGCATCGACGTCACGCTCGTCAACCCGCGTTACGCATGCGGCATCGACTTCGACTGGGTGTACTCGCTCACAGACGAGAACCGCGTCGTGGTGACCCTCGAGGACGGCGTGCTCGACGGCGGCTTTGGCAGCCACATCGCCCGTATCCTCGGCCCCACCAACGCGCGCGTGCGCGGCTTCGGCCTGCCGTATGGCTTCCCGGATCGCTATGAGCCAGAAGACCTCCTCAATTGCTGCGGCCTGACCGAGAGAAGCGTCGCGAGCGAGGTCATCGAGCTGCTCGAGGAGACGTCCTAGCCCACCGTCCGCCGGACAGGCCGCGCCCAGGTGCGCCCGCGAGCCGCGTGCCCGCGCCAGGCAGCGAGGCAGAGGATGCGACCGTCATCCTCAATCCACCTGAAGGTGGGCTATCGCGTGCCGCCGTTCGCGATGGCGAGTCTGAACGCATCGAAGGCGCCCTTTATCTCAGCCTCTGAGGCAACGCCGCCGAGGCCCTTGAGGAAGTCCACGAGCTCACTCATATGCATGACGGGACAGGCGCAACGGACGCCCGTAAGGTCCGTCCCGTCATCGAACACGATCACGTACGTCACGTCCCTCTCGATGAATCCACCGAGGAACTTCTTCTGACGGCGAACGTAGGTCAGAGGAGACGGGAAGGCCTGGCTCTCGCCGTCTCGCTCGATTCGCCACACCCCGTCGTCGCCTCCGCTCACGGTACCCGTCGCATGTAAGCAGCACGCGGAGACGAACCCGCGGGTAGTAAGGACGGTCGCGAACCGCGCCGCCTCGTTGTCCAGCGCGTCATAGTAGGAGTTGAACGCCAGGCGATGCCTACCGAGCTCGTGCTCGAGCCACGCTGAGTGGGAGAAGTCCTGGTCGCCGCAGTACTTGCGGAAGTATTCGAAGAAATTGCCAAAGAGCTGCTGGTAGATAGAGCCCTTGTAGGACGTCCATGCACTCATCGTATGCCTTCCGATGGCTAAGGAAATCAATGCGTAGAGGGTAATGATAGCCTTCGTGGCCAGGCGCGGGCACCAGGCGCGCGGGTTCCGGCCACCTCCTGCATGCCCGCCGCACGCGAGTGCGGTCGCGCGCACCAGGCACGCGTGGCGCCTACTTGTTCTCGATGCTGCCGATGTTCTTGAGCTCGATCGAGATGAGGCCGTTGGCCTCGGTGGAGAACTGGATGAACTCCGGGTCATCGCCGTACTCCGCCGGGAACGAGACCTCGATGCCGGTGTCCGTCACGATGCGGTGGCAGCGCACGCGCTTCTGGGCGACGGCACGGCGATCGACGGCGACGCGCTCCGGCAGGTGACGCACGTCAGCCGCAGTCTCGAAGGCACGTCGCGCGGGCTCAGAGTCCTCGAAGACCTTCTCCGCGAGGCCATCGCGCGAGAAGGAATCCTGTTCGTCGACCTGCTCGGCGACATAGGCCTTGGCGCGGGAGAGAGCCAGGGCGGCATTGGCACCGTGCTCCTCGGCGACCTGTTCCACGATCTCGGTCACGCAGTCGATCGTCTCGCGAGCGCTCGCCTCGGAGCTGCACTGGAGCAGACCCTCGGGGATGAGCAGCGTGTCCTGGCCGTCGATGGAACGCGGCTTGTCGACATAGGCAATCTCGAGGTTGTCCGCACGCACGAGGGCCCAGCTCGCAAGCTTCTGGGTGGCGGCGGGCAGCACGCCATAGCGACGAACGATGTCACAGCTCACCATCGAGCCAGCCTGGCTGACCTCATGGACGAAGGCCTTCTTGCCCTCGAGGAGGAAAAGGCCGATGTAGCGCGTATCGTCACCATCGAGGAAATCCGTCATGAGAAGGTCCGTGCTACGGGCACCATCCGCACGCTGGAGCTCACCGAACAGGAAGCTCGCCACGGTTGCCGTCAGCGGAACGAACTCATCCGCGCCATGGAGGTAGCGGCTCACCTGGGTCGCGAGGGCGTTGTCCTGTCCGAACTTGCCGTGGCGGCAGTCCGTCGAGCCGAGGGACTTGCGGCAGATGCTCTGCACATAGGACTTGACGGGCTTCTCCTCGAGGTCAAGCTCGGCCTTAGAGATGACGCTCACGGCAGAGTCGAGGTCGAGGACGTGCAGGACGGCCTTGTTCAGGCGGACGATCATGGGTGCCTCCAGCGGTTGGTACGAATTGCGAGGGTCTACTATACCCTGCCTCTGTGACATGACGAGGGCTGTCGCGGCGGATGTGGATGCTTGTTGACGCATGGGGTGGCCACGGCGAACGAAACGCGCGAGCAGGCGTCCCGCCGAGCGCAGCGGGGCGAGCGGCGTCACGGCAAGCCCGCAATCCCTACCCCTCGAAGCCCTCATCCTCGAGGAGCTGGGCGGCAGGCGCGGTTGCGGCGGCAACGGCAAGCTGGTCGCAGCGCTCGTTGAGCTCGGCGCCCGCGTGCCCGCGAACCCATACCCAGCGCACGTCATGGGGCTTGGCAGCCGCGATCAGACGCTTCCAGAGGTCCGGGTTCTTCACTGGCTCCTTCTTGGCGTTCTTCCATCCGCGGCGCTGCCAGCCATCGACCCAACGCTGGTTGAACGCGTTCACGACGTATTGCGAGTCGCTGTGGACCTCCACCTCGCACGGACGCTTGAGCGCCTCGAGTGCAGCGATGGCAGCCATAAGCTCCATGCGATTGTTCGTGGTGCGCGCATAGCCCTGCGAGAGTTCGCGCTCATGAAGGACGCCCGCCGGATCGGTATAGCGCAGCACCGCCCCAAAGCCACCAGGACCAGGATTGCCCCTGCTAGAACCATCCGTATAGATAACGACCCTCATACGCTCCCCTCGTGTTTGTTGACTGAATACGCCGACTGACGCCATGCGTGCCTCGCGGCGGCAGCGTCCGTCGCCACCCGGGAATCGCGCCCCTCGCGGTGGTAACGGCTATCGCTGCCCAGGCACCACGACTACTTCGCGGCCGCCCAATCCTCACCGTAGGAAACCTCGGCCACCAGCGGGACGCTCAGCGTCACCACGCCCTCCATGGTCTCCTTGACGAGCGCGCTCATTGCTTCGAGCTCGGCCTCCGGCACCTCGAAGTCGAGTTCGTCGTGAATCTGGAGAACGAGCTTGCTCGTCATCCCCTCCTCACGCATGCGCGCGTCTACCGCGACCATCGCGAGCTTGATGATGTCTGCCGCGGTGCCCTGCATGGGGTGGTTCATCGCCGTGCGCTCGCCAAAGTTGCGCAGGCTGGCGTTGCGCGCCAAGATGTCCGGAACGTGACGCTTGCGACCGTACATCGTGGACGCCCAGACATTGCGCTTGGCAAGCGCGACGGTCTCGTCAAGATAGCGGCGCACGCCGGGATAAGCCGCAAAGTAGCGGTCAATCATCCCCTGCGCCTCCGCGCGCGAGATACCAAGCGACGTGGAGAGGCCGTAGGCCTGTTGTCCGTAGACGATGCCGAAGTTCACGGCCTTGGCGCGGCTGCGCATCACGGGCGTGACCTCGGACACGAGCACGCCAAAGACGCGGGCGGCCGTCTCGGCATGGAAGTCCTCGCCCTCGCAGAAGGCCTCGATGAGATGTTCGTCGCCAGAGAGGTGCGCGAGCAGGCGCAGCTCGATCTGCGAGTAATCGCACGCGAGGAACACGCTGCCCGGAGCCACCTTGAAGGCCGTGCGCACGCGATGCCCCAGCTCGGAGCGAGTCGGGATGTTCTGCAGGTTGGGGTTTGAGCTCGAAAGGCGGCCCGTCGCCGTAACCGTCTGGTTGAGGCTGGTGTGAATGCGGCCGTCGCCCGCGATGAGCTCGGGAAGGGCGTCGAGATAGGTGCTCTTGATCTTGGCCTTCTCGCGGTAAGCGAGCACCTCGGCAACCACGTCGTTCGTGCGGGCGAGGTCCTCGAGCACCTTGGCGTTGGTGGAATAGTAGCCACGCTGGGTCTTCTTGAGACCCGCCGTGGGTAGCCCCAGGTCATCAAAAAGCACACCGGAGAGCTGCATGGGACTATCAACGTTAAACTCGCGACCGGCGGCGGCAAAGATCTTCTGGCGGCTCTCCTCGATGTCCGCTCCCAGCTCGCGCGATTGGGCAGCAAGAACCTCGGGGTCAACAGCGAGGCCCATGCGCTCCATGCGTGCGAGTACACCCACGAGCGGCATCTCCATCTGGTCCATCAGCTGGGCGGAGCCGTCACGCTCAAGCGCCTCGCGCAGGACGGGCACGAGTACGCGGCTCGCCGTCGCGGCGACGGCGGCGGTGGGAACAGCATCGGTTGCCTCGGGCAGCTCTCCCTCGAGATAGCGCTCGGCCACCTCTGCCACGGGATACGAACCCTTGGAGGAATCGAGGAGGTAGGCAGCCACGCCCGTGTCGAAGAGGTTGGCCGGGTTGCAAAGGGCGGGATCAAAGGGGCTGCCGTCCTCATTCACCGCCGGCGCAACCGAGGAATCGCTCGGGTAGACGGCGTGCATGAGGGCCTTCACGTCGCCCGAAGCGACGCGCCAACCCTCGAGCGCGCGGACGAGCAGCGCAGAAGCCGCGTCGCCCTCGAGCTTGCCCATGCCAGCCTCGCAGCTCGCCCAGACCATAAGCTCAGGCGCGGAATCAAACAGCGTCGTCTGCGCGGGGGCCTCGCCGAGGGCGAGACCGACCCACTCCCCCGCCTCACCGGCGTCGCGAAGTGCCTCCTCAAGAGCGGAGCCCGAGAGGACCTTCGGCAGCACGAACGCGGGCTTCGCCGCAGCGGCGTCGCCCTCCGCCGTTGCGAGGGCGAGGACGCGGGCCGTCATACCCGTAAAGCCCAGCTCGCCCATGGCGGCACGGACCGTCTCGACGTCAAACGTGGGAAATTTCGCCGTAGACAGATCGAGCTCGATAGGCGCATCCGTGCGAATGGTCGCGACCTTGCGACTGAGCAGGGCGTCGTCGATGTGGGCGCGGAGGCTCTCGCCCATCTTGCCCTTAACCTCGTCCGCATGGGCGATGACCTCGTCCAGGCTACCGTACTGACAGATGAGCGCACTTGCCTTCTTGGGACCGATGCCCGGCACGCCGGGAATGTTGTCCGAGGTATCGCCCTTGAGTCCGTAGAAATCCGGAACGAGCTCCGGGGTGATGCCGTGGTAGAGATCATCGACGCTCTCCGGCGTCATGATATTCACGTCTGAGACGCCCTTGCGCGTGGAGACGACGTTCACGTGTTCCGTGACCAGCTGGTACATGTCGCGGTCGCCCGTGACAAGGTACATGTCATAGCCGGCAGCCTCGCCACGGCGAGCGAGCGTGCCGAGGATGTCATCACCCTCCCAGCCCTCGAGCTCCACCACGGGAACGTCCATCGAGCGCAACAGATTCTTGACCATGGGGAACTGCTCGTGCAGGACCGGATCCATCGGCGGACGCTGAGCCTTGTACTGCGGGAGCATCTCCATGCGTACGCGTGGCTTGCCCTTGTCAAACGCGCAGATCACACCGTTGGGACGGAAGCTCTCGACGAGCTTCACGAACATCGACACGAAGCCGAAGATGGCGTTGGTGGGGCGGCCGTCCGGCGCGGTCATCGTAGGTGGGATGGCGTGGAACGCGCGGTGCATGAGCGAGTTGCCATCGATAACGGCGATGACGCGGCGCTCGGGGGCATCGGGCGCGGTGACAGGCGCAGAGGCGGCGTCCTCGGCGGCGGCCTCGGCGGATTCAGGCGCGGTTGCAGCGAACTCGGTGCCCCCAGGCACGGATGCAGCTGCCACGTTCTTCTCGGCCATGTTCTCAGTCGTCATCGGCGTCTCCCTCGCTCGTGTTGTCCGCCGTCCATTGTACGTGGGAACCCTGACACGCGGACGATTCGACATCCGAGCCACATCAACCCGACGTGCCCGAGCCCGTGCTCGAGCACGCCGCACGCCGCCCACAGCCCGGCGTGATCCGCGCGTCACGCGTTCGAAGCGGCTAGCACTTCCCAACGCTCGGGCAAATATCCGCCATGGGACACTCAGCGCAACGCGGGGCCTTGGCGCTGCAAACCTCACGCCCGAAGCGAATCCACTGGTGGTTGACGTCGCGCCAATACTCGCGCGGCAGCAGCTTGAGCAGGTCCTGCTCGGTCTTGAGCGGCTCCTTCTCGTGCGTCTTGGGACTCAGGGCCAACCTGTGCGCGATGCGGTTCACGTGCGTGTCCACCGCGATGCCCTCGACGATGCCGAAGCTCACGTTGAGCACGATGTTGGCGGTCTTGCGCCCCACGCCCGGCAGGCGCGTGAGCTCGGCCATCGTGTGCGGCACCTCCCCGCCATAGTCGCTCACGATCATCTGCGCGGCCTCGACGGCGTGCCTCGCCTTGCTCTTGTAGAAGCCCAGGCTGCGGATGACCTCGGCGACCTCCTCCGGCGAGGCGGCAGCAAGGGCCTCGGGCGAGGGCCAGCGACGAAACAGCTCCGGCGTCACCTTGTTGACCTGTGCGTCCGTCGTCTGGGCGGAAAGCAGCACAGATATGACGAGGCGATAGGGGCTCTCATGGTCGAGAAAGCACTCGACTCGCCCGTACATCTCCTCCAGGCGGTCGCAGAACTCGATTGCGCGCGCCCGCTTGGCGGCGTTCGTCTCGCGCGGCATAAACCCTCCCCTAGACAAAACGAGCCCCAAGCCATGCCTGGGGCCCGCGATGATCAACCGTAAGCGTTAGTCGTCGCTCGGCATGCCATACGAGCTCATGAGCTCGTCAATGGTAACGAAGCGATATCCCTGTGCCTTGAGCTGCGGAAGCGCGATCTTGAGCGCCTCGACAGTCTGAGAGCGATCGCCGCCACCGTCGTGCATGAGCACGACGTCTCCGGGCTGAGCGGACATGATCCTGTCCGCAATGGCCTGAGCTCCCGGACGACGCCAGTCCTCCGTATCGACATTCCAGCCAATCTCAGCCGTGACGTGATCGGCAAGGTTAGTGATGATGTTGCCGCTGCTTGTGGCGTGATAGTTGCCGCCCGGCGCGCGCATGACGCGTGTGACCGAGGTCCCAAGCACGTCTTCGATGGCCTGGAAGCCCTTGTCGACCTCCTGAATCTGCTCGTCAGTGCTCATCTTCGTAAGGTCAACGCCACCACCCGAGCCACTCGCGTGATCCCACGTGTGCGTGGCGATCTGGTTTCCCTCGTCATGAATGCGCTTCACGACATCCGCGTTTTCCGCGACCTGGTTCCCAATCTCGAAGAACGTGGCGTGCGCGTCATTCTCCTTGAGAATGTCGAGGATCTCCGAGGTGGTGCCGGGCCAGGGACCATCGTCGAACGTCAGCGCGATGACTTTGTCGCCATTGGTGTTCGTCGTGTAAACGTGGTAGCCGGCGTCAACGGGTTGCTTCGTGACCTCGGTGACCGAGATACCAGAGACGTTGCCGGTCCTCGTTACCTGTTCGCCGTCCTCGCCGTTCGAGTACACATGCATCGAGCCTGCCCAATACAGGTTAAACGAGCTCATGTCCTCGCCGCCCTCGCCATGAGGGAGGGTCTCCGTGGTCTCAGTGCACTCCTCGTCAGTGTCGTTGCCGTCATTGATCTGGACGACGGCATGACGCGGGACCACCGTCGTGGGATCCGCGGTCTCCGTGCCATTGACGGTTGCCTCGAAGGGGTCACCGCCACCCTCCTTGCAGACGGAGCCATCAACGGCGATAAGGTCACCGGCCGTGGGCGAGGCAAAGCCCTCGTCGACGACGTCCTGAAGCGTGGAGCCAGCACGCACCATGCGATCCGTGCCGTTGACGTTGACGCGATAAATGGGCGGGTTGAAGTAGAGATAGGCCCCGCCTCCGCCAAGAACGGCAAGAACGAGGAGGACGACGACGATCGCCGGCACGCGGCGGCGGCGCTTGCGCGGGGCGCCCGGAACGCCCTGGCCGGCGGTGTTCTTGTGGCGACGTCCGTCACGGGAGCGCGATCCAACCTGCTCATGGCCCATCTCGACCGCGCCCGTGGAGGGGCCGGAAGCATAGGGATTGTCCTCGTATGACGCCTGATAGGGCGAGGCGTACGGGTCACCCGCGGCATAGGGGTTGGTCGCCGGCGGAACATAGGCGCCGGCCTGGGGCGCGCGCTGCGTCTGGTCAGCGGGAACGGGAGCCACGGCGCGGCCTGTGGCATTGGGCGACGCAGCATGGCCGGCGGCATAGGGATTCGCCGGGGCGTCCCCGTGGGAATCCGGCTGAACACCGGCATGGCGAACCGTAGCGGGCTGGCCCTTGAAATGCGAGCCCGAACCACTCGAAGCGGAATGACGCTGGCCGTCATCCGACTCAGGATATTTGAAGCGAGGCATGTTGTTCCTCCTTGAACGCACACGATCATGCGACGTTTGCTCAACCCATCCTAGCAGCTATCCCGGACATCGACTTGACGCACACGGAGCCTACCGGACCCACACGACCATAAAAAAAGCGGCCCCGCCAGAAGCGAGGCCGCCAATAACTCAGCGTCTAAAGACTATCGTGAAGCTACACGTAGAACAGGATCCTGTTGTAGCTCGGGACAGGCCAGTAGTCGTGACCGCAGACCTTCTCCATCGCGTCGACGGCGGCACGCAGTGCGTCCATGGCCGGGATGACGGTGTCGCGAATGGCCTCGTCCTGCTTGGTCGGGCACTCGAGAGCCTGGGCCTCGGCGTTCTTCTTCTCGAGGTCAGCGACGAGCTCGGCGATGTTATCGATGCTGTCGGTAAGCGACTGGACGAGGGCCTTCTCCGCCTTGGCGGCGATGCCCAGCTCGGCCTTGGTGGCAACGGTGGAGGCGATGTCACCAGAGTAGTCGTACAGCGCCGGCAGGTACATGTGCTTGACCATGTACACCATCGTGTTGGCCTCGATGTTGAGGAGCTTGGCGTACTGCTCGGCCTTGGAGATGTAGCGGGCCTTCATCTCGTCGGCGTTGGCAACGTGGTACTTCTCGAAGAGCTCGACGTTCTTCTCATCAACGATGCACGGCAGGGCGTCCGGCGTGGTGCGCATGTTGAGCAGGCCACGCTTCTCGGCCTCAACGGGCCACTCATCGGAATAGCCGTTGCCGTTGAAGATGATGCGCTGGTGATCGGTCAGGGTCTTCTTAACCCAGGCGAGAGCCTCGGAGAGGAAGTCAGCCTCGGCGACATCAGCCATGTCGGTGGCGAACTTGTCGAGCTTCTCGGCAACGGCGGTGTTGAGGACCATGTTCGGATCAGACAGGTTCTGCTGAGAGCCGCACATACGGAACTCGAACTTGTTGCCGGTGAAGGCGAACGGAGAGGTGCGGTTGCGGTCCGTGCTGTCCTTCGTGAGGTCGGCGAGCTGCGGGACGCCGAGGTCCATTTTCTCACGCGGGTGGCTCGTGTACGGCTTGTCGTTGATCAGCGCGTCCACGACGGCGGCGAGGTCATCGCCCAGGAAGATGGAGACGATCGCGGGAGGAGCCTCGTTGGCACCCAGGCGGTGATCGTTGCCAGCGGAGGCGACGCTCGCACGCATGAGGTCCTGGTGATCATCGACGGCGGCGATCACGCTGCTGAGGAAGACGAGGAACTGCAGGTTCTCCTCAGGGGTGTCGGACGGGTCGAGCAGGTTCTTGCCATCAGCGGAGATCGACCAGTTGTTGTGCTTGCCAGAGCCGTTGACGTAGTCGAACGGCTTCTCGTGCTGAAGGCAAACGAGACCGTGGTGGGAAGCGATGATCTTCATCTTCTCCATCGTGAGAAGGTTGTGGTCGATCGCCTTGGAGCTGGACTCGAAGATCGGGGCGAGCTCGTGCTGGCACGGGGCAACCTCGTTGTGCTTGGTCTTCGCCGGAACGGCGAGCTTCCAGAGCTCGTCATCGAGCTCCTTCATGAACTCGTTGACCGTCGGGCGGATGGCGCCGAAGTAGTGCTCCTCGAGCTCCTGGCCCTTGACCGGCTCGCAGCCAAAGAGCGTACGGCCGCACATGATGAGGTCAGGACGGGCAGCGTAGTCCTCCTCCTTGATGAGGAAGTACTCCTGCTCCGGGCCAACGGTGGTGGAGACGGACTTGACGTCCTTGCCAAAGAGCTTCAGGACGCGCTTGGCCTGGGCGTCGAGGGCAACACAGGAACGAAGCAGCGGGGTCTTCTTGTCGAGCGCCTCGCCGGTGTAGGAAATGAACGCGGTGGGGATGCAGAGGACCTCGTCCTTGATGAAGGCGGGGGAAGTCGGGTCCCAAGCGGTGTAGCCGCGGGCCTCGAAGGTGGCGCGGAGGCCGCCAGAGGGGAAGCTCGAAGCGTCAGGCTCGCCCTGAATAAGTGCCTTGCCAGAGAAGGTCTCGAAGGCGCGACCGTCACCAGTGGGCTCCATGAAGGCATCGTGCTTCTCGGACGTGATACCCGTGAGAGGCTGGAACCAGTGCGTGTAATGCGTGGCACCCTTCTCGAGCGCCCACTCTTTCATAGCGTGGGCCACCTCGTTGGCGATGTCGAGGTTGAGCGCCTTGCCCTCCTTGATAACGCGCGAGAGCTCCTTGTACGTGGGCTTGGGCAGCCGATCACGCATGACGGAGTCGCTGAAGACTAGAGAGCCGTACTCCTCTGTGACCTTTGAAGCCATATGGACTCGCTTTCTCTTCTGAGAACTGATCCCTGACGCGGTAATACTCTAACGGGGCGTTGTTTCTCTGTCATTAACCATTTGCTTCCCGCACGTCACCCAAATGTGAGCAGCGCGAGACGCGAGCATTAGCAACGTGCGACACTTACGTGAGCGATGCGTGGTGCGCGCGTGAGCATAACGCGATTTCGCGTGGTTAAGGCGGAGAACGGCGAAATAATTAGCGCATAGACAAACGCGCTTGCCATGACGAGCAATCCCAGGACGCCATACATGCTGTTGAATATAGTCCTCACCCTTCTTAAGAGGGGCACGAAAGCCCGCAAGATGTGACGTGGATTTACCCGGCCGGCAATTGCGTCCGTTGTTTTCCTTTTCCACAAGGTAAATTGAATCGAATGGCGTCAAAAACGCATCGAAATACGCGGACAATGCAGTTAACAACAAACTTCGGCAGCAAGCGTCAACACGGCAAGTTGCCAAAGCGAGCACTAGCGAACACCACGCGTAAAAGCGCCATCCCAATATGGCGGTAGGCAGAGGAGAAACCATGGCAGAGATGGCAACGCCCGATACGAACACCGCCGCCCGCGGCCTTATCGTCATGGATATCGACTCCACGCTCATCAACGAGGAGGTCATCGACCTCCTCGGCGAAGAGGCCGGCGTCGGCGACCGTGTCGCCCAGATCACCGAGCGCGCTATGCGCGGCGAGCTCGACTTTCGCGAGGCGCTTGCGGAGCGCGTCGGGCTCCTGGCGGGCCTCGATGAAAGCGTCTTCGACCGCACCTTCGCTCGCGTGACGTTTACTCCCGGCGCTCTCGAGCTCGTCGAGGAGGCCCACCGTCGTGACTGGAAGGTCGGCGTGGTTTCAGGCGGTTTCCATCAGGTCGCAGACAAAATCGTTGCCGCAGCAGGCATTGACTACTGCCTCGCGAACCAGCTCGAGGTCGTGGATGGGCGTCTCACCGGCAAGGTGATCTCTGAGGTCGTCACCAAGGAGAGCAAGGTCCAGGCGCTGCACGAGTGGGCAGACGAGCTGGGTCTCTCTCGTGAAAAGACCGTCGCCATGGGCGATGGCGCCAATGACATCCCAATGATTCTCGAGGCCGGCATCGGCATCGCCTTCTGCGCCAAGCCCAAGACGCGCGCCGCCGCTCCCCACTCGATCGACAAGCGAGACCTCATGCTCGCCTGGTCGATCATCGACGGCAAGCAGTAGGGCAAGCAGCTCGACTCCGTCGGGGAGGCCGGCGCGTCACTCGAATCGGGGAGGCCGGCGCGTCACTCGAAAAGCCTTATCTGGGAAGGCCGCCAGATCCGCACCGCACGCCCCAAGCGGCCTATTCTGCCTTCATCGTGACGCCGGCAGCGACTTCCGTGATGCCATCGAAGATGAGCGCAACGCCCGCGATGAGCATCACGAACTCCGCCATCGTGAAGGGCGAAGTCACAACAAGGACGCCAGCCGCAAGCGTAAGAAGACCCACCACATAGCGCCAGCCACGACCCGGAAGCCCAAGCCTGAACACGACATTTGCCTCGATGATGTCATTCACGCCCGTAATAAGGATGATCACGCCGATAATCACGTAGATACCGGCAACGAAGGCGTCCGGCCAGAGGATGAGGCACATGCCAAGGACGGTCTCCACGAGACCGATCGCCAAGTCAGCCTGGCTCAGGAACAACGCACGGCGCGCCCAGCAGCCAAGCAGCGTCACGACGCCCACCAAGGCAAGCGTCCACCCGGCGACCTGCACGATCAAAAGCGTTGCCCCAATCGGGCTCACGAACATCGCGATGCCGAGCACCAGCAAGGCGATCCCCATAAGGATGACCGTCGCCTTCGTGCGCTTGAAGAGTTTCTCGAACGCGTTCATGTTTGCCTCCCAAGACAACGCTGGATATGAGTGCGCCCCGTCATATCAAGCGGAACGATGCGCCATCGTCGCTCCGCGAAACGAAACGCGAAGCCGTGTATCCAACGGATAAGCTCACGCACTAGACATACCCAGGCGCGCGGGAGTTATGCGCGCGCATCGCGGCGCCTCTGGCGCAGGGACCACGCGCGCCGCGCAACAGTGCTCCCCAGCACGAGAAGCGCAAGTGCGCACCACGGGGCACCTCTGGCGCGGAAGCCACGCGCACCACGGGGCACCTCTGGCGCGGAAGCCACGCGCACCGCGCGGCAGCATCCCCGAAAGAAACTATGCGAAGAAAGCCTTGAGGCCAATGATGATCAGCACGACGCCACCGGCGACCTCGGCGCGATCGCCTAAGACCTCACCGAGCTTACGACCGATGAGAAGCGCAATCACGCAGCAGGCAGCCGTAGTCAGCGCGATGATTGTCGCCGCAGGCACAATGGCAACCGCCTGGGCACGGAGGCTCACGCCAACGGCAAACGCATCGATAGCGGTCGCGATCGCCTGAACCAGCAGAGTCGCGACGGTGAGCCGCTTTACCGCGGGGCCATTGCCAGGCTCGTCCGCGTCATCGCCAAGGCCCAGCAAGGCGCACACGCCCTCGCGAACCATATTGCCCCCGATGAAGCCAAGGATAATCAACGTGATAATCCCGGAATACTCCTCGATGACCTCGGCCGCAAGGCCTCTCACGAAGTAGCCTAGCAACGGCATAAGCCCCTGGAACAGGCCAAAGAATACCGGCATGAGCGCTAGGCGGGCCTTCGCCTCGCCAGTGTAGACAAACGTATTCGAAATGGTCACAGCAAAGGCGTCGGCGGATAGCGCCACGCCCAGCACCAGGATCTCAACGATACCCAAGAAACCCGCACCCTCCCCGAGGTGGCATGAGACAAAAAGGTTGGCCGGTCACCCATGGACCGGCCAACTCTCGAGCGCTATGAATGATAGAACCAAACGCCAACGACGAAGAGCCAGCACCGACGCACATCACGAATGACATCGCGCGCCCCGGCGAACCAAGACAAACCTTCGCGAAATGCCGTGGGCGAACTGCCCTTATGCAGCCCTCTCGCCGCGGGCGTCTGGCAGGGTGAGCAGCATGACGAGACCCACCACGAGCAGCACGCCAATGGAAAGCACGCCCAGGTTGGCATTGCCGGTCGCGGCGGTGATGACGCTCACGAGGAAGGTGCCCATGACACTCGCGTAGCGACCGAAGATGTCGAAGAAGCCGTAGTACTCGTTGGCGCGCTCCTTGGGAACGAGTCTGCCAAAGTAGCTGCGGGAAAGCGCCTGAATGCCACCCTGGAAGAGGCCCACAAGAATGGCAAGGATCCAGAACTCAACCGCCGTCTTCAGCAGGAACGCCGCGAACAGGACGATGCCGCAGTATGCGAGCACGGCCACGATGATCATGCGGAGCGTGCCGAACTTGCCAGCAAGCTTGCCGTAGATGATGGCAGAGGGGAACGCCACGAACTGTGTCACGAGCAACGCGAGCACGAGCTGCGTCGAGTCAATGCCAAGGGCAGATCCATAACTCGTCGCCATCGAGATGACCGTGTGGACGCCATCGATATAGAAGAAGAAGGCAATCATATAGATCAACAGCACACGGTCCTTGGCGATACGACCCATGGTGTCGGCCAGGCCAGAGAACGTGGAGGCGACGATCTTGCCAAGGGTGTCTCCCTCACCGCGCTCCTTGCCGTACTTCTGCTTGTAGGTACGGATGAGCGGCAGCGTGAACGCGAGCCACCAAATGCCCGTAATCACGAAGGAGAGACGCGTGCAGAGCATCATCTCGAGGCCCAACGCCGGGCCGCCGAAAATCAGGGCGAGGCAGATGATGAAGGGGATGGTCGAACCAACATAGCCCCAGGCATAGCCCGCACTCGAGACCGTGTCCATGCGCTCGTCCCTCGTGACGTCGGTGAGCATGGCGTCATAGAACGTCATCGACGAGTTGAGGCCCACCGTGCAAAGCACGTAGAGCACGAGGAACGGCAGGGCGGCCATCGGAATCGCCTGGGCGAAGCACAGGACGAGACCCGTGAGGAAGAACCCGAGGAAGAACTTGATCTTGTTGCCCGCATAATCCGCGAGCGAACCCAGGATGGGCATGAGCAGCGCCACCACGAGGGAGGCAATCGTCTGGGCGTTAGCCCATGCGGTCACGAGCTCTGCCGAAGAGGCGCCCGTGTTGATGGCGTTGAAGTAGATCGGCACGATAGAGGTGTTGAGCAGTACGAGCGCCGAGTTTCCGACGTCATACATGACCCAATTGCGCTCGAGCTTCGTGAACTTCGTCTTGGCCATGTAGGCTCTCCTGTCTGCATCATCGAGGCGCGGGCTCGGGCGCGCGCCATGTGCATCCCATGCATGATACCCGGACTTGATGACGCCTTATGTAATGCAACGGTAAGCGGCCCCTTTATAGGGGCGGCGATGCCATAAGTGTCCGCAATGCATGTCAGAATCCAATAGACGGATAGTCAGACACGAATGTGATTGATACCCGCCGCCTCATGGATAGCACTCCCCCGGCAGGGGCATAATGGACGCAGCAAATCGACCGAGGAAGGACTCTCATGCCTGCTCTCATCACTCATCATCTGTTCGGCGAGAGCTCAGCCGCGCTCCTCCCGGAAAACGTCATTACCGGCGAGGAGGAACTTCTCGCGTTCCTGCTCGGCAACCAAGGCCCGGACCCCTTCTTCTTCCATGTGCTCGGCGCACCCTCAGCGACCAGCGCCTCTCACCAGCTCGCCCATCGCATGCATGACGAGCGCATGACGGCAGCGTTCACGGCACTTCGCGACGGAGTGAGCCACCTTCCCGCCCATGACGCCGGCATCGGCCGTGCCTTCGCCCTCGGCATGCTCTCCCACTATGCGCTCGATCGTTCCGCACACACCTTCATCTACGCGCAGCAGTACGCCATCATCGCCGCGAATCCCGAGCTAGACGATGCCGGCAGCGAGGTTCATGCCGTCATCGAGGCAGACCTCGACTCTTGGATGCTCTGGACGCGCCGCCGCGCCACGGTTCATGATTGCCCGCCCGCCGGTGAGCTAGCGCGCACAGACCGCATCTGCCGCGTCGCCGGCGCGCTCACAAGCCAGGTTGCCTGGGCCGCCTTTGGCATCGGCCTCTCCGCGACCGAGTACGCTGCCGCCGTCGATGATATGGAGCTGTGCTATCGCGCCATCGAGCCCAACGGTTCGCTGAAGAGCCGCGCGCTCGGCGCCCTCGAGCGCATCGCTCGCCCGCACTCGCAGCTCACCTCGCTCTCGCACCGCGTCACCACGAGCGACGACTGCTGGGTGGCAAATCTCTCCCACCTGCCTTGGGAGAACCCCTTCGCAGGCGGTACCTCTCGGGATTCCTTCCAGACGAGGTTCGACGCCGCCCTCGACGGATGGCCGGCCCTCGCCCAGGCCTTCACGCATGGCGGAGAGGAGCTTCGCCGCGCAATCAACGGCCTCAACTACTCGGGACGCCCCCTCGGCACCGCCGAGGAGTGCCCGGAAGACCAGCGCGGCTAGCACCAGCACGCCCGAGCCCATACCTCGCCAGCACAAGCGCGGCCAATGCCAGCGCAGTCCGCGGAGCCAAGAGCCCGGCGGCGCGGGCGCGGCCAACGCCAGCACGCCCGCCTTCAGCACAAGACAGGACTTCACATGCAGATTCGCATCGCTACCAGAGAGGATCTTGACGACCTCGTTCGCATCTACGCCGCCGCCCGTCGCTACATGGCAGAGCACGGCAACCCCCATCAGTGGGGCGATGGCCGCCCCTCTCCCGAGGAAATTGCGAGCAGCGTCGAGGAAGGCGCATGCCGCGTTGGCGTCGACGAGGATGACCGCGCGCATTTCTCGTTTACCATCTATAGCGAGGAAGACCCAACCTACCAGCAGATCTATGATGGCGCCTGGCTCAACGACGAGCCCTACGTGACCATCCATCGCGTCGCGAGTGACGGCACCATGAGAGGCGTGTTCTCCTCCGTCTTGGCTCGTGCAAAGGACGAGGCAAGCAAGCTGGGCATCCGCAACCTACGCATCGACACGCACAATGACAACCTGACCATGCAGCACATCGTTGCCAAGGCGGGATTCTCGTACTGCGGCATCATCCACCTCGAAGATGGCGACCCGCGCCTGGCCTACCAGCTGGTGTTGTAGGCACGCCAGCAAATCACATCTCAGCGAGAGGCGTACGCCGGATTGGCCACGCGCACCGCCTCCGGATGCGCAGCCCTAAGACGCGCGAACGCATCCTCCACGTCGCGCGGAATATCAACGTGCGCGATCCAACCAGCCCCTTTGGGTCCATAACCCGAGGCATCGTCTCGCAGACGTGGTACCTCCCCCATAAGCAGCGTGCGATATCGCTCTATGCCCCACATGCCCAACGGCTCATCCTCGTAAGAGAGGCTGCCTGAATCAGCAATGACTCTCGCCGCATAGGTCGCGTATGCCAAAACGGCAGCGTCAGGCCTATGGAAGCGCAGCCCCGCAACCATGCGCCTCATCATCGCCGCGTCCTGCATGAGAAGGAAGCTCTCCGCGGTAATGTCCTTCGACTCGAGCAGCTCGAGGAGATACGTGATGTTATTTCCGCAGTTAGTCGACTGCGTCTCAAGAAGGTCGGCGGACATGCCGTGATATTCGCGGAGATAGGCATCGAAAATCTCCGCCTCCGCGGCGCCAGGAGCGACATCGATGCGTGGCCATATCGCCCGCGCCCGTTCGCGTAGTGTCTCCGTCGTATGGCCAGCGCCACCAACGATAACGTAGGTACGGGCGATGCCCGCCTTCATGGCATCAGCAAGAACCTCGCCACCCACCAGGATCGATCCCCCAAAGAGGACCGCCACATCAACCTGGGTGCTCGCCACACGGGCGACGCCTGGGCCACCCGTCGCGTCCGTTCTGGACGCACCGTCAGCAGCACTGGCGCCTGCCACGGTGGCACCATCTGCCCCGGCAGCAGCACTGGCGCTTGCCGCGGCGACGCCGTCCCGGCTCAGCAGCGGAAGGTCTCGTTGCCCGAGAAACCTCGCGAGTACATTGAGGTCGCGAGCCTCCTGACGCAACGGGAGTGAGGCCGCGCGCTCGCCACGAGCCTCTTCGCGCGCCATGCCTGAACACACGTGTTCCGATCGCCCTTCCTTGCCCATCGCAAGCCCCGCGCCCTAGTGCATGCGCTCGAGTTGAGAGCGAACGGCATAAACCTGACGCATCGCATCCGCAACCTGCTGCTTCGCGCGGTCAATCTTGTTCTGTGCGATCCAGTCAGCAAGCACACCGTCGAAGAAGATATCCGCGAACTGAAGGCCACTACCTAGCTCGACGTTGAGCCCAGTGGCCTCATCCACATCGTCAAGCTCCTTCACGAAGATGCGAAGCGCGCGCTTTGCCTCGTCAATCTCGTCTTGAGCATCGGAGATCTTGCGATGCTTGAGTAGGGTTGTGATGAGCCCTCCGCCAAGCATATCCACGATGCCCCAGCGTCCGGCATCATCGAGCATATCTGCGGCATTCCCAAGATGCTTGAGCGCGGCATCCGCGGCATCGATCGCCTCTCGGATCTCCGTAGCCCTGTCCTTCGTCATCGGACCTCCACACGCTAGATGCCAGCGATTTGCGAATAGCCTACCATTCAAGGCCGTCAAAAGACGACGCGGCCCTTACGGCCTCAAGGGTTCGCGCGACGTCGAAACGCGCAAACCGCCGCACCCGCATTTGCTCACGAGAGGAGAGGTATGCAAGCAATTACCCTGCTACTGGCACTCATAACGCTTGGCGGCATCGCATGTCGCATGCTACCTGCTTCGCTCGCGGCACTCCCCTTCGTCGCGAATGTCGTCTCGCTCACGCCATGGCTCGTAGGATCAGCCGTCATCGCACTCGCATTCTCCTTCATTCCAGCATGGCGTCACCATCATGAGGCACGCCTCTTCGTGCGCATCATAGCCGCATGCGCGATCGCCCTCGAGATTGCCTGGCAGACGCCCTTCTTCATTCCCAGCCAGCGTGTCACCTCGGCGCTCGCCGCGGATGATAGCCAGGCAACGACCCTCCGCGTCATGACCTGCAACGTCTACAAGGGAAACGCCAGCGCCGAGCGCATTGTCGAGCTGGTGCGCGAGAACAACATCCAGGTCCTCGCTCTGCAGGAGACCACGGTCGACTTCGTAAGCGAGCTTAAGGCGGCGGGAATCGACGAACTCCTCCCCTATTCCGAGCGCTCGAGCTCGGACGGCGTCTACGGCAACGGCGTGTGGAGCGCGCTCCCCCTCTCGGACGCCGCGAGCGACGACATCGGCTCGTCCGCATCCGCCATGCCCGCGGGCACCATCGAGGTCACACGCCCAGACGGCGCGACTGCCCGCCTGCGCATCGTCTCCGTCCACACGTGTTCGCCCGCCCTGGGCTACTGGGCCCTGTGGGAGAGAAGCATTACCGAGATTGGCGTGGCGCGCGAGCGCCTAGCGGAGGACGATAGCCTTGATTACGTCCTTCTCGGCGATTTCAACGCCACGTATGACCACGCACCCTTCCGCGAGATGCTTGGCGAGGGTACGGTGGCTGGCGCGCCCAGGCTTCACGACGCCGCTCGCGAGTGCGGAGCCGGCATCACGAGCACCTGGCCCGCTAACCTGGAGATCCCCGCATTCTGTAGCATCGACCACGTCGTCACGAGCGATCGGGTGATCGCCACAGAGGTCTCCACGGCAGAGGTACCGGGCTCGGACCACCTTGCCCTCATCGCCACGCTCGAGCTGTAGGCGTAAAGGCGGCTCGCTCCGTCATGCGCGAACCACGCACCACCCTGCCCATCGCACTCAGGGCACACCCGCTCGCCGCGCCGCCGCGCCGGCCGGAGGCCATGCGCGGGCCACGCCGCCGCGCGCGGATCCGCGCCATCTACTCGCTGCGCAGGGCCTCGACCGGATCGCGCTTCGCGGCGGAGAAGGACGGGATAAGTCCGGCGACCACCGTGAGCAGCACCGATATGCAAATCAGCGCAACAGCGGCACCCGCGGGCAGGCTCATGATGTTCGCGACGTTGTGCTCGCGCAGCACCCAGGCGTTCACCGGAACCGACACGATAAGCACCACCGCAATCGCAAACACGCCCGCGATGAGGCCCTCGATGAAGGTCTCCGCATTGAAGACGTTCGCGACATTGCCCTTGGAAGCACCCATCGCGCGCAGAATACCAATCTCCTTCTTGCGCTCGAGCACACTGATGTAGGTGATGATGCCGATCATGATCGAGCTCACCACCAGTGAGATGCTCACGAACGCGATGAGCACGAGGCTGATCATGTTCACGATGTCCGTGACGCTGCCCATGATGACACCCATGTAGTCCGTGTAGGAGATCATGCGGTCCTCATCGCCGGCCGCCTTGGCGGTTTCGTTGTATGCATCAATGCTCGCGACCACGCGGCTCTTGGCCTCGAAATCAACGGGATAGATCTTCACCATCTGCGGGTTGCTCTCGTCAGCATAGCCAAGCGTGGAGAGGTTGTTGTCATACGTAAGACGTCCGGCGTTTGCATAACTCGTCATGAGCGAGGTGAGGTCGTCCGCCGTCATGTTGAAGTGGATGGCATTGGCAAACGCACTCGCATCCACGTGGAAGGCGCTCTGCATGCCGCTCGCGAGCTGCGAGCCCATGCTCTGCGCAGCCTGGCCCATAACCCCCGCGAGCGAGCTCTGGAGCTGCGAGGAGATCGCATTGCCAATCTGCTGGCTCATCTGGTCCATGACCTGCTGCATCGCCTGCTTCAGGTACGGCGCGAAGCTGTTCTGCATATAGTCAGTGAGCGCTTTCTGCAGCCTCCCGGCAACGCCCTCCCCTGCAATTGCCTTGATCTGGGCGAGCGTCTCCTGGGCGCCCGTATCCTCCGCCAGATACTTCTGGAACGCCGCGACTACCTTTGACGGATCGTTCACATCAGTTCCAAGGTCACGGAACTGGTCAGACGTCAGGAAGTTCGCAAGGAGCTGGTTCGCGAGGTCGCCGAGCTGCTTGATCTGCTCCGGCGTAAGCGGGTCTTGGAAAACGCCCGAGAAATCAGGCACGGGCGCTCCGGCCATGATCTTGTTCATATCGATGTCGAAGTCGATATTGGACAGGTCGAGCTTCACGTTCCCCAAATCCATGCCGGAGAAGTCAAATCCCTGCAGGTTGAGCGCACTCTCATCGAAGGAGAACGCACGCTTGAGCGCCGCCTCGTCAACGGAGAACATGCTGGAGAGGTCGAAGCCGCACTTGCTCTCCTCCTGCAGCGTGTCAAAGGTCTTGCCCGTGAAGACGTCGACCTCGGGATTCGCGAGCTGCTGCTTCACAATGTCGGAGTTCGTGGCGCGGGCCATGAGCTCCTCCGTGAGGCCATGCGTGTAGGCGACGCCCGGGGAAAGCGCCCTCGAGCTCGAGCTGCCGTTGGGCCTCACCACGCCGACAATCTTGAGGTCGAGGCCGCTGGCGACCTTATCCGCCATAAAGGCGGCGTCGTTGCTCATGTCGGTCCAGCTGCCAGTTTCGTCGTTCCTGCGATAGGCGTCTGAGGGCGAAAGCACCTTGAACTTGGTCTGGAGAGCCTCGTCATAGGTGAAGTCCACGTCGGTATCGGGCGTGGTGATATTGCCATCCGCTGACATAGCACTCGAAACGAGGCTGTTGAGCTCGTCGATGTCGAGTTTGCCGATGCTGTAGAGCGTATAGTCGCCCACGGTGCCCCGACTCGAGAGCACGAGCACCGCCTCATCGGGCGCGCTCGCCCAACGGCCAGCGACGACGTCGTACTGGGAGTCGAGGAGCTCCTGGTCGTCGATCATCTCGTTGAAGACGCTCGAGCCGTTCATCGACGACATGCCCGCCATCGCGGCGTTCGAGGCGCCTCCGCTCGCGGCGGTGGTCATGTTGTTGGGCACGAGCTTCACCGGGTCGGCCCCGTCCTGCTCGCGGTAGATGATGGGCGTGATGCCGTAGTCATACTGGATGGCGTTGACGTCGTCCGTGATGCCGTCGCCGCCAGCGTCGAGCCACTGCTTGAAGGAAGCGAGGTCGTTCGACTTGACGCTCGCGAACATCTCCTTGAGCGCCGTGACCACGGGAATCTTGTCGGAGCCGCTCGGGTTCTCCGGCACCTCACTCTGGGCCGCATCGTCACTCGCCGTGCCGGCCTCGTCCATCATGCCCGTGAGGTCGTAGTCCTGGCGAGAGATGGAGAGCGGATAGCTGGAGAGCGTGTCCTGCTCAACACGGGCGATGTACTCGTTCACGCCGTTGGAAAGCGCCAGGATCGCAGCGATGCCGATGATGCCAATCGAGCCGGCAAAGGCCGTCATGGCCGTGCGGCCCTTCTTCGTCATGAGGTTGTTGGCGGAGAGCGCGAGCGCCGTGAGGAAGCTCATCGAGGAGCGGCGCTTTGGCTGCTCTGCGCCCTTCTCGGCGGCACGGCGCTCCGCGAGCTCGGCGTCGGCGATGGGACGGGAGTCATCCACGATGCGGCCGTCCTTGATGCGGACGATGCGCGTGGCGTAGTCCTCCGCGAGCTGCGGGTTATGGGTGACCATGATGACGAGGCGGTCCTGCGCCACCTCGGCAAGGATATTCATGACCTGGATGCCGGTCTCCGTGTCGAGAGCGCCCGTGGGCTCGTCCGCAAGTACGATCTCAGGGTCGTTCACGAGGGCGCGGGCGATGGCGACGCGCTGCATCTGGCCACCGGAGAGCTGCGCCGGGCGTTTGTTGACGTGGTCGCCCAGACCTACGCGCTCGAGCGCAGCACGGGCACGCTCGCGACGTTCCTCTCGGCCAACACCCGCCAACGTGAGCGCGAGCTCGACGTTCTGGAGAATCGTCTGGTGCGGGATAAGGTTGTAGCTCTGGAACACGAAGCCGATGCGGTGGTTGCGATAGGTGTCCCAATCGGCGTCTGAGTAGTCTTTGGTCGAGACACCGTTCACGATGATGTCGCCGGAATCAGCATGATCAAAGCCGCCGAGGATATTGAGGAAGGTCGTCTTGCCGGAGCCCGAGGGTCCCAGCACCGCCACGAACTCGCTTTCGCGGAAGGTAATGGACACGCCATCAAGGGCGCGCTGGACGAAGTCTCCGGTCTTGTAGGACTTGGTAATACCCTGGATCTCGATCATGTGGTTCCCATCGCGGTGTTATTTGGGGTGGAGCGCGCGGAGCGGAGCGGCGCCGGCTATCTATACAGCGGCAGCTGACCCGTCACGGGCGAGATCGCGCTCACGTCCATGGGCGCGAAGCCGACGCAGGTCCAACGGCTACCGGAGGCGTCCGGCGTGAGCTCGGTGCGACACGCGTCGCGGATGCAGAAGAAGTCCATGCCCTCCATGAAGCCGCGGCTCTCCGCACGACTCACGAGCGCGGCAAGTGCGCGTTCGCCATCGACTGCGAGCACGATCTTGGGCTCACCCTGGCGAACCCACTCCGCCAGCACGCCTGCGTCAACGGATGTGCGCGCAAGGCTACCGCCCCACTCGAGCCCGATGGGGCCGCACGTAGGGTCGCCCTCGACGTAGCGCTGGGTGCCAGCGAGCAGCGCCGCCACGCTCGCATGCGCCACCTGCGCGGCGACCTTGCCCGCGCTCATGCCAAGAGAGCGATCAATCACGACATACTGCCGGATATCCGGGCCCGTAGGCTCAGCCTCGGGCTCCGTCTCCTCGCGCGCCGACGTCGCCGTGCCCATCATCGTTGCTGACATTGCGTACCTCAAACCCCTCGTATCGATTACGCCCGAGCGCGCGCTTCCTCGAGAACGCGACGCATCTCGGTCTGAACGGCCTGCTCGGTATTCTTCCCAATCACGCGCTCGGCAATCTGTTTGACGGCGTAGCGGCCATTGCCCATCGCCACGGGATGACCCACCATGCTCAGGATCTCGTAGTCGTTCATGGCATCACCGAAAGCCATGACCTCGTTCGCCTCGATGCCCAGGTACTCCATAATCTGGCGAATGCCCGTTGCCTTCGAAACGCCCACCTGCATAACGTCGATCCACCTCGAGCCCGAGGGCGCGAAGACAAAGCGATCGCCCAGCTCGCGCTGGAGGACGTAGGCCATGTCCATCGTGTATTCGGGCGTGTCGCAGAAGACCGAGGTCTTGAGGATGTTCACCTCGGGTGCGGGCACGTCATAAACGCGGACAGCGGCGAGCAGGTCCTTGTCGATCTCACGCTCGAAGCGGTCCTCGTCATCGAGCAGGAAGCTCTGGGTGCGGTCGAAAAGGGCGATGTGGAGGCAATCGAAGTTGTCGACCGTCTCCTTCAGACGCCTGAGCCCGATGTGCGAGAAGACCTCGCGGTCGATGAGCTCTCCAGACACCACGACCTGGGCGCCGTTCGATGCCACGAAGTCCATCTGGTCCACAACGGGGGCAAAGAACTCATGGAGCGTGTCGAGCCTGCGGCCGGAGCTCGCCGCGAAGTGAACGCCCGCCTCGCAAAGCTCGCGAATGAGGCCGAAGGTCTCCGCCGGCACCTCGGAGTGCTCGTCGAGCAGCGTGCCGTCCATATCCGATGCGATGAGCTTAATCACGGTGTCTCCGTTCTCTGGATTGTGGCGATGTGGTCGGTTGTCGTGACAGCAAGCCGCTTGGCTTGGACGCCTGCCAGCACAAGGCGGCAGGCACCCGAGTTAAGCGGCGAGGGGAGCGACGAAAAGGGCGCGACGAATCGCCAGGCGCCCTTCGCCGCGCGCGATTACTCCTGCGGAGCCGCGAAGCGGGCCACGAGCTGCTCGAGTGCGTCGACCATGAGCTCCATGCTGCGCACGGGAATGAACTCGCGAACGCCGTGGAAGTTGTAGCCGCCAGTGGGCAAGTTGGGGCACGGCAGGCCGCGGAAGGTCAGCTGGGCGCCGTCGGTGCCGCCACGGACGGGCACGACGCGCGGTTCCATGCCACACGCCGCCATCGCGGCAAAGGCGTTATCGCGCAGGAAGTCCATGCCACGCAGGTGCTCGGCCATGTTGCGATACTGCTCGCGAATCTCGACCTCGACCGTGCCGGTGCCATAGCGCCTGTTGAGAAACTCCGCAGCATCACGAAGCTGCTGCTCGCGAGCGGCGAAGTGGTCCGCGTCGAAGTCACGCACGATGTAGGTCAAGCTTGCCTCGCCCGAAGAACCCGAGACCTCGATCGGGTGGAAGAAGCCCTCGTAACCCTCCGTGTGCTCCGGGCGCTCTGCCGTGGGAAGGAGGGCGTCAAATTCGCCGAGCACGGTGATGGCGTTGACCATGACGTTCTTGGCGCTACCGGGGTGCACCTCGACGCCATGGGCCGTGACCTTGGCTTGGCTCGCGGAGAAGCACTCCCAGTTGAAGTCGCCGAGCTCCTCGCCATCGACGGTGTAGGCCCAGGTCGCGCCGAACTTCTCGAGGTCGAGCAGGGACGCGCCATGGCCAATCTCCTCGTCCGGCACGAAGGCAATCTTGAGCGTGGGGTGCGGAAGTTCGGGATGCGTGGCGAGGCGGGCGACGAGCGCGACAATCTCCGCAACGCCCGCCTTGTCGTCCGCGCCAAGAAGCGTGGTGCCGTCCGTGACGACGATGTCCTGGCCGACGAATCGCTCGAGCGCGGGAAGCTGCTCGGGCGTGGTGTCGATCACGTGGCCGTCACGCTCGCCAGCGACGAGCGCGCCGCCTTCATAGCGGATGACGCGCGGCTTGACACCGGCGGCAGGCGCGTCGGGGGCGGTGTCGATGTGGGCGATGAGGCCGAGTGCGGGGAGATCCTCCGCTCCGGCCGAGGCAGGGAGCGTCGCCGTGACGTAAGCGTTATGCGTAGCCTCAACCTCGCTACAGCCCAGCTCAGAGAGCTCGGCGGCAAGCTGGCGAGCCATGTCGCGCTGGCAGGCGGTCGACGGAGTCTCCTCCTCGTTGTGGGGATCGGACTGCGAGTCAATCTGCACGTAG
Source organism: Parolsenella sp. LCP21S3_E11 (assembly GCF_052118165.1). Taxonomy (NCBI): domain Bacteria; kingdom Bacillati; phylum Actinomycetota; class Coriobacteriia; order Coriobacteriales; family Atopobiaceae; genus Parolsenella; species Parolsenella sp. LCP21S3_E11. Next base: position 228,568 of record NZ_JBQKHS010000001.1, on the reverse strand, counting down.
CGCATGAATCGTTCAAGGACGTCGCTTGGCTTCGGCGTGTAGCTATCCATGGCTCCTCCTCAGGGAAATCCCGCGTTGGGCGGGATGAATGAATGTCCGTAAAGAGTTTACTCCCCAGGTGACTTGCGTATCGAAAGGGGTTTGTCATGAGGCATGGAGTCGCTAGCGCGTCGGTGGCCTCCGGCACGCAGGAGGTTGCCAATACGCAGATGTTTGCCGTGCTCAGCCGGCCGCCAATCCCATGGCGCACGCCGCAGCCCCGCCCGTTTCACGCGCAGTTAGCCTCCTCCGAGATCGCAGACGCCCACTCGACCGAGAAGTATGGACCTGAATCGCGGCCGTCAGAGTAGAGGTAATTGTTTAGCCATCAAACCTGCAGGTAGATTTACCACTTATTAGGAGACTACTCGAGGCGATTCGATTCATGTCCATACTTCTCGAGTGAGTTGAATACCAGGACAATTTCTTCGCTAGCAGGGTGCCGCACAAAACAACGCTAAGTAGGGGGCTAATCCGTGATCGTCCGAGTAGACCGCTCTGCCGGCGCAACAAAACCGCAGGTAGGCAGATTGCGTTTTTAGGGACTACTCGAGCAAAACCGAATTAGCCCCCTACTTAGCAACTTTTTAAATCTCGCCGTGCGAATTCGAAGGCAGCCAGGCGCGAATCGATGATTAAACGCCATGTTTGAAGAGCAATTAATGACACCGTGCGCGAAGGCACGAGCCGATCCCCGGAACAGAGTTACATGCCGCAAGCGACAGAGGCTCAGCAGGCAAGCCGTGATAGCCTAGTACCTTGGGACATAACGCGGCGAGCAATTATGCGGCCGCAAGAATAAGGGGCATCTCATGGCAAAGAAGCAAATCGTCGACCTGCCCGTGCAGCTCACGGACGCAAACAAGCTCTACCTTTATCGTCTTCTCGGCAACGCGCTGGGCGTCGGCCGCCAGGCCTTCCTCCCCCGTGCCGTCGAAGCGCTGGAAGCGGAGGGCATCACGCACGAGGGGCTGGGTTACGCCACCGCGCAAGACCTCTTCGCCTCGCTCGACGAAGTCTGCGAGCTCACTGCCTTCAAGGGCGGTCGCTTCTACGTAACCGTAACGCGCAACGAGACGTTCGACACCGCACTCGCCGCGGGCGATGAGTCCAAAAAGAGCTCAGGCAAGGGCAAGCCGTGGAAGCGCAAGAAGGGCGCGCTCAAGCCCGTGCGTCCCAAGATGCGTGAGCTCAAAAAAACGGAAGAGCCCATTGAGACGCCTCCGACAGAGGAAGTAGAGGAGGCCGTCGCGCACGTCGCAGGCGAGCAGACGCAGGACGCGGCGCCCGCCGAGAAAAATGACCCCACCCCGAAGGCTACCGTAGCCGAAGCGCCGCGGGAGACCATCGAGAAAGCGTCGGCAGAGGCCGTCGTATCCCCCGACGTCACAGAAGCAAATACCTCGCAGGTAGATGCCACCGCGTCCGACGCGCCAGCCATTCCCTCCATCCTTGAGCAGATTGCTGCACAGGAGGCCGAGTTCGAGTCCTCTCGGGAGGAAACCATCGTCGCCAACGCAGCACTCGAAACGACTCACGCGGATGAAGCTGCACCCACGCCCGCGGTGCCCGCAGCCCCCGCACCCACGTCCGCGCCCGCGGTGCCCGCCGCGGCTCCCGTGCCCGCAGCTCCTGCACCCGCGCCTGCACCCGCGTTGCCCACAGCTCCCGCACCCGCGCCCGCGGCGCCCGCACCCGCCACAGCACCCACCGCACCCCACATCCCCGATGGCCTACCCCACACCTTCTCTGAGGAGGTCTCCATCAAGCCGTCCTTCGTGGGTATGCTCACGCGCATGCTCCCTATCGACGAAGACCTCATGTGCGTCCTCGATGAGGACTGGCGCGTCGCCCGTGCGACCGGCACGGCCAGCGGATCCCGAAACCTCGTGACTTTCCCCCTCAGGTACCTGCAGGAAGACGGCACCACTCCCGTAACCGTCACCATTCGCCGCACCTCGCGGCCGGGTGATGCGCGCCGCTGGCACCTCACGCTTGTCGATGGGGACGACGGCTCCGGCAACGTCCACATGGCCGTTGGCATCGAAGGTCTGCCCCAGGCCGAGGGCGGATGCTGGGCTCAGCTCGCTCCTGCCTCCTCTGCGGGCGCCCCCAAAGCAGATCCCATACGTGACCTCGCCCAGTTCATGGAAATCGGCTCCTGGGACACGATGCTGGGCACCCTTGCCCGCGCAGCCGCGCCCGAGCGCTGGAACTACCCTGGCGAGGGCGTCGGCAAGGAGAGCCGTTACGGCATCCTGCGCGACTACCTCGCCTCAACGCTTGCCCGCCTTCGCGCCACCGGCGGCGTCGTGACTTCGCCGGACGGCACACTCGCAGCGTTCGACACCGGTCTTGCCACCCCGATGGACGAGGAGCTCTACGCCATTCTCTCCCCCACCGGCACCGACATCCCCTGGCACCTCGACGGATTTGCCACAGCCGGCGACGGCGAGCTTGGCAGCCGCCTCACGGCGCACCTCCCCACGCTGCCGCCGCGCGCATGCTACCTCGAGAGGATTGACGACGTTGTCCCCCACGATGGCGCCCTTGTGATTCCAGACTACAAGTCCCTCCTGGGTGCGAACATCGAGCGCCTGCCACTCGGCTTCGTCGCATCGCTCGTCGCCGGCACTGACGCCCAGGCCCCTCTCGACCGCCTTGCCGCCGCTGGCCCCGCCGAGCGAGCCGCCGCGAGACGCGACCTCTCTCGCGCCATTGAGGGCGAGCCCGGCCGTTATCGCCGCGCGTGCCGTGCGCTCGATGATGCCATCGACCTCTCGCTGCGCCGCGCGCGCCGCAGCTACCGCCACGTCGCGCCCGCCTTCGACGCCGCCCTCGGCCGCAAGCTCATACTCCTGCCGCTCGCTCTCGTTGACGACACAAGCATCGACTGCGCGCTGGTCCTCGAGCTCATGCCGAGCGGCGCCTACCAGGCGGCGGCCGTTGCCTCCCTGTCGCGCGCCTACGCGGCCGCGCGCGTGGTGAGCGAGCAGCTGCCGTCTTGGCTCGAGGCTGATCGCGCCCTGGCCTAAAGCTACAACCGGCAAACAAGCAATCCCGCGCAGCACGCACGCAAAGCAAATCGCCCGGACCCCAAAGGGACCGGGCGATTTCGTTTACTTCGGTTGCTCCGCATGCGACGCGAAAAAGTTGACAAAGGGACTGTCCCTTTGTCAACTTAGGCAGCGGGCGCTTCTCCCGTCTCGAGGATGCGGTCGAGCGCTTCCTCGTCAAGCACGGGCACGCCGAGCTGCTCCGCCTTCGTTAGCTTCGAACCCGCGGCGGCGCCCGCCACGACATAACTCGTCTTCTTCGAGACCGAGCCGGACACTTTGGCGCCAAACGCCTGGAGCGCAGCCTTTGCCTCGTCGCGCGTGTGGCGCTCGAGCGTGCCGGTCAGCACGAACGTGAGACCCGCGAGCGTCTGCGGGGCAGCCTCCCCCGTCTGCTCTTCCTCGAGGATAACGCCCGCCTCGCGCAGGCGCTCGAGCACAGCGGCGTTTTCCTCGACAGAGAGGAACTCGCGCACACTATGGGCGATCTTTGGCCCCACGCCCTCGACCGCAGCGATACGCTCCTCGTCGGCCGACATCAGGCTCGTGAGGCTGCCGAATTCCTTCGCGAGCGAGCGCGCGACCTGCTCTCCCACGTGACGAATGCCCAAGCCGAACAGCACGCGCGCCAGGCCGCGCCCGCGCGATTCCTCTACCTGAGCCATCACCTTGGCGGCAATAGTCTTGCCCACGAGGATGTCGTCGCCCGCGACGCTCACGCGGCCCGTCGGGCACGCGGCAAGCGCCGTCTCAGTCAGACGATCATAGAAATCCGCGACATCGGAGACCATGCCGGCAGCCACGAGCTTGCCGATCAGCTCGTCGCCCAAGCCGTCTATGTCCATCGCCTTGCGACCCACCCAGTGGCAAAGACGCTCGTGAGCCTGTGCGGGGCAGTCGATGGAGACGCAGCGATAGGCAACCTCGCCTTCCTCGCGAATGACGGGGCTTCCACAGCTGGGACACGTAGTAGGCATGTGGAACTCGGGCGCGTCCTCCGGGCGCAGCTCGAGCACCGGACCCACGACCTCGGGGATGACGTCGCCGGCCTTGTGAACCACGATGGTGTCACCCACACGCACGTTCTTACGGCGGATCTCGTCGATATTGTGAAGCGTAGCTCGGGCGATGGTAGAGCCCGCCACGAAGACGGGATCGAACTCGGCGACCGGCGTCAGCACGCCCGTGCGCCCCACCTGAATACGGATCTCGCGAAGCACCGTACGCTTCTCCTCCGGCGGGAACTTGAAGGCAATCGCCCAGCGCGGAGCACGCGCCGTAAAGCCCAGTGCCTCCTGGCTAGCGAACGAGTCGACCTTGACTACTACGCCGTCGATGTCATAGTCGAGGTCCTCGCGATGTGCCAGCGCATCGGCGCAGAACTCGTGCACCTCATGGGCGCTCGTGCAACGGCGGGCGTTGGGGTTGACCGAGAAGCCGCAGGCACGGAGCCACTGTAGGAACTCCCACTGCGTGTTCACGGAAAGCGGGGCCTCGTCGGCCACGGCGTAGATGAAGGTCTCGAGGTCGCGATGGGCCGTGACCTTCGGATCCTTCTGGCGGAGGCTGCCAGCGGCGGCGTTGCGCGGGTTGGCGAAAGGCTCGCGGCCCGCGGCGTCCGCGCCCTCGTTCAGGCGGACGAAGCTGTGCTTGGGCATGTAGACCTCGCCGCGCACCTCAATCGACTGGCCGAGGCCGCCGTCGGCGACCTTAGCGAGGCCATTCGCGGCGAGCGCGTGCGGGATGCCGGCAATCGTCAGCACGTTGGCGGTGACGTTCTCGCCAGTGGTGCCGTCACCTCGCGTCGCCGCGCGGACAAACTGCGCATCACGATATGTGAGGGCAACGCCCAAACCGTCAATCTTGAGCTCGCAGGTGTAGGCAACGGGGTGCTCCGGCGTGGAGCCCAGGGCCTCGTCAGTGCGGGCAAGCCACTCGTCAAGCTCCTCGAGGTTCATCGCGTCATCGATCGAGTACATGCGGCTCGCATGGCGCACCGGCTCGAACTGCTCGGAGACGTAGCCACCCACGCGCTGGGTGTAGGAGTCCGGACCAACAAGCTCGGGATGAAGATCCTCGATAGCTTTAAGTTCGCGAACGAGACGGTCAAACTCGGCATCCGTGACGGCGGGATCGTCGAGCGCATAATAACGATAGGCATAGGTATTGAGGAGGCGGTTGAGCTCCGCCGCACGAGCACGCGGAGACTTCGCGGCATCGGATGAGGGCGCCTCGGACATGCCCTCCTCTACCTCCGGCATATCACCAAAGAGAGAAATCTGCCCGTCTGCCTGCGTGTTATTTGACTTGCCCTGCGCCATCGAGACTCCCATCGGTCACTGTCGATTGTTCAGAATGGTACCGCAGGTCCCGGACACGCCGCGAGGCTGATGCGGTCATTCAAGCAAACGCCAGCGCTCCATAGCAAACGTCAGCATCACACAACCCGTCGCGCCACACAAAGGCGCCGGCCCCACGCGAATTCGCGCGAGACCGGCGCCTTGCATCAAGCCAAATCGTTCCGGGCATCAGGCCGCCCGCGAGCCCGCCTTACCGCTGGCTGAACCCGTTACCACGGGAGCCCGAGTTGCCGTTTCCGTTGCCATAGCCATACTGGTTGAGATATTGCTCGAGAAGAGAGCCCTGCGAGGACTCATCCTGCTCGCTGTTCTGCATGGACTCGTCCGATCCAAGCGTCACGTCAACGGACATCTGCTTGCTGCCGCGCATGAGGGTCACGGTCACCTTGTCGCCCACGTTGTGCGAGCGCACGGCGAGCACCAGCCCGTCTGAGCTCGTGATTTCCTCCCCGTCGAGGCTGGTGATGATGTCGCCCTTGCGAATACCCGCCTGCTCGGCCGGGCTTCCGCTCGTGACCTCGGCGACATAAGCGCCCTGATTGACGGAGAGATTGTTCTCGCGTGCGTTCTGCGGCGTCACGGTCTGGAAGGAGCCGCCGAGATAGGCATGCGTGACCGTCTCTCCGTTGATGATCTTCTGCGCCACCTCGACCGCATAATTTCCCGGAATGGCAAAGCCCACGCCCGAGCTCGAGCCCGAATAGCTCTCGATGAGCGAGTTGATGCCAACGAGCTTGCCCTCGTCATCCACGAGCGCACCGCCGGAGTTGCCGGGGTTAATCGTCGCATCAGTCTGGATGAGGTTGGTATAGATCGTGTTACCCGAGGTGCTCTGCATCATCGTGGAACGATACAGCGAGCTCACGATACCCGTAGAGACGGACTGTTCAAGGCCGAAGGGGCTACCCAGGCTCATGACCCAATCGCCAACCTGAAGCGAGCTCGAGTCTCCCACCTCGATGGGCGTGAGCATCGCGCCATTGGGATTGATCTTGATGACGGCGAGGTCACTCGACTCGTCAGAGCCAACGACCGTGGCGTCATACGACTCGCCGCCAACAGAGACCGAGATGGTCTGCGCCCCCTCGATGACATGATAGTTGGTGAGGATATTGCCATCCGTATCGAGGACGACGCCAGAGCCGACGCCCTCGGCATCGTTCGTCTCCACGTTGATGGAGACGACGGAAGGCAGGCACTTCGCCGCGACGGCGGTCGCAAGCGAGGTGTCCTCGGAGGAGGGATCGATCGTGATGGACTGACCGGCGTTCGTCACGGTTGTGACGGTGGCGGGTCTATCGAAGAAGCCACCGAAGTTCAGCGCCGCCACGACACCCGCAGCACCCAGGACACCGCCAATCAAACCGAACACGAGGGCCTTGAGGCCGATGCGCGGCTTCTTGGGCTTAGGCGCGCCAGCGCCAGCCCCCGCGTCCGGGACAGGCGGCACCTGCGTAGGCGGCACCTGGCCCGTGGCCGCCTTCTGCGCGTACGCCTGACCCGTGGCAGGCTGCGCATATGCCTGCGTCGTCTGCGCGGCCTGCTGGCCCGCCGCCTGCTGGCCCGCCGCCTGCTGCGCGTACGTCTGCGTCGTCTGAGCGGGCGGCACCTGGCCCGCCGTCTGCTGGCCCGCCGCCTGCTGCGCGGAGGACTGCTGGTAGTACGTCTGGGCCGGCGGTACAGGCGGAACCTGCTGCGTCGGCTGAGCGCCCGGATAGACCGGACCTTGGTTGTCAGTTGGCATGATCGCTCCCCGTTCTATATATGCGATCGCTCGCGAATTTCGCTTGTGACTGTTGTACCCTACCGCACCACGACGCTCGGCTTCAACGTCCATGAATCACAGTCGCGAAACAACGCTTGCAGGAGCCTGAAAACAATTCAGCCAGGAAGATGGAGCCGGCGCGGCGCCTCGCCCACGCGCGGCTTGGCATCCACGGCCTCGCCCACGCGCGGCTTGGCATCCACGGCCTCGCCCACGCGCGGCTTGGCATCCACGGCCTCGCCCACGCACGCCTTGGCGCGGCGCCTCGCCCACGCGCGGCATGGCACCCTCGGCCTCGCCCGCGCGCGGCATGGCACCCTCGGCCTCGCCCGCGCGGCACAGCGCCCGTCCACAAAAAAAAGACGCGCCCAAAAGGACGCGCCCAAATGCAACCCAATACAGGCTTACACCTTAAACAGGTAGCCCACGCCACGAACGGTGACGATGTGGTTTGCCACCTGCGGACCCACCTTTGAACGCACTCGACGGATGTGCACGTCGACCGTGCGCGTGCCGCCGCAGTACTCGAAGCCCCAGACGCGGTGCAGCAGCGTCTCGCGCGAGTAGGCGCGCGAAGGATGCGTGGCAAGGAAGCTCAGCAGCGAGTACTCCATGAGGGTGAGGTCGACGGGCTTATCGTCGATGTAGATCTGATACGTGGCGAGGTTGATGGTCATGTTATCGATGACCACGATATCGCTCGGGGCGTTCTCCTCGCCGGGCCACAGGAGCTGCGTCATGCGCACCTCGAACTCGGCCTGACCAGCACTGGCGAGAATGAAGTCATTGCGGCCCTGAACGGGCATGCGCAGGCTATCGAGCTTCTCCTCGTCCACAACGAGAAGCTCCGGCACGCAGCCGTTCTCGGCAGACCAGGCAGAGACGCGAGCAACGAGATCGCCCGTCACGCCCGCGAGGTCGAGCGTCACGAGACCAAAGTCGTTACCGCTGGTAATGGCCTGATCGAAGGTGTCCGGCGTAGCCAGCAGAATGGAGATGTCGAGCTCGTGAGAGAGCTCGCGCATGCGATCATGCAGGCGCGTGGTACGCGATATGAGAAGAACCTTCTTGTGATGCATGCCGGGTGCCCCTAATCCTCGACGGTTGAGAAGGTGCCCGCTAAGGCCACGTTACGATTCGAAAAGCTTAACACGGCCGTCCCAGCCAAACCTTTTGGTTAAGCATAGTTTACACCGATGCCCACCCCGTGTAATCAATTCGCAACGCTGCCTTTTGCGGCCCTATACGTCCTTGATATTGCCAAGAAACGCCTTGGTGCGCTCGTGCTGGGGATGATCGAAGACCTGCTCGGGCGTTCCCTGCTCCACGATGACGCCGCCATCCATGAAGACGACGCGATCAGCGACGTCGCGAGCAAAGCCCATCTCGTGCGTGACGACAATCATCGTCATGCCCTCGCGAGCAAGGTCGCGCATGACACCAAGGACGTCGCGGACGAGCTCCGGGTCAAGGGCGCTCGTCGCCTCGTCGAACAGCATCACGTGCGGGTTCATAGCAAGCGCACGGGCAATGGCCACACGCTGCTGCTGGCCACCGGACAGCTGGCTCGGCATGAAGTCGACGCGATCGGCGAGACCCACCTTCGTGAGCTCCTCGATAGCGATACGCTCGGCCTCCTCAGCGGTACGCTTAAGCACCTTCTGCTGGGCGAGCATGACGTTCTTCTTCACCGAGAGATGCGGGAAGAGGTTGAACTGCTGGAACACCATGCCAAGGTGAGTGCGGACCTCGTTGATGTCCACGTTCTTGCCGGTGATTTCGGTTCCCTCGACGGTGATGGTGCCGCTCGTTGGGGTCTCGAGCAGGTTGATGCAGCGCAGCATCGTGGACTTGCCCGAGCCCGAGGGGCCTAGCACCACGACGACCTCGCCACGATGGACGTCGAGGTCGATGCCCTTCAGGATGACGTTCTCCCCGTCATAGGTCTTGTGCAGGTCACGAATCCGGACGACTACCTCGTCCTTCTCGGCGGTCTTGGTCTCTTGGGCCTTCTCGGCCTGGGTCATATCAGCCATGGTGTCCCTTTACGCGATGTGATCGCCGTCGATAACGCCGGCTTCCTTGAGGGTCTTCTTGCGACGCTTGCCGGCATCCGTTCCGAGCATGCGCGACTCAAGCATACTCACGACGCGAGCGAGCGGGATCGTCACCGCGAGATAGAAGAGGGCGGCAACGATGTAGGGCGTGATCGAGCCGGTGGAGGCGACGATCGTCTTCGAGTACATGACGACCTCCATGACGCCCACCGCGGCGAGCAGCGACGTGTCCTTGTAGAGCAGGATAAACTCGCTCGTCATCGTCGGGAGGACGTTGCGGAAGGTCTGGGGGATGATGACGTAGATCATCGTCTGGGTCGCAGTCATGCCGAGGGACCTCGCGGCCTCGTTCTGGCCCTTGCTAATCGACTGGATGCCAGCGCGGAAGATCTCGCACAGGTAGGCGGCGGAGTTCATCGCCAGAACGATGACGCCAAGCGGATAGCTCGGGACCTTGACGCCAGCAAGAGGAAGGCCAAAGAACGCGATGTAAATCTGCAGGAACGCCGGCGTGCCACGAATGATGTTCACGTAAAAGCCCGCAATCCCGCGCAGGACGCGCGAGGGGGAGATACGCATCAGCGCCAGGATGAAGCCGAAGGGAATCGCAAGCGGAAACGCCACGAGCACGATGGCAAGTGCCATAAGGAAGCCCTGGAAGACCGAGGGGATGCTCGAGACAAGGATGGGCGGGTTGAGGAAGAGGCGCAGGAACGTATTCTCGTTCCACTTCTTCACCCAGTCCTGCTGCTTAAGCCAGGTGGCGGCACCATCCCACATCGAGACGCCCGTGACCGTGATGGAAGGCACGTCAGAGAGCTCCTTGGTGGAGCCATCGGCGAGCTCATAGGAGACCTGGACCTGCTCTTCTCCACCGGCGGTGGGGAACTTCACCTTGTAAACCTCGAGGCGGATGTAGGAGCCGGCGGGTGCCGCCTCGTCAAGGTCGAACGTGAGTGCCTGGCCATCGGCGGAGACCTCGACGGAAGGGCGCTCACGGTCCATGAGGTCAGCGCCGGAGAGCAGCGTCACGCGAGCATCGTCCGTTCCAAACGAGGTGCCCTCGGGCAGGGTCAGCGTGACGCTCTTGACCTGTTCGGAGGAATCCGCCTGGCCCTCCCAGGTAATGCGTGTCTCGGAACCACCAAGGACGTCGCTCGAACCGCTTGCGTTGGGCTTGGCCGTGCACTTCGCGGTCTCGAGCGCGTAGGCGGGCACGGGGGCAGCGAACGCGAAGGCGCACGCGGTCACGATGGCCGCGAGCGCGACGATAAGCGAGCGCTTCGCGCCGGCGAGGTTCCTCTTGTCAGTGTTGTCGAACATGTTCATCCGTTCCATCCAGCTGTCGCTTGCGGGCAACCCGCCGCCATGCGCGCGCAAAGCCGTGGATTGTCCGCAAACGGCAAACGCCCCTCCGCCACGGCGGACGGAGGGGCGCCGCAAAGCAATCTCGTTAGCCGAAGTACTTGTTCACGATGCTGTCGAGGGTGCCGTCATCGGTGATGGCAGCGAGAGCATCGTTGACGGCGTCGAGCAGGGCGCCGTTGTCCTTGCTGACGGCGACGCCGTACTCCTCGCCCGTGGCGATCTCCTTGATGACCTGGGCATCGGTGTAGGACTCAGAAACCATCTTGGCGCCGACGGCCTTGTTGGTGATGACGGCGTTGGCCTGGCCAGCCTGCATCGCGGCAAAGGCATCCGTGGCGTTGCCATAGGGCTGGGTGGTGGCGTTGGGGAAGTTCTCCTGAGCATAGGACTCACCCGTGGTGCCGGACTGGACGGCAATGGTGACGCCAGCCTGGTTGAGGGCGTCGGCGTAAGTATCCGCCGTGATGTCAGCGTTAGCCTTCATGGCGACGACGGCGAGGTCATCGATGTAGTAGGAATCGGAGAAGTCGACCTGCTCCTCGCGATCCGGATCGATCGTGATGCCAGAGATGCCGAGGTCAACCTGGCCACCAGCGGCAACAGCCGGGACGATGGCGTCAAACTGCAGGGTCTTCATCTCAAGCTCGAGGCCAAGCTTGTCAGCGAGCGCCTGGGCAAGATCGATGTCGAGACCAACATACTGGTCATTCTCGAGGTTCTCGAACGGCGGGAAGTCCGGCGAGGTGCCAACTGTGAGCTTGCCATCGGTGACGAGGCCAAGGCCGGCGTCGGCGGCAGCAGAGGAGGCGGCGGCAGTGGTGGCGGCGCTGCCCGAGCCACCGCAACCGACAAGACCCATCATGCCGGCAAAAAGACCAGCGGTGGCGACGAACTCACGCCTGCTCATGTTCTTGTTCATGTAAATCCCCTTCCTTCGCGCCTAACGGCGCGGTTATTGACGCATGGATACGGGCGCAAAGCCACCCGCGCCCGGAGGCGCCGTTCCCTGGAGCCCTTGCCCCGCCGCGAGCATGCAACCAACTAGTCACATGCTCGCGATTGGTTTCCTATTGTAGTCATTCCAATGCATTACAAACGCTAAATATTCTATTTCTTGCATATTTCCAACAAGATACAAACTGTCCGTGTATTTTATGCGCCCGAATGGATATTTTCGAAGTGCCCTATAACAAAAGCGGAACGCCACCCATCCCGCGATGAGTGGCGTTCCTGTCAATTCATCTCGGCGCAAGTTAGCACGCAGTTGCGAATGCCCGTGACCCCATGCAAGCTCGCATGCAAGCCGCGCAGGCCCTCCGCCCCTTAGAAGCCTCCGTAGTAGTGGCGGAGCTCCCAGTCGGTCACGGTCTGCGAGTACTCGGCCCACTCGCGGCGCTTCTCCTCGAGAAGGTAGTTGAAGATGTGGTCACCGAGCGCCTCGTGCACGAACTCGGAGTTCTCGAACTCGTGGATGGCCTCGCCAAGGTCGCGAGGAAGGCGCGTGGCGCCGGACTCGGCAAGCTGGTCGAACGACACGGTCGACTCGGGCGGCAAAGGCAGCTCGTCGGCGATGCCCTTCATGCCGGCGGCAAGCGTCACGGCCATGATGAGGTAGGGATTGCAGGTGGGATCCGGACCGCGGAGCTCGATGCGGCGGCTCAGCTCCTTACCCGGCTTATAGGTGGGAACGCGCACAAACGCGGAGCGGTTCTTCGAACCCCAGGTGGCATAGCACGGAACCTCGCCGTTGGGGACGAGACGCTTGTAGGAGTTGACGGTGGGATTCGTGATGAGCGCGAACTCCGGAGCGTACTTCAGGATACCCGCAGCGTAGTGCTGGGCCGTCTTCGAGAGGTGGTGGATTGAGCCCTCTCCCCTCGCCCAGAACAGGTTGTTGCCGTCATGATCGAACAGCGACTGGTAGAGGAGCATAGCCGAGCCGGGAATGCCCGAGAGCGGCTTAGGCATGAACGAGGCGAACAGGCCATGCGAGAATGCCGTCTGTTTGATGACGAGACGAGCCGTCATGATGTTGTCGGCGCAGGTGATGGCCTCGGAGTAGCGAAGCGATACGCCGTTCTGCGACGGAGCCAGCGCGTGGTAGGAGTACTCGACCGGCACGGACATCTGCTCGAGAGCGAGGGTCAGGTCGCGGCGGAGGTCGCGAGCGGAGTCCTCGGGCGTGAGGTCAAAATAGCCGGCGTTGTCGAGCGGGACCGGAACGGCAGAGCCGCTGGAGACCGTCGTGTCCTCCTTGAAGTAGAAGAACTGGATCTCAGGGCTGACGTTCATGACGTAGCCTGCCTTGTCCGCCTCGCGGAACTGACGCAGCAGGCAGGCGCGCGGATCGCCCAGGAAGGGCTCGCGCTGAGGGGTCCTAATGTCGCAGAAGATGCGGGCGACGCCGCTCTCAGAGGGGCGCCACGGCAGGACCTGGAAGGTCGACGCATCCGGGAACGCCAGCATGTCGGACTCCTCGAGGGAGGAGAAGCCCTTCACCGCAGAGCCATCAAAGCCAATGCCCTCCTCGAAAGCCTCCTCGAGGTCCTCGGGAGAGATGGCGAAGGACTTGAGGTTGCCGAGCACGTCAGTGAACCACAGACGCACGAAGCGGATGTCGCGCTCCTCGACGGAGCGCAGTACGAAATCGATGTTCTGCTCGTTAGTCATCGAGCTACCTCGCAGACGGACGCAGGATTAGCAAGAATAGGACCGGCAAGGCTGAACCTAGTTGTGCCAGTGTACGCAACAACTTTCCCACAGGCGTGTTACGGAGCTGTTACCCTTACCGAACCTCCCCGACAATCGATTTTTGCCATCGGCGAACGGTAGCATCATCTCGGCGAGACGCCTTGACCGGGCACTTCGACCGGTCAAGGCGTCTCGCGGGGCGTAAGTCTGCCAACGCTGCAACCAGGTGACCGCTCGGCAGAGATGCGAGCTTGCCAGTACCACGAGCAGGCATTCTCGCCCGAGGCACGGGCCCACCTACGCCACGGCTAGGCGCCCTTCTCCGCCTTGTAGCGCTCCGCTGCTGCGGCGGCACTCGCCATGAGCTTGGCACTCTCCTTGCAATGGCCGCTCTTGCCCGCATTGCACGAGCCGCCCGAGGCGCAGTCCGCGCACTCACCGCTCTTGGCCCCGCGAATCATGGAGCGAACGCACAGAGCGAAGACGGCAAGCACCACAAGGATGATGATCAAATCAACGGGACTCATTTCGCATCCCCTCTCGTAGCTGGGGTTTCCGATGTCGTCGTCGGGCAAGACCAAGCCGAGCGTCAGCCGAGCAGGCCATGCGAGGCCAACTCGTCCGACGGCACGAGACACAGCACCGCACCGTTCCGAGTCTCATCTCCACGCACGGCATCACCATACCGGAGCACATAAGTTTACTCCTGTTAACTATAGGCATCGCAACCACCTCACGCAAGCGGCAATGGCCGCGTAAGCAGGAATACCCCACACGAACAAGGCGTCGGCCGAGCCGGTCCGGCGTTCCGCAGCAAGCACTCCCCAGGTATTCCGTCAGGGCGATATACTGTAGAGACGCTGGCGCTATGCAGTTTTGCGCCCGCCTCACCCACGACCGCGGGAAGGCCCGCCGCACAGCCAGGGGGATGCTCATGGCATACATCGAGTTCGACCACGTAGTAAAGGCATACGGGTCTGGCGCGACCGAGATTCATGCCCTCGACGAGGCGAGCTTCGCCGTCGAGAAGGGCGAACTCGCCGTGATTCTCGGCGCTTCGGGCGCCGGCAAGACCACCGCCCTCAACATCCTGGGCGGCATGGATACCGCCACCTCGGGCCGCGTCGTGGTAGACGGCCGCGACATCACGCGCGCGAACGAGAATGACCTCGTCGAGTATCGCCGCGCGGACGTGGGCTTCGTATTCCAGTTCTACAACCTCGTGCCCAACCTCACCGCCCTCGAGAACGTCGAGCTCGCGGCCCAGATTTGCCCGGATTCTCTCGACGCGCGCGAGACCCTGGAGAAGGTCGGCCTCGCCAACAGGCTCTCAAACTTCCCCGCCCAGCTCTCCGGCGGCGAGCAGCAGCGCGTCTCCATCGCGCGCGCCGTCGCCAAGAACCCGAAGCTTCTCCTCTGCGATGAGCCCACGGGCGCACTCGACTACGTGACCGGCAAGCAGATTCTCCAGTTGCTCCAGGACACCTGCCGCAAGGACGGCATCACCGTCGTCCTCATCACGCACAACGCCGCCCTCGCCCCCATGGCAGACCGCCTCATTAGGTTCAAGAGCGGCAAGGTTATAGAGATGAGCGTCAACCCCTCCCCCACGCCGATCAGCCAGATCGAATGGTAGCCGGGCCACGCCCCTCGCAAGGCAAACGCCCCACATGCAACACGCAACGCCAGCTCACAAGCACGGAAAGAGAGGCTCATGCGCTCTGCCCTCGCCACAGACACCCTGCGCACCATCCGCAATAGCGCCAAGCGCTTCGTCTCGCTTGCCGCAATCTGCGTACTCGGTGTCACGATGCTCGTCGGCCTCACGATCGCGTGCAGGGACCTTCGCCTCTCCGCAGACAAGTTCTTTGACCAGCAGCGGCTCTATGACGTGAGCGTGCAGTCCACGCTTGGCCTCACGGATGACGACGTCAACGCTCTTGCTGCGCTTGGCAGCGTCGAGGAGGCCGAGGGCAGCTGGAGCGAAACTGCCTACACCACAGTCGACGGAGCCCATGCATCCGTCACGGTACATGCCTTCAAGGCCGGCGGCATGAACCAGCCCTATCTCGAGGAGGGCCGCCTCCCCGAGAACTCAGACGAGGTCGCCGTCACACAGGACTACCTCGACGCCACCGGCAAGCGCGTGGGCGACACCCTCACCTTTGGCGTCAGCGCGGATGATACGACCTGGGCCGTCGGCGACACGGCACAGCCACAGGCAGACGCCGATGATGACGAGGACCCCGACGACCTCGATCTCGATAGCGAAGACGCTCAGGACAGCGAGCTCTTCGCCCGCCACACCTACACCATCACCGGCCGCGTCATCGACCCCACCAACGTCTCCGCCAAGAACGGTTCCTCGTCATTCCGCTCCTCCGGCCCGAAGTACAGCTTCTTCGTACCCGCGAGCGCCGCTACCGCAGAGGCCTACTCCGTCATCTACCTGCGTGCCACCGACGCCACCGAACTCTCCTGCTTCTCCCAAAAGTACAAGGACGTCGTGAGCCGCATGACAAGCGAAGCCGAGGGCATCAAGGCAGAGCGCGAGGCCGCGCGCGACGCGGAGATTCGCGACGACGCCAACGCCCGCATCGACGATGCCGAGCAGACCGCCAACGACAAGTTCGCCGAGGCCGAAGACAAGCTCGCCGAGGCTCAGAAGACCATCGACGACGCCATTGCCCAAATCGAATCCGGCCGCAGCGAGCTCGCGGAGCAGAAGGCGTCCGCGCTCGACCAGCTTGCCAAGGCCCAGGCAAAAATCGACTCCGGCAGGGCCCAGCTCGAAGACCCCGCGACCCGCGATCAGGCCGTCGAGCAGGCAAAGGCCGCCGCGACTGCCGCCCTTGAGGAGAGCGACCAGTACAAGCAGCTCGTCTCCACGCGCGACGCCCTCGTCCAGACCAAACAGAACTACGACGCGCTCGTCGATGCCAAGGCGCAGCTCGAGGAAACACAGGGCCAGCTTGAAACCGCCATAGACCAGCTCGAACAAGGCAAGGGCGAACTCGAGACCGCAAGGAACGCGCTCGAGCAGAGGATCGCCCAGCTCGAGAAATTGGGCCTTCCCGCAGATGACCTCAAGGCCCAGCTCGCCGAGGTCGAGGGCAAGATCGAGGAGCTCGACACACAGCTCGCGGAGGCTGAGGCGCAGCTCGCCCAGGTCGAGGCCCAGCTTGGCACCGTGAACGACGGCATCACCGCCATCACCGCAGCACTCGCCCTCCAGAACCTCACACCCGAAGCGCTCGAGCCCACCATCACCCAGCTCGAGGCCGGCATGGCCGCCGCAAGGCAGCAGGCAGAAGAAGCCGCGACGGCCGAGGTCGATCGCAGCATCGCCGAGAGCCGCGCGCAGCTCGACCAGGGTCAGGCTGAACTGAACTCCTCCCGTGCCGAGCTCGATGCCCAACTTGCCGCCGCCCAGGCAAAGCTCGACGACGCCCAAAGCGAGGTTGACGAGGGTACGGCCGAGCTCGAGGAGAACCGCGCCGAATTCGAGCGCCAGAAGGCCGAGGCCCTCCAGAAGATCGCCGACGCCCGCGCCAAGGTCGAAGACATAGGACGCGCCACCTGGTATGTCCAGGATCGAGGTTCCATATCGTGTTTCTCCTCCATCGACACAGACGCAAGTTGCATCGAGACGCTAGGCTTCGTCTTCCCGGTCATCTTCCTTGTGGTCGCCATTCTCGTCGCCCTCACGACGGCAATGCGCATGGTCGAGGAGGAGCGCGGGCTCATCGGCCTCTATAAGGCACTTGGCTACCGTCACGGCAGCATCATGGCCAAATACGTCCTCTATACCGCAGGCGCCGCCCTCGCAGGCGGCATCGTCGGTGCCATTCTCGGCTTCGTCGCGCTGCCGCTGTTCCTCTTCAAGTTCTTCGCGCTCATGTATACGCTGCCCGCTTTCGAGCTCTCGTTCTCGCCAGCGCTCTGTGCGCTTGCCATGGGCATCTTCGTTCTCGGCATCGGCGCCACCACGGCGCTCACCGTAAGCCGCGAGCTGTCGGAACAGCCCGCCCAGCTCATGCGCCCGCGCGCGCCCAAGGCGGGCAAGCGCATCCTGCTCGAGCGTATGCCCATAGTCTGGAACCACCTCGGCTTCCTCAACAAGGTCACGGCCCGCAACCTCTTCCGCTACAAGGGCCGCCTCGCGATGACGGTCTTTGGCGTCGCCGGTTGCTGCGCACTCATGATTGCCGGCTTCGCCATCAACGACACCGTCGAGGGCCTCTCCGCCAATCAGTACGGCGCCGACGACCGCACCGGCGTCTACTCCTACGACCTGCTTGCGGTCACCCAGGCAGATGACCTCGAGGCGGTGGCACGCGAGCTCACTCAGGCGCCCGAGGTCGCAACCTACACCTGCGTCTACACCGACAACGTCACCGTCGAGCGCAACGGCAGACAGGACACCGCCCAGTTCATCGTCGTACCCGACGGCTTCTCCCTCGACGGCTTCATCGACCTGCACACCGAGGATGGCACCAGCGTCTCCCTCGACGACGCCGCGCGCGATGGCGGCGTGCTCTTCACCAAGAGCACCGCCAACGTTCTCGGCTTTGGCGCCGGAGACGAGGTCACGCTCAAGGACACCAAGCTCAACCAGGCGGATGTGAAGGCATCCGGCGTCGTCATGAGCTACCTCGGCAACGCCGTCTACATGACGCAGTCCACCTACGAGGAGCTCTTTGGCGAGAAGCTCGAGGCCAACGCCCTCATCGCTAACCTCCTCGGCACGGATGACGAGAAGATTGACCTCTGCAACGAGCTCGCCAATGACACGCGCTACCTTAACGTCACCAACGTCCGTCAAGGCGTGCGCGACTTCTCGGACGTCTTCATCCTCATCCGTTGCGTAACGGCCCTGCTCATCGTGCTCGCCGCCGGTCTTTCCTTCGTTGTGCTGTTCACGCTCTCGACCACCAACGTGTCCGAGCGCGAGCGCGAGCTCGCAACGATTAAGGTACTCGGCTTCCGTCGTGGCGAGGTGCGCACCTACATCAACAAGGAGATGCTCATCCTCACGTTTATCGGCACGGTTCTCGGCGTTCCGCTTGGTCTCGCGCTATCGCAGTCGCTCACCTATGTCCTCAACATGCCTTCCATGTACTTTGCCGTCGAGGTCGCGCCCGCGGGCGTCCTCATCTCCTGTGCGCTATCGCTCGTGTTCGCCGTCATTGTCTGCCTCATCACGAGGCCCTCGATCGACCGCATCGACATGGTCGGAGCGCTTAAGTCAGCGGAGTAGCGACGAGACAACGCAGCGGATTTAGGGCAGATGCGCACGACGCCAGCAACTCGGCCGGGCAGGGGCGTGAGCACACGCTGCCGATGACGCCCACGCCCGGCGAGCACTCGTAGCAGCATTGTTAAGCCATGGCAAAGGTGTGATCGTCGTTCCGGGGCTTGGGTAGAATGAACCCCGATTCACGCGACGAAGGGCACACATGATCAATCCGCTAGCTAATAGGTCGGGATCCGAGCAAAACGCAACGCGCGGACGAAGGCTGCGCAATAGCAGCGAGGTTGCCGTCCGTCCGAGGGGCACCCGTTTCTCCTCTGACACCGGCAATGACGAGACGATGGACGAGGAGGCGGATCGCGGACGCAGCAGGATGCGCGGTCGTGGTGGTCGTGGCAATCGCGTCCAGCGTCCCAAACGTCCTCGCAAGCCCAGCCGCCTCGGCATGATCGTCGGCGGTTGGTGGAACCGCCTCATCGGTGCCGTGTACTCCGGCTCCCTCTCGAGCCAGACCGAGCAGTATACCGCCCACAACACCACGCAGGACTACATTTGGAACTCCGTGGGCCTTGGCGCCTGGGGCGTGGTCTTCCCCGTCCTCTCCGTCGTCACGACGCAACTCTTGAACGTCGATCAGGGCGGTCGCTTCTCGATGGCGTTCGTCACGGGTACGCTGCTCCTCTTCATCGCCAACTTCGGCGTCCGCACCTACCAGGCATCTGACATCTCAGAGAACCACTCCTTCGCGGACTACCAGGCCTGCCGTGTCATCACCGTCGCCGCGATGCTGCTCGTCGGCGTGCTCTACTGCCAGATCCGCGGCTATGATCCGGAGATGTTCGGCCTCTGCATGGGTATGTTCGTCTATCGCGCCGTCGATGGCCTCGCGGATGTCTACGAGGGCCGTCTCCAGCAAATGGACAAGCTCTACCTCGCCGGCATCTCGCAAGCAGTCCGCTCGGCCGCCGCCATCGTCGCCTACTGCGTGCTGATCTTCATCACGAGGAGCATCTCTGCCGCCGGCATCGCCATGGGCGTCGCCGCCGTCGCATCGTTCGTCCTGCTCACGCTTCCGCTTACGTTCTTCGAAACGCCCAAGAGCGAGAAACTCCGCCTGGCGAGCGTGAAGGATCTCTTCGTTCAGTGCTTCCCGTTGTTCGTGGCGCTGTTCCTCTATAACCTCATCGACAACATGCCTAAGTTCGCCATGGAAGGCGTGCTGTCGTACGACAACCAGCTCTACTTCAACGCGCTCTTCTCGCCCGCGCACATGATCATCATGGTGATTGGCTTCGTCTATAAGCCGCAGCTCATGCGTCTTGCGGAGATTTGGGCTGACCCCGAGCGCCGCGGCCGCTTCGACATCATCGTTCTCGCCGTGCTCCTGCTGATCGTCGCGCTCACGGGTGGCGTCGGCGTCTTCATGGCAACCGCCGGTATTCCCATCATGAGCTTCATGTATGGTGTCGACTTCGAGCAGTTCCGTGGTCTGTGCTACGTCATGATCGCAACGGGAGGCGTCTGCGCCGCAATCGACTTCCTCTACCAGATCATCACGGTGCTGCGTCGCCAGAAGGCCGTCACGCGCGTCTACCTGTTGACGCTCGGCTTCTCGCTGTTCGTGCCGCCGCTGCTCATCGGTTTCACGGGCCTTCCCGGCGCGGTTCTCGGATACCTCATCGTTATGTGCATCCTCCTCGTGCTGCTAGTGACCGAGTACCTCTCGATTCACGCCGAGCTCTCCGAAACGCTCAAGAGCTACCGCAAGCGCGCCGTCCGCGACACGAAATAGCCCCCGAACATAAGGCTGCACTATCTGCGGCGATAGGCCTCGGGCCAAGTCATAAACAGGAGCAGACAACCAGATTGCTTGGTTCATAGCCGTGCCCTCAACTCCCATCGCCCGGTGACGTCAAGCATAGAGAAGGGCCCCGCCACTTGGTGACGAGGCCCTTCGCATGTTCGAGTTGTCATCCCGAGGTAGCAGTGAAGCTCAGCGACGACTGAGACCACCGGCGGACTACATCAGGCGGAGGCCAACTTCCTTGAGCTGCTTGGAAGAAACCTCGCTGGGAGCGTCGCTCATGAGGTCAGAGCCACTCGAGGTCTTCGGGAACGCCATAACCTCGCGAATCGAATCGGATCCGGTGAGCAGCATGCACACGCGGTCGAGACCAAGGGCAAAGCCGCCCATGGGAGGCGCACCAAACTCGAGGGCGTCCATGACGAAGCCGAACTGCTCGCGGGCGCGCTCCTCCGTAAAGCCGAGAAGCTCGAGCATCTGAAGCTGCATCTCCGCGTCGTGGATACGCATGCCGCCGCCACCGGCCTCATAGCCGTCCATGACGAAGTCATACGTGAAGCTGCCAGCCACCAGCGGGTCAGCCTTGATCTTCTCGACGTCAGACTCGGTCGGGAGAGTGAAGGGCTGGTGCTCCGCCGCGTAGGCCTTACGCTCCTCGTCCCAGTGGAACAGCGGGAAGTTGACGACCCAGAGGAAGTCATGGCCCTCGCGCTTGACGTTGAGGGCGTCAGCCATGTGGCAGCGCATGCCGCCGAGAATCTCGCAGGAAGCGAGACGCGGGCCGGCGGCGAACATCACAAGGTCGCCAGGCTCGACATTAGCGCGCTCGCGAAGGGCAGCCATCTCCTCATCGGAGAAGAACTTGACGATGGGGCTGTTGATGGAGCCGTCCTCTCGGAAGGCGATCCAAGCGAGGCCCTTGGCACCAAAGGTCTTTGCCACGCCCTCGAGCTTGTCGATCTGGGCGCGCGGCCAGGTGCCAGCACCCTTGGCGTTGATGCACTTGACGACAGAGCCCTCGGTGTTCGCAGCGGAGGAGAAGACCTTGAACTTAGACTCGGTAAAGATATCCGTGACATCAACGAGGTGCATGCCGTAACGCGTGTCCGGCTTGTCGATGCCGTAGGTGTCCATGGCATCCCAGTAGTCCATGCGACGCAGCGGCGTGGGCATGTCGACGCCCATCTTGGCGAAGGCATCGTGGAGGACGTCCTCGAGGGCGCTCATGACGTCGTCCTGGTCGACGAAGCTCATCTCGATGTCGACCTGAGTGAACTCAGGCTGGCGGTCGGCGCGGAGGTCCTCGTCACGGAAGCACTTGGCGACCTGATAGTAGCGCTCGACGCCACCAACCATAAGCAGCTGCTTGAGGAGCTGCGGCGACTGCGGCAGAGCGTAGAGGCGACCCGGCTGGATGCGGCAGGGCACCAGGAAGTCGCGCGCGCCCTCGGGCGTGGACTTGAAGAGGCTCGGCGTCTCGACCTCCATAAAGGCGCGGTTGTGAAGCGCCTCGCGGATGGCGAAGGTGAAATCGGAGCGCAGCTTGAGATTGGCCATCATCTCGGGCCTGCGGATGTCGAGGTAGCGGTAGCGCAGGCGCGTGTCCTCGGCGGTGTCAATGCCATCCTCGATCTGGAACGGCGGCGTCTTGGAGCGGTTGAGGATCTCGATGGTGTCGACGCGAACCTCGATCTCGCCGGTGGGAAGCTTGGGGTTGATGGTCTCCTCGTCACGACCGCGAACGACGCCGTGGACGCAGATGGGCCACTCGGGGCGGATGGTCTCGGCAGCGTGGAAGGCGGTGCCGCCGGAGTGCTCGGGGTCGAAGGTGCACTGGGTCATGCCAGAGCGATCGCGGAGGTCAACGAAGATGAGGCCACCGTGATCGCGGCGACGCCACACCCAACCCGTGAGCGTGACCTCACGGCCGATGTCCTCGCGACGAAGCTCGCCGGCGGTGTGGGTGTGCATGGAGTGCTCGTGCATGGCGCCCGTCTCGGCGGCGAAGGCGCTGGCGGCCTGCTCCTCGACGGCGGGGGTGGTGCTGGTATCGTGCATGTGATTCCTCTCGTCTGGGCCATCCCGTGTCGGTACGGACGGCCTGCCATCAGACGGCGAGCCGCCGCGTAGACAGCGTGGTAACTCGCGCAAGAAGACATGATAGCGCAGCTTCGACACCCACAAGTTGCCGGCGTGTTACTCAGGACGCCCGAATGGGGTGGCAAACCTTGGGGAGACGGCGCTCCAGATCAAATAGCGTCCGTGCGCGTGGCGAATAACGCCCCGCCTTCCGCACGCGTGTCGAAAAAACGCCCCGCCGCGACTGTTCGCGACGGGGCGTGTCGGAGCAACGTGGGCGAGCCACTAGCGCGTTAGCACTTGGCGAGTGCCTGATCCAGGTCAGCAATCAGGTCAGCCGTGTCCTCAAGGCCGCAGGAGAGACGCACCATATCGGCGGAGATGCCACAGGCGAGGAGCTCCTCGTCGTTCATCTGGCGATGCGTGGCGTTCGCCGGATGCAGGCAGCAGGTGCGGGCATCGGCCACGTGCGTGGCGATCTGGCACATCTCGAGGCTCTTCATAAAGGTCTCCGCCGCGGCGCGGCCGCCGTTGAAGCCAAAGCTCACGACACCGCACGTGCCATTGGGCATGTACTTCTGAGCGAGGTCATAGTACTTGTCGCCCTCGAGGCCGGGGTAGCTCACGAAGCGCACCTTGGGGTGATTCGCGAGGTACTTTGCCACGGCCATGCCGTTCTCGCAGTGGCGCGGCATGCGTACGTGCAGGCTCTCGAGCGAGCTGTTGAGGAAGAAGGCCGCCTGCGGGTTCTGCATGGGGCCAAGGTCGCGCATGAGCTGCGCGGTCGCCTTGGTGATGAAGGCCCCGCCCATACCAAACTTCTCCGCGTACGTGACACCGTGATAGCTCTCGTCCGGCGTGGTGAGGCCGGGGAACTTGTCGGCATGGGCCATCCAGTCGAACTGCCCGTGGTCGACGATGACGCCGCCGAGGTATGCCGCGTGGCCATCCATGTACTTGGTGGTGGAGTGGGTCACGATATCCGCGCCCCACTCGAACGGACGACACATCACCGGCGTCGGGAAGGTGTTGTCGACAATCAGGGGCACACCGTGCGCATGCGCCGCGGCGGCGAAGCGCTCGATGTCGAGCACGGCGAGCGCCGGGTTGGCAATGGTCTCGCCGAAGACGAGCTTGGTGTTGGGGCGGAAGGCCGCCTCGAGCTCCTCGTCCGTGCAGTCAGGTGCCACAAAGGTACAGGTGAGGCCCATGCGACCCATGGTATGGGCGAGAAGGTTGTAGGTGCCACCGTAGATGGCGGAGCTCGCCACCACGTGATCGCCCGCGGCAGCCAGGTTGAAGATGGCGAGGAAGTTCGCCGCCATACCAGAGCTCGTCAGCATTGCCGCCGTGCCGCCCTCGAGCTCGGCGATCTTCGCCGCGACGAGGTCGCAGGTGGGGTTCTGGAGACGGCTGTAGAAGTAGCCGGACTCCTCGAGGTCGAAGAGCTTGCCCATGTGCTCGGACGTGTCGTACTTCCAGGTGGTGGACTGCCAGATCGGCACCTGGCGCGGCTCGGCGTCGCCGGGGTGATAGCCACCCTGCACGCACACGGTCCCGACGGTCTTGGCGGCGCTATTGTTGGTGGGCTGCTCGCTCATATGTAACTCCCTCGGTTTGGTGCTGTTTGCATGCCCATGAGAATAGGCGTGCGAATGCCCAGGTACAACCTAGTATTTTGGTGGGATTTACACCGCGGCGGCCAGCGCGGCTTTGGTCCCCAGCACGCGCACGTGCGGCTGGAGCGCGGCCTTGCCACCGGCGTGCATCCGGACCACCGCAGAGGCGTCCCCATTATCATCACTTTCCATCTTGACGCATGCGGGACTCCGCAAGCGCGAGCGTGCTACCCTCGACTGGTGATTAGACCTGAGCGACGGGGAGATGCACATGGCACAAGGGGCGGATATCGAGCGCGAGGCATGCGCCGCAAGCATGATCATCGCGAGGCGGGCGGAGACGAGCGACTATGTCATTGGCCGTCGTCGCTGGTACCACGCCCATCCTGAGATTGCCTATCACGAGGTTGCCACCACCGAGCAGATCTGCGCAGACCTCGAAGTCCTCGGCATCCCCTACGAGCGCCCAACGGCAACCGGCGTCGTGGCGACAATCCGCGGCACCGCTCAGAGCGCCTATGGCACAGACGACTCCCCGCGCCGACGCATCATGCTCCGCGCCGATATCGACGGCCTCCCCGTGGCGGAGAGGACCGGCGAGCCCTTCTCGTCAGAAAACGACGGGTTCATGCACGCCTGTGGCCATGACTGCCACATCGCGATGCTCCTGGGCGCCGCCCGTCTCCTCGCCGGCATGACCGACGAGCTCGAAGGCGAAGTTCGTCTCGTCTTCCAACCGGCCGAGGAGGGCGGCGACGGCTCCAAGACCATGATTTCAGCCGGAGTCCTCGAAGGTGTCGACGGAGTCTTTGGCATGCACATCTGGAGCGATGTCCCCGCAGGCAAAGTCTCCGTAGAAGCCGGCCCCCGCATGGCAGCGACCGACTGGTGGCGCATCGACGTCACCGGCCGTAGCGCCCACGGCGCCATGCCCAACCAGGGCGCCGATGCGGTGCTCGCCGGAGCCGCCATCGTGGAGAGCCTGCAGGCGATCGTAAGCCGCAACATGAGCCCCTTCGAGCCCGCCGTGGTGACGGTGGGACAGTTCCATGGCGGCACGGCACGCAATGTCATGGCCGGCAGCTCTTGGATGGAGGGAACCGTCCGCACTTTCCACGAGGATGCCCACGAGTTGGTTCCCAGTCTCATGGAACGCATGGCAAACGACGTCGCTGCGGCGTTTGGCTGCACGGCAAAGCTCACGTACGAGAACGCCCACTCCACCGTCGTGAATGAGGCCGCCGCGAGCGAGCGTGCCATGCGCGCGACCCGCAAGGTGCTTGGCGAAGACGCGCTCGTTCGCTACCAGGGCTCCATGCCCGGCGAGGATTTCTCCGAGTACCTGAAGAGGGTTCCGGGCGCATTCGCGTTTCTCGGCAGCGGCACGGCAGATCCCAACGGCAAGGTCTGGCCGCAGCACAGCTGCTTCTATGACCCCAACGAGTCCGTCCTCGTGCGCGGCTCCATGCTCGCCGCCCAGTACGCGGTCGACTTCCTCGCGGAGTAAGGCAAGCCTGGGCGGCGCAGGCGCAACGAGCCCGAGCTCGCGCAAGATCACGCACGTATATGCCCAACAACAAACGAAGCGCCGCATGCCAGCGAGACATGCGGCGCTTCGACGTCTTCTAGGGCTCGCGCGAACGGCGCTACTCCTTCTCCTCGCCGGAGATGAGGCGCTGGTACATCGTCTCGTTCGCGGCGAGTTCCGCGGCATCATCGAGCGGCTCGAGGGAGCCGTCGCCGTACTTGCGCTCGAGCGCGCGTGAGATGAGGTAGTCCGCCACGCCGGGGTTCTTGGGCAGCAGCGGGCCATGGATGTAGGTGCCCACGACATTCTTGTAGAGGCACCCCTCGTACCCGGTCTTTCCGTCGTTGCCATGGCCATGAATCACGCGGCCCAGGGGCTCGACGCCGGAGCCGAGGTGCGTGCGGCCGCCGTGATTCTCGTACCCGACGATGGGGCGGTCCACGATACGGCTCTCGATGGCAATGTTGCCGATGAGGCGCGGCGCGCCGCGGTCCGTGTAGAGGTCGACGAGCGATAGGCCCTCGACCTCCTCGTCACCCATGAGGTAGGAATGGCCCAGAAGCTGGTAGCCGCCGCAGACGGCACCGAGGGCACCGCCGTCTTCGACAAAGGAGACGAGCTCCTCGCGCTCCGCCAAAAGATGCTCGCAGACGATTCTCTGCTCACGATCCGAGCCGCCGCCGATAAATGCAATGTCCACGTCCGAGAAGCTCGGGCGGTCGTCGATGTGGACCTCCTCCACCTCGCAGCGAATGCCACGCCACTCGAGGCGCTTACGCAGCACGAGGATATTGCCGCCGTCGCCGTAGAGGTTCAGGAGCTCAGGATAGAGATGCGCGATACGCAGGGACTTTTCGCTCACAGTCGCTCCCCCATCTGCTCGAGCTCCGCCTTCGCGGGCCACAGGGCCGAGTAGTTCGTCAGGACATACAGGGGGCGATCCAGCGGCAGGTCTGCCACGGCATCGAGCGCCTCGCGCACGGTCAGCGCGATAGGAGCCGAGATCCCCGCATACTTCAGGCGAACGCGAACGTCATCCGCACGGTGGCCGCCAGCAACAACGGTGAGGTCATCAGGCTCGACGACGCCGCCACACTCGCGGGGACTCCCCACGGCGAGACGCTCGAAGTCGACGTCCCAGATCCAGGAGATGTCCTTACCATCGTTGGGGTTGTCGTTGATGACGAAGAAGGCCGCCTTCTTGCGGTCATCCGCCAGCATGAGCGAAATGTTCTGGTTGAAACCCGTGGGGTTCTTCGCCAGGTTGAGAATCACGTCGCGTCCGTCGACGCGGAAGTGCTGGAGGCGACCGTTCTCCGGATGATATGCGTCAAGAGCGGCCTGGAACTGCTCAGGCGTGGTGCCGGCGAGAGTCGCGCCCACAAAGGCGGCGAGCAGGTTATAGACCATGTATACGCCGCCGAAGCTCGCGCTCACGCGCACGGGCTTATCAAGACCCACACCGCTCACGTCGAAGGAGACGCCCTCGCGACCGACCTTGACGCCAGTGGCTCGCCAGTCAAGCTCGGGACGGCAGAAGTCTCCCTTGGGGCAACGGAAGGCGCCCAGCTGGGCGTAGGCGCGGTAGTCATAGGAGAGCTCCGTGCCACACACCTGGCAGAAGCGCGCCTCGGGCACGCGATCCGCCGGCAGGTGGAGGTCCTCGCCGATGCCAAACGCCAGGACCTTGGTGCCGGCCTCACGCGCGCGACGCGCGACGCCCATAACGAGGGGGTCGTCGCCACAGGCCACAAGCGTGGTCTCGGGCGAGGCAGCGAGCGCGGAGACGATGACGTCCTGGACGCGCTCAATCTCGCCGGCACGGTCGAGCTGATCGCGGAAGAGGTTCAGGAGCACGAGATAGCGCGGGCGGAGCTCGGGCAGGATGTTGATCGTGGAGAGCTCATCCGCCTCCATGACGGCCCAGTCGGCAGAGCGGCCAGGAATGAGGGCCGCCGCGACGCCAGGAGCCATGTTGGCGCCAACGCGGTTGCACAGAACGCGGGCACCGCTTGCCTCGACAGCACTCGCGAGCACGTTGTTCGTGGTCGTCTTGCCGTTGGTTCCACACACAACGATGGCACCCTGCGTGAGCTTTTTGGCGGAGTGTGAGATTGAGGCAGGATCGATGGCGAGCGCGATGCGACCAGGCAGCTGCGAGGCGGAACGGCCCGCCATGTGCAGTGCGCCGGCGCAGGCGCGGCCGAGACCCTGCGCGAGAGAGGCTCTGAGACCCACGGCCTACTCCGCCTCTTCCTCGTCGTGGCTACCGCCCTGCATGTTCTCGTACTCCTCGGGAGTGAGAACGTCCTCGATGCGAAGGTTGACGCCGCCAACCTCAAGGCCCGTCATCCCGACGACTTGCTTGACGACGACCTTCTTGACGTCCTCGAAGACCTGCGGGGCGAACGCGCCATATTCGATGAGCACGGAGATGTTCACGCGAACAGAGCTGTCCGGCATGACCTCAACGGAGACGCCCTTCGTGGGATCCGCCGCGCCAAAGGTCTCCTGGACGCGGTTGATGAAGCCGCCCTTCATGCCAAGGACGCCCGGGACGTCACGCACGGCAATGGCAACGATCTTCTCGATGACACCGTTGGAGAAGGTGAGCGAGTCTTCGGAATCAAGATCCTCATCGGCATCGGAGAAGGTAAGGTCGCCCTCCTCGGAGGTGGCAAGCGACGCAGTGGCGGCCTCCTCGGCGGGAGTCTCGGCTGTCTCCTCGACGGTTTCCTCGGTGAGCGGGGCCTCGACCTCAGGCTCCTGCGCGATGGTGGGCTTCGTGCTCATGTTGGCTCCTATCCACCGGGATTTCCCGGCAATCACGGGCGTGACCCTTAGCGGGCGCCCTAGCGCTTCTTCATCAGGCTCTGGACAAAGCGGACGATTTTGGGGTCGCCGTCAAGGTACTGGCCGCAGGCAACGCCGACAACCACGAGGATGGCAATGACCAGGGTCTTCAGGACGCCAATCGCAAAGAGGAGAAGCGCCACGACAAGACCGGTCACGCCCCCGAGAACCGCATTGCGGCTATTGGGGAACGTCTCGTCAAGCCAGTGCGAGGCACGTGCAAAGGCTCCCGGTTGCGCCGTGGGCTCGGGGCCACTCGCAGGCTGCGCCGCATCGCCCGAGGGCTGCGCAGCAGTGGACTGAGTGCCAGTGGCATCGGCTGCAGACGGGCCGTTGGTTGGCACCTTATCTGGCGAGGCGGAAGTGGGCGCATCCGCCGGCTCGATGCGACAAGTGAGCTTCTCGGACATGTCTTACGCCTCCTTCTCGACGCTCATGGGAATCGTGATGTCACCCGTGGACTCTGCGGGTGCAGCCGCAGGCGCTGCCGCGGCGGATTGGTTCTCGGAAGCGCCCTCGTCCTCGTCATCCTCCTCAACGGGAACGACGAGGGACGTACCACGCTGCGGCTCGAGGAACTCGACGTTGATATCTCCCAGGCATTCGCCGCACATGGCGGAGAGCCCGGTGACGAGCGCCTCGTGGAGCACCGGCGCCTCGCTCGTGATATCGACGGACTCATACGGCATCACGTGCACGTCAACGGTGACGACGCCGTGCTTTGCGGCGCGGACCTCCACATCCTTGGCAATGCCCAGGCCGAGGGCCTCCACGATGTGGCCCGCTTGCGAGGCGACGGCGTTACGAGTCACCGTGATGGCGCCACCGTCGATATTCATGACGGAGATGGCGGCCTTGGGACGGCGCGAGAAGATTGAACGCAACAGGTTGAAGACGAGCCATGCCGCCGTCATGCCAAGACAGACCTCAAGCGCCACATAAGCCGCGTCATACGACAGAAACGCGGAGATTTCCGCCACGCCAATGCCAAACGCAGGCAGGGCGAGCATGGCGAGGGCAAAGAGCCCCGCCAGCGAGAACAGGAAGAAAACGATGCGCTTGAAGCCACCCATGAGCACCCTTTCTAACAAAAAGCGCCCCGGCCTCCCGACCAGGGCGCGTCTTGCTCTAGAATACCCCGAACCCCTGACACGATACATACCGGGCGGGGATTAGAACCGCTTGGGCGAGGTCTACTCGTCCTCCTCTAGGGCGGCGGCGATCTCGTCGGTCACGTCCATGGTGTGGTAGACGTTCTGGACGTCCTCGAGCTCCTCGAGGCGGTCAACGAGGCGCTGGACCTTCTTGGCGTCAGCGACGGTGACGGTCGTCGGGGTGGTGGGAACCATGGTCAGCTCGGAGCCCTTGACCTCGATGCCCTGGGCCTCGAGGGCCTTCTGGACATCCTGCATCTTGTCATAGGCGGTCCAGACAACCCACTCCTCGCCGGCGTCCTCGTAATCGTCTCCGCCAGCCTCGGCGACGGCCATCATGAACTCGTCCTCGTCGACGGCGTTCTCCTTGTCGGCGACCTTCTTGTCATCGGACTTGATGATCTTGTCGACAGCGATGGAGCCCTTACGCTCGAACTGGAAGGCAACGGAGCCGGTGGTGCCCAGGGAGCCGCCAGAGTGCGTGAAGGCGGAGCGGACGTCAGCAGCGGTGCGGTTCTTGTTGTCAGTCAGGCAGTCAACGTAGACGGCAACGCCAGCGGGGCCATAGCCCTCGTAGGTGACCTCAGAGTAGACCGCGGCGTCAGCGCCAGCGCCAAAGGCCTTGTCGATGGCGGCCTTGATGCGGTCCTTCGGCATGGAGGACATGCGGGCCTTAGCCACGGCAGCAGCCAGGGAGGCGTTGTTCTCCGGGAGCGGGTCGCCGCCGAGCTTGGCCGCAACGGTGATGTTGCGGGAGAGCTTCGAGAACAGCGCGGAGCGCTTGGCGTCCTGCGCGCCCTTACGATGCTTGGTGGTTGCCCACTTAGAGTGTCCGGACATTCACGTCTCCTTCTTGTACACAGCGCCGGTCCCTCTGGCCAGCGCCCATACTGCAAGCTAGCGTGCGCACGGTCTAAGGCACATGCGCACAACTAGTGAACTTTATCACTTTTGCAGTGTCGCATACGTCATCTGCGGACATATCTTTGATCGGCTTGATTACGTCACATAATCGAGCGCAAATACGGACGCCCCTACCCCACGTGCCCAATCTGCGGGCGCTTGGCACGCGCCGCCCACGCAAGCACGACGATGCCCAGCAACACGAGCGGCAGGCTCAGCAGCTGACCCATCGTGATGGGCCCAAGCAGGTAGCCAAGCTGTGCGTCAGGCACGCGGACGAACTCGATAAGGAAGCGGAAAACGCCGTAGAGCACGAGGAACGTCCCCATGAAGGTGCCCTGCGGGCGAGCGGGCCTGCGTCGGCTCATCATCCACAGCACACAGAAGATGACGAGACCCTCGAGAATGGCCTCGTACAGCTGACTGGGATGACGCGCGACGTTGCCGCCCGTCTCGAAGACTACGCCCCACGGAAGATCCGTGGGCTTGCCCCAAAGCTCACCGTTCACGAAGTTGGCGCAACGACCGAAGAACAGTCCCAGGGGCGCGCCGATAACGCCGAGGTCGCAGACTGTCGGGACGGAGAGATGGCAGGAGCGGCACATGAGCGAACCACCAACGATGGCCCCCACGAGGCCGCCGTGGAAGCTCATGCCGCCCTCGTTCAGGGCGAAAATCTTCAGCGGGTTGGCGAAGTAGTAGCCATCTCCGTAGAAGAGCACATAGAACAGGCGGGCACCGATGATGATACCCCACGCCATCGCAACGATGATATTCGCGACCTCGTCCCCGGTAATATCCAGGCCCCAGCGACGCGAGACGCGGTAGATCACGATGCCCGCCAGGACAAAGCCCGCGAGGTAGGCAAGCGCGTACCAATGAACTTGGACCGGCCCGATCGAAATCGCGACGGGATTGAGGCTGTGGTAAAGCTCGTTGAGCATGTAACTCCTCGAAACGATATTTGAGCGCCGGGCCGACAGGGCGCATGCGGATGCGGCACACGCAGACGGGGCACACGCGGATGCGGCGCAACAGACGCGGCGCACAAGACACCGTCAGGAACGTGCCTCAGCGCGGGGCGATACGGCCGTTTTTAGCGCGTGAGCGTATGGGCGGCAGCAGCGCCACGCTGGCCCTGGTAGTGGCTCCCAAGACCAGCAGAGCCATACGGACGCTCGGCCGGGCTCGACATGCGCTCGAAAGACATCTGCCCGATACGCATGCCCGGATGAAGCACGATGGGCAGCGTGGCGACGTTGGAGAGCTCAAGCGTGATCTCTCCATCCCAGCCCGGATCGACATAGCCAGCGGTTGAGTGAATCATGAGGCCGAGGCGACCCAGCGTCGATTTGCCCTCGAGTTTGCCGAGGATGTCATCGGGCACGGCGATGCGCTCGAGCGTCGTGCCGAGCACAAACTGCCCAGGATGCAGCACGAACTGCCCGCCCTCGGGGACCACAACCTCCTCGGTGAGGTCCGGCTGAGGCAGCGTCGGGTCGATGTAGGCGTGCGTGGAGTTGCGGAAGACCCTGAAACTCGAGCCAAGACGCACGTCTACCGAAGCCGGCTGGACATCCTCCATGTCGAGCGGCTCGATGACGATGCGGCCGGCGGTCATCTCGGCCTTGATGTCGCGGTCTGAGAGGACCACCTACATCACCGTCCTCACACCGGTGACGCCGGGAACGTTGTCTTTGAGCACGCGCTCGATACCCTGAGAAATCGTGACCTCGGAGAGCGAGCAGCCCGCGCAGGCGCCCGTCATCTCGATGGTGACGACGCCGGTCTCGTCATCGACGCCAACGAGGGCGCAGTCGCCGCCGTCCGCCTGAAGACTCGGACGCACTGCATCGAGCACGACCTCCAGAAGGTCCTTGTCAATCGCCATGTCTCCTCCTTGCCGTTCGCGTGAGGCGATCAGACGCGAGCGCGGCCCGGTTGAGCCGCGGGCACGCGCCGCCCGATCAAGCGCTAGTACATTACGGGGCGTACCGCGGTGACGCCGGGGACGTGCTCCTTGATGATGGTGTCGATGCCCTCGGAGATGTCCGTCGAAGCGAACATGCAGGCGGCGCAGGCACCCGTCATCTCGATGGTGACGACGCCGGTCTCGTCATCGACACCGATAAGCTCGATGTCGCCGCCATCCGCCTGGAAGCTCGGTCGAATCGCGTCAAGGACGTCCTCGAGCAGACGGTGGTCGATCTTGGCCATCTTGTCCTTCTCCGACGCGCTTTCCGTGGTGTTCTCGTTGTCAGCCATGTCTATCCTCTCCCCCGCAAGGCGGGCGTGTTCTCAAATCACTCTTGGATGCTACCCGACTCGCGCCTATCCGATGCCCCAGAACAGATGCCCACTTGAGGCGTGGCGCTCGCGCGAGGCGGGCTTTCGCCCCTCTCGAACGGCGGCGAGCGCGTTGACGAGGCGCTCAACGGCAGCCCTGGTCTCCGCCTCGTTGAGAAGCGTCGCGTCGACCGCGAAGCGTGTCACGCCCGCCTCGATGAGCTCGCCTACCTGCGGTGTCAGGTCGAGGGGCACCGCGTCATAGATGCGCGAACGGCCATTGAGATCCGTTCTGACGGGCAGGAGACGGCCATCTCGATCGCGAAGCGAGATCATACGCCGGCGTAGCGCACACCGCGCGCAATCGTGGATGCAGCGATTCGCCGCCTTAAGAACGCAATGTTCGCTCGTCATAACGCGCGGACGGCCCGAGACGATGATGCCCACGGGCACGTTGGCGCGCGGGGCGAGAGCCTGGATCTCCGCGAGTGTGAGCTCGGGCGAAAGCCAGACGCCAGCCGCACCGGCGCGCTCGAACTTATCGAGGGCGAAGGCGTTGTGAATGGGGATGCAACCACGAATCTCCGCCTTCGCGCCGCAGCTCGCAGCAAGCGCGAGCTCGGAGACGTTACCCGCGGCAACGGAAGCACCAGCCGTTACCCACGGGTCGATGCGAGCATGCTCTGGGTCGCGGCAGACCTCGTCAAGGATAGGGACGCTGCCGACAGGCCAGACGGGCGCAGGGCTTCCAGGCTCGCCAAGCTCGTCGGACGCAGCGTACACGCGCGTAGCGCCGGCAGCCGTGGCAGCACGGGCCACCTCGGGCGACGGCGCAATGACGCAGGCCTCCGGAGTTGGCGTCGCGACAGCGCAAGCGGTGTCTTCCGCACCGGAGGCGACGGCAGGCATGGTGGCAACGGCAGGCATCGCGGAGACGGGTGCGAGCGCACGGGCACGGTCGGCATACGGCGCGAGAATGGCTTCCTCCAGCGCCTCGCAAGCAGCAGCGCGGACCTTGTGCACGACGGAGAAGCCCATGCCACAGCCCTCGTCAAGTTCAACCTCGACCGAACGCGGCTCAAAGGCCGAGGCGCCCATGCGTCCGACATGCTCGGCCAGGTCCTCGCTCGTCAGCGCCTTCGTGCGCGCGGCCTCGACAACCGGGCCCGTAGCCACGGCCTGTGGAAGTGAGCCATCGGGCAACGCGGGACCATTCACGCAGGTGAGCTCAACGGAAAGAGGCTCTCCTAGCCGCGCGACAACGCGCACGTCGACCACGCGCTTGCGAGCGACCTCGCGAGAAAGGTCCGCCGAGCTGCCATCGTGCGCTGCCTTGCTGCGGATGACCCTGACCGGGCAGCCCACCGGCATCGGGCGCGCCACTCGACACTCGACCGTACCGCCCGCGGGAACATCGCTGGGAACGGTCGCCGTGAGAAAGGCATCCGGGTCGTTGTCCGGACGAAGCTCAAGCAGGTCTCCAGCGCCAACGGGCTCGTCAACGCGCACGATAACGGTACAGCGAGCGCTCTTCTTGTCCTGGCGCGGATCGCGGTGGAGGTTGCCCCTTCCGTCCCTGCGCTGGAGCTGGCCACCCGAGCTCGAGAGGACCTCGCCAACGAGCTGGCCGCGGTTGTTCGAGCGTTCGTAGCTCATCATCTCGTCATCAGCGGAACCGCGCAGGTAGGCATCGGTGAAATCGCGGTTGAAAGCGCGCTTGAGACGACGCACGACATGGGCGGGGACGGGCGTGCCGCCAAGCTCGGCCGACGCGGGCGCTCCCGTCAGAACAGAATCGATCTGTTCGCGATAGGCCCCGATAACGCTCCAGACGTAATCAGGCGCCTTCATACGGCCCTCAACCTTAAGCGAACCGACACCAGCCTTCATAAGCGCGGCGACATCACCAGCGGTGCAGGCGTCCTTCGGGCAGAGGGGACGCGTGCGCCCCGGAGCGGCAATGTCGATTCCAGCCTCATCGACAAGGCGATAGAGCAGCCTGCAGGGCTGGGCGCACAGACCGCGATTGGCGCTGCGACCTCCGGCCATGCTCGACATGAGGCACACGCCGGAGTAGCAGAAGCAAAGGGCTCCGTGGCCGAATACCTCCAGCTCGACGCCCTCCTCCGCGATGCGAGAAATCTCGGTAAGAGAGAGCTCGCGGGACAAGGTCACACGATGCGCGCCCTGCTCGCGAGCCCAAGCAACGCCGCGCGCATCGTGGACGTTCGCCTGCGTGGACACATGTAGCTCAAGCTCGGGCCAGGTCTTGTGGATCTGGTCGAATAGGCCCCAGTCCTGAATGATGAAGGCATCAGCGCCACGCACGGATGCCTCGCGCACAAGGGCGAGAGCACGCGGCATCTCCTCATCGCGAACGACGACGTTAATGGTCACGTAAACGCGTGTGCCCGCAAGATGCGCCTCGCGGCACGCAGCCTCAAAAGCATCGAAATCAAAGTTGTGAGCGTTGCGGCGAGCATTGAAATCATTGCCGACGCCGCAGTAGATCGCATCAGCACCGGCAGCCAGCGCCGCGCGGAACGGCTCCGGGCCACCCGCCGGAGCCAATAGCTCCATCGTCATCGAATCCCCAATCGCACGCGGCGCAAGCCGCCTTTCGTTTTCCAACTTTTTAGAATAACAGTCAGACAGCAGGAGCACATGTCAACAAGCGCCCCTCATTCCGGTATCCCAAGAGCGCTCAGGAACGTTTTTCGTCGGCGATGGTCAAAAACACCATCTTGGCGTACGCACGACACACCATAAAGGGCCTTCGGGGAGGCTTCGCTTAAATATTAATGAGACATAGTCTCATTAAACGGGCAAATCGCGCCCATTTTGCTCACTTATGGCAACGCTGTTTTGCCAAACTCCATCAAGGGCGCTCTTTCGTAGTTCGCCAATTCGATATCGCGTACGCCAAGATGGGTATTTTGACCATCTGGTCAAAATACCGCCTGCCATTTATGGCAGGCGGCATCGCCAGGCGACCGTAACCATGCACCCATAACCGAGACAAACTGCGCGGATAGACGACCGCCTTTTCATCTCCGGAAATTCTCGTCACGCTATCGACGCCCACTTCCTCAAACGCGGAATCAATCGAGCTCGAAGGCATTGCTGTCGGCCGCGAAAACTATCCGAGCGAATCCTATCGCGCTTCCCTGCCGCCTTTAATGCCACCGACTCCAGACGCGCGAACAATTGCGAATCAACGAGGTCTTCGTACCAGACGTTGATAACCGTCCACCCGAGCCCGACCAGTGAGTTCTGCCTCCTATCATCACGTCCCGCCTGCTCAGGCAGATGATACCTACGTCCTTTGTATTCAAATACAATCTTAAGCTCCGGAAACGCAATGTCGGCAAAACGATCTCCCGACGGGGTAGCGATGCGATAGTTCGCCCTCGCACCAGACAAGCCAAGACCTCCCAGACGCCGCGGAAACGTCAGCAGGGCAAGAAGCACGCTCTCCATTGGGGAATGGCAGCCATCGACAACAAGCCCCATGGCTTCTCGCGCCTTCCCAAGGCCAGGCCTCCACTTCAAGCGGTTAGCAATTCGCCCAATCGACTGCCTCGAAGTCATCGGCATATCGATATTAACGAAGCCGTCCCAACCACTCTGACCATTGTCGAGGAGGTATGTTCCGCACAGTTCAAGACCCACCAGCGCAAGGTCCACAACGTCAAAATCCTGCGATGAGGCAAGGTCGAAGAACATGAGCTCCGGAGATTCCACCAAAACGTCTTTCGACAATCGAATAAGGGACCTGGAAGGAGGGTCGGTCCTCCATTCGTGTCTGATGGCCCACGGCTTGCTCCGTGCCTTATCTGCCAGAATCATCAAATGGCAAGGACGCGACACCTCTCCAAACGCCGCAAGAGCGTCCTCGAGCTCTAGCTTTCCTGGAATTCCGCAACCCTGAAGCGTTGAAGCACGACACATGTCTAGGAGCTCTGGGGCGAGCTTGCCTCGCGAGCGAAGGAGTTCGAGTGCCGATATGTTGCAGATGCAGATAGCCATGGCACAACGCTATCAGGTTCGCATCCGTCCGCGAAAATCGAGGCCAAGAAAGTCCCACGCACTCAAACCGAAACCTGACATGAATCCAACACGTTTTCGCAAAAACGAGCCAAAGTGCGTCAAACAATGACACTACAAAAGCTTTACCTGCGACGATACTGGCAATCCATTCCGAGAAGGACGAAACATTCTGCAGGGAATTACTTATTGTCACGTAAGGTCCACGACCCGCTCGCGAACGCGAACGAGTCGTGGGCCTTACGTCACATGAAACAAAGCAGATTGATGCTCGCCATCGAACGCGCCAGGGGCAAAGCACAGTTGAGCTCAGCCCGTAGACGCAGTTGGAAGAACAAACCCACAGGCGTGCTAGACGAGTCCGCCCGCTGGCACGTTAGGCGAACCCGCTCGCAGGCATGTCAGGCAGCCTGGTCGAAGGCACGTCAGACGAACCTGGCCGTCGCTAGCGCGTCAGGCAGCCCGCCCGCTGGCGCATCAGACAAACCTGGTCGAAGGCGCGTTAGACGAGCCTGGCCCAGCGCCTCTTGCCGGACTGGACAACGGCACCCGCCACGAACGGCGTGGGGTCGACGTTGTAGCACTTCGGCGCGAGAGCCTCGCCATTCACCTTGACGCCACCGCCGTCAACGAGACGACGAGCCTCGCCGGCGCTGCTGGCAATCCCCAGGTCAACGAGGAGCTTGCCGAGGTAGACCAGACCCTCATCGTTCACCTCGACGACAGAGGCGGGGAACTCCGGCACGTTCTCGGGAACCTCACCCTTCTTGAACTGGGCGTCGAAAGCCTCGAGCGCCTTCTGGCCAGCACCCGCGCCGTGGTAGAGGTCGACGATGTTAACGCCAAGCTCGCGCTTGAGCTTGTAGGGATCGGCGGAGCCGTCGGCGAACGCGGCGTCGATGGCCTCGATCTCCTCGATAGTCTTGGTCGAGCAGAGGCGATAGTACATCGGGACGATCTCGTCGGCGATGGACATGATCTTGCCAAACATATCGGCAGGCTCGTCGGTAAGGCCAATGTAGTTCTTGTAGCTCTTGGACATCTTCTTCACGCCATCGGTGCCCACGAGCAGCGGCATCGTGAGGGCGACCTGCGGCTCCATACCCTCGGCACGCATGAGGTCGCGGCCGGCGAGCAGGTTGAAAATCTGGTCGTTGCCGCCCATCTCGACGTCGGCCTTGACCACGACGGAATCATAGGCCTGGAGCACGGGGTAGATGAACTCGTGCAGGGCAATGGAGAGACCGTTGGTGTAGCGGTTGTGGAAGTCCTCGCGCTCGAGAATGCGGGCGACGTTGAACTTGCTCATGAGGCCAAGCATCTCGCCAAGGTTGAGCGGCTTGATCCAGTCACCGTTGTGGACGATGGTCGTCTTCTCGGGGTCGAGGACCTTCATGGCCTGCGCAACGTAGGTCTCGGCGTTGGCCTCGACCTGCTCCTCCGTGAGGGGCGGGCGGGTGGAGTCGCGACCGGACGGGTCGCCAATGAGAGCGGTGCCGTTGCCGATGATCAGGGTGACGTTGTGGCCCAGGTCCTGGAACTGGCGCATCTTGCGCAGGGGCACGGCGTGGCCCAGGTGGAGGTCCGGGCTCGTGGGATCGACGCCCAGCTTGATGTTCAGGGGCTTTCCACGACGTAGCTTCTCGCGGAGCTCCTCCTCGGGGACGATCTGGGAGACGCCAGAAGTGATGACCTTCATCTGCTCGTCAACTGAAAGCACTGTTCCTCCAAAATACCTGCTAGCACCCTCACCCGGTTGGGCGGTGCTCATGATTGTGTGGCGCCGCACAGGCGCGGCTCGCCCGCATAAACGGGACGGTTGCTAAGTGTAGCGAAAAGCGGCGGTCGGCGAGCCGTCGCTTATGCGGTAGGCATCCCCGTGGCAGAGCTAAAGTTCCACACCGAGATCATCTTGCTCGAGATGGCGCCGGCGCCGAGGTCAGAGACCTTGGTGGCGATCACCGAGGGGTCGACATGCTCTTGCAGATAGGCCTCATAGAGCTTCGCCGTCGCCTCGGTCGCGACAAGCGTCATGTCGCGGCGCGTGGCGAGTTGCATGAGGGGTGCGGCATCCGTGAGACCCCAACGCTCAAGGCAGGTGTCCCACGGCGCGGTCTCGCTCTCCCATCCTCCCACAAGCAGAATGTTATCCGGGCACTGCCACCTCGCGGATGCGAAGGCGTCGGTCCCGCTGAACCAAGCGCTCTGGGTGTGGCCGAATACCACGAGCTCATCCGGGTGGCTCTCGACGTACTCGCTCGCCGCAGCCGCGAAGGGAAGCGAAAGCCTCGACTGAAGCGGGCGCACCGTCGTCACCCAGAACATGCCGAGGCCCGCCGCGCAGACGACGCACGTAATCGCTGCCACCACGCGGGCGCGGGCGCCCGGGGCAGGAACCGCATCAGCACTGTGGCGGCCCTTACGCTCGGTGGGGCCCTGACAGCAGACAAGAAGGGCGAATAGTGTGACGATTGCCACGGGAATAACGATATGAAGCCTCGGACGGCCACGCATGACGATGAGCATGTAGTTCAGGAGCGCCATCGCGACCACGCCAAACGAAAGGACGCGAACGGACTTCTCCAGACCCTTCATCCGCGAAAGGGCAGCCGCAACAGCGAGCAAAAGAGCCGACAATGCGATCAACAGATACGTGACCTTCGCCTTGAACGACGCGATGAGATGCGCGAGCCCGTAGGTGGACTCAGCCTTGGAGATGCGCTCGAACAGGTCCGTCGAGAAGACCTCGTGGTCGACGAAGTCCCAGTCGTACATCATGGCAACATCATTGTCGCTGAGCTCCGGCGCCTGCTCGCGAACCCTCGAGACGTCCATTCGCTGCGTGTCGAGCACCTTGCGGCCGGCATCGAGATAGGAGGGGAAATCCTCCCAACCAGGAGTCGCGCGGTAAGCGGCCTGGCCAGCCCCATAGGAAATCGCAATCACGGCAACGACCGCCACGGCGCGGAGCAACGTACCCGCGCGACGACTGCGAGCGAGCGCCCAGACGAGGAAGGGAGCGAACAGGACGAGGGCTGCGACTCCGGACTCGGGGCGCAGAGAGAAACCGAGCGCCACAAGCACGTAGCCCGCGATGTCAGCCAGGCTCGGGCGGCCGGCGTCGCCAAAGACCGCGCGCGGCATGATGAGCATAAGGCCGGCGGCAAGCACAATGAACGCAACGATGGTGTACGTGAAGTACCACACGCAAACGATCTCGCACGAGAGCAGCACGGCACCAAGGCATACAAGCCGTGCGCGAGAGAGACCCAGGGAGATGAGCTGGCTCCAGGCTATCCAGAACGAGACGACCAGCATCGCAAGCAGCATGAGCGCATACCACGGAACCTGCGGCATAAGTTGGTAGAGCGCCGAGAGCGGCGCGCTCACGAGGACGAGCGTATAGGGCATGAGCGAGCTCGCGGCGGCCTGGAACTGACCACGCGCGAAGAGTCCCTGCACGAAGTCATCCGGAGGGGTGGCATAGACCGGCGCATGCAAAAGGCAGAGCGCCACCACAGGTAGAAGCGCCAGCAAAAAGGGTGCGATCATGCGGAAGGCGCGACC
The DNA here is from genome assembly GCF_052118165.1 of Parolsenella sp. LCP21S3_E11. Taxonomy (NCBI): domain Bacteria; kingdom Bacillati; phylum Actinomycetota; class Coriobacteriia; order Coriobacteriales; family Atopobiaceae; genus Parolsenella; species Parolsenella sp. LCP21S3_E11. The sequence goes on along the minus strand of NZ_JBQKHS010000001.1, from coordinate 188,138 downwards.
ATGCGGAACGCGCGGGGCGACGGCTCGCGAATCGCAACTGGCAGGCTTGGGCTTTGGCTCTATCGGCATCGAGCGTCTCCAAACGGACAAGGAGACGTGCTAGATCGAGCGCCCGCCCCCAATTGCAGACTTCGCCCATTGTAAAGCTTGTTCAAGGCCCTCCGCCGCAAGGGGAAGGACCACGATGGCAAAGGGCAACACATAGACGGCCTTTGCCTCCCAAAGCAGGTAGCAGCCAAACCCCGTAAAGAAGGTCGCGGCAATGAGCAGGGTCGCGCACGTCACGGAACCATCGCCCACGCACACGTCAGGAGTCGGGGCGACGTCATGTCGCCGTGCGCCCGCAGAGGAGCCGACGCCGCCAGTCGGGTCAGCCGCAGGCGCGCCCGCAGAGGAGCCGGCGCCGCCAGCCGGGTCAGCCGCAGGCAAGCCTGCGACCTCCTTCCCCTCGCTGCCCCTCCCCCATCTACGGCAGGCCCAGGCCACATAGCCAAACGCAGCGGCGAACTCAACCGTCTGGTAGCCGTCGAGCAGGTAGGTCAGCCACGAGGAAATGGCGCCCAGGGGCTTGCTCGCATCCCCCAGGTTGAGGCGTCCGCCACCGGGGATTCCGCACATCGAGAGGTAGTAGAGGGACTGATAGGTCGGGTCCGCCCACTCCGTGGCGAGTTTGACGGAGAAGAAGCGAGCCGCGTAGGAGGGGTCGGAGACGAACTCGGTGACGTCCGCCGCGATCTCCCCAGCAGCAATCTCGTTCTGAATGTCGGCGCTCTCGCCCGAGAAGAACCACGTGGCGTTGGCGTGATTGGACCAGCCGCCAGGCGCGAACTCGGGCGCGCCGCCGTCCAAGCTCACGTAGAACTCGCCCGCACCCATGCGAAGCCCAAGCTCGAGGTGGTTAAGCGTGGTCAAGGCATCGCCAAACTCATAGCCAGAGGCTGCACGAAGCGCCTCGAAGGGCAAACCCGCCGCGGAGCGCGCGAGGAGCACGACGGAAAGGCACGCCGCAAGGCCCCAGGCGCTCTTGCGGCTGACGGCAAGTACGAGCCATGCGAGCACGGCGGCGATTGCGAAGAGCACGAAGGTCGCCTTGACGCAAAGCGCGAGAACGAGCGGCACGAACGAAAGCGCCAGCCACCTGAAGGCGACGCGCAGCTCATCCGCCCGCATCGCGCGAGCCTGTAGGGCGAGGAAGGCGAGCGCGAAGCCGCAACCCATCGCGTTTCCGTAGAGGAACGCGGAGAGCCAGTACATCGGCAGGCACATGGCCACGAGCACCCAGAGGATGCGGCGCGCGCCCGCGCTCGCCCCAACGTTCGACCCCAGGTCGAGCAGCGCCCACACGCCGAGGCAGGTCACCAGCGACGACAGCAGCTGGAAGACCATGTAGGAGTATTCGCCAAACGCGAGGCGAAGCGCATACATGATCCAGAAGAGCGATGCCTGGAACGGATAGCAGCAGAAATAAAGACGCGCGTCGGTGAAGAGCGTCCCGTACGGGCCGGAAAACGCCGCCGCGACGCCCCCTCCCTCAATCGCCTTATGGACAAAGTCGCGGATCATCCACGAGTCGCCCCAATAGGTATCGCGCGCCTGGATGCCCAGAATCATCAGCACCTGGAAGACGAGCGCACCAAGGATAAGCACCCTCGTGGCACGCGGTCCATCGAGGACGCTGCCGTGGCGCCAAGCCACATAGCACAAGGCCGCGGTCGCCACGCCGCCAACGGCGCCCGCGATGAGGGACGCCTTCGGGCCCGCCCAGGTGTAGATCGACATGGATTGCGTGAGGTTGCCGTCCTCCGCGCCCACCATGAGCCAGACGGTAGAAAGCACCACCACGAGAAGGACCACGCCGAGCATGAGCGCGCACAGCGCGAGGCCGAGACGAGCGAGGCCGTCGCCGACGCGGCGCCAGCGGTCGCCATCGTTAAAGGCGCTGGAGCGCTCGGGGAGACGGGCCACCTTTCGCGCGATGGTCCTGCCCGACAGGGGCTGATGCACGGCGCCATCCGTCGCGGGCATCATCGCGTTATCCGAGCTCACGAGACAGCCACATCCGTCGTGGCGGTATCCGTTACGACGGCGTCAGCCGCGGGCACATCCGTCGTGCCCGCATCCGTCACGACATCGCTCGCCATGGTGCCGGAAGGCGCATGATAGGCCACAATCGACTTCTTGCCATACCACTGGCAGAGGCGGTAGTTGATGTAGTTGTCCATGTTGTCGCGGATGTCGCCCATGAGCAGGACGTGCGGCACGTTGGTGTAGAACGGCACGCGGAGCTCGTCTGCGGTCGAGGTCTCAATGGTCGCGAGACGATCCTCTACCTGGGCGTCATATGCGGCGGCCTGCCCGGAGATGATCGAGCGCGCCGCGGAGACACTCGAGAGTTCCTCACCCATATCCTTATCGGTAGCCATAGAGCCCACGACGCACGCAAACACCAGGATTACGAGGCCAGCCGCGACTCCAACGTGCTGAGCCGTCATAACGTGGCCACGCGTCGAGCCCGCACCCAGCTCACGGCGACGCGCCGCGACCCAGCCACAGAACCAGAAGACGTTCAGAACGACAAGCACCACGAACAAATCGAAGCGGCAGTTCTGAACGCGGCCAGGGCCCACCGTTCCCTCCGCCCAGAACGTGGGCGTGAAGCTCGTGGCAAACAGCGCGATCGAGCCGGCGGCGACGAGGGCGGGCATGGGAAAGCGCCAGCCGCGCTCGGCGGCGCGGACGCAGACGCGCACGGCAATGACGGCCGCGAGCACCGCAAGGAGCAGCACGAGACCGCCACTCCACTCCTCCAGATACTGGAACGCCGCAAGCGACGACTTCACGATGGTGCCGACAACCCCCGCGGAGTCCTCGGGGAACTGCGTCTGCTGACGAACTTCGTTGCCGGGAGCGGCAAGCGACAGCGCAAGCCCCACGACCAGGAGTCCAAACGGCGCGAGGACATCAGACGAGGCCCGCCTACGGCGGGCAATCAGCACGACGAGCACGCAGGTCATGACCTCTACCACAACGAGCGCCGTAACAAAGTTGCCACCCGCAACGAACACGGCGAGCACGCACGCCCATATCTTGGCCCCTCGAGGAGCCGTGCGGCGGGCGGGATCGGCGATGCGCGCCACGCAGCCCAAGAGGGCAAGTGCGGCGGCGTGGTAGGTGGTGTAGTAGACGGCGCTGTTAAACCAGAAGATACCCTCGACGGGGCTCGGTTGCAGAAGGAGCTGGACGGCTACCGTCACGCAGGACAGCCCCAGCCAGGCGCCCCTCTCGGCACCAAGCAGCTCGACCATGACGACATGCGTGAAGAAGAAGGTGCCGGCGATGAGGCTTGCGAGCACGAGCGGCGCGGCGATCACGTAGAACTGCTCCCCAAAGACGCTCGGCTCGAGCGCCATAAGGAAGATCGCGGAATAGGTGCCCTGCCAGTCAAACCAGGCATTCCCCGCCTGCTGGAGCGCGGTGATCAGCGCGACGCCAATGTTGCCCGTCCTCTGAAGTGCGAGATGCGCCCACACGCCATAGTGCCAGTCATCCGCATAGGAGTGGTTGTACGCGCTGATGAGCACGAGGGGCACGAGGACGGCCACCAGCAGCGCGACGCCAGCGACCCCGACGGCCGTCATGGCGCGGGGTTCACGCGGGTGACCATCACGCTTGGGACACTTCATCTCGCGCTTTGCGCCTTCATGCTCGGCGCGGCGATGACGCGCGCGCCCATAGGACCCCTCCGGGGCCACGACACGACTCTCCATGCAATTCCCTTCAGTCATGTCCACAGTTTAAGGCAGGCGCGTCTCAAGCGATGTGGACGCGGCGTTAACTCAGCCGCGCGCTCAACGCTCCACCACGATTTAGCAGATAATGGGTAAGTCTGTGTACCTGTATTGGAGGACTGCATGGGAATTCGCAACCGTCGCGCCCGCGCCCACTCTAAGACGCACATCGTTGGCTTTTCCGCCGCCGGCGTCCTGGGTTTCCTGGTGCTGCTCGCCATCGCTCTCGCCGTCTCTCTCGGCGCCGTGATCGAGTCCTGGCTCCAGGACCTGCCCGACTACACCTCCGCCGACGCCTACCTCGTTGCCGAGCCGAGCGAGGTCTATGACGCGGACGGCAACGTCATCGCGACGTTCTACCTCGAGAACCGCCGCTCCATCTCGCAAGACGAGGTCTCTCCCTACGTCTGGAAGGGCACCGTCGACGTCGAGGACGAGCGCTTCTACAGTCACAACGGCGTCGACCCCATCGGCATTGGCCGAGCCGTCATCTCGCAGCTCTCCGGCCGCTCCGAGGGCGCCTCGACCATCACCCAGCAGCTCGTGCGCAATACGGTCCTGTCTGACGAGCAATTCGAGAAGTCCCTCAAGCGCAAGATCCGCGAGGCCTACATCGCCGTCGAGATGGAGAAGACCTACTCCAAGGAACAGATCCTGTTGATGTACCTCAACACGATCTTCTACGGTCATGGCGCCTACGGCATCGAGGCCGCAAGCATCACCTACTTCAACAAGCATTGCAGCGAGCTCACGCTCGCGGAGGCGGCCACGCTCATCGGCCTGCCCAACTCGCCCTCCTACTATGACCCCACGCAAAACCCCGACGCCGCCAAGGAGCGCCGCAACAAGGTTCTCGACAACATGCTGCGCCTCGGCGACATCACGCAGGAGGAGCACGATGCCGCGCAGGCGGAGGACCTCGTGCTCAACCTCGGCAACACGAACATGGACAGCCAGGGTACCTACCCCTACTGGACCAACTACATCAAGGGCCTGCTCGAGGGCGACTTCTCGCAGGACACTATCGTCCAGAGCGGTCTTAAGATCTACACCACGCTCGACCCGACCTACCAGGATGCCGCTCAAAGCGCGGTCGAGCGCATGCTCGACGAGACGGGCAACCCCGACAACGATGGATCGCTCGTCGCAATCGACCCACAGACCGGTTACATCAAGGCCATGGTCGGCGGTCGTGACTTCTACGCGGATTCCGACACCGCCCAGGTAAACGCTGCGACGTCGAACGCCAAGCAGACCGGCTCGAGCTTCAAGATGTTCACTCTTGTCGCCGCACTCAAGGCGGGCATGAACCCCACCACCAAGATCAACTGCAACTCCCCCATCCAGGTCAACAATTCCTGGAAGGTCCAGAACGCCGATAACGAGCCCTACGGCACCCTCAGCCTCGCCGATGCCACCGCTATCTCCTCGAACACCGGATACGTTCAGGTCGGTATGGCCGTCGGCGTCGACAACGTCGTCCAGACCGCCCACGACATGGGCATCTCGAGCGACCTCGACCCCTACGGCTCCACGATCCTCGGCGCCAACGGTTGCTCCCCGCTCGAGATGGCGGAGGCCTACGCCACCCTCGCGAGCGGTGGCCTTCACCGCGACGCCGTCGCCATCAGCAAGATCGAGGACCGCAACGGCAACGTCGTCTACGAGCACAAGGACAGCCCCACGCGTGTCCTCGACGAGAGCGTCGCCAAGGTCGCCGTCCAGACGCTCGAGGGCGTCCTCACCTACGGCCGCGGCACGGCCAAGCAGCTCCCCGGCCTCCTCACCATCAACCAGCCCGTCGCCGGAAAGACCGGCTCTACCGACAACCTCGAGAGCCTCTGGTTCTGCGGCATCACGCCCCAGGTCTCCGTCGCCGTCTGGACGGGCCACAAGGACGGAGACTACACGGTAAGGCTCGGCTATGGCGCGGGCGCGCACCCGTTCCAGACGTCGAACAAGGCCTTCGCCTACTTCGTCAACGCTGTCCTGTCCGACACCCCGCGTGCGGACTGGCCGATGGCAAGCGCGTCCGATCCCTCCTACAAGCCCAATACGAGCTGGAAGTTCTCCAACACGAGCACCGGCGAGAACGACCCGGACGCCGCGACCACGGAGGCAGCGACGACCGAGGCCGCCACGACGGGGAACGCGACGACCACGACCGAGCCCACTCCGGCGCCCGAACCCACTCCGGCGCCAACGCCCGAACCCACGCCTTCCCCGGAGCCGACCCCCGACCCCGACACGCCAACCGAAGGACAGTAGTCCTTTCAAGCCTGTCCTCCGGCCAGTGAAAACACGAACGCCCGCCTGCTTCGGCAGACGGGCGTTCTTCTTAACCTGTGAGCTATATCGCGCGCGGGCACCTCAGATTGCACGGGATGGCGGCACCGCTTGCAAGTCAGTGGCTATCCCGGCAACCCAACGCGAAGCCCGGCGCGGGGTCGGCAGCGACCTACGCCGTCTCGGCGGCGAGCACGTCGCGAGCCTGGGCGAGTTGCGCGCGAACGGCATCGTGGCCGGTGCCGCCGAGCGTCGTGCGACGGCGCACGATGTTGTCGATGTCGAGCGCCTCGCGAGCGCCATCATCGAAGAGCTCGGAGTAGCTGCGGAGCTCGTCGGTGGAGAGCTGCTGCAGGGTCACGCCCTCGCGCACGCAATCACCCACGATGCGACCCACCACGGCGTGAGCCTGGCGGAACGGCAGGCCCTTACCCACGAGATAATCCGCGAGGTCCGTCGCGGCCATGTAACCCTCGTGAGAGGCCTCGCGCATGCGGTCGGCCTTGAAGGTGCAGGTGGCGAGCATACCCGTGCAGGCCATAAGCGAACCCAGGACGGTATCGGCCGCGTCAAAGAGCGGCTCCTTGTCCTCCTGAAGGTCCTTGTCGTAAGTAAGCGGCGTGCCCTTCACGGTGACGAGCAGGCTCATGAGGTCGCCCACGACGCGACCAGACTTGCCACGAACGAGCTCTGCGAAGTCCGGGTTCTTCTTCTGCGGCATGATCGAGGAGCCGGTGGAGTGGGCATCGTCCATCTCCACGAAGCCAAACTCCGCCGAGCTCCACCAGACGAGCTCCTCGCAGAGGCGAGAGAGGTGAATCTGGCAGACGCTGCAGGCATAGATAAGGTCGAGCAGGTAATCGCGGTCGCTGACGGCATCCATCGAGTTGGCGACCGGCTCGTCAAAGCCGAGCTCGGAAGCCGTCATCGCGCGATCAAGCGGATAGGTGGTGCCGGCGAGCGCGGCGGCACCAAGCGGGCACTTGTTGGCGGTGGCCCGGGCGTCGGCGACGCGCTTGTGGTCGCGGGAGAACATCCAGAAGTAGGCGAGCAGGTGGTGCGAGAGAAGCACCGGCTGAGCCGGCTGCATGTGCGTGTAGCCAGGCATCACGACGCCAAACTGCTCCTCGGCGCAATCGAGCAGCACCTGCTGGATCCCCTCGAGCGAAGCGAGCAGCTCGTCGGCCAGGTCGCGAGCAATCATGTGCGTGTCGACGGCGGTCTGGTCATTGCGAGAACGGCCGGTGTGGAGACGGCCACCGGCAGGACCGATGCGCTCGGTGAGCACGCGTTCGATGGCCATGTGGATGTCCTCGTCACGGTCAACGTCGAACGTGAACTCGCCACGCTCGATCTCGCCGGCTATCTCGTCAAGGCCGGCGCGAATTGCCTCCGCGTCCTCCGCCGAGATCACGCCCTGGCGCGCAAGCATGGCGGCATGGGCCTTGGAGCCGCGGATATCCTGCTTCCACATGCGCTTGTCGAACGGCAGCGACGCTCCGAACCTCTCGAGCTCGCCCGTCGGCGCGGCGGAGAAGCGCCCGCCCCACAGGGGCTTCGGCTCAGCAGCCGTCTGCGTCGCCTTGCTCTCGTTGTTCTCGTCCATCACGTATCCCCTCTACGTAAGAGGCGGCCCGACCGCACCCGCTTGCGCGATCGGGCCGCCCGTCAATCTCTTAGGGCTCTATGGTAATCGAGCAGGCTACGATTCGTCCGCTTCCGTTTCGTTCTGTGACGCATCAGACATCTTGGGAGCGTCTGCCACACCAGCACCCTCCTCGGATCCGTCGGCACCCTCCGCGCCAGCCTCGGGGCCATCGACAGGAGCGGGCTCATTCGCGTCGGCGGCAGCAGCGCGCTCCGCAGCGCGGGCCTTGGCGGCCTCGATGCGGTCAAGCTGCATGCGGCTCAGCGGAAGGACGCCGGAGTCGTCGGCGGCATTGGCGCCGAGCCCGCAGGAAGCCTCCTCGACACGATCCCGCTCGCCCTCCTCCACATAGGGAGCCACGACGTTCGTGGTGGGGTCAACAGGATTCTCGAGGCGGAACTCGGCCACGTTCTCCGCGGCGCCGCCCATCTCTGCCGCAGCCGCACGGGCAGCGCGGAAGTTCTCCTTGGCCACGCTGATCATGAGCTTGATGCGGTTGAGCTGGTTGACCTCGGACGCGCCGGGGTCATAGTCGACGGCGACGATGTTGCTCTCGGGGTGCATCTCGCGCAGGCGCTTGATGACGGACTTGCCCACAACGTGGTTGGGCAGGCATGCGAACGGCGAGCAGCACACGATGTTGGGCGTGCCGCACTCGATGAGATCGCACATCTCGGCCGTGAGGAGCCAACCCTCACCCATCGTGTTGCACAGCGACAGCACCTGCTTCGCCTTGGCGGCGAGCTCGTAGATGTCCGGATACGGCTCGAAGCGGGTCGACTTCTCGAGCATACGGTTGATGGGCTCGCGCATCGACTCGATGAGCTTGATACCAGCCTGGTGAGTGAGGCGCTTGCTGAGCTTGGTGCCCAGCTCGCCCTTCATGTTCTTCGGGCTCGTCATGCCAAAGAGGAAGAAGTCGACGAGGCCGGGCACGACCGCCTCGCATCCCTCTTGCTCGATGACCTTGACGACCTGGTTATTCGCCGTCGGGTGGAACTTGACGAGGATCTCACCCACGACGCCCACGCGCGGCTTGGAGCGATCGGCCACGACGGGCAGCGTCTCGAACGCGTCGACCGTGTCCTGGCACAGCTTCAGGAACGCATGCTGGCCGCAGCTGGTCACCTCATCCTTGGCACGAGCCATGAACTGGTCATACAGCGCGTCGGCAGAGCCGGGCTCGGCCTCGTAGGGACGCACGCGATAGAGCACCTGCATAAGCAGGTCGCCATAGAGCAGGGCATAGACGGCGTGGACGATGATCTCGGGCTTGAAGATGTTGAAGCCGGGGTTGTCCTCGTCAAGGCCCTTCGCCGCGGTAAGCGAGACCACGGGGACCTCAGGGTGGCCGGCGTCGCGCAGGGCCTTGCGGATGAGGGCGATGTAGTTCGTGGCACGACAGCCACCGCCAGTCTGAGAGATCATGACGGCCGTGCGCGAGAGGTCATACTTGCCGCTCTCGATGGCCTCCATGATCTGGCCCGTGACCAGGATGGACGGGTAGCAGATGTCATTGTTGACGTACTTGAGGCCCGCCTCGACCGCACCGTGGTCGACGGAAGGCAGCAGCACGGCGTTGTAACCGTTCTTCTTGAGCAGCTGCTCGACGAGCTCGAAGTGGATGGGCGACATCTGCGGGCACAGCAGCGTGTAGCCGCTGTCCTGCATCTCCTTGGTGTAGCGCACCTTGTGAACGGCAGCGCTCTTCGCCTCGCGCCACACGGGCAGCGCCTGCTTGCCATCCTCGCGAACCCCCAGCGGCTTGGCGCGTTCGAGCGAGCCGTTCGCGCGGCGGACGTCCACAGGGCCGGCGGCCACAAGCTCGCCCGCGGCAGCCTCGCGCTCGAGTTCCTCGCGCTGCTCAACGAGGGCCGCCATCAGCGAGCGGATACGGATGCGCACCGCGCCGAGGTTCGAGACCTCGTCGATCTTGAGGGTGGTGTAGATCTTGCCAGACGCCTCGAGGATCTCCTGGACCTGGTCCGTCGTGAGGGCGTCGAGACCGCAGCCGAAGCTGTTTAGCTGGATGAGGTCGAGGTCGTTCCTGCTGGCGACGAAGCGCGCGGCGCGGTAGAGGCGGCTGTGGTACATCCACTGGTCGACGACGCGGATCGGGCGCTCGGGACGCATCTTGTGGGCGACGGAGTCCTCGGTGAGCACCGCGAAGCCGAAGCTGTTCACGAGCTCGGGAATGGCGTGGTTGATCTCGGGGTCGTTGTGGTAGGGACGGCCCGCGAGCACGATGCCGTGGACGTCGTGGGCCTCCATCCACTCGAGAGTCTCGTCGCCCTTGCGGTGCATGGTTTCCTTGAACTCGAGATCGGCCTCCCAGGCGACGTTCACGGCGCGGTCAACCTCGGCACGGGTGATGTGCTCGCCACGGAAGCGGCCGCGGCCGTTGGCGGCATCCTTCTCGCGCTGGACGGAGATCAGCTCGTAGAGGCGGCGCTTGAGCTCCTTTTTGTCGTCATACGGGATGAACGAGTCGAGGAACTCGACCTGGGGCGCGGCGAGCTCGTCGACGTTCAGGCCGAGCGCCTGCGGGTAGCTCATGACAATCGGGCAGTTGTAGTGGTTGCCCGCCGTCTCGTCCTCCTTGCGCTCCCAACGGATGCAGGGCATCCAGATGAAGTCCGGGTCCTTCTCGAGCAGGTTCATGATGTGACCGTGGCTGAGCTTCGCCGGATAGCAGACGGACTCGGACGGCATCGACTCGATGCCCGCCTCGTAGGTCTTCTTGTTCGACTGGTCAGACAGCACGACCGAGAAACCCAGCTCCGTGAAGAACGCGTGCCAGAAGGGGTAGTTCTCGTACATGTTGAGGGCACGCGGGATACCCACGGTGCCATGCGGTGCGGTCTTGGGGTCAAGTACCGGGCGATCGAACAACAGCTTGTTCTTGAAGGCGAAGAGGTTGGGGGCGAGCGCCTTGGCACGCTTGCCGCCAGAACCCTTCTCGCAGCGATTGCCCGTGATGAACTTGCGGCCGTTGCCGAAGTTGTTGATCGTGAGCAGGCAGTTGTTGGAGCAGCGGCCACAGTGGGCCTTGGTCTGCTTCACCTGGAGGTTGTCGATCTGCTCGCGGCTGAGCAGGGTCGAGGTGCCGTCCTTGCCGGCACGGTCGCGGGCGAGCAGGGCGGCGCCATAGCAGCCCATGCAGCCGGCGATGTCCGGGCGAATCGCCTCGCGACCGGTAAGCTTCTCGAACGCGCGCAGCGTCGCGTCGCTCATGAAGGTGCCGCCCTGGACGACGACATACTTGCCAATCTCCTCCGGGTCGCGCATCTTGATGACCTTGAACAGGGCGTTCTTGATGACCGAGTAGGAGAGGCCGGCCGCGATGTCGCCAACGGTCGCGCCCTCCTTCTGGGCCTGCTTCACGCGCGAGTTCATGAAGACGGTGCAACGGCTGCCAAGGTCAACGGGCTTCTCGGCACCCATGGCGGCGTGCGCGAAGTCCTGGACGGAGAGGCCCATCGAATCCGCGAAGCTCTCGATGAAGCTGCCGCAGCCCGAGGAGCACGCCTCGTTGAGCATGATGTGCTCGATGATGCCGTTGTGCACGCGCAGGCACTTCATGTCCTGACCGCCGATATCGAGGATGAACTCAACATCGGGGACGAAGGCCTTGGCGCCGCGAAGGTGAGCGACAGTCTCGATCTCGCCGGAGTCGGCGCCGAGGGCCTCGATGAGCAGGGCCTCGCCGTAGCCCGTCGTGGTGACGTGACCGACGGTGCAACCCTCGGGGAGCTTGTCGTAGATGTCATCCATGATGACGCGGGCGGTGCCCAGGACGTCACCACGGTTGTTGCCGTACCAGGTGTAGAGCAGCTCGCCGTCCTCGCCCACGACCGCGGCCTTCATCGTGGTTGAGCCGGCGTCGATGCCGATAAATACGCGGCCCCGATACGTGGCGAGATCACCCTTGGGGACCACTTGCGCATCGTGGCGGGCGTGGAACTCGGCGAGTTCCTCGTCATTGGCGAACAGCGGGTCGAGACGCTGGACCTCACTGCCCTGCATATCGCCAAGATTCTCGAGGGCGTCAATGACCTCAGCGAAGGTCACGCGCTTGTCGGACTCGCCAGCAAGGGCGGCGCCGGTGGCCACGAACAGATGGGCGTTGGTCGGGACGATGCGGTGCTCCTCGTCGAGCGAGAGCGTTTCATAGAAGCGACGGCGCAGCTCGGAGAGGTACTGGAGCGGGCCACCGAGGAAGGCGACGTGGCCGCGAATGGGATGGCCGCACGCAAGGCCGGAGACCGTCTGGTTGGCAACGGCCTGGAAGATCGAGGCGGCGACGTCCGCGGGAGCCGCGCCCTCGTTAAGCAGCGGCTGGACATCGGACTTCGCGAAGACGCCACAGCGGCTGGCGATCGGGTAGATATGGGTCGCCTGCTTCGCGAGCTCGTTAAGCCCGCCGGCGTCGGTGTGCAGCAGGCTCGCCATCTGATCGATGAACGCGCCCGTGCCGCCCGCGCAGGTGCCGTTCATGCGCTGCTCGATACCGTTATCGAAGTAGATGATCTTGGCGTCCTCGCCACCGAGCTCGATGGCGACGTCAGTCTCCGGAATGAGGGTCTCGACGGCACGCTTGCTCGCAATGACCTCCTGGACAAACTCGAGGTCGAGCCACTTGGCGAGCAGGAGGCCGCCGGAACCGGTGATTGAGACGCGCATGGAGGCGTTGCCGAGCACGGCGCGGGCCTTCTCGAAGAGCTCCTTTGCCGTGGCACGGATGTCGGTGTGGTGGCGCTGGTAGTTTGCGTAGACGATACGGTCCGCGTCGTTGATGACGGCGAGCTTGACCGTGGTGGAGCCCACGTCGATGCCCAGGCGCAGGTTGGCGCGCGAGAAGTCCGTGGTGTTGGCGGGGCGCAGCTCGGCCCCGTCCTCAACCAGCTCGATGCCGCGGGCCAACTTGGCCTGAGCCGCATTGGATGCTGCGGGATTGTTAGTCATGGATGGGCTCCTTTTCCTCCGCGAAAGCGCCCCTGCGCTCCGCATTGTTCTTGAGTTGCATAAGGGCCAGCGCATAGGCTGGCACGTTGAAGTCAATGGACTTGCCGTAGAGGTCGCCCGGGCGGACAAACATGAGCGAGGTCATGATCAGCGCCATCGTGCGGACGTCCTCTCGCATGCCACCCGTAAGCCAGCGCGTAAGGACGCCGGCCTCGGCAGACACCGCAAAAGCGAGGTAATAGTCGAAAAACGGGCCGAGGGCTCGGGAGTCGATGCCGTCGAGAGCACGAGAGACGACCGCCTCGCGACAGACGTCCTTGATCTTCTCGACGAAGGCGGGGTCACCGCCCTCGCCCAGAAGCGCCGTGAGATGCGAGGCGTTGTCGCGGAAGTAGCTCAGGAGCTCGACGGTTCCGGGGGCGGCCTCGAGCGATGCGAGGGCGGCGGTGAGCTCGTCGAGGTGCGACGACGAGATGTTCTCGACGAGGTCCCTTATGTCGTCAAGGGCCTCACGCTCGACGGCGTCGACAAGATCCGGGATGTCGCGGAAGTGCGAGTAGAACGTGCGACGCGTGAGACCCGCGCGTTCGGTGACAGCAGTGACCGTCACGCGCGACAGGTCGCCCGTGGCTTGAATCTCCGCGGCGAGGGCGTCGCGAAGCTGGGAGCGAGAGCGAATGCAGCGCCTATCGGCTCTGGCGCGACGGCGCGCAGCAGCAGCCTGAGTGAGAAGGTCTTGCACGCAACCCCCAGAGGTCTTGGTGTTGGCGGCGTCATCGAGCCGTCAGGTTCCTTTTATTACACAGCGTGCGCAGTATTTCACAATGTGAGCAATATCTTGCAACCGTTTGCCGACCCGCACGGTTAGGACACAATCGCTGCAAGTCATGCGGCGGTTTCGTCAGATATGGTTGCTGTCGGCTCTCCTCAGCTAGCATGAATGCTGACAACGGGGAGGGCAGTACATGACGCAGGGCAGCTCCACAAACGGATACGGGCACGGCACGACACCGTTCGAGAACAGGGACGCGAGGGCTGCATCCGGCGCGCCGATTCCCTCCCCTGCGCAGCAAGCGCCCTACCTCCCGCATAAGACCCCCGCAAGAGCGGCAAAACGCGCGGCGAAGCCCGCTCGTCGACCCGCGCGGAGGCACCACCGCCCGCGTCACCTGCTCGTCTCGGCATTGCTCTGGCTCGCCATGCTTGGTGTCTGCGCGCTCATGGCGCTAAGGGTCCTGCCTACGGGCCTCGCGAACGGCCGGATTATCCCCGAAGTGGTCTCGTTCGTCCCGCTCGCCCTCATTCCAACCATCATCTGCCTCGCGGTCGCCCTCTTGTCGAGAAGGCGCCTCCTCCTTGTCGTCTGCGTCCTCGCGCTCGCCATAAACGGCTGGTGGCACGTCGGATACTTCGCAGGCCGCGCGCGGGTCTCCCCCGCCGCCGAATACGCCGTGTCCACGAGCGCCACCACGGACGACTCATATGCGCGCGTCATGACGGTCAACACACTGAACGGAGCCGCGAGCGCCAAGCAGATCGTCGAGGTCTGCCGCACCGAGCACGTCGAGGTCCTCTGCCTGCAAGAACTCACGGACGGCATGGTGGTAGACCTCACGGCGGCGGGAATTGACGAGGTCCTCCCCTATCACGTGGTCTCCGAGGGTGCATCCGCCATCAGCAACGGTGGCCGCAACGGCATCTGGACGGCGGCACCCCAGAGCAACGTCTCGCGCAATCTCCTGCCCATCGAGACGAGCTCCATGCCCGCCGCGGACATCGCCATTGGCTCGACCACCGTTCGCATCGTGAGCGTCCACCCCAACTCGCCCGTCCGCGGGGCGGAGGACCTTTGGGACAAGGGGCTTTCCATAATCGGATCGCTTTCCGACTATGGGCACGCCTACCTCATCTTGGGTGACTTCAACTCAACCTGGGACCACGCGCGCTTCCGCACGCTTCTAGGCACGCGGTTCGCTGACGCCAGCCAGGCATCCGGCGAGGGATTCCACATGACCTACCCCTCGAACAAGATCGTGCCGTCGCTCATCGAAATCGACCACATCGTCTACGCGAGGGATTCCGGCATCACGGTGAGCTCGCTCAAGACCGTCGAGATCGCCGGCACGGACCACAAGGCCCTGATCGGCACCCTCGAGGCGAACTAAGATTAGGCCTATTGCTTCGCGACGGCAGCTCAAAATGGGCAGATTGTACTCAGTGGGAGCCAGCCCGGCTATTTGTCTTCTTCGTCGCCCTGGCATTCCCGTAGCATCAAAATCGTGGCACGCGCCAGATCGAGCCGAAACTGTAAGTCGGCGATATAAGACTTAAGCAGGTCAGGGGAGTCGGGCATGGTGGCTACGTCGTCATCCGCCGAGCAGCTCCAGAGCTTCTTCCCAAGCCTTCCGTCAAATGGCCGATAAACCATGGCGGCTATTACGACCATACCCGAATGGAGCCATGACCCGTCAACTGTTCTCATCGTTCTCCCAACGCCCTTCACCATAGCACCGTCAGACTTTCCGACGCCGGGAAGAGAGATGGCCTTGCTTTTAATAGCGGATTAACCATGAGCTATGCTAGCTGCATATTTGAATTTAGAAACCATCTATATGTGTGTTGCGTAGCAAAACATACAGATGCGTCGAAATCGGACACTATTTTTTGTGTCCGCAACAATATGACGTCGTGCCCGCAATGACAACGTCGCCGTGTCCGCAACAATATGTCGCTGTGTCCGTAACAGCACGGCTCCATATCCGCAATGACAGCGTCGCTGCGTCCGCAATGACGGCGTCGCTTCGTCCGTAACGACACGTCACGTCCGCCAAGCAATTCCTCATTGCCAGTTGATGAAAAACCATAAATTCCTACTGGATTTGTTGGTTTATTGGTGACATACTTGCCCCCAACGAAGCGGAGGTCCCGCGCGACGCGCGCTCAACCCCCGCGTCGGCAAAGAGGAGAAACCTCTCCTCTCGCCTATGGACGGCAAAACCCGTCCGCCAGTCTGGTCGGAGCCGCGCTCCGTCCGCAGCCACAAGGAGGCTCTCATGCACGTCGCAAACCATGTCGAGGCACTCATCGGCTCCACCCCTCTCGTTGACCTCTCCTCGCTCCTCCCCGCCGACGCCCAGGCCAAGGGCACCCGCGTCCTCGGCAAGTACGAGGCGACCAACCCCGGCGGCTCCGTGAAGGACCGCGTCGCCCGTTACATGCTTGACGCAGCCGAGGCATCCGGCGAGCTCAAGGCAGGCGGCACCGTCATCGAGCCCACGAGCGGCAACACCGGCGTAGGCCTGGCAATGCTCGCGGCCGCCCGCGGCTACAAGATGATCCTCACCATGCCTGAGACCATGTCCATCGAGCGCCGCAAGCTGGCCGCCTCCTACGGCGCGGAGATTGTCCTCACCCCCGGCGCCGAGGGCATGAAGGGCGCCATCGCCAAGGCTGATGAGCTGCACGCCTCCACACCCAACAGCATCGTCGCCGGCCAGTTCACCAACCCCGCCAACCCGCGCGCCCACTACGAGACCACCGGTCCCGAGATTTGGGCCGACACCGAGGGCTCCGTCGACGCCATCGTCGCCGGCGTTGGCACGGGCGGCACCATCTCCGGCACCTCCAAGTTCCTGAAGGAGCACAAGCCGGGCGTCTACGCCGTCGCCGTCGAGCCGGCAGAGAGCCCCGTGCTGTCAGGCGGAAAGCCCGGCGGCCACAAGATCCAGGGCATCGGTGCCGGCTTCGAGCCTGAAAACTTCAAGCGCGAGCTCGTCGACGAGATCCTGCCCGTCGCCTCGACTGACGCAATCGCCGAGCGAGCCGAGCTCGCCGCCAAGGTGGGCGTCCTCGTGGGCATCTCCTCCGGCGCCGCCGCCTTCGCCGCGCTCTCCGTCGCCCAGCGCCCCGAGTTCGCCGGCAAGACCGTCGTCGCTATCCTTCCCGACACCGGCGAGCGCTACCTCTCCATGGACCTGTAGCTTCAAGCGCCTCAGCGCGCTCGAGCCCCAATCCACGCGACTCCCTTCCAACGTCCCGCTCAGCACCTTGCTCAAGCGGGGCGTTTTCTGTGTATACAGCCGGTGAGCCGCACGTTTACGCCCATATGGGTTAACCTCGGCAGGAGATGTGAGGGGCAAGCAGCCCCCTTACGGGCAAATGGTGACCCGATCGAAAGGTGATGCGCATGGCAGACACGCATGAGTTCTTCGCAACTTGTCCCAAGGGTTTCGAGCGCCTGCTCGCAGGCGAGCTCGCGAGTCTGGGAACCACAGGCGTTCGCGCCCTCCACGGCCAGGTGGCCTTCTCCGGCGCCCTCGCCGACGCCTACCGCGTCTGTCTCTGGAGCCGCATCGCCTCGCGCGTCGTCCTCGTCCTCTCCCACGGTGCCGCGACCGACGCAGACGAGCTCTATGACGCAGCCTCCTCGATCGAGTGGGAGAGCCACCTTTCCCTATCCTCTACCTTTGCCGTCGATGCCCACGGCGTGAACGACCAGCTCAGGAACACCCAGTTCGTCGCCCTCCGCGTCAAGGACGCGGTTTGTGACAAGATGCAGGCTCGCTTCGGCGGCCGCCCGAGCGTCGAGGTCCGCCACCCTGACGTCACGATCATCGCACGCGTCCGCGGCGAGCGCGTGACCCTTGGCATCGACCTCTCCGGCGAGCCGCTCTTCCACCGTGGCTTCGGCAGGCGCTCTACGGACGACGGCCTCGGCGGCCTCCGCGCAGACTACGCGGCCGCGATGCTCGCCGCCGGCTCCTGGCACCGCTGCCTGCGCCACGACGCCCCCACCCTAGCCACCGCATACGCCGGCTCGGGCACCATCCTCGTCGAAGCAGCCGGCGCCGCGCTCGACCGCGCCCCTGGCCTGCTTCGCTCACGCTGGGGCTTCGACCGCTGGCTGGGCCATGACGCCGCAGCCTGGGAGACCCTCCTCGACGAAGCGGACGAGCGTGCCGAGAAGGGCGGCGAGCGTGCCGGCTCCCTTCGCCTCGTCTCGCTTGACGATCGTCCCGGCGCCGCCTCCGCCGCCCGCACGGCCCTGCGCTCGGCAGGCCTCGACGTCTCTCTCGATACGCTGACCTCGCGCGATACCCTCGCGGATGTTCTCGCGGACTCCGACGCCTCCTCCACGCTCGGCGTTTGCGATCTCTCCTGGCTCCGCACCGCAGAGCTCGCGCGCGAGGTCTCCGCCCTCGGCTGCGTCACCGCCCTTGCGGACTCCCTGCCCACGGGCTCGCCGCTCGCCGCGTTCGTGCTGGGCGACAACCTCGACGCCGCCCTCGGCATGGCGCCGACAGACAGCGTCTCAACGCTGCTCGGCCGCGACGAGGCCACGATTCGCCTCTACGCCGAGACGGACGATGCCCGCGCCACCGGCGGCGGCGACAACGGGACGCCCGCAGCACCCGCGCCGCGCGCCACCGTCACCCTCAAGGACGGGACGACCATCCCCGTGCTCGTCTCCGCGTCAGACCAGTTCGCGGCGCGTCTCCAGAAGGTCGCGAAGCTCCGCGCCAAGTGGTCGAAGCGCGAAGACGTGAGCTGCTACCGCGTCTACGACGCAGACCTCCCCGACTACGCCGTCGCCATCGACCTCTACCAGGCGAGCGAGGCCTCGCGCGGCCGCGACAAGGGCGGACGCTGGCTTGTCGTCCAGGAGTACGCCGCACCCAAGGGCATCGACCTCGACCTCGCACATCGTCGTCTACTCGACGTCCTCGCCATCGCGCCGCGCGTCCTTGGCGTCGACCCCAACGACGTCACCCTACGTGTGCGCAAGCGCGCCAAGGGCGGCTCCCAGTACGCGAGCGAGCAGGAGGAAGGCGCTGACACCCGCCCCGGCCGCCGCTCGCGTCTCGCGCTTGCCCCCGGCTCCCACCTCGTAGACGAGGGCGGCCTCATCTTCGAGGTCAACCTCGCCGAGCGCCTCGACACGGGCCTCTTCCTCGATCATCGCGACGTGCGCGCCCAGGTGCGCGAGCTCGCCAAGGGCACCAAGGGCTCGAAGCGCTTCCTCAACCTGTTCGCCTACACCGGCACTGCCACCTGCTACGCCGCGGACGGTGGGGCAAAGCACACGACGACGGTTGACCTCTCTCGCACCTACCTCGACTGGGCCGAGCGCAACATGGAGCGAAACGGCTTCACCGGCGACGAGCACGAGTACGTCCAGGCTGACGTCGTCCGTTGGATCAGCGAGCAGCGCCGCACGCGCAACCGCTGGGACCTCGTCTTCTGCGATCCCCCAACCTTCTCGAACTCCAAGCGCATGGGCCGCGACTCCTTCGATGTGCAGCGAGACCACGCCGAGCTCCTCATCGGCGTCTCGCGCCTGCTCACCGCGGACGGCGTCTGCCTGTTCTCCTGCAATCTGCGCGGCTTCACCCCCGACACCGAGAAGCTCGAGAAGTACGGTGTCGAAATCGAGGACGTCACAGAGGGCACCATCCCGGAGGACTTCAGCCGCAACGCAAAGATCCACCACGTCTACCTCGTGAAGAGGACCCCGCGCCCCGAGGGCGCCAGCGATCTGCCGGAGGAGGCGCGCCGCGAACAGGCCAGCTTCCGCCACGAGCAGAACGGCCCTCGTCGCGATTCGAGCGACCGCCGCTACCCGCAAGGTGACCGCCGTAGCTCGGGCGACAACCGCCGCATGCATGACGACCGCCGTGGCCCGGACGACCGTCGACGCACGCGTGACGATCGCTATTCGCGAGACGACCGCGGCCCGCGGGGAGATCGCTTCCAGCGCGACGACCGTGGCCCGCGCGGCGACCGCTATTCGCGAGATGACCGTGGCCCGCGTGGCGACCGCTTCTCGCGCGACGACCGCCGCGGCACGGATGGCCCGCGCCGCTACTCCGACGGTCCCCGCCGCTCGTCATCGCCCTCGGACCGCCGCGGTCCGGGGCGCGGAAGGTACTAAAGACCGCGTGAGCGGCACCGACCGCCGTCCTCCGCACATAAAGACCGCATAAAGTGGTACCTTAAGCTGCTTGACTTCAGCGCCCGCGCCGAGGTCGGGCAGTTTTTGTTGCGTCGTCCAGTTTGCGACCCCGTGGGCCACAAACAAGACGAAGTGGCCTGGACACGTATTGGAGCGGCCGGGGCGGAAAGCCCCCGTCACAAGGAGAGCAAGGAACATGGGTGTTTCTCGCGCAGCCGAACCCTCGACAAAGAAGAGGTCGTCGGCAAAGTCCGCTGGCATCCCGCTATCAGCGGCGATGATTCTCGTTACGCTTGGCGTCGTCTACGGCGACATCGGAACGAGCCCGATGTACACGCTCAAGGCGATCATGAGCGGCAACGGCGGCCTCACCACGATGAGCCAGGACGTCGTCATCGGCGCGCTGTCCCTCGTCATCTGGACGATGACCCTCATCACCACCGTCAAGTACGTGCTCGTCGCCATGAAGGCCGACAACCACAACGAGGGTGGCATCTTCGCCCTCTACAGCCTGGTGAAGCGCTGCGCCAAGTGGCTCATCATCCCCGCCATGGTTGGCGGCGCCGCGCTGCTCGCGGACGGCATCCTCACCCCCGCGGTGACGGTCACCACGGCCATCGAGGGTCTCCGCACGATCCCGTTCTTCCACGGCATCATCGGCGACAACCAGAACGTCGTCGTCTTTATCACCATCGCCATCCTCTGCGTGCTGTTCGCCATGCAGCGCGCCGGCACCTCCATGATCGGCAAGGCCTTCGGCCCGATCATGACCATCTGGTTCCTCTACCTCGGCATCGTCGGCCTCGTGAACGTCGGTGCGGACCTCAACGTCTTCCGTGCGCTCAACCCGCTGCGCGGCATCACGTTCCTGTTTGATGGCAACCTCAACAAGGCCGGCCTCATGGTCCTCGGTAACGTCTTCCTCTGCACGACCGGCGCCGAGGCCCTCTACTCCGACATGGGTCACGTCGGCAAGGCCAACATCTACGCCTCCTGGCCCTTCGTCAAGGCATGCCTCATTCTCAACTACCTCGGCCAGGGTGCCTGGATCCTTGCCAACAAAACCAACGCCGAGCTCGCCGCCCTGCACGAGCTCAACCCGTTCTTCCAGATGCTTCCGGAGAACCTCCGCGTCTTCGCCGTCGTCCTCTCGACCTTCGCTGCCATCATCGCGTCGCAGGCCCTGATCACCGGCTCCTACTCGATCATCTCCGAGGCTATTCGCCTCAACCTGATGCCGCACATGCGCATCGCCTACCCGAGCGAGACCAAGGGCCAGATCTACATCCCGCTGGTCAACAACATCATGTGGGTCTCCTGCATCGGCGTCGTGCTATACTTCCGCAGCTCCTCCCACATGGAGGCCGCCTACGGCCTGGCCATCACCGTCACGATGCTGATGACCACGATGCTGCTGTTCACGTACCTCATGCGCGTCCGCAAGCGCAAGGTCGCCGCTTGGCCGTTCCTCCTCTTCTTCATGGCCATCGAGCTGGCGTTCTTCTTCTCGAGCCTCACGAAGTTCCTGCATGGCGGCTACGTCACCGTCGTCATCGCCGCCCTCATCTTCGTCGTCATGTACATCTGGCGCCGCGGCACCGCCATCGAGCGCACGCAGAGCGTCTATCTACCCACCAAGCAGTACATCGACCAGCTCGCCGAGCTCCGCCAGGACAATGAGATCCCGTACCTCGCCGACAACCTCGTCTTCCTCACGAACGACTCCTCGCCCGACAGGCTCGACCGCGACATCCTCTACTCGATCCTGGATAAGCGTCCGAAGCGCGCCCGCGCGTACTTCTTCCTGAACATCCAGGTCACCGACGAGCCGTACACTCACGAGTTCTCGGTCAACACCTTTGGCACCGACTTCATCTTCAAGGTGCAGATCCGTCTTGGCTTCTGCGTGAACCAGCGCGTCAACGAGTACCTCTACCAGATCGTCGAGAAGCTCGTTCAGGACAACATGATCGCGCCGCAGCATCACAAGTACTCGATCTACAAGAAGAAGAGCTCGGTCGGCGACTTCCGCTTCTGCCTCGTGCGCAAGGTGCCGTCTAGCTCCGCCGACATCTCCGCGTTCGACCGCAACATCATCAACGCGAAGTACATCATCCGCCGCGTCTGTGGCTCGCCCGCGCACTGGTATGGCCTCGAGAACTCCTCCGTCATCTTCGAGTACGTGCCGCTGTTTGCCCGCACGAAGCGTCAGCACACCCTCGACTACGTCGAGCTCCCCGACGCCCTCAGGCGCGCTGGACTTGCCTATGACAAGAACAACGACGAGTACGTCGCCCTCCGCACGGGCCGCAGGGTCCAGCTTGATGACGCCGAGAAGTACCTCGATGAAGAGGAAGATGTCGACCTCTTTGACGCCGCCGTCCGCAAGGCCCACGATGATGAGGCCCGCTACGTCGAGGACAGCATCATTGGTGGCGACACCGCGGTCTTCCGCCCCGTCTCCGCCGATGACGAAGAGGACGAGGACACCGAGGAGAACGAGGACTAGCGTCTCCGTCTAACCCGCCTCAAGCAAAGCGGCGGCATCCCGAGCGAGGGGTGCCGCCGCTTATCGTTATATGTGGGGATCCCTACTCCCCGCGCTCCTCGATGGGCACATAGTCCTTGCGGCCAACGACGGAGTTGTACGCCGGGCGGATGATGCGGCCGCAGCCGTAGAGCTCCTCCATGCGATGAGCAGTCCAGCCGGCAAGACGCGCCATGGCGAAGATGGGCGTGTAGAGATCAGCCGGCACGCCCAGCATCGAGTAGACAAAGCCCGTGTACAGGTCGATGTTGGCGCAAATGGGCTTGTTCGTCCCACGCACGCCATGGATGACCTCGGGAGTCAGACGCTCGATACCCTCGATGAGGGCGAGCTTGTCCTCGCAGCCCTTTGTGGCAGCAAGATTGCGCGCATAGCGCCTCACGAGGCGGGCACGCGGATCGCTCTTGGTATAGACCGCGTGACCCATGCCATAGATGAGCCCCGTCTGATCGAACGCCTGCTTCGTCGCGAGCTTCTCGAGATAGCTCGCAAGCTCGTCGTCATCATCCCAGCGCTCTACGTGGGCAGCCACGTCCTCGATCATGGCACCCACCTTGGAGTTGGCGCCACCGTGCTTGGGACCCTTAAGCGAGCCCATGGCAGCGGCGTAGGACGAGTAGGCATCCGTGCCCGAGCTCGAAAGTACGCGACAGGTGAACGTCGAGTTGTTGCCGCCACCGTGCTCCGCATGGAGCATGAGCATGACGTCGAGCATCATGGCTTCCTCGCGCGTGAAGCCATCGGCGCCACGCAGAACGTCCAGGACCGTCTCCGCCATGGAATAGCCCTCGCGGACGGGGGGAACGAGCAGCTTCTCGCCGGCGCGCGCGGAGACGGAAGCCTCGTGGGCGATAGCCGCGATGCGCGGCAGGCGCGCGAGAAGCGACAGGGCCACATCGACCTCATGCTGGTGCCCCGTGTCGTCAGGACACTCGTCGAAGGCGTAGAGCAGCAGCGTCGAACGCGCGAGCACGTTCATGACGGAGCTCGACTCCGTCGTGCGCGGGAACAGGCTCAGATAGCCGGTGGGCAGCTCGCGACGGGAATCGATGCGAGCGTTGAAGTCCGCAAGCTCGCCCGCGCTAGGCAGGCGACCGGAGATGAGCAGGTACGCTATCTCCTCGTAGCCGAAGCGACCGGCACCATGCGTCTGCGAGACGAGGTCTTCGAGGTGGTAGCCGCGAATGATGAGGTCGCCCTCGTCAGGAACGACCTTGCCATCGACCTTGTTGTAGCCGTGAACGTCCGAGATGGTCGTGAGACCCACGAGCACACCCGAGCCGTCGGCGTTGCGCAGGCCGCGCTTGACGTCGTACTCGCGGAACATCTCCTCCGGCAGCTTGTCGACCTTGGCATAGCCCTCGTAGAGACCCTCGCTCTCCACGGGACGGCCGAGCGCAGCCTCGTCCGAAGGCATGGGAGTGATATCCGTGGCGCTCAGGAGTGCCGAGGTGTCGTTCGTCGACAGGATGCGACGCGCGACTCGCTCGCGAGCGCTACGAGGCGTTAGGTGCGATGAGAAAATCGCCATGACACTTCCTTACAGGCGATACATGAACTTGAAGACATCCTCGCGCTGAATCGTGATCTGCACGCCAAGCTGCTTGGCAAGCTCATCGAGACCGACATGGATTTCCGCGAAGTCGGCATCACCTAGGTCGACGAGGGTCGTCATCGTAAACAGACCCTGGAGGATCGTCTGGGAGATGTCGAGGATGTTGACGTTACGCTCTGCGAGCAGACCTGCGACTGCGGCAACGATGCCGGACCGGTCTGCGCCAAGAACGGAGACGATGGCGCGGTTGGACGTGGTGTTAGCGTTCGTGATCTCGTCACTCATGGTGTCCCTCACATTCTGGTGGCCGATGTAGCTCGCAATTGTAACGCAGCCGGGTTTCCAGCTCGTGACGAGGTGGCGTTCTCGAAGGCAGCGCGCGCCCGGCACTCGGTTCCCAGCCGCGCGGCGCTCGTTAGTTGACCTTGTCTAACTTTACGGCTACTCTTTGCACTATAGTTAACCGTGGCTGACTATCTTGAGGGAGCGGGCATGACGCTGGATGGAAATGGATTCGAGCGCGCCATCGTCAAGCATTGCTCACCCACGCTAGTGGGCATCAAGCCCGCATGTCTGTTTAACGTGCCCGGCGACTTCGCGCAACACGAGAAACGACAATCAACCGGCGAGCAGGATCACTCGCGGCAGGCGCCCGGCGCGCGGGGCGCATCGGGCCAGTCAACCGGCAAGCAGGACCCATCACGGCTGCGCAACGCCCGGCTCGACGCACTCGTCGCGCGCGCAAATCGCCAGCTTGCAGGCACGAGCGTTCACGTGCGCGTACTCGCTCGCAGGAGCTGCGGCGCGCTCGTGCTCGTATACCGGCCACAGCTTCTCGCGCGCGAGCTCTCCGCACCACGCGCCGCCGCGACGATGTTCTCGTGGGGCTATGAGACGACAGGCTCCGGCTGGCTCGAAGCGGCAATCGCACATCTGGGTCGCAAGCTCGAGAACCGTCAGCGGTGCAGTGCCAACGGAGGATTCCCCCACGAGGTGGGGCTCTTCCTCGGCTATCCCTATGACGACGTCATGGCCTTCATCGAGCATGAGGGCCGCGACTACCTGTGTTACGGCTGCTGGAAGGTCTACTCCGACCAGGAGAGCGCCGAGGCGTGCTTCGCGAGATATAAGCGCTGCACAAAAGATTGTGAGGCGATGCTTGGTCGCGGGGCAACGCTCGCGGAGCTGACGAGCGTGACCGTCGCGGCATAGGCCTCCAGCCACATCGACGAACCCAAACCCGACAGGCGGGTTGGCATACGAAAGGACAAACCATGAGCAAGATCGCAGTCGTCTTCTGGAGCGGTACAGGCAACACCGAGACCATGGTGGGCGCCGTCGCGGAAGGAGCGCGCGGCGCTGGCGCCGAGGTCGAGGAGATTCAGGCGGCGGACTTCTCCGCAGATGCCCTGGCAGGTTTTGACGCCGTCGCATTCGGTTGCCCGGCCATGGGCGACGAATCCCTCGAGGAGGACGAATTCGAGCCCATGTTCGAGGGCGTCGAAGACGAGCTCTCCGACAAGAAGGTCGGCCTGTTTGGCAGCTACGACTGGGGCACCGGCGACTGGATGGACGCCTGGCGCGAGCGCACCGAGGGAGACGGCGCCGAAGTCGTCGACACCGTCATCGCCAACCTCGAGCCTGACGACGAGGCCCTCGAGGCCTGCCGCGCCCTTGGCGGCGCGCTCGCGTAGGCGAAAGCCTCTCTCCTACTGCAAATCGTCCTCATAGGGCAGGACCTGTGCGAGATAGCCTTTCTCGCGCAGGGCCTGCTCTATTTCATCGAGCTGCGCCTCGGTCTCCGCGGCAATGCGGTGGAAGTGGTAGCCGCTCGTCACCGTCATCAACGGAAAGCTCTTCCCCGTGCGAATGCTCTCGAGGTAGCGCTCGACGTCGCGACGATTCCTGACGTCGAGGTCCGCCGCGATCTTGCCGTAGACGCGATGGTTGACCATGACGTTCAGCACGGCGCCGCCCAGGTCGACGATCGTCGTGAGCTCGTCCTCCAGGTCATCGAGGCCATGGTGGACCTTGAGAAGGCGCGTGGGCACTTGCGAGGTCCCCTTGCCCTCCTGCAGCACGTAGCCGCGGCTCGTGGCCACGATGTCGTGTCCGTCCGCCCTGAGAAGCGCGATGTCCTGGACGACAACCTGTCGGCTCACGCCAACGGCCTTCGCGAGCGCGCTGCCAGAAACCGGCTGGGTCGCGGCAGCAAGCTCAGAGATGATGGCGGCCCTGCGTTCGGTGCCGCCCACGTTAGCAGTCCTCGCCATCGTCCAGCATCCTCAGGTGCTTGAGGGACAGGTCGAGGATTGGCGCGGAGTGCGTGAGGGCGCCGGAGCTGATGAAGTCAACGCCGAGGTCAGCGAGGGCGCGGATGTTCTCGGCGTCCACGTTACCGGAGGCCTCGGTCTTGGCGCGTCCGCCGATGAGGGCGATTGCCTCGGCCATGTCGTCGTGAGCCATGTTGTCGAGCATGATGATGTCCGCTCCGGCCTCGACGGCCTCGCGAACCATCTCGAGGTTCTCGCACTCAACCTCAACGGTGCAGGTAAAGGACGCGTGGGCGCGCGCGGCCTCGATGGCCTGCGTGACGCCGCCAGCCGCGTCGATGTGGTTATCCTTGAGCATGACGGCGGTCGAAAGGTTATAGCGGTGGTTGCGGCCACCGCCAATCTCCACCGCGGCCTTCTCGAACACGCGCAGACCGGGCGTGGTCTTACGCGTGTCAACGAGAACGGTGTTCGTACCCTCGAGCGCTGTGGCCATGCGACGCGTATACGTCGCGATGCCGCTCATACGCTGCAGGAAGTTGAGCGCGACGCGCTCGCCGGCAAGCAGCACGCGAGCGTCACCGTAGACCGTGGCGAGGTGCTGGCCCGCAGACACGACGTCGCCGTCCGTGACCGTCGCCTCGACGCGGGTGGCAGGGTCGAGAAGGGCAAACGCGCGGGCAAACACGTCCAGGCCGGCGATTACACCCTCAGCCTTTGCGATGAGCTGCACCTCCGCGGCGCGAGGCTCTGGGCACACGGAGGCAGTGCTCACGTCCTCGAACGTGATGTCCTCCCTGAGTGCCTGGAGGATGATGTCGTCTCCCACGAGCTTCATGGCGATAGGATCCATCGTCTACGCCTCCTTCTCGGGCATAATCGAGTCAAAGTCGACGGGAGCAGCGCCAAAGTCAGCGGTGTCCTCCGTCGTCGCACCGTCCGCGGCGCAGAGGGCATCAATCGCAAGCGTGCCGTCGCCATTGACGCGGTGCAGGCCGTCAAGCGCCGGCGACCCCGCGAGCTCGACAGGCAGGCTCTCGCCCGTAAGCATCTTATGCGCGGCGCGGCGCGCGAAGACGAGCGACTCAAGCAGGCTGTTGCTCGCGAGGCGGTTGTGGCCGTGAACGCCGTTGCAACTGGTCTCACCAGCGGCGAAGAGGCGGGGCATAGTCGTCGCGGAGTCGCGGTCAACCCACACGCCACCCATGAAGTAGTGCTGCGTGGGCACAACGGGAATCGGCTCGCAGAGGATGTCGCGGCCGTCCTCGAGGCAGCGCTCGCGAATGTTGACGAAATGGCCCGTGATGACCTCGGACTCAACCGGGGCAAAGCTCAGCCACTCGTGCTCCATGCCATCCTTCTTCATCTGGGCGCGGATGGCAGCGGCCACGACGTCGCGCGGCTGGAGCTCGTCAGTGAAGCGACGGCAGTCGCGGTTGAGCAGCACGGCACCCTCGCCACGGCAGCTCTCGGAGATGAGGAAGGTGCGGCCAGGCTGGGGCGAGAAGAGGCCCGTGGGGTGGATCTGCACGTAATCGAGGTGCTCGCACCTAATACCGTGTTCTATGGCGACGTAGCAGGCATCACCCGTGAGCTGCGGGTAGTTGGTCGAGTGCTCATAGACGCCGCCGATGCCGCCGGTTGCCCAGAGCGTATTGGACGCTCGGATCTCGAACTTCTCGCGGCTACTCGAGAGCTCGTCGGCGGGAGCGAGGGAGCTCTCCTCGTCCACCGGGCGCGCAATGATGCCAGCGCAGGCTCCGTCGCGCTCGATGATGTCGACCATCGCGACATGCTCGAGGATTCTCACGTTGGGAAGGCGACGCACCGCGGCGAGAAGCTTCGTCGTGATCTCCTTGCCCGTGATGTCCGCGTGATAGGCGATGCGCGGGCGGCTGTGCGCGCCCTCGCGCGTGAAGCCGAGGCTGCCATCTTCCTCGCGCTCGAAGTCGACGCCAAGGGCGACGAGGTCGTTGATGACGGAGCGGCTCGAGCGGATCATGACGTCAACGCTCTCGCGGCGGTTCTCCCAGTGACCCGCGGTCATCGTGTCGCGGAAGAAGGCCTCGTAGTCCTCCCCCTCCGGCAGCACGCAGATGCCGCCCTGGGCAAGCATCGAGTCGCACTCGTCAACCTTGCTCTTGGAGAGCATCACGACGTCAAGCGTCTGCGGCAGGTTGAGCGCGGCATAAAGTCCCGCCACGCCACACCCGCAGATCACTACGTCGCAGCTCATGTCCTCATACTTCTTGGAAGCCATCAAGTCCTCCCGGCGATCCAAAAGTTGACAAAGGGACAGTCCCTTTGTCAACTTTTCCTTTGTAGCGTTCGCTTACTTCGCGGCGTACTCGAGCATGCGGTCGAGCGTGAGCTTGGCCTGAGCTGCGGCTTCTTCCGAAAGGCCAATCTCGACCTCGCCGGAACCAGAGGCAAGGCAGGCGACAAGCTTGCGAAGGCTGATCATGTCCATGTTGATGCAGGTGGGACGTGTTTTCGGGAAGTAGAACTTCTTGCCAGTCCCCTGCGTGCGACGCTCGAGCTCGAACAGGACGCCGGCAACCGTCACGATGATGAACTCGGAAGCCTCACTCTTCTCGGCATAGGTGATGATGCCGGCCGTGGAGCCGATATAGTCTGCCTCCGCCAGCACCTCCGCCTTGCACTCGGGATGCGCAAGCACGAGCGCGCCAGGGTGAGCAGCAACCGCTTCTTCGATCTGCTCCACGGTGATGACGTGGTGACGCGGGCAATAGCCCTTGTTGAGAAGGACGTTCTTCTCGGGAACCTGCTCTGCCACATAGTGGCCCAGGTTCTGATCCGGGATGAACAGGATGTTGTGCTGGGGCAGCTTGGAGACGATATCCACGGCGTTGGAGGAGGTCACGCAGACGTCGCTCCAGCTCTTGATCTCCATGGTCGAGTTCACATAGCACACGACGGCGAGGTCATCGCCATATTGCTCGCGCGCGGCATCCACCGTCTCGCGCTTAACCATGTGCGCCATGGGACAATCCGCCGCAGGCTCGGGAAGGAGGACGTGCTTGTCCGGGTTGAGGAGCTTCGCGCTCTCGCCCATGAACTCGACGCCCGCGAGCACAATCGTACTCTGCGGCAGCGACTTCGCGAGCTTCGCCAGATAGAACGAGTCACCCACATAGTCCGCCTCTGCCTGGACCTCGGGAGCCACATAGTAGTGCGCGAGGATTACAGCGTCTCGCTCCTCCTTGAGACGTTCAATCGCCGAGGAAAGCTCCGCGGGGATGAGTGCGGCTCGCTCGGCCGCCGTAGTGCACGAACCCACGCCATCTGCCACAAGCTGGGCCAGGTCCTCGGCATTTGCGCCGCTAGATGCATTGATGCTGGCCAATTTGGCCCCTCTCTTCTGAGAATACTGGGGGCCAGTATGGCACGTGTCATGTCAGCTGACAAGACACCTGTAAAAACAGTGTGACAAGCAAGTACGGGGTCGAACTGTCACTGACAGATCGACCCCGTCCCCAAGTGTCACCGGTTAGGTTAAGCCAGGTACTTGCCGAACGCAGCAACCATGCCCTCGGGCGTGGTCTGAAACAGGACGTCAGCCGACTTGGCCTCGTCCATGAAGATGCCCATGAGCTTCTGGAGCATCTCCACCTGCCCGCCGTCGCGCTTGATGCCAAGGTTGATGACGAGCTTTGCCTCGACCTCATCACCCATGCCGCCCATCGGCTGGAACTTGATGGGGCTCTTGGGCTTCACGATGGCGATGTAGGGCCTCTCCAGGTTCACCGGGTCCGTGTGCGGTATGGCAATCTGCGTCGTGGGGCAGGCAAGGCCCGTGGGGTAGTTCTTCTCGCGCTCGCCAATGGCGGCACGCCACGTGTCCTTGAGGTGGCCCAGCGGCTTGAGACGGTCCTCGAGGCCGTCAAATAGCTCCTGGGCGTCATTTGCCTCGAGGTCAAAGAACACGAGCTCGGGATGGAGCAGCTCTACGTCAGCTTGAGACATGTTTGTTCCCTTCTCGCAACGGCGCGGCAGGCTCTCGCCCGACACGCGTCTAATAAGAAGGCGCGGCAGCCGCTTGGGCGCCGCGCCTGAAAGGCCCCTGCCTCCCCGAGGCCTAGTCCGTAGCAGCCAGGCTTTCGGCGAGGGAGAGGAGATAGTCGTACACGGGCTCGGCCTTGTTCCCGTCCGCGTCGTACATGTCGCCGCAGACGAAGAAGTAGCGCCCACGCACCGGCGACGAGTCGTTCACGCGGGCGTAGATGCGCAGGACCTCCGGCGTGGGGTTCACACGAAGACGCGTGATGGAGCCAGCCGGGTACTCGTCCACGTGTCCGAACGACTCGAGGCGCAGCGACTCGCCATCGAACGTCACGACGCGGGGATACGAATGGGCCACGAACGCGTTCATGAGCGAGTACGCGCACACGACCATGACAAGGAGCATGAGCGGCGGCAGCACGCCGGCAATGAACAGGATGACGGACAACGGCAACCCTGCGCAGGACACGTAGGTGGGAAACAGCACGTCGATGAGATAGCGGCGCCGGTCATACGTATAGGTGACCGCCCCCTCCGCAAGCGCACTTCCCCCGGCAGCCACGCCGCCCAGCTCCTTCTCGGTCATGCGAATCGCCTACGCCTGGGCAGAGGCGCCAGCGTGGAGCTCGGCGGCCTCCTTGACGATGCGCTTGTGGTTCCAGACGACCATGAGGACCGCGACGACGGCCGTCACGACGAGGCCGACAATCGGGTTGATCGTGGACAGCAGCACGAAGATGCCGGAGAGCGGCGAGCCGCCGTCGGAGAGCACGGTGACGAGGCTGGAGCCAGCAACGCCGGTGGCGCCCACGGCGGAGCTGATGTCGAAGCCGGCCTGGGCGGCGCTCTGCGTGATGAGCGGGGCGAGAGCGGTGGAGATCAGCAGGGCCATGATGACGGAGATAAGGCCGATAACCAGGCCGCGGAAGCCGTTGCCCTTGGAGACGGGCACGGCCACGGCGAGCATGTAGGTGCCGGCAGTGAGGTCAACGAACGGCAGCGTCTGGTTGCCGAAGGGCTGCAGCACAACGGCGAACAGCACCATAAGCGGGATGCAGATGAGGGCCAGCGACAGCGTGACGGGGTGGCCGACGGCGATGGCGGAGTCGAGGCCGATGTACATCTGGCCGCGGTTCTTCACCTTGTTCTGGATGAAGTTGGAGGCAGCCTCTGAGATGGGCAGCAGACCCTCCATGAGCAGGGAGGCCATACGCGGGATGAGCACGAGCACGGCACCGAGCGTGACGCCGCAGGTGAGGATGCTCGTGATGGAGCCGGCGATGTCGGAGCCGTCGAAGTAGGCGATGGCGCCGATGATGAGGCCAATGACAGTACCGATGAACAGCGGCTCGCCAAAGATGCCGAACTTCTTCTGCATGGGCTCGACGTCAATGTCGATGTCACGCACGCCCGGGATGTGGTCGATGACCCAGTTGAGGATCCAGGCAACCGGGGCGTAGGCAAGCGAGAAGCCCTGCGAGATGGAGACGCCCGGCATGTTCAGGGCCTCCTGGCAGTCCTTGGCCGTGGCGTCGGCCAGAACGAGCAGGATGGTCTCGTCGATGATGGCGGCGGCGAAGCCAAACGTGATGTTGCCCGTGGTGTTGGCGACGAGCGAGCCCACGAAGGCGTAGTGCCAGTAGTTCCAAATGTCCACGTTCACGGTCTGGGTGAGGTTCGCGAGCACCAGGATCAGGTTGACGATGAGCGCCAGCGGGATGATGACGAGGCCAACCGTGGTGCCCAGGGCAATTGCAGCGCCGGCGGGCCAGCCCACGTCGATCGTGGAGAGCTGCAGGCCAAAGCGGTGAATCATCTCCTGGACGGCAGGTCCGATGGAGGTGCCGAACAGCTGGTTGATGACGAGGTTCAGGCCGATGAAGCCAACACCGACCATGAGGCCGGCCTTCAGGCTCTTGCCAAACCCAGCGCCCAGGCAGCAACCGATGATCGTAATGATGATCGGCATCATGACTGAGACGCCAAGGCCCTGCAGGAACGTGAAGAACGAGATAATCGCGTCCATGTAATACCTTCCTTACTTTCTCTTGCAAAAAACAAACCAGGGCACCCCGTGCCCCCATGGAGCTTTGGGCACGGGAGCGTCCCGCTGTGGGCAGAAGGGGATGGGCCCACAGTGCGGCGGGCGTAGGCTCCCGTCGTTCAAGCGACCGGCGATGTCGCCGGAACGCCGGTCACTACTTCTTGAGCACGTCGAGGATCTGCTGCTCAGCCGCAGCCTTGCCGATCGTGGTGAGGAACGGCACGCCGCTCACGTAAGGGAAGGAGATGCCGGCGGGCGCAGCCGTGGTGGCAACGAGCAGGTCGGCATCGGCGCACTGGGAGGGAGCCTCGCCGATGGCGCACTTCGTGATGGTGTACTGGCCGCTCAGGCCGTTGTTGTCGAGCAGGTCCTTGACCTTGGCCTCGACGGCCGTGGACGTGGCGATGCCCGAGCCGCAGGCGACGACGATCTTCTTCATGGATGGCTTCCTTTCTTGTCAGCCTTGTGCGGTTGCCCCGCTCACAGCCCCGCCCCCGGGGCGCGCGGCATGTCTCTCCCCGCTTGTCGCCGCCATGTAAACGGATTAAACATTTAAATACAGGTTGTTTTATCCTAAATGGTCTATATTTTGCAGTGAACGGTGGCTACCTGCTCTTTTGCACGTTATCAAGTTCCGAATTTGTTCACTGCTAAGATGCAGGTAATTAAGCTGTGGAGACGCAAACGCTCAATAAAGCCCTGGAAGGGAGCCATATACTTGTTGCAAGTAAACAAACACGACGCTTGCGTTAACCAGTCGACGGCTACGGGCTCGACTTTGGCCATGATGCGCAGGATTGGGAGAAAGATGGGCAGAGTCAGCATCAGGGACATAGCCGCGGCCACTGGATACTCCCCCGCCACCGTCTCGAACGTCCTGAACAAGAAGGGCAACGTGGGCGCCAAGGCGTCGAGCATCATCCTCGACGCTGTGCAGCGCATGGGCTACCACCGCGCAAACCAGCTTGAGCGCGTCATCTTCGCCGTCGCACGCGTCACGGGGCGCATCGTTGACGAGAGCCCCTTCCACCCCGGCGTCTACGCGGGGATAGAGCGCGGCGCCAAGGCGCTCTCGCTCAAGGCGTCCATGACTACGCTCGACCTCACGAACCCCTCCACGCGCAAGGACGCCGTGGCAGAGCTCGCGCAGAATGCCAACGCCGGCGTCATCCTGCTCGCCACGGAGATGACCAGCGATGACGAGTACGCCCTGTTCGAGGACTTCGACCTGCCGCTCGTCGTTCTTGACGGTTGGAGCGACAAGCTCGCCCTGGACTGCGTCACGATTGCCAACGAGCCCGCGGCCTACCGCGCCACGACCCTTCTTGCCGAGAAGGGCCACGAGCGCATCGGCTACGTGGGCTCCCGCATACGAATCAAGAACTTCCCTCAGCGTGAGCGGGGCTTCCGCCACGTGCTCGAGGATATGTGCCTGCCCTTTGACGAGAAGAACCGCATTCTCGTGGACCCCTCCCCCGAGCAGGGCTATCTCGAGCTATGCGCCTGGCTCGACGACAATCCCCCACTGCCCACGGCCTTCTTCTGCGACAACGACCTCGTGGCCGCGGCCCTCATCCGCGCGCTCAACGCGCACGGAATCCGCGTGCCAGACGACGTCTCCGTGATGGGTTTTGACGACGAGCAGCTCTGCCAGGTGATCCAGCCAACGCTTTCAAGCGTGCACGTGCCACGTCACAAGATGGGCGAGATGGCCGTGCGTCGCCTGTTCGAGCAGACGACGGACATTCGCCTTGCCCCCTGCATCACAATGCTGCACACCACGATAGCCCAGCGCCAGAGCATCAAGCGCATCTAGGGACCAAGGGGGACGGGTTCGCCTGGTCCCACTCCGGCGCCATCGCGTTAGAGCGTGATGCCGTCGGCCCAGTCACCGTTCTTCTTGGCGGCGCGGTTGCGCAGGTTGGTCACCGTGGCTTCCATGCCATGCGGCGCGTATCCGTCATAGGCAGAGAGGTCCTCGGCAATATAGGCGGCAAGGCTCATCTCAGCCGTCTGTACGGGATTCTCCGGCTCGGGCCCCGGCACGGCGATGTACGAGCACACGCGAGCGCCCTTGGCGCCCAGCTTCACCTCGTACTCGCTCGTGGGATCGTCGGGACGATCGGCACGGGCGTCAAGGCTACTCCACACGGTCTCATAACCGGCGATAGGCAGCTGCGTGAGCGCGAAATCAAACAGCGGCTGACTATCGGTACGCAGGCGCACCTCTCCCCCATCGCGCAGAACGCGGCGGTAGTCCATGAGGCGCTCGAAGTTCACGAGCCGCTTGTGCGACTCCTTCTTCCGCGGGAACGGCGTAGGGAAGTTGAGGTAGATGCACGAAAGCTCGCCAGGCGCGAACATCTCCGTGATGCGCATGCCCGTACCCGGGATGAAAAGCACGTTGGAAAGGCCGCTCTCGCAACCCGCCTGCGCCGCGTGGGCGATACAAATTGGCTCCGCATCCATGCCGAGGAACAGGACGTTCGGCTCGCGACGCGCCATCTCCACGGTGAAGGAGCCTCGGCCACAGCCCAGGTCGAGACGGACCTCCTTGAACGCGGGGCCATCCACGGGAGCGCAGTCACGCGCCCAACGCCCTGCCCACCCATACGGGTTGGTCTCGATGACGGCGGAATAGCGCTCGAGGCGCTCCTCAAGCACGAAGTTCTTGGGCAGGCGAATGTGCAGTCCGTGCGGCATGGGTTCCCAAATCTCGCGAAGTCCGGGCGCCGGCCGCATCCGGCCGCGCAATCAAACGCAGCCTATTATCGGGGCAAAGCTGGAAGGCGGAGCGTTCTACTCCAAAAGTGCAGCGTTCCTAGACAAAAAGACCGGCCCGAAGCTCCCCCCAGAGCTTCGGGCCGGTGTAGTGTGCTCGGGCGGATGAGGCGGCCTCACCTCGCCCGAGCCGTGAAAACACTTGTCAGACAGCCAGCCGACGGGCTAGCCAACTGATGCGGACGACCTACTCGTTGTCGCCGGCGGTCATCTGGGTAGCGGAGAGCTCACCCTCGGTAGCGGCGGCAGCGTCCGGCCAGACCCAGCTGGTGAACTCGGGCACGTCGTAGCCCTCGTCCACGGCGAACTGGAAGGCGTCCTGACGGAACTTCTCCCACTCGGCGATCTTGTCGGCGTACTTCTCGGCGTCGATAATGCGGAGAGCGTCGGCAGCGAGAGCCCAGCGATCCATGTTGTTCAGACGCAGCATGTCGAACGGCGTGGTCGTGGAGCCCTTCTCCTCGTAGCCGTGGACGTGCCAAGCGTCGTGGCCCGGACGATCCCAGACGAGACGACGGATGGTACCGGCGTAGGCGTGGAAGGCGAAGAGGACGGGCTTCTCGCCGTTGCCGAAGAGCTCGGCGAACTCCTCGTCGGAGATGGCGAGGTCGTTCTCGGAAGCGTTCTGGATCTTCAGGAGGTCAACGACGTTGACGAACTTGGCCTTGACACCCTCGCCCTTGAGCATGTCGAGGGCAGCGAGGGCCTCGAGGGCCGGCACGTCACCGCAGGTGCCGAGGACGATGTCGGCGTCAGCGAGGGACTCAGCGGAGCTGGCCCACTTCCACTCGGCGACACCCTTCTCGAGCTCGGCCTTGGCCTCGTCGACCGTCAGGAAGGTCGGGGCGGGCTGCTTGCCGCAGAAGATGGCGTTCACGCAGTTCGTGGACTGGTAGCAACGCTCGGCGACGGCGAGGGCCATGTTGGCGTCGCAGGGGTAGTAGGCGTTGACGACGTGGGTGTCGTTGGCCTTGTTGAGGAGTAGGTCGACGAAGCCCGGGTCCTGGTGAGAGAAGCCGTTGTGGTCCTGACGCCAGACGTGGCTGGAGAGCAGGATGTTGAGGCCGGCGATGGGCTTGCGCCAAGGAATCTCACGGACGGTGGCCTCGAGCCACTTGCAGTGCTGGTTCACCATGGAGTCGACAACGTGGATGAAGGACTCGTAGGAGCTCCAGACGCCGTGACGGCCGGTGAGGACGTAAGCCTCGAGGAAGCCCTCGCACTGGTGCTCGGAGAGCTGCTCGACGACCTTGCCCTGCGGGGCGAGGAGCTCGTCGTTGTCAGCGTCGGCATAGAAGCCGCCCTCCCACTGCTTAACGGTGTACTTGTAGGCGTCCTGGAGACGGTTGGAAGCGGTCTCGTCCGGGCCAAAGATGCGGAAGTTCTCCATGTTGTTGGCGAGGACGTCAGCGGTGTAGGCACCGAAGACGCGGGCGGCCTCGGTGGAGCCCCAGCCGTGGCCCTTCTCGGCAACCGGAACCTCGTGGGCGTGGATGTCGGGGAGGACGAGGTCCTCACGGACAAGGCCGCCGTTGGCGTTCGGGTTGGCACCGATGCGGAGGTCACCCTCGGGCATGAAGGCGGTCACCTCGGGACGGATGGCGCCCTTCTCGTCGAAGAGCTCCTCCGGCTTGTAGGACTTGAGCCAGCCGCGGAGCACGCGGAAGTGCTCGTGGGTGTCCTTGGCGGAAGCCAGCGGCACCTGGTGGGCACGCCAAGAGCCCTCGGTCTTCTTGCCGTCGATGTGCTTCGGGCAGGTCCAGCCCTTCGGGGTGCGGAAGACGATCATCGGGTAGACCGGACGGGTCTCGTCGCCAGCCTCGGCAGCAGCCTTGATGTCGCAGATCTGGTTGAAGACCTCCTCGAGCAGGGCAGCGAAGCGAGCGTGGATGGAGATGTGGGACTCGTTGTCGAAGCCGGCAACGAAGAAGTGCGGATCATAGCCCATGCCCTCGAAGAACTCGGTGAGCTCCTCGTCAGAGATGCGGGAGAGGATCGTCGGGTTGGCGATCTTGTAGCCGTTGAGGTGCAGGATCGGGAGGACGATGCCGTCGGTCTTGGGGTTCACGAGCTTGTTGGACTGCCAAGAGGTGGCAAGCGGGCCGGTCTCGGACTCACCGTCGCCGACGACGGCGACAGCGAGGAGGCTCGGGTTGTCCATGATGGCGCCGTAAGCGTGGGACAGGGTGTAGCCCAGCTCGCCGCCCTCGTGGATGGAGCCCGGGGTCTCAGGAGCGTAGTGAGAGGGAATGCCACCGGGGTAAGAGAACTGACGGAAGAACTTCTGGAGGCCAGCCTCGTCGTTGGTGATGTCCGGACGGATGTCGAAGTAGGTGCCGTCAAGCAGGGACTGAGCGGTGCCGGCAGGTCCACCGTGACCGGGGCCCATGAGGAAGACGGTATTCTGCTTGTGGTCGGCGATGAGGCGGTTCACGTGACCGAACAGGAAGTTCACGCCCGGCGTGGTTCCCCAGTGGCCAACGAGACGGTGCTTGACGTCGGGACGACCGAAGTCACGGGTCTCGCCGGTCTTCTCGTCAACCCAGTCCTTGCGCATAAGCGGGTTGGAACGGAGGTAGATCTGGCCGACGGACAGGTAGTTCGCAGCGCGCCAGTACTTCTCGATGCCCTCGAGCTCCTGCTCGGGAACCGGAGCGTCGAGCTTCTGCCAGGGGGTGCCGATGACGGGATGTGCCATTGTGCCTCTCCTCTTCCTGCGCGGTGGTAGACCGCGCTCGACTTTGCCCCTTTCGGGGCGCTGTGGCGCTTCTTTGCCTTCGCGTGGGCGTGGGTATCCGTCCGGCTTGGCTTGAAACGCCTCTTTGACTAACCGGTACGGAGTATATGAGGGTAAATCGTTTTACTTGGAGAGGAATTTGAATTGTTTACAAGCGGCCTAACCGTTTAACTCCGCGAACGGTAGTGTTATACCTGCGAACGGTAGTGTTATACCTGCGAACGGTAGTGCCTTAGTTACAGAATTAACTGTTTTGTGGGCCCAGCTTGCACGGGGCTGACGCGAGGCTTATGAGGTCACCACGACGTCACCACATATGGATAGCTAGAGCCTGCGTCGCCGTCCTTTACTAGAGCCTGCGAACACTGTCCTTTAGGACGAGCTTTGGGTTGAGGACGACCTCATCCGGGCCGCCCAGCTCGCCCGTCTCAGACTCCTCGATGCGCCGGAAGAGGAGTTCGAGCGCGGCGCCGGAGAGCTCCGGTACGTTCTGCTCGATCGAGGTGAGCTCCGGCTCGAACAACACGTCTGCCGCAGAGTTGTCATAGCTCACGACCGAGTAATCGCGCGGCACACGCAGATCAAAGCTGTAGAGGCGCTTGAGTAGCCCAAGGGCGATGTTGTCCGAGCTCGCAAAAACCGCCGTGGCATCCGTCTTCACAAGGCGGCCCGCCACCTCATAGGCGCTGGAGATGTAGTAATCACTGCTGAGTACGTAGTCTCGGCGCACCCGGATGCCCGCCTCCCCCAGCGCGCGGGAATAGCCGTCAAAGCGCTCGCGGCCAGTGTTGGAGTTTGGATTCACGATGCAGGCGATCTTCTCGTGACCTTGGTCAAGCAGATGGCGCGTCGCCAAATAGCCACCCAGTTCGTTGTTGAAGCGAACTTTGTCGCAGAACAGCCCCTCGATGAAGCGGTCGACCATGACGAAGGGTGTGGGAAGGTGCGAGAGGTCCGCGAGGAGGTGCTCGTCGGTGGCGAACTCGTCCGAGACGACGATGAGGAGGCCGTCGACGCCGCGGTTCACGAGCAGGCGAACGAGCTTGGCATCGTTTTCCGGGCTGTCGTCGGAATTCGTGATGATTAGGGCATAACCTCTTTCGCGACACCTGAGCTCGATGTTCTTTGCAAGCGACGCGAAGAAGCGGCTCTCGATGTTGGGAATGATGAGGCCGATGGTATTCGTATGCTGCATGACGAGGCTTCGGGCGATCTGATTGGGGATGTAGCCCTTGCGCCGCGCCGTCTCGAGGATGCGCTGGCGGCTCGCCTCGCTGATTTTGCACGGGCGATTGTTCAGGACGAGCGACACGGACGTGACAGAGAGCCCCACCTCTCTGGCGATGTCCTTTAGCGTCACCTTAGCCATAGCGCCTCCTCCCGCTCCCGCAGTATGCTCACGAGGATACCGCAGGAAACGCGCCCGGGTAATCACACTTCCACTGCATTGGGCGCATGCTCGGCCAGGCGCTCCCAGCAGCTTGCTGACGCGCGGCCCAGCACCCCTTGGCCGTCATCCCCAGGCGTAAGGGTGGGTGCAGTCCCACCACCACGCCGCCCCGCCCCGTAACGACGCTTTGTCACGGACGTAACCATGAGGCAACCTTGCCCGCTTAGGCTTATGACATACGTTCGATCTGAGCGGAGACATCATGCGCACCATTCTCTATGTTGGCTCGTCAACCGACCTCTCCTATGAGCACGACCTGCTCGAGGAGTGGGGCAAGCGCGGCGTGGCGATCGCCCAAGTCTCCGCGCTCAACGCCGACGACGTCGATGCCACGGCCGAGCCGGTGCCGGACCCGCTTCAGGACGTGGATGTCGTCGTGCTCGAATCTGGCGAGATGAACAGCGACCTTCTCGAGTCTCACCCCAGCCTCTCCGCCGTGGTCATCCTTGACGACAAGGCGAAGGTCGACGTCGAAGCCGCCACTCGTGCCGAGATCTGGGTCACCCACGCCGCCAATCGAGCGCTCCTCTCTCGCCTGCCCTTCGTGAACAGTCAGGCGCCGTCGCGCTCCGCCCGCAGGCATGCGCTCCAGGACGCGCTCGCGAGCATTGCCGGCGAGCGCCCGAGCGGACGCGTGAACGAGCTGTAGCCGGGAGCCATTTGGAGCGCAGACGCGCTTGAGCCAAACGAAACGACGCCCGTCTCCCTTCGGAGGCGGGCGTCGATGCATTAGCAATTACAGAAAGATGCCGGGGAGCTCGAAGCTACTCCTCCGTGGCCTCGGGCGCGGGGTCTTTCGTCTCGACGGGAGCAGAGAAGACCGGCTCGGGGATTGGGGCGGCAGAGACCGAATCGGGAGTCGGCATGGGAGCGGGTGCCGGCGCAGGCGCGGGAGCGCCAAGCTTGCAGCCGCAGGACATGCAGAAGGCGTCGCCAGGATTGACCGGGGCACCGCACTGCGGGCACGCGGCCCCAGCAGCCTGCGGCTGAGGAGCGGGAGCGGCAGCGGCCTGCTGCTGAGCAAGAGCAGCCTGAATCTCCGCCATGGGCTTGCCGCAGCCCATGCAGAACAGATCGGTGGCGCCCACGCGAGAGTGGCAGAACGGACAGACGTAGTAAGAGGCGGCAGCCTCGGCAGCGGCAGCCTCCGCCTCGATCTGGTCGATCTGAGCCTGGAGCTGGGCACGCTCCGCGTCGCACGCGGCAATGCCGTCAAAGAGCGCCTCACGACCAGCGCGCAGCTCGGGGTTATCCTTCGTCGCCTCATAGAGGCTGGCACCGAGCTGGGCGGCATAGCCCTGGCGACGCTTAAGCGCCTCATTCATCTGGTTCTTAAACTTAAGAGTTGAGGTGGCACGGCTAGCGGCTGCCGTGGCGCTGTTGACCGAGCTCTGAAGGCTATCGAGAAAACCCATGCCAATAATCCTTCCAACAGGCTCCCAACTGGAGCAACGACGCACCCATGATAGCGCTCTTATGTGAGACAGAAATGCCGCGCGACGCCGAATCTCGAGTCCCTCCCGCATCTCGGCGAATAGCGTGTTCACAAGGCCTTCATATCTCTTAAACTGTGCTTATGGGGATTGAATCGCCTCGACGACCAGGCCAACCTAAGGAGGACATATGTTTTGCACCAATTGCGGAGCCCAAGTCCCTGATGGCTCCAAGTTCTGCACCCACTGCGGCAGCCCGATTGCCGCGGCTCCGGCACCTGCTCCCGCGCCCGTGCCTCCTGCACCCGCGCCCGAGCCGGTTGTGCCGCCCGTTCCCACGCCCGTGGACGAGGCCCCTCAGGCCGCTCCCGAGCCGGCACCCATGCCCGAGCCGGTTGCGACTCCCGCTCCCGAGCCGGCCGCAGTGCCCGTTCCCACGCCCGTGAACGAGGTCCCTCAGGCCGCTCCCATACCGACCCCCGTGCCCACCGCCGCGCCGGTTCCGCCGGCTCCCGCCCCCACCGCCGCACCGGTTCCGCCAGCGCCGGTTCCGCCGGCGCCGGTTCCGCCGGCGCCCCAGGCCAATTACGACTCTCCGGTTCCTCCCGCGCCGCAGGTCAACTACGCCGCCCCGACGCCCGGCGCAGGTGCTGTCCCGCCCGCGAAGAAGAGCAAGACCCCGCTGATCATCGGCATCGCGGCCGTCGTTCTCGTCGCCGTCATCGCGCTCGTCGTCGTGCCCATGTTTGGCAAGGGCGGCTCCTGGTCTGAGCTCGATCTTTCCGGCAACGGCTACAACCACGAGTTCTGCATCGAGATGGACGAGGACGAAAACACCATCACCGTCATTGACCAGGACGAGAAGGTCACTGGCACCATCGACTCCACCGAGACCGACGGCGACAACGTGATCTACACCCTGAAGGACATCAGCTGGGGCGACTGGGGCACCTCCCTCTTCAGCAGCTGCGAGCAGAAGACCTGCAAGGTCGTCGCTCCCAAGGGTGCCACGGCCTCCAAGCCCTGGGGCAAGTGGATGATGATCGTGACCGCTTATGACGCGAGCGATCCCACCTATCCCTACTATGTGCGCAGCTCCATGTTCGAGATCGACGAGGATGGCACGGGCACCTACGAGTTCGCATACTTCTGGGGCACAACTTCCAGCGAGGCCAACACCGCCAATCCGCTCTCCTCGAACTACGACGTGGACGACGCCGACGGCGGCTTCAGCCACTCCCTCACCTGGGAAGGCTCGAAGGGCGACTTCGACATCGAGTCTGACAACGGCACCGACTTCACCCTTTCCGTCGAGTAACCGTTCTCCAGACCACCGCTTCTGGTACAAGGGGCTCCCGTCCACCAGCTGGACGGGAGCCCCTCTTTCATGCGTAGGCCTTGTGACGCATCGACACCGCGGGAAGCAGACCTCTATGCGGCGCGCGCAATCCAATCGCAAGCGGAGATGCGACTCATCAGGGCATCCTCGCCCAGCGTAGGAGCCACACCATCTGCCAAGTAAAGACCAATCACGCATTGGATTCCATACGCATCCGAGCCCACGAAGCGCGCATATGTCTCGCAATCGGCACGGAGGAGATCGCCCATCTCAGATACCGCGCTGAGGATGTCCGCACGCACGGTGTCGAGGTCTGATCCGTGCGCAACCACAATGCTCATCTCGCATAGCGAGCCCGACGTCGCCGCTCTGCGCGTGAGCGCGGTCTTGTTGAGGACGGAATTGGGGATCACCTGCTCGTTTCCCAAGCGGTCACGGACGGTGGTGCTGCGCCAGTTGACGTCAACCACCTCGCCCTTAAAACCCGAGACCTCGACGAAGTCGCCGGGCTGAACCACCTTGCCAGCCATAAGGCCGAGGCCGCCGATGACATTAGAGACCGTGTCCTGCATGCCGAACGAAATGACGAGGGAGGTCACGCCCAGGGCGGTCACGAAGGCCGTGGGCGCGATGCCAAACACGGGCTGCAGCACCGAGAGCAGAGCAAATGCCCACACGAGAGCACGGGCGAGATTCACGAAGATGGAGGCGCTCGGCACGTTCGTGTGCTCGAGCGCACGACGCAGCGCGCGTGTTACCACGTGCGAAAGCCCGGCAGCCACCAATACGGCGACACCGAGCGTCACCACGCGAGTGATAAGACCTGGCATCGACATGCCGAGGAACGTGACCTCTTCCATAGCTATCCCTCGATCTTGACGATGGGCGCGAAGCCCTTCATAAGCTTCTTGATCTTGCCCGTTCGTGTGAACTTAACCTCGACGACATCACCCGAGGCCGAGAGGACCACGCCGGGACCGAAGGTCTTGTGCGAGACCTTGTCGCCCTTGGCAAAGCCCTCGGACGCCTTGGCCGCATCGCGCTTGATGCCACCAGACGGGTTCTGGGCAAACGGATCCTCCGCAGGGGCCGCCGCACGACCAGAACCGAACACGCGACCAGATCCAGCGGCGTCAAAGCCACCGGAGCCGAAGGTGCGTGGACCAGAACCTCGTCCGCCCAGAGTGGAGAGGGGCAGACCAGAGCCGGATGAGATGCCAGAGGCGCTGCGGCCACCAAAGCCCTCGCTCGCGGAGCGGAAGCTCATGCCGCCCGCACGATTCTGCGCATTGCCGCCAGCGGAGCGCGTGGCGGAGCCGAACACCGCGCCGCCATAGGCCTCCGTGCCACTGCCATACGTGCCGCGGCGATCTCCGCGCTTCTCCCAGCCAACGCCCGAGAAGCCGTCCGAGCCGACACCCACGAGCTGGATGTCCTGCTCAGGAATCTCGCGGAGGAAACGGCTCGGCGGATTCGCTGTGGTGGAGCCATAGGTACGGCGCGTTGCGGCGTAGGTGAGGAAGAGCTGGCGCTCCGCGCGCGTGATGGCGACGTAGGCGAGGCGCCTCTCCTCCTCGACGCCAGACGGGTCGTCCTCGTGACCGGCGTGCGGGAAGATGCCCTCCTCCATGCCGGCGACGAACACGACGGGGAACTCCAGGCCCTTGGCGGAGTGGACCGTCATCATCGTCACCGCGCTGCTCGAACCCGCGAGGGCGTCGAGGTCGCTGCGTAGAGCGAGCCACTCCATGAAGGCGGGAAGCTTCTCGGCGGCAACTGTCACGCTGGGGTCAGTCGGCTGAGCGGCGGGGACGGCAGCAGGCATCTCTCCCGCGGCGTCGATCATGCCGGCCTCGCGCAGCTGCGCCAGGCTCTCAAGGGTCTCCGCTACGTCATCGTGGGTCTCGTCGAACTCCTGGGCAACGCCAAGGAACTCGCGGATGTTCTCGATACGGCCGTCCGCCTCAATGGTGTGCTCGGCCTCGAGCGCGGTGATGAGGCCGGCGTCATCAACGATGGACTCAATCACGCGCGCGAGTTCTCCGGACTTGTGGCGCGCAGCCTCGATCACGCCCGTGAACTGGGCAAGCGCTCCCCTGACCTTCGCCGTGAGGAGGCCCTCCTCCGCAACGCAAGCCTGGCAGGCAGCCAAAAACGGCATGCCGTTGACCAGGGCGTAGCTCTGGATCTTCGCCACGCTCGTCGAGCCAATGCCGCGGCGCGGCGTGTTGACCACGCGCAGGGCGCTCACGTCATCCGCGGGATTCACCACGAGCTTGAGATAGGCCGTGACGTCACGAATCTCCGCACGGTCGAAGAAGCGCGTGCCGCCCACGATCTTGTACGGGACACCGGCGCGGAGCAGCATGTCTTCGAGGATGCGGCTCTGGGCGTTGGTGCGATAGAAGACCGCCATGTCGTCGTAGCTCGTGCCCGCGGAGTGGATCTTCTCGATCTGGGCGCCGATCCAGCGGCCCTCGTCGCGCTCGTCACTCGCCTGGTAGGCCTGTACGAGCTCGCCGTCCCCACGCGAGGTGAAGAGGCGCTTCTCCTTGCGACGGCTGTTGTTGGCGACGACGGCGTTCGCGGCGTTGAGGATGTGGCCGGTCGAGCGGTAGTTCTCCTCCAGCTTCACGACCTTGGCATCCGGATAGTCCTTCTCGAAATCGAGGATGTTCTGGATGTCCGCGCCACGCCAGCTATAAATGGACTGGTCATCATCACCGACAACCATGAGGTTGCGTTGACTCGCGGCGAGCATGTTCGTGATCTCATACTGGACATGGTTGGTGTCCTGGTACTCGTCCACGCTAATCTGCACAAAGCGCTGCTGGTACTTGGCCAGGACATCCGGATGGTCACGAAGCAGCCTGTGGGCGTTTATGAGCAGATCATCAAAGTCCATAGCGTTCGCGCGTTCAAGGCGAGACTGCAGCTCGCGATAGACGCGAGCCGTCGCCTGAAGGGGTGGCGTGTTGGCAAGCCCCTCGAACTCATCAGGCAGAACGAGGGCGTTCTTGGCGCTAGAGATGCGAGAGC
The DNA here is from genome assembly GCF_052118165.1 of Parolsenella sp. LCP21S3_E11. Classification (NCBI taxonomy): domain Bacteria; kingdom Bacillati; phylum Actinomycetota; class Coriobacteriia; order Coriobacteriales; family Atopobiaceae; genus Parolsenella; species Parolsenella sp. LCP21S3_E11. The sequence continues at coordinate 143,277 of NZ_JBQKHS010000001.1, read as the reverse complement.
GAATGCCATTGAGCGGGAACTGCTTGGGCTCGATGTCGAGGTCGCCCATGATCTGCTTCACGAGGCGCTTCGAGTCATCGTCATCATAGATGGTGAAGTTGGAGGTGTAGCCCAGCTTATCCGCATCATCGCGGAGGATGCGGACGCACATGGCGTGGAAGGTGCACACCCACATGCCGCGCGTGCCGCCCGGCAGCAGAGCGTCGAGACGCTCGCGCATCTCCTTCGCTGCCTTGTTGGTGAACGTGATGGCGAGAATCTGCCAGGGGCGCACGCCCTCGTCCGCGATCATGTGGGCGATGCGGTAGGTGAGCACGCGTGTCTTGCCCGAGCCGGCACCAGCAAGCACGAGCAGCGGACCATGCGTGCACTCCGCGGCCTCGCGCTGGGCTGGATTGAGGCTCGCGAGGTCGATCGTCACCGCGGGCGGCGTCCAGCGTGGGCGCGCCGGGACCGGTGCGGAGGCGGGGGCCGGAGCGGGCGCCGAGACCGTCGTCGCAGCCACCGCCGGAGCCGCGGCGGGGATCGAGAAGAGTTGCTCGGTCACGGGCGCAACGGGCTTCGTGGCCGCGGGCTGCGCGCCGGCGACCTGCGCTCCCGTGACAAAGCTAGGCAACGTCAGGTCGCGGGCGCTTCTCTTGGCTGGTCCTTGCGTCATACGTAGTCTCCCTGGTCATGCGCGCGGAAACCCGATGGCGAGACCGGGGCGAAGACCCCAGCCGCGAAGCCAGAACGAACCGCGTCGCGAGATTAATCGTTCCTAGTCTAACCGCGACCGCGGACAGAAACTCAAAGCGCCTAGAATGGACAGATGCTGACTAATCCCGCATTTCTTTGCGACGAAAGGAACGCCATGCCCAGACATCGAGTCCTCTACTACGCCCTCCCCGAATACCTCGACTTTGGACACAAGGTCCTTTCCCAGAAGCCCTACGCCGGCGCCATCGACCTCGTCGATTGCGTTCACGCGCCCTACTGCTCCCCCACTGCCGAGGAGCTTGACGGCATGGAAGCTGTCATCGGCGAGTTCATGCCCGTCGACACCGAGTGCGCGGCGCGCATGGAGGCCGCCGGCGTGAAGCTCGTCGCGAGCATGTCCATCGGCACCAATCACATGGACCTCGCCGCCCTCCGCGAACGCGGCATCACGGTCACGAACTGCCCCGGTTACTGCGCCGAAGACGTGGCGACGCATGCCCTCGGCCTCACGCTCGACCTCTTCCGCAAGATCACGTTCCAGAACCGCTCCATGCTCGGGGGTGGCTGGGACCCCGTGGAGGGCTACCCCACCATGCGCGTCTCAGGAAAGACCCTGGGTCTCGTGTTCTTTGGACACATCGCTCAGGCGCTCGCTCCCATGGCCCGCGGTCTGGGCATGCGCGTCGTCGCATGGGCACCCACGAAGAGCGCCGAGACCCTCGCGGAGTTTGGCGTCGAAAAGGCCGAGACCCTCGACGACCTCCTCGCCCAGTCCGACGTCGTGAGCCTCCACTGCCCGCTCATCCCCGAGACGGAGGGGCTTATCGGCAAGCGCGAGCTCGCCCTCATGAAGCCGAGCGCGTATCTCATCAACACCGCCCGAGGTGAGGTCGTGGACGAAGACGCGCTCGTGGCGGCATTGGATGAGAGCATCGCCAGCGACGGAGAGAGCGGCATCACGGCAGCGGGGCTCGACACCCTCGCAGGCGAGAACGACGGCGCGGACAACCTCAACCGCCAGCTCATCGAACACCCACGCTGCGTGACAACGCCGCACTCGGCCTACCTCTCGCGCGAGAGCACGCTCACGCTCGCGAGCATGTCGCTCGATTCCTGTGCCGAGATTTTGATCGAGGGCCGCACGCCTACCAACGCCGTGAACTAGAACCCAGCGCAGACCCGCGCACTTTTTTCGTCACGGCCCCAAAACACGCGGTCCGCGCAAACCCGTTATTCGCACGCACCATGCTCCGAGCGCAAGCCGTGATGCCGTGCCGACCAGCCGTTGCGCTCCTACGGCCAACCACTCCACCCCTGCATCGCGGCGGGAAGAATTGCCAAGCCTTACGCGTGACTCAGTCAGGCTTCAAAACAAAGGCCGGCCCGGGACTTGTCACCCGGGCCGGCCTACTTAGAGCTACTTGCGAACAGCGTCTGTTACTTCTTCAGCATCGACAGGACTCCGCCAACGGCGATGGCGGCACCAGAGAGAACGAAGAGGTTAAAGGCGATCTCCATGGCAAAGAAGCCATAGCCCTGGTCATCGACCTGGCCCTTCCAGGCAAAGACGAAGCCAAGAAGGACCACGGCGACAACGATGCGAGCAATCGCGCCAGGCTTGCCCTTCATAAGAAGGGAGACAACAAGCGCGATGACCGGAATAACGAGGAACAGGATGTTTGCGAACTCGCCGTCCATGCTCATACCATAGACCGTAGCGCCGAAGGTCATCTGCATGGCACTCAACGTGGTGGTGGAGCCAAAGACGCTCAGCGAGATGATGGGCATGAAGAACGCCACGATGCCCACGAAGGCAGCGACGACGGACACAAGCATGCCGAGGTCGTTCGTCGCAAGGCCCGGAACGGCAATGCCGGGCTTGACGGGCTGGACGGGCGGAACATAGCCAGCCTGAGGAGCGGCGGCAGGGGCGGGAGCACCGCCGAGCTGAGCGCCACAGCTCGCGCAGAACCTAGACCCGTCAGGGAGCTGAGCTCCGCACTTAGGACAAAACATGGGACCCTCCTTGGTCATCGGAGTATTGGTCCCAGTATACACTCCGACAAATTGCCACCCGCGAACACGCGACCCCTATGCGATGCCAAGCGCCGGGGCAATCACGAGGAAGAACGCGAGCACGACCACGCCAAGAACTATGCGGTACCAGCCGAAGACCTTGAAGTCATGCTTGCGCACAAAGCCCGTAAGCCACTTGATTGCAACGAGCGACACCACGAACGCCACGACAAGGCCCACCAGCATGATCCCCCACTCATTGACGCTCATCGCGGCGCCCTTGAGCATGAACTTGACGATCTTGAGCAGGCTCGCGCCGAACATGACGGGAATGGCGAGGAAGAACGTGAACTCCGCCGCCACGGCACGCGTGCAGCCAAGCAGCAGGCCGCCGATAATCGTGGATCCCGAGCGCGACGTGCCCGGCACGAGCGAGAGGACCTGGAAGCAGCCGATGCCGATCGCCGTCTTATACGTGACCTCATCGACACTCGTAATAGCACCGAAGTCGGAGTCCTTCTCGGCAAGGTCATCGGTCACGCCCGGGGCGAAGTGCGCTCCGTGAGGGCGCTCGGCAACCATCTCGGAACGACGACGCGCGCGCCAGTTCTCAATCAGGATGAACGCGATGCCGTAGACGATGAGAGCACCGGCAACCACATAGGAGTTGTGGAAGTGCTCGTCCATGAAGTCATCGAGCGGCAGTCCGATGACTGCGGCGGGGATGCAACCCACGACAATCTTGCCCCAGAGGCTCCAAGTGGCACGACGACCCTCCTTGCCCTTGCTTGGGCTAAAGGGGTTGAGCTGATGGAAGTACAGCACGCAGACGGAGAGAATCGCACCCAGCTGAATAACGACGAGGAACATGTTCCAGAACTCTTCGGTGACGTTCAGCTTCACGAACTCGTCGACCAAGATCATGTGACCGGTCGAGGAGATAGGCAACCACTCGGTGATGCCCTCGACCAGGCCGAGGAAGGCGGATTTGAGCAGGTCGATGGGGTTCATTGGGATCATTCAGGACCTTTCGATTTGAGCGCGGCGGGATGCTGCGATTGATTGCGTGGCTGCGGTTGGTTCGGTGGGCACGCCGAAGCGGGCGCGCGGCGTCACCGAACGGGACGTCATCGCCGGGGTGGATGCCACCGGGATGGCGCTGCCGAGGCGAGTAGACAACCAGACGCGAAGCGTCGTCGAGGCGGAAACTACGCCACTGATTATGATGCGCCAAACGAGCAAGGCGTCCATCGGGCGCCCGATGTGACAAACCCCACAGAACCAGACGCAGCCGATTCGCCCGCGGAACCAAGCGAGGCACGCGTTGGCGTGGGGCGCACGTGTTGGCGCGCAGTACGCCTATGACATGCTAAGCCGCCCCAAGCGTACAGAATCGCATACGGTCGCCGTCCACCGACGCATTCGCCCGCACGTCCATGAGCCGCTCGAGATTCCGCAGCAGGGGTATACCTAGGGCATGACCGGACGCGGAGCACCCACCCCATACCCGGCCGGGGCTCACAGGGGACCCCATCCAGAGAAACGAGGTACGTTATGGCAACCCTCAACGACATTGGTTATAAGAAGGTATTCGTCTCGCTCGATGGTTCTGAGCAGCAGGACAAGGTGCTCAGTCGCGCCATCGTCGTAGCGGCAAACAACGGTGCGGAGCTATACATCGGCCACGTCATCGACTCCACGGTCCTCGAGACCGCCGGCGCTTTCCCGTCAGACCTCATTCCCGGCATGGACAAGGCATTCCGCGAGTCCATCGAGCCCCTCGTTGCCGAGGCGAAGGCGAACGACCACATCCCGAAGGTCGAGGTTCAGGTAAAGACCGGTCGCATTCGCGAGACCCTCAAGGAGGAGCTGCTCGACGTCATTAAGCCTGACCTCGTACTTTGCGGAGCACGCGGCCTATCGAGCATCAAGTACGCCCTGCTCGGCTCCATCTCGACGTTCCTGCTTCGCAACACCGGCTGCGACATCCTCGTCGTGAAGTAGCATTCGCGCCGGCACCCTGCCGCACATCGTGGCCCGTGCCCGTACCAAGCAGCGCCGCTGCAGGTAAAAGCATGTAATAGCAGGGCTTTTCACCCGCTCCACGCAAACGCCTCGCCTCGCGGAACGTCAACTGGCAGAAATCACACAAGCGCCGTCGATGAACATCCCATCGGCGGCGCTTGGCCCTATTTAGCTGGGGAATGTGTGAAGTGGGCCAATAAAAGGTAGACTACTGTCCGTATGTCCTTCGATTCGAGTACAACCTCGTCTCGCGGACACGGGCCATCCGGCGTCACTCGCCGCCTTGTCCAATGGTAAAAAAGGGGCCGGAGCGCGTGCGGTCCTAAGACTGACCTCGGGAGTAGCATGAAGAAACGCAGCGTGAAGGCAAAGGCGGTTCTGGCCGTAGTGACCAGCGTCGTCCTATCCACGTGCTGCGTTCTGGCACTCCCCGCTCACATAGCCCACGCCACTTCAGTCGATGAGCTCCAGACCAAGGTCGACGAGGCGGCCATGGCCTATGACGAGGCAACGGCCAAGGTCAACGAGCTCCAGACCAAGATCGACGAGTCACAGGCCAAGATCGACGAGGTCACCGCCCTCCTCCCCGAGCAGCGCGACCGCGCCGCGGTGTCGATGAGCTCCATCTACAAGATGCAGCAGGACACCCCGGGTCTCGTGAGCCTGCTCCTTTCTGCCAAGGATTTCTCGGATTTCCTCACGACCTACCAGTACATCAGCGCTATCCAGCGTTCCAACTCCGATGACCTCAACGAGCTCGTCAACATGGAGAACGAGCTCACGAGCGCCCAGCAGACGCTTGCCGCCGCCAAGGAAGAGGCTGACAACCAGCAGCGCCAGGCGCAGGAAGCCATGAACCAGGCCCAGGCCGCGCTCGATCAGCTCAACGCCCAGATTTCCGCACAGGCAGCCGCCGAGGCAGCCGCTCGCGAGAACGCGAACACCCAACAGAATCAGACGCCCGAGACTGACTCCAGCAACACCTCGAACGGCAATTCCAACGCAGGCACCGACACGGGCAAGTCCGATCCGGGCGCGACCGACGGCTCCGAGGTCGAGACGGACGGCGAGTGGATGATCGGCTATGCATCCGCCTACTCCGTCGCTGACAACACCGGCGGCAACGCCACCGCCTCGGGCGACATCCTCACGGACGACTCCATGACCGTCGCCGTTCCGCTGAGCCAGCGCTATCTGCTTGGCCGCACCGTTCAAATCCGTTACGGCGGCAGGACCATCACCGCAACCGTGAACGACGTGGGTGGCTTCGCCCAGCACGGCCGCGTTCTCGACCTTGCGGGCGGTTGCTGGAAGGCCTTCGGCTGCTCGTCGCCCTATGAGTGGGGCGTTCGCGCCGTTCAGTATCGCTTCCTGTAGCATTGGCCGCGAAAGCCCAGCACGATCCCATCGCAACCAAAGCAAGGCGCCAAGGTTCATCCGCAACAGCAGACGGGGCAGGCACCCGACCCACGGCCAAAGCCCTTACGCAGTGAGATACACCATCGTGATGATCATCGCGAAGCCAATGAGGTCCATCGGCGAGAAGGTCGTGCCGAGCCACAGGACGGAGAAGATCGTCGCGGAGATGGGCTCAGATGTGCCGAGCATGTTCGCACGGAGCGGGCCCAGATCCTTCACGCCCTGCATGTAGAACGCATAGGCCAGGAAACTACCTACGACGGAAATGGCAACGAGCGCCACAATGCCCGCAAAATCGAATACTGGCACGTTCTCCCACGGATGAATCAGGATGGCAAGGCCGCCGCCCGAGATGAGCATCGAGATGGCATTGACGACGGGGCTGCCCCATTTCTCGAGAATCTTCGCCGGAACGGCAGAGTAAATGGCATAGGTCGTGGCGGTTGCAAAGCCCCAGAGCAAGCCATTGAGCGGCATAGCGAGCTTGCTGGGATCCCCTCCCGTGGCAAGCAGGAACGTACCGCCAAGGGCAAGCGCGAGACCCAAGGATTCGCGGCGACGCGGAAGACGCTTGGCAACCGCACAGGAGAAGATCATGAGCAGGACAAGCGAGAGCGCCTGGAGAACCGTAGCCGTCGCGGAGTTCGTAATCTTGATCGTCATGATGTAGCTGAGAGAGTTAACCATCATGCAGAAGGCCGTCGCAAAGAACAGACCAACGCCGGAGGACCTGGGACTCGTCCTGACCGCCTCACCAAGCTCGGCGAAGCGCTCCCTCTCGCGCGGAGCGGCGAAGACATAGACGAAGAACAGGAGCGATGCCGTGAGCTGGCGCACGCAGAGAAGCCACAGCGGAGTCACCCCATAGCCATCCATCAGGAACTTTGCACATGTGCCGGAAAAGCCCCAGCATGTGCCGCCCAAAAGCGTGAGGAGAACGCCGCGCCTCACGTTGTTTGCCTTCGTCATTCGCTTCCCTTGCGTGATACAGTCAGTGCCAACAGCAACCTGTGAAAGGTACCATCATGTCTTCCGCATTTTCCACCCTTAATTTAAAGCTTTCTGTCGGTGGCATCTATCATGGCTTCACCATCGAGATCGCCGAGGATTTGCCCGAGATTTCAGGCACCGCATACGTGATGCGCCACAACGCGACCGGAGCGCGCGTCATGTGGCTCGCCTGCCCGGATGGCAACAAGGCCTTCTCCATTGCCTTCAAGACACCGCCCGCGAACGACACGGGCGTCTTCCACATCCTCGAGCACTCGGTGCTGTGCGGCTCCAACAAGTTCCCCGTAAAGGAGCCGTTCGTCCACCTGCTCAAGAGCTCGATGCAGACCTTCCTGAACGCGCTCACGTTCTCTGACAAGACGATGTACCCCGTCGCCTCAACGAACGACCGCGACCTCGAGAACCTCATGGAGGTCTATCTCGACGCGGTTCTCCATCCCAACATCTATAGCCACCCGCGCATCTTCGAGCAGGAGGGCTGGCATTACGAGCTGGGCGAGGCCGCGGACGAGGCACAGGCCGCAGACAGCGGCGAGACCGCCGAGGATACGGACACCGGCAGCGACGCAGAGGGCGCGGATGCCAACGCCGCGGGCCTCACTACCCGTCCGCTTACCTGCAACGGCATCGTCTACAACGAGATGAAGGGCGCCCTGTCGGACCCGGACGAAATCCTCATCATGGGCATCAACCGCCAGCTCTTCGGCGAGACGCCCTACGGTTGGGTCTCCGGCGGCGACCCTGCGGCAATCCCCTCCCTCACCTACGAGGAGTTCCTCGACACCCACGCGCGCCACTACCAGCTCTCGAACTCCTACTCGATCCTCTACGGAGACCTTGACATCGACGAGAAGCTCGCGTTCCTCGACGAGCGCTTCATGGGTGCCGAGGACCGCCACGCAGGTAACCCCAACCCCCTGCCCGTGTGCCCTGCGCGCGTGAGCGGCCTCGTCCAGATTCCCATGCAGACGACGCCCGACAACGCCTGCGTGGGCGTCGCCTACGTGTTCGCCCGCTCCTCCCAGCGCGAGCGCGTCCTCGCCGCGGACGTCCTGATCGACGCACTTGTTGGCTCGAACGAGGCGCCGCTCAAGCGCGCCATCCTCGAGAGCGGCCTTGGCCAAGACGTGAGCGGATTCCTGTACGACGGCCTCCTCCAGCCCATCCTCATCTTCGAGCTCAAGGGCGCCAAGCCTGGCGTTGCCGAGGAGTTCCAGAAGCTCGTCGAGGACACCTGTGCCACCCTCGCCCGCGAGGGGCTTGGGCAGGACAACCTCGAGGCCTCGCTCGCCCAGGCGGAGTTCAACCTGCGCGAGGGTGACTGGGGCTACCCCGATGGCATCGGCCTCGCCATCCAGGCGATGAGTGGCTGGCTTTACGATGACGCGGATGCGACCCTCTACCTCCGCTACGAGGACGCACTCGTCCACATGCATGAGGGCCTCGCACAGGGCTACTTCGAGCGGCTGCTCTCCGAGGCCATCTGCGGGTGCGACCACAAGTGCCTGGTCGAGGTCGTTCCCACCGAGGAGGAGCGCTCCGACGAGGCCCAGCGTCTCGCCGCCAAGCGCGCCGAGCTCTCTGACGCCGAGCTTGCCGATATCGCCCGCGAGGCGGAGGAGCTCCATGCGGAGCAGGCCGCCCCGGACGCCCCCGAGGCCCTGGCCACGCTACCGCGCCTCGAGCTCTCTGACATCGGAGACGGCCCTGCCGAGCCCGAGACCGTTGCCGTTGAGGCTCCCGTCCCGTGCTTCCGCCACGACATCGACACGCGCGGCATCGACTACGCCTACTTCTACTTTGGCCTCGACAAGGTGGACTTCGAGGAACTCCCCTACGTGAGCGTGCTCGCAGGGCTTCTCGGCAGGCTCGACACGGAGACGCGCAGCGCCTACGACCTCGACACGATCTGCGAGTCCAAGCTCGGCTTCCTCTCCTTCTTCACCGAGACCTACAACACCGATGGAGACGAGATGAGCGCCCGCCCGAAGCTCGTCGTGGGCGCAAGCGCGCTCTCCTCGAACGTCGAGTGGCTCGCGAAGCTTCCCTCCGAGGTGTGGGCGACCACCAAGTTCACCGATCGCAAGCGCATCGCCGACATCCTCACGCAGCGCCGCCTGGGGATGGAGCAGTCCTTCGTGAACTCGGGTCACGCCGCGGCGCTCTCGCGCGTGAACTCACAGTTCATGGCAAGCTCCGTCGTCGCGGAGAAGCTCGGCGGCGTTGACTTCTACCTGTTCCTGCGCGATTTGCTCGACCACTTCGACGAGCGGGCCGAGGAGCTCGAGTCGAAGCTTGGCGACCTCTGCCGCCGCATCTTCTCCACCGGCAACTGTGAGATGAGCATCACGGGCCCCGGCGAGGACGCGAAGCGCTTCTGGGAGGCAGCCGATGGACTTGGCCTCTCAAGCGCCGACGAATCCGACAAGGCACTTGTCGTTCCCGCACCCCAGGCTCGCGCCGAGGCCTTCGTCGTACCCGCTAACGTCTGCTTCGTGGCAGAGGGCATGGCCGGCCTCAAGCATGGCACCAAGTCGAGCGGCACTTGGCGCGTCGCGTCGCAGGCGCTCTCCTACGAGTACCTCTGGAACGAGGTGCGTGTGCTGGGCGGAGCCTATGGCTGCGGCTTCCGTTGCACGACCGACGCGCTGCTTGAGATGTACTCCTTCCGTGACCCCGCCGTCGACCCCACGGTTCGCCGCTTCGAGGCGGCGGCCGAGTGGCTTGCCGACTGGAAGCCCACGGACGAGGAGCTCGAGGGCTTCATCGTCGCGAGTGTCGCCGGCCTCGACGCGCCTGTGAAGCCGCGCCAGCTCGGACGCAGGCTTGACGCCCAGCGCCTCTCCGGTCGAGGCGAGGACTGGCGCGAGCGCCGTCGCTCCGAGGTGCTCGCCACCACGGCGGACGAGCTGCGAGACCTCGCGCGTCCCCTGGCCGAGCTCCCCGAGAACCGTGGCATCTGCGTCTTCGGCGGCAAGGAGCAGATCGCCGCCAGCGCACTCGACCTCGACGTTCGCGAGCTCTTCAGCGCATAGCGAGGGCGCGTCCGCCATCAATCGCGCGGGTGCCCCGCACGTTAGCTATGTCTCGCGCGGATCGCGCCTGCACGTCGGCTATGTCCCGCGCGAGCGACAACAACGAAAACGTAATTCCGCCGAGGTGGTCAAAAACACCATCTCGGCGGACGCTCATTGCCCGTTTCAAGACAATCCGGAGGGCAAAATCGTATGCATAGGGCTCTTCTTGCGTCCACGACGATCGCCGTCACATAGCCCCAACGCGCTTACCTGCGGTTTCGTCTTTTAGCTCATTTGGACCGTCATCTTGCGATGTCGAAAACCTAGAAATTCCGTCCGCCGCGCAATGGTTTTTGACCACCCCGGAGGAAATTAGCCTTTCGAGATTGCCATCGAGATCGCCAAATACGACCCCTCCGCACCTGCGGCCAAAATAATATACAGAAGACGGAATACTCTATGCATTTTCGAAGCAAACCGTCGTCTGATGGTCCAGTGACGACCAACCATGGCGGTCCCGCAACAGAAGGGGGGGGTCGGCCCACGCCCACCGCCCCCAGCCAAAGCCAAAGCCAAAGAATGGCCGTCTTCCAAAGTGGGCTCACGTTCAGCAAGCAGCCATCGCCCATCGGCCCGGCCCGCCCATAGGTTAGCACCCGCTCGACAGCCAACCCCGCCTAGCGCCCGATCAGGACATCCTCGAGTGAGCGCTTGGGCACATGGTGGACGCCCTTGGCATCACGCCAATAGTTAGTGGATCCGTCCGGACTGGCGGAAAGGGGCTCAAGCACAACCTTCTCGGCGGGACGCCCCAACGCGAGCACCATGAGGGGCTCGACGCCCTCGCCCCCAAGGCCAAGAGCTTGAGACACGCCGGCCTTGTTGAAGGCATGCAGCATGCAACCGCCAAAACCGGCCTCAACTGCGGCGAGCATTATGGTCTGAGCGGCAATTCCCTCATCGACCGAAGTCGTCGCACCATGGCCCGCATCACAGATCACGATATAGCCGGTAGGACGCTCGCCCTCCTCGGGACCATCCCAATCCTTGAGAGCACCAGCCCACTTGAGCTGGGAAAACACCATATCACGCTCGTTTGCCGAGCTCACAAGGCGAAAACGTAGCGGCATGCGGTTGGCACCGCTCGCCGTGAGACGCGTGAGGCTCGCAAGTTCTGCGAGAAGGGTCCCGGGAATGGGGTCGCCCTCGTCGAAGCGTCGATAGCTACGGCACGCTCGTACCGTCCGCGCGAAATCACCAAGGTCAAAGTCTTCCTCGGCAAGACGCGCCAACTCATCAATCTCGCTCATGGTTCCCCTTTCGCCGCACGCGGGTTTAGCACTTAGTCAATCAGTCCATAGTGACGCAGCGCCAGAGCGATGCCGTCCTTGTCCACGTCCGTCGTCACGTAGTCCGCAGAGGCCTTGGCGTCATCGGTCGCATTGCCCATCGCCACGCCAATCTCGCAATATGCGAGCATCGTGACATCATTGCCGCCGTCACCAAAGGCGATTGTCTCCTCGCGAGAAAGGCCCAGGTGCTTGAGGGTGGCCTCGATGCCCTTGGGCTTGCTACTCGTGGCAGGAACGACGTCGCAGAACAGGTCACACCAGCGGGTGATGATGCAGTCGCTCATGACATCGGAGACCTCATGCTCCTCGTCCGGGCCAGCAAACGCGCAAAACTGATAGACAGGCTCATTGAGCGCCTCGGAGAAATTCAGCACGGGATATTCATAGGCAACCATGCGCTCAAGCTCGCGAACTTTCTCCGAGCGACGGTTGCAGAAGACGCCATTGCGGTTGAGCAGGAGGGCATCGAACATGCCGTCCTCGACGCACTTCACGAAGCGACAGGCAATCTCATGGTCGATGGGCACGTCCGCGTAGACGCCGCTCTCGTCATAGCACATCGAACCGGTCATAGTGATATAGGCATCGAAGGCGTCGTCAAAGCCCGGGAAGCCGTCCTTGATGCACCAGGGGAGCTGGGCCGTCGGACGGCCGGAGCAGATGCAGCACTTGACGCCGCGCTGCCTGAGCTGGACAAGCGCGTCCTTGGTGCTTGCGGGGATGAGATGGTTGGTCTTGTCCGAGAGAAGCGTGCCGTCGATATCGAAGAATGCAGCCTTGACCACACGAGTTCCTTTCTGAGCCTTGGTTTCAATACCTAGCATAGCAGCGCGATCGAATAGCTAAAACATGTCCGCAATGACTCGTACAATGTCGTAACCAAGACTCACGAGGGAGGGCGTATGGGAGAAATCGACACGAGCCACGGCAGCATAGGCAGGATCGGCTCATCGGGCCTCGCCAGGCCCCGCCATGGCGAGGACACCGCGCTCGCCATTCTGCGCTCCACCTTTGGCTATGAGGCCTTCCGCCCGCACCAGGCAGAGATTGTCGACGCTGCGCTCGCCGGTCGCGACGTCTTGGCGGTAATGCCCACCTCGGCAGGCAAATCCATCTGCTATCAGGTCCCCGCCCTCGCGCTCGGCGGCCTCGCCCTCGTGGTATCCCCGCTTATTTCCCTCATGTCAGACCAGGTGACGGCGCTTCGCCAGGCCGGCGTGGCCGCCGCGTGCCTTAATAGCGCGCTCGGCGCAGAGGAGCGCCGCGAGGTCCTCTCCCAGGCGTCTCGCGGAGAGCTCACGCTGCTCTACGTCGCGCCGGAGCGCCTCGATGACCCCGCCTTTCTCGATATGGCGAGCGGGCACGGCGTAGCGCTGCTCGCCATCGACGAGGCACATTGCATCTCGCAGTGGGGCAATGACTTCCGCCCCAGCTACCAGCGTATCCGCAGCTTCATTGACGCCCTGCCCACGCGCCCGCCCGTGATGGCGCTCACCGCCACGGCAACGCAGCAGGTCCGCGAGGACATCGAGGCATCGCTTGCCCTCCGCAATCCGCTCCGCGTCGTGGCGAGCTTCGACCGCCCAAACCTCTCCTTCTCCGTCGAGCGTCCGTCGAGCCGCGCGGACAAAAACGCCGCGCTGCTCGAGTTCGCACGCACCCGCGAGGATCGCTCTGGCATCGTCTACTGCATGAGCCGCCGCGCCGTCGAGGAGGTGTGTGATTCCCTCTGCGAGGCAGGCCTTGCGGCGACGCGCTACCACGCTGGCCTTTCGCCCGAAGAACGAGAGCGCAACCAGGAGGATTTCCTCTTCGACCGCAAGACTGTCATGGTGGCCACGAACGCCTTCGGCATGGGCATCGACAAGAGCAACGTGAGCTACGTCGTCCACTACAACCTGCCGCTCTCCCTTGAGAACTACTACCAGGAAGCGGGCCGCGCCGGGCGTGACGGCACGCGCGCGGAGTGCCTGCTGCTCTACAGCCCCGGGGACGTCCACACCGCGGAATTCCTCCTCTCGCGCACCCAGCGCGACGACCTCACGCCGGAGCAGCTCCAGACGATGCACGAAGCAGACGAGGCACGCCTCCGCCAGATGGTCTTCTACGCCACCACGACGGACTGCCTGCGCTCCTTCATCCTCCGCTACTTTGGCGAGGAGGCACCCGCCTACTGCGGCAATTGCGGCAACTGCCTGGCAGACTTCGAGGAGGTCGACGAGCGCACGAACGCCCTCAAGATCCTGAGCTGCGTTGCGCGCGTCCGCCAACACGCGATTGCAGCCAATAGCCCCGCCACGAGCGTGGGCGCGGGCTCGCTCGTCGACATCCTGCGCGGATCCCGCGCCGCGAAGGTGCTCGAGCGCGGTTGGGATTCGCTCTCCACCTACGGCATCATGTCGGAGGTGCCCGTGCCGCGCATCCGCGCCATCATCGATGAGCTCGTCTTTCGCGAGTACCTCACACGCTCGTCCGGCGACTTTCCCACCATCGAGCTGGCCGGCCGCGGCGTGGTGTTCATGAAGGGGGACAAGCCCTTCATCATGCGCGTCGCCAAGGGCAAACCCCGCGCACCCAAGCGCGACGAACGCCGCACGCGCAAGGCGCGCAACGCCGGCGAGGAGGCACCCGACCTCACGCCCGAGCAGGCAGAGCTCTTCGAGCGCCTTCGCGAGCTTCGCCTTTCCATCGCGCGCGAGCAGCAGGTGCCGCCCTACCTCATCTTCAACAACGCCACGCTCGAGGACATGTGCCGCAAGCGTCCCATCAGCGCAGAGGACCTTCTCGAGGTCTCCGGCGTGGGCGAGAAGAAGGCAGAGCGCTACGGACAGGCCTTTCTCGACGCAATCGCCCAGGAGGCATAGGGGCGGCAAGGACACATGCCGGCAACCTGCGAGAGCGCTGCCTCCGCTACAATCTGCATCATCCAACACGCACGCGACGCCGCTTGCGGCACGAAGGAGTAACCCATGCGCACCGTGAACGTCGGCATCATCGGACTCGGCACCGTGGGTGGCGGCGTCGTCCGCCTCATCAACTCCCACCACGACGACTACGTCGCCAACTATGGCATCGACCTCGCCATCACCCGCACCTGTTCCCGCAGGGTCGAGTCCGCCCGCGCCTGCGGCGTCCCCGACGAGGCCTTCTCGACCGACTGGCAGGACGTCGTGAACGACCCGGGCGTCGACGTCGTGGTCGAGCTCATCGGCGGCGAGCACCCGGCAACCGAGATTTACGAGGCCGCCTTCGCCGCCAGCAAGCACGTCGTCACCGCCAACAAGGCCCTGCTCGGCCGCCACGTCGAAGCCCTCGCCGCCAAGGCTCGCGAGAACGGTGTCCAGCTCAAATGCGAAGCCAGCTGTGGCGGCGGCATCCCCATCGTGAGCACGCTCGAGCGCGACCTCGTGGGCAACAAGATCCTCACCATCGCCGGCATCCTCAACGGCACCACGAACTACATCCTCAGCCGCATGGAGTCCGAGGGCGCCGATTACGCGGACGTCCTCGCAGACGCCCAGGCCAAGGGGTACGCCGAGGCTGATCCGTCCGCAGACGTCGATGGCTTCGACGCCGCGAGCAAGACCGCCATCCTCGCCTCCATCGGTTTCGGCACGCGCGTCACCACCGATGACGTCTACCAGCAGGGCATCCGCACCATCGCTGCCGAGGATATCGCCGTGGTGCACGAGCTGGGTTACACCATCAAGCTGCTGGGTATCGCCCGCAACACCCCCAAGGGCGTCGACGTGCGCGTTCATCCCACGATGATCCCGCTCGACCACCAGCTCGCCAAGGTTTCCGGCGCCATGAACGCCGTCTACGTGGTGGGCGACGCCGTGGGTGAGACGATGTTCTACGGCGCCGGCGCCGGCTCCTTCCCCACGGCGAGCGCCGTCGTCGGCGACATCCTGACGCTCGCAGACCCCATCTCCAAGGGCGCCACGCCGCTGCCCGAGGCAGAGCCCTTCTCCCACACGCTTCCGCTGCGTTCCATGAACGATCTCGAGACGAAGTACTACGTGCGCCTCACCGTGGCAGACCGCGTGGGCGCCCTCGCCGAGACGGTCAACGTCTTCGCGAAGCACGACATCTCGATCTCCCTCATCAACCAGCTCGAGGACGCCTCTTCTGACAGCGACACCTGCTCCGTCATCTTCCTGACGCACAAGGCGCTCGAGAAGAACATGCAGGCTGCGGCCACGGAGCTCGCCGAGGCAGAGTGCGTGCGCAAGGTCGCCAACGTCCTGCGCATCGAGGACACCAGCGCCTGGTCTGACGGGGTTATGGCGAACTAGGACAAACCAGACCGCTCAGCCAGTCGCAGGGGCCGGGGCACTGATTCAGTCGCCAGAGCTAGGACGCGACAACCGAGCCACCGAGCGCACCAACATACCGCGCGAGAATGACGCGCCGGCAGCCGCCAAGAGTAAGCTGCCGGCGCGTTTGCTTTATGCATCGGCCGCGTCTTTTGACTCGAACCATATGACATATATGTCATATCTGCTGCTAGATGTACTGGAAGTAATACTTACCTCTCAATATGACTTATATGTCATAAGGCCAGGTAGATGAACCCATCTCCATGCAGCTATTATTTGTTGTGAATATGACTTATATGCTATATCCGCAGCTCAGAAGCATATAAAGGGGGCTGCTGCCCATCCGGACAGCAGCCCCATCAAAGTGGTCCTTGTTGACTCGTCGCTAGCAAGCTCCCGCGAGGTGCACTGCCGGCGGGCGAATCATCTCCGAGACTTGCGCCTTACGCTAGTGCGGCCTCGATGGCGGCGCAGAACGTCGGCAGGTCATCCGGGCAGCGGCTCGTAATGAGCGTCTGACCGTCAGAGTCATCGACGTGAGCCTCCTCGTCAACCCATACGAAACCGCCGTTCTCCATGTCAATGCGATTGAACTCGCAGCTGGTCACGGTCTTGCCCTCGGCAACGCCGGAATTCACGAGCAGCCACGGGCCGTGGCAGATGCACGCGACGACCTTCTTGGCCTCCATGAACTCGCGCATGATGCGGTGCGCCTCCGGGTTGATGCGCAGGCGATCCATGTTGACGGTGCCGCCGGGAACGATCAACACGTCATAGCCCTCAGCCCCAGTCTCCGCGAGCATCTTGTCAGGAACGACCTGCTGCGAGTCATAGCGGTCCCCCGTCACGCAGTCAATCGGGTTCTGAGCTGCGGCGATATCAACCTCCGCACCACGCTCGCGCAGGAACTCGACGGGCTGGAGAAGCTCGGGCTCCTCAGTGCCATAGCCCTCGACGATGACGAGAGCGCGCTTGCCAGTAAGATCTGCCATGGTATCCCCCTGTCCGGCGCCTAGGCGCCAACGCATACGTGCAATGGTGTAACGATACCCACGCAGACGGGCCATCGAGCGTCGCATCCGCCAAATGGTTTGAGGGCATCGGCAAGGAGAAACCGGCATCATGGGCAATCACGACCGTTGGCACTCGCGTAGGCAAGGCCGCTTTCCTCACAATAGCGAGGCAGCCGGGACGGGATGGTAAGGCCGCCTCACGTCTTGACCAAGACGCTCACCGGGGAGACGATTGCACCCACACGCAAGCACTCAACGCTCGGGAGACCTATGAGGCAGACGGTTGTCGGCATATTGGCGCACATCGACGCAGGTAAGACCACGCTCGCGTAAGCGATGTTGTTCGACGCGGGCACCATCCGCACCTGCGGGCGCGTCGACCGCGGTGACTCCCACCTCGACACCGACCTCATGGAGCGTGACCGTGGCATCACGATCTTCTCCTCCCAGGCGGCTCTCGTGCGCGCAGACACCGCGATCACGCTGGTGGACTCCCCCGGTCACGTCGATTTCTCCGCCGAGGCGGAGCGGACGCTCGCCGCCCTCGACCTCGCGGTGCTCGTCGTAGGCGCAAATGACGGCATCCAGGGTCACACCCGCACCCTCTGGCGCCTGCTTGAGCGTCACGGCATCCCCACCATCATCTTCGCGAACAAGGTAGACCTTCTGCCTGACGCGGGCTCTCTTGCCGAGAGAAACGCCCTGCTTGCGGCCCTGCGCGCAAGGCCCTCCGAGGGATGCCTCCCCATCGAGGAGCTAACCAGCGAAGCCGCTGCCATGACGGACGAGGCGGCGCTCGAGGAGTTTCTCGAGACAGGCGAGCTCAATGGCACGACCACTCGGCGTCTCTTCGCCGAGCGCCACATCTTTCCGTGTCTGTTTGGCTCGGCCCTCAAGAACGAGGGCGTGGCCGAGCTTTTGGATACCATCGCCAAGCTCGCGCCCGACCGCGCCTGGCCCGGCGAGTTCGCCGCTCGCGTGTATCGCGTAAGCCGTGGCGACCGCGGCGAGCGAATCGCCTGGCTCAAGATCACCGGCGGCGAGCTCCACGCCCGCCAGCAGGCAGACGGTGTGACGGACGGCATACCCTGGTCCGAGAAGATCAACGAACTCCGTATCTACACGGGGTCGCGCTTCGAACCCATATCAAACGCCTCCGCCGGCGGCGTCTGTGCCGTAACGGGTCTCTCGCACGTTCGCCCAGGCGATGCGCTGGGTGCCGAACCCGCGCCAGAGCGTCCCACCTTGGCGCCCGTTCTCACCTACGGCGTGCTCACGGGCGACGCCGACATCCACACGGTACTCAGCGCCTTGCGAGAGCTTGCCGAGGAGGACCCCATGCTCGCCGTCTCCTGGGACGAGCACCTGCAGGAGATTCGCTTGAGGCTTATGGGGGCGGCCCAGCTCGAGGTCATCCGTGACCTCATGGCACGGCGCTTTGGCCTCGATATCGACTTTGGCCCAGGCAGCATTCTGTACGAGGAGACCATCTCGGAACCAGTCATGGGTGTTGGCCACTTCGAGCCCCTGCGCCACTACGCCGAGGTTCATCTCCGCCTTGACCCGGCGCCGCGCGGCAGCGGCGTGACGTTTGGCTCCGAGTGCTCCGAGGATGACCTTGACCGCAACTGGCAGCGCCTCATTCTCACGAACGCGCAGGAACGAGACCTCGTAGGCGTTCTCACCGGCGCGCCCGTGACTGACGTTCGCATAACCCTCGTTGGAGGCCGCGCCCGCCTCAATCACACCGAGGGCGGCGATTTCAGGCAAGCAACCTATCGCGCGATGCGACAGGCGCTCATGACTGCCCGCGAGCTCGGAGAATGCGTGCTGCTTGAGCCGTGGTACGCGTTTGAGCTCGAGCTACCCACGGACAAGGTCGGCCGTGCGATGTCTGACCTCACGAGGATGTCCGCTCGCTTCGGCTCTCCCGAGCAGATGGGTGACGAGGCTCGGCTCACAGGCGAGGTTCCCGCGTCTGAGCTCGGCGACTATGCCTTGCAACTTGCCGAATACACGAGCGGCCAGGGAAGGATCTCTCTCGAGTTCTCCGGCTATGAGCCATGTCACGACGCGGATCGCGTTATTGCGGAAGCGGGATATGACCCCGAGGCGGACCTTCCCAACACGCCGGATTCGGTCTTTTGCAGCCACGGCGCGGGGTACACCGTCAAGTGGCATGAGGTGCCGGAGCACGCTCATGTCGAGGTTGATCCGTCGCGGCTGTGCCCCTGGCGCTCGGCGGCAGAGATCATGGGCGAGGCGGGGCGGTAGAAGGCGCGGCTCGGCGCGGGGGCGGCTCGCCGCAGGGACGCCTCGCCGCAGAGGGTGCCTCGCCACCTTGGAACGTTGTGTGGGAGGCTAGCTACTCGACGCCCGTCTGAGCAAGGCCCTCGATGCCGTGCCGCTCCACACCCTCACCGGCAAGCGCGCGACGAAGCCTCGCGAGTGCGTCGCAGGCCTCGTCAACACTCGTCGACGCCGCGTCGACAAGCAGACGGGCAACGCCCGCCTCGGCAAGGTTAGTCGCATAAGGCACGAGGTCGAGAGGTTCATCGAGGTAGATGCGAGAGCGACCGCAGGCATCCGTGCGCACGGGCAGGGCGCGCTCGTCGATGTTCACGAGCCAGTGGGCCTCGCCCCGATGCGGGCAATGCACGTGGTCGCGATCGCAGTCATAGGCGACCTGCAAGGCACAGTGCTCGCACGTCATGATGCGCGGACGCCCATAGACGGTCGCGCCAAGCGACAAGGCATCCGCCTGTGCCAACTCGCACGCCTCATCAAGCGAGAGCTCCGGAGACAGCCAGGCGAGCCGAGCACCAAGATCGCCAATAAGCCGCAGCGTAGACGTATTGTGCACAGGAATACAGGAGCGCGTCTCGACAAGGGCGCCGCACTCGCGAGCGAGGGCGAGCTCGGAGACGTTACCCACCGCCGCCGGCATCCCGCCGCGCAGCCACGGGTCAACGCGGGCATGGTCCGCCTCGCGGCAAACCTCGTCCAGCACGGGGATGATGCCCTCCTCCGCCACACGGGCGAGAAGTTCAGACGTGGGCTGTGCGTCAATAACGTCGAGGTAAATGCGGGTGGCACCAGCAGCGCGCATGACGGGCACATCATCAATGCTGCGCACGAGCGCGCAGAGCTCAGAGTTCTTGCTCAAGCTCGCTCACCGCCCTTGCCGCAGCAAGCTCCAACGCCACGGATTTCGTGACTCGAGCGGGAACACCCGGCTCCATCGGCCTGGGACAGGAGCACTCGATGACGTCTCCCGCTCGAGCGTCACACGGAGCCTTAACCACGAGGAACCGCTCGGGATCCCCTTGTGGCCTGAGCTCGATGGAGTCGCCCTCCCCCACGGGCGCGGAGAGACGCACGTGCACGGTGCCATGCAGCTGCTGGCCATCGCGCGGCTTGAAGCCGAGCTCGGGCTCGAACCCCACGACCTCGCCCGCGAGCTCGCCACGGTTGCCGCTACGCTCATAGCTCATGAGCTCATTTCCCGAGGTGCCGTGCAGATATGCGTCGGTGAGGCCACGGTTGAACGTGCGCTTGAGACGGGCCCGCGCAGAGCCAGGTACGTCGGCTCCGGCGGCAATCGCGTCAAGCGCCGCTCGATATGCCGAGGTAACGGCCCAAACGTATGCCGCCGGCTTCATGCGCCCCTCGAGCTTGAAGGCAGAAACGCCCGCGTCAATCATGGGCCTCAGGTCATCAATCACGCAGTTGTCATGCGTGCAGAGCGGGCGTTCGCGATCCGGCACCTGAAGGCGCACGCCGCGTTCGTCCACGAGATCGAACGGCAAGCGACACGGCTGGGCGCAGAGGCCCCGGTTGGGAGAGCGGCCCTCGCGAAGGAAGCTCGAGAGCATGCATATGCCAGAATAGCTGGGGCAAATAGCCCCGTGCGAGAAGACCTCGAGCTCCGCGTTCGTCTCCGCGGCAACGGCAGCAATCTCCGCCAGCGGCAGCTCGCGAGAGAGCGTCACGCGCGAGGCGCCAAGCTGCTCGCACAGGCGGACTCCACGGGCATCATGTACGTTCGCCTGGGTCGAGACGTGAATCTCCGCTGAGGGAAATACACGATGCACCTCGGCAATAAAGCCCAGGTCCTGGATGATGAGGGCGTCAGCACCCGCGTCGAGCACACGACCCGCCGCGGCAACGGCGCCAGCGAGTTCCGCCTGCTTCACGACAACGTTCATCGTCACGTAAACGCGAACGCCGCGAGCGTGGGCGAAGTCGCATAGCCCCGCAAGCTCGCCAGGCCCAATACCTCCCGCACGACGGCGGGCGTTGAGCTCGCCGGTAACACCGCAATAGATCGCATCCGCCCCCGCCGCGACGGCAGCGAGGAACGCCTCGCGATCCCCCGCCGGCACCAAGAGTTCCGCTATGTCATCCCTGGTTCTCATCCCAAATAAGTTGACAAAGGGACAGTCCCTTTGTCAACCCGCGCGCCGCCACCTGAAAAAGGGACAGTCCCTTTTTCAGGTTTCGCGCGAGGCCACTAGCTCATGGAGACGAGGGTGGTTTGCCAGGTAAAGTCATGGAAGGTGAGACCGCGGTCGCCGACGACCAACTCGCCAACCTGGTTGTCATACGGGTCCGCGCGCAGAATGTCGCACGCAGGCGTAAGCGGAGCCATGGACTGCGAGTTCGCGACCATGCGCCACGGGCCAAGGTTGCCAAAGTAGAAGCGGCGGCGCGCCTCGTCGCCGTCGCGGCGGGCGGAGGAGCCGAACGAGCAATCGGCCCAGAGCCATCCAAGGCCCTCGACGTAGAACATCGCCCAGTCATGCGGCCCCACGTAATCGGGTGCCGCATAGAGGCCGCTCTGCCAGCGCGCGGGCACGCCACCCAGGCGGCACAGCGTAATGAACGTGACGGCAAACACGCCGCAGTCGCCGCGAAGCGACTTCGCGCACGAGTCTGCGATGGGATCGAGCAGCAGGTACTCAGGCTGGAAACGGTAGTCGACGTTGTTCGTCACGTAATCATAGGCGGCACGCGCACGGCCAAGCGCATCATCGGCAGGGATGGTCGCGAACAGGCGATCCACAAGTTCGCGCAGGTAGGGCGTGAACGTAACATGTGGCCGCTGCTCGGCGACATCCGCCACCTCGGGCGCGGGTGCCGGGGCAAAGCGCGCGTCGAGCGCTGCCGGACTTGGTGTCTCGCACCAAAGGTCCACGTACGGCGCGCGAATCGTGTACTCGTAGTCCACGTAGAACTCACGCTCGCCGCACGTCTCCCAATAGGCCGTTCGCTGCGGCGCGTCAGCGGGCGCCACCCGAACGCCCGACGTGGCATCTCGCAGCTGGATGTCGCAGATCTGTGGGCACTCGGCAGGCAGGGGCAACCAGCAGCGCACGGGCGTATCCGGCGTCACGTCAACGCCCCCGCCCGCCGCGATGCTCGCGCGGATGCGAATGCGCCGCTCGGCGAAGCCCTTCTCGCGCATCTCATCGAGAACGGCAAGCTGCTCTGTGCGGTCCTGCACGGGGCACGCGAGACCAGGCACGTCCTCGGGATACTTCCGCAGCGAGTCGACGAAGTTGTCGAGAAAGCGCTGCTCTCCCTCGACGAGACGCCAATCGATGCGCCGCGCGTCAACGAGGCGGTCAAGGTCGTCCTCGGAGAAATCCGGCCACTCCGCGCGCACCTGCCCGAGGGCCGCCTCTCGCGTCACGCAAAAGTCGAGCGGCGTACGCAGCATGCGGGCACGTTCAGCGCGCAGGCAGGACGCAAGTTCGGGACGCGTTCCCGCACGCAGCTCGCCCTCGATGAGACAGATGGCACGCTTGAGCTGTCCCGCATCCTTAAGCCGCTGAATCTCCGGCGGAAGGCCATCATCCAAGTGGCGCAAATCGTCGTTCGTAGCCTCGAACTCGTTCATAGCGAAAGGCCTCCCTGAGCCTTCAACCCGCGAGCGCCTCAAGCATAGCGCCACCGCAGCCCGAGCTCACGCACGCAACCTGCAAAAGGGACTGTCCCTCTTGCAGGTTGCGGCCCGCGCAAAGTTGACAAAGGGACTGTCCCTTTGTCAACTTGCGGCCAACACGCTGGTCGATCTCGCGGCATAATAAGAAGTTGTGCCAACGGCCGCCCAGCTGTGCCGCGGCACGCGCGGCGCTGGGTCTGACCGCCTAGCCAGCCGCATTCACATCGCAAGGAAACCAAGCACCGCGAATCGGCCAAAAGCCGAGAAGGGCAGGATCAATGGTCTCTCGCATCTACGTTGAGAAGAAGCCGGGCTTCGACGTGGAGGCGCAGCAGCTCGCACAAGAGCTGCGCACCATCCTCGGTATCGGTGGCCTGACGGGCCTCCGCGTCATCAACCGCTATGACGTCGAGGGGGTCGATGAGGCCCTGTTCCAGCGCTGCGTCCCCATCGTCTTCAGCGAGCCGCAGGTCGACACCGCCACCGCCGAGCTCCCCGTCGAGGGCATCGAGCTCGATGAGCGCGGCTTCGTCGCCTCCGCCCCGGCCGGCACCGCCGTCTTCGCCGTGGAGTACCTGCCCGGTCAGTTCGACCAACGCGCGGATTCCGCCAGCGAGTGCGTCCAGCTCGTGAGCGCCGGCGAGCGCCCGGACGTTCGCTCCGCCAAGGTTTACGTCCTCTCCGGCGAGCTCTCCGCCGCCGACGTCGACGCCATCAAGCACTACGTGATCAACCCCGTCGAGGCCCGCGAGGCGACGCTCTCGACCAAGGCGACGCTCAAGATGGAGGTCGCCACTCCGGCCAACGTCGAGGTTCTCGACGCCTTCCTCGATCTCGATGAGGCCGGTCTCGCCGCCTTCATCGCCAGCCGCGGCCTCGCCATGGACCTCGCGGACATCAAGTTCTGCCAGGAGTACTTCGCCAGCGAGAAGCGCAACCCCACCATCACCGAGATTCGCGTCATCGACACCTACTGGTCTGACCACTGCCGCCACACCACCTTCGGCACGCAGCTCGAGAACGTCCAGATCGATGACGAGGTCGTCAAGGCCGCGTTCGACAAGTATCTCGAGGTCCGCCACGAGCTCGGCCGCGACGCCAAGCCCGTCTGCCTCATGGACATGGGCACCATCGGCGCCAAGTGGCTCAAGAAGCAGGGCATCCTCAAGAACCTCGACGAGTCCGAAGAGATCAACGCCTGTACCGTCAAGGTGAAGGTCGACGTCGACGGCGAGGACCAGGACTGGCTCTTCCTCTTCAAGAACGAGACCCACAACCACCCGACGGAGATCGAGCCCTTCGGCGGTGCCGCCACCTGCATCGGCGGCGCGATCCGCGACCCGCTGTCCGGCCGCAGCTACGTCTACCAGGCCATGCGCGTCACCGGCGCCGCCGACCCGACGGTCCCCGTCTCCACCACGCGCGCCGGCAAGCTCCCGCAGCGCAAGCTCGTGACCACCGCGGCGGCCGGCTACTCCAGCTACGGCAACCAGATCGGCCTCGCCACCGGCCAGGTCTCCGAGCTCTACCACCCCGGCTACATGGCCAAGCGCATGGAGGTTGGCGCCGTCGTGGGCGCCACCCCGGCCTCCCACGTGCGTCGCGAGTGCCCCGCTCCCGGCGATAAGATCGTCCTTCTCGGCGGCCGCACCGGCCGTGACGGCATCGGCGGCGCCACCGGCAGCTCCAAGACCCAGAACGTCGAGAGCCTGGAGGAGTGCGGTGCCGAGGTCCAGAAGGGCAACGCCCCCGTCGAGCGCAAGCTCCAGCGCCTCTTCCGTCGCGGCGACGCCTGCCGTCTGATCAAGCGCTGCAATGACTTCGGCGCCGGCGGCGTCTCCGTCGCCGTGGGCGAGCTCGCCGATGGCCTCGACATCGACCTCGACCGCGTGACCAAGAAGTACGAGGGCCTCGACGGCACCGAGCTTGCCATCTCCGAGAGCCAGGAGCGCATGGCCGTGGCCCTTGCCGCCTCCGACGTCGACGAGTTCATGGGCTATGCCACCGAGGAGAACCTCGAGGCCACCGTCATCGCCACCGTCACCGAGGACCCGCGCGTCCACATCACGTGGCGCGGCGACACCATCGTCGACCTCTCCCGCGAGTTCCTCGCCAGCAACGGCGCCCCGAAGCACATGGACGTCCACGTCCTGAAGGCAGAGCGCTGGGAGCCCGAGTGGGCCGGCGAGACCCTCGCCGAGCGCATGAACTCCCTCGTCCGCGATCTCAACGTCGCCTCCAACAAGGGCCTGTCCGAGCGCTTCGACTCCACCATCGGCGCCGCCACGGTCCTCATGCCCTTCGGCGGTAAGACCCAGCTCACCCCCACCTCCGCGATGGTCGCGAAGTTCCCCGTCGACGGCGAGACCACCACGGCCAGTGCCATGGCGTGGGGCTTCAACCCCTATCTGATGGAGAAGAACCAGTTCGCCGGCGCCTACCTCTCCGTCGTCGAGAGCATCTCCAAGCTCGTCGCCGCCGGCTTCTGCCACCGCGACGCCTACCTCTCCTTCCAGGAGTACTTCGAGCGTCTGCGCACCGAGCCCGAGCGCTGGGGCAAGCCCATGGCCGCCGTCCTCGGCGCCCTCATGGCCCAGATGGACCTTGGCGCTGGCGCCATCGGCGGCAAGGACTCGATGAGCGGCAGCTTCGAGGATGCCGAGGGCGAGCTCAACGTCCCGCCCACCCTCATCAGCTTCGCCGTCGCCGTGGGCAAGGCCGCCCGCGCTACCTCGCCTGAGTTCAAGGCCAGCGGCCACCGCGTCATCTGCGTCGAGCCCGCCGAGTACGGCGACGACTACCGTCCGAACGCCACCGGCCTGCTCGAGACCTTCGACGTCATCGAGAAGCTCGTGGGCGATGACGCCGCGCTCGCCATCTCCACGCCCGGCTACGGCGGCGAGGCCGAGGCCCTGTTCAAGATGTGCGTCGGCAACCAGCTTGGCGTCGCCCTCGTCGAGGACGTCCCCGCTGACAGCCTGTTCGACCCGGCCTATGGCAGCTTCCTCGTGGAGCTCGCCGACGGCGTCGAGCTGCCCGCCTCGGCCGACAACGTCTCCGTCGAGCTCCTCGGCACCACGACTGACGCCTACGAGTTCGTTGCCGCCGGCGAGGCCTGCGACCTCGCGACCCTCCAGGAGGCTTGGGAGAGCGGCATCGAGGGCGTGTTCCCCTACCGTACCAAGGGCGAGGCCGAGAAGGTCGACGCCATCGACTACCAGGCCAAGGACGTCCACGTCTTCAGCGGCGCTAAGCTTGGTCGCCCGCGCGTGACCATCCCCGTCTTCCCGGGCAATAACTGCGAGTATGACTCCGCCCGCGCCTTTACCGCCGCCGGTGCCGACGACGACGTCTTCGTCATCAACAACCTTACGCCCGCCGCTGTTGCCGAGAGCACCCATGAGCTCGCCGAACGCATCCGTAAGAGCCAGATCGTCATGATCCCGGGCGGCTTCTCCGGCGGCGACGAGCCCGATGGCTCTGCCAAGTTCATCACGGCCTTCTTCCGCGCCCCCGAGGTCACCGAGGCGGTTCGCGACCTGCTCCAGCAGCGCGACGGCCTCATGCTCGGCATCTGCAACGGCTTCCAGGCCCTCATCAAGCTTGGCCTCGTTCCCTACGGCGACATCGTCGACGCCACGCCCGAGGCGCCCACGCTGACGTTCAACACCATCGGCCGCCACCAGAGCCGCCTCGTGCGCACCCGCGTCGCGAGCAACCTCTCGCCGTGGCTCGCCCAGTGCGAGCAGGGCAGCGACTACACCGTCGCCATCTCCCACGGCGAAGGCCGCTTCGTCGCCAGCGACGAGGTTCTCGCCCAGCTCATCGCCAACGGCCAGATCGCCACGCAGTACGTCGACGAAGCCGGCGTCCCGAGCATGGACCTCGACGTGAACCCCAACGGCTCCATCGCCTGCGTCGAGGGCATCACCAGCCCTGACGGCCGCGTCTTCGGCAAGATGGGCCACGTCGAGCGCCGCGGCGACGGCCTCTACGCCAACGTGCCGGGCAACAAGTTCATGCCCGTCTTCGAGAGCGGCGTGAAGTACTTCATGTAACCTGAAAAAGGGACAGTCCCTTTTTCAGGTGGCAGCCGTCTGTCACCCAGGCAGCCACTTGCCATCAAGCACCCCGGTTCCTTCGCGAGCCGGGGCGCTTTTTTGTGCGCCGTCGCTCGAGCCTCGGCGTCGTTCGCCCCGCGTCTGGCAGATAATGGAGGACAAGCAACAACCACGACCACGGAGCAAACCTTGGATTCCAACCTCAGCTACATCGCGGAGCGCCTCACGGAGCTCACCGCCATCCCCAGCCCCACCGGCTACACCAAGCATGCAGCGGACTACCTCGTGAAGACCCTCACCGAGCTCGGCTTTTCGCCCGAGGTCTCCAACAAGGGCAACGTGCTCGTCCAGCTGGGCGGCGAGGGCAACCCCCTCGTGCTCGCCAGCCACATCGACACGCTCGGCGCCATGATCCGCTCCATCAAGGACAATGGCCGCCTGCGCCCCACGACCCTCGGCGGACACCAGTGGCGCACCGCGGACGGTGAGAACTGCACCGTCCACACGCGCGACGGCCGCACCTACACCGGCGTCGTCCTCAACACCGAGCCCTCCGCCCACGTCGCCGACGACAAGGTCGAGCAGGTCGAGAAGAACATGGAAATCCTCCTCGACGAGAACGTAACCACGAAGGACGAGGTCCTGGCTCTGGGTATTCAGACAGGCGACATCATCGCCATGGACCCACGCACCACAATCACGGAGAGCGGCTACATCAAGAGCCGCTTCCTGGATGACAAGCTCTCCGCCTCGATCCTCATCGGCTTCGCCCGCGCCGTCGCCGCCGGCGAGATCACGCTCTGCCGCAAGGTCTCCCTGCTGTTCACGGTTTACGAGGAGGTCGGTCACGGCGGCAGTGTCGTGCCGGAGGACACCCGCGACATGATCAGCGTCGACATGGGCTGCGTAGGTGCGGACCTCGGCTGCACCGAGCGCATGGTTTCGATCTGCGCCAAGGACTCGGGCGGTCCGTACAACTATGACGTCGTGAGCGAGCTCGCAGCGGCGGCCAAGGCCAAGAAGCTCGACTACGCCATCGACGTCTACCCGCACTACGGCTCTGATGTCGAGGCCACGCTCACGGCCGGCTTCGACATCCGACACGGCCTCATCGGCCCCGGCGTCTACGCCTCGCACAACTACGAGCGCTCCCACATGGACGGCGTCCGCAACACCTTCGAGCTTCTCCGCGCCTACGTCGCGCTGTAGAGACGCCAAAGCCCGCTAGAACAAAAGCGCGCCCGCACGGTCAACGTGCAGGCGCGCTTTTTGTAAGAACAGGAATTGGCGGGCAATCGCCCCGAGCCCAATCTCACAGCAAGAGGGCGAGCC
Organism: Parolsenella sp. LCP21S3_E11; assembly: GCF_052118165.1. Lineage (NCBI taxonomy): Bacteria > Bacillati > Actinomycetota > Coriobacteriia > Coriobacteriales > Atopobiaceae > Parolsenella > Parolsenella sp. LCP21S3_E11. The sequence goes on along the minus strand of NZ_JBQKHS010000001.1, from coordinate 115,063 downwards.
AGATCGTCAGGCTCGCCCTCCATTTCGCTACAGCTTCTTGTGGAGCTTCAGCAGCTCGATGAGCATGTGGTCGCGGTACTCCGCTAGGCTCTCGGGCGTATTGCCCGTCTCCGCGGGACGCGCGGCAAGCTCGGCGTTCACGCCGTCCTGTGCCACCTGTGCAAACTCGGGCGGGAAGCTCTTCCAGTCCGCCATGTCCTCAAGCCACAGGTTGATCGAGTCATTGAGGTGGTTCATGAGGCCGGACACGCCGCCCTTGCCGCCGCCCAGCTCAAACACGAGAGACGGCCCCATGATGCCCCAGCGAATGCCCGGGCCAAAGGTCACCGCCTTGTCAGCGTCCTCGACGCTGCACACGCCGGAAAGCACGAGGTTCGCCACCTCGCGGTACAGTGCCATCTGAAGCCTGTTGCAAATAAAGCCGAGGGCCTCCTTCTGCAGCACGACCGGCTCCATACCAATAGCCGTATAGAACGCCTTGGCACGTTCGACGGTCTCCTCGCTGGTCTTCTCGCCCTTCGTGATCTCCACGAGCGGAATGAGGTGAGGCGGGTTGTAGGGATGGCCGCCACAGAAGCGCTCCGGGTGCTTGGCGTTCTTGGCGATCTCGGTCACGAGCAGGCCAGACGTCGAGCTCGCAACGATGGCGTCTGGCTCTGCCGCCTCCTCGATCTCCTTCACGAGCTCCCACTTGACCTCATAGTGCTCAGCCGAGGACTCCTGGATGAACTGTGCCCCCGCGACCGCCTCGGCAATGGAGGTGGTGTAATGGATACGCCCCGCGATTGCCGCCGACTCTTCCTCCGTATAGACGCCATTCTTCACGAGGGACTCTAGCGATGCCGCCACACGCTCGCGCGCGAGCTCGCTCGAATCCTCCGTGCGGTTCTGCGCCCACACGTCAAGCCCAGCCATCGCAAACTTAAGCGCGTAGCTATACCCGATGACGCCGGCACCGACCGACGCCACCTTCTTAATCTGGATGCCGTCAATCTCCATGCAATGCCTCCCAGCCGAGGAAACGCGGGTCTCGTAAGCCCACCTCCCCTGAGTATAGGTCTGGCTACACCGCCTCGGCTGCGAAGACATCCGCCTCGTCCTCGCCGTCAATGACCCCGAGGTCCGCCAGCTCGACCGGCTCCTCAAGCACGGTCCCCATGGGGAACGCGCGACGGAACACAAAGCGAGCGAAGGGGCCGGCGACGAGGAGGTTCCACGGCAGGGCCATCACGAAGTTCCAGGGGATGTTCGTGATCCAGGCCATGGGGACAATGGCGAGCGTACCGGCATGGAAGGCCCCCTCAAAGGCGCCGTAGAGCGACATGATGACGACCATCGGCACTACCATGCAGCCAGAGACGGCCAGCGTCATGGCGCGAGGAGAGCTCTTGCCCGGGGTCACGAGGTACTTGAACGCGAAGCCTTTGGCGAGCGGTCCCGCGACAAACACGTCGCACAGCATCGCAAAGATGTAGGCGGGCGGGAAGCCGACCCACGCGTCGACGATGACGTCAATCCCAACGTGTCCGTACATGCGCGCGACGTTGTAGATAGACATCCAGAGCACCATGCAGAAGCACATGATGACGGTGAAGATCAGGCTCTCTCGCTTGTTAGTAGGCATATGTGGGCGATTCCTCACCGTTTGTCTCCGCAGGATGTGCCTGCGGCGGTAGCCGCACCAACAAAAAAACGGGCGAGACGAAGTCTGAACTTCATCTCGCCCGTATGCGTATGCATGGCTGCGACTACATCCTATGTTGCATGGGCAACCCTACCACGAAACGCCATCCCTTCGTAAGCGTTTAGTTTGTGGAGACTAACCCATGGAAAGGAAGTGCCCTTCTCCTACTTAGCCCAGGGCACGCTGCAGCTCGGGTTCTCCTCGGAGGAGAACTTCTTCTCGAGGAAGGCCCACATCTCCTCTGCGGTCTCCATCTCGGAGAGGGCAGCCTCAACGGGGCAGACCTTCGAGGGGTCCTTCGAGGACTTCACGAGCTCGATGTCCTCCTCGGCATAGAACTCGACACCGGCAGCCTCGAGGAAACGGCGGCCCGGCTTGGAGAGCTGGCGGCACGCATACCTCTTCACGCCAAGCTTGCCGCCCACGGTCGAAAGCGCGGCGCCAAGCTGAGTGGCCACGAGGGCGTACGCGCCGGGAACCTCGTTGGCGAGCATCGCCTTGACGATGGTGCCAGCCGGGCTCTTCTGGGCGCTCCAAACGACCTCACCGGTCTCGGAGACAAGCGCGACAAGCGCGCCATCAGCGGTGCCGATCTCAAGCAGTTCTTCGTTGGTCATCGTATGACCCTCCTATCGCACTGACACACGAGGCGCAAACCCCGCTCTTCTCTGCCGCACTTCTACCCGCATAGTTACGTTACTAAACAGACGGGACTAAACAGAAACGGGGTGGAACGGATTTCTCCGCCCCACCCCGCTGTCAGCTACTTAGTGCAGCTTGGCTTTAGTCGCTTGGCGCGTAAGAACTAGGCACGAGCCTTGACGGCAGCCTCGATGCGCTTAGCGCCCTCCATGACCATGGAACGCGGAGCGGCGAAGTTGAAGCGCATGAAGCCGAAGCCCTCCTTGGCGCCGAAGGTGGTGCCGTCGTTCAGCAGGACCTTAGCGTCGTTGAACATGAAGTCCTTGAGCTCCTGCTGGGTCTCGAAGCCGAGGCCGCGGCAGTCGAGCCAGCTCATGAAGGTGGCCTCGGGCTTGATGGCGGTGATGCCCGGGACGTTCTCGTTGATGTAGTCAACGAACATGTCGCGGGTGCCGTTGAGGTAAGCGAGGCACTGATCAGCGTAGTCGTCGCACTGGCCGAAGCAGACCTCGAGGGCGATGTTGCCGAAGATGTTGCGGCCCATGCCCTTGGCGTAAGCCTGCTGGTTCATCATGCGACGGTAAATCTTCTCGTTGTGCGTGAACCAAGCGGCGGTGCGGAAGGCAGCGATGTTGAAGGTCTTGGCCGGGTTGACGTAGGTGATGGAGTTGTTAGCGAACTCCTCGGAGATGGAGCAGAACGGGATGAACTCGCCGCCGTCGTAGACAATGTCAGCGTGGATCTCGTCGATGCCGACCATGACGTCGTTGGCAAGGCAGAGCTCGCCCATGCGAGTGAGCTCCTCGCGGGTGAAGTTGCGGCCGGTCGGGTTCTGCGGGTTGCAGATGAACATGACCTTGAGGGCGGGATCCTTGAGCTTCTTCTCGAGGTCCTCCCAGTCGATCTCGTAGCGACCGTCGATGAGCTTCATCTCGTTGTAGACGAGCTGACGGCCGTTGTTCTTGATGAGGCCGTGGAACGGCGGGTAAACCGGGGTCTGGAGGAGGATCTTATCGCCCACGGCGGAGAACTCCTTGACGGTCCAGATCATGGCCATGATGACGTTCGGCGAGAAGTCGATGTAGTCGGGGTTCAGCACGGTGTTGTGACGAACCTTGTACCAACGAGCGACGGCGTTCTCGAAAGCGGAGTCGATGTAGGGATAGCCGTAGTGGGGCATGTCGACGCGCTTGTGGAGGGCCTCGGTGAGCTCAACCGGGCTCTGGAACTCGGAGTCAGCGATCCAGAAGGGGAGGACGTCGTCCGGGCAGAGGGACGGGTCGAACTTCTTGGCATCGGTGCCGCGGCGATCAACGCCCTTATCGAAATCGTAAACGTGGCTCATGATTTGCTCCATTTCTTTCTGAGTTAGAACGGACTGCAAAACAACGCATTACCTAAATAGTACTGGTGGTTAGGCCGGGCTAAATTGCGAATGGCTTAGAAGAACAGGGTCCAGCCGTAGCCGATGATGACGTTCAGCAGGAACATGGTGATGCAGGGGATCATGCAGCTCTTGGAGAGATCCTGCAGGTCGATGCCGCCCATACCAGCGGTGGCGATGATGACGCCGGCGACGGGGGACATGGAGCGGCCCATAGCGGTGGCGAGCTGCATCGGGACGGCGATGCTCTGGGTGGCCATGCCCATGGTGGTGGCCATATCCGGGACGAGCGGGCCGAAGGCGTACCAAGAGGCGTTGCCAGAGCCGAGGATGAAGGCACCGAAGAACGTGATGAAGGACATGCAGAGGACGACGATGATCGGGGCACCGTTGGCCTCGGCGAGGAGGCCGGAGACGACCGTCAGGCCACCGAGGAGCTTGATGCCCTCAGCGAAGATGGCGGCGGCAGAGAGGATGGAGACGACGCGAGCGAAGGCGCCACCCATCTCCTTCATGACGAAGCTCATGTCGTCGGTGACGACCTTGTCGCGCTTACGGGCAAGCTCGATGAGGAAGACGACGAGCAGGCAGAGCAGGTTCGCGACGGCGACGTCCATCTTGATGGGGCTGAAGGCGCAGGCAATGATGATGACGAGCGGGGCAACCGGGAAGATGGAGTACCAAACCGGGCAGTCAGAATCCTTGACGGCCTCGTGCTGGAGACCCTCGACGCCCTCAGAAGCGGCGGCCTTCTTGTCGCAGTGGTTGAGCCACATGGGAAGAAGGATGGCGGCGATAACGGACAGGATGACGCCGACGGGGAGCTGCCACTGCATGAAGTAGTCAATCATCGGGACGCCGACGACCTTCTCAGCGGCGAAGATGGCGGAGGAGTCGTTGGGGCCCCAGTCAAGGAAGCTGCCCATGACGACGGCGGTGCACGCGGAGAGCGGGCTGATGCCGAGGGAGATCATGATCGGGAAGGCGATGGACATAAGGAGCATCGCGTGGCCGGAAGCGCTGGGGATAACGAGCTTAAGAGCGCAGCCGATGAGGAACAGGAAGCTCAGAACGATGTAGGGGTTCTTGATGCCACCGAGGGGCTTGGTGGCGAGGAAGGCCAGCTTGGTGGAGGCACCGATGTGCGTCATGTACATCGCGTAGCCGGTGACCATCATAAGCGTGAGGCCGACGCCGCTCATGTTCTTGGAGAAGCAGTTCTTCGCGAACACGACGCAGTCGAGGAGGATGTTACCGGTGGTGTCCTCACCGAGGACGGAGGTGCCGGTGAAGGCGGAATAGGCCATCAGAACAGCGATGCCGGACATCATGAAGATGAAGACGGAGTTGACCTTCTTCAGGACGCAACGCACGACGAATGCGATGTAAATCAGCGTCAGAAGAACAGAGATTGCAGGACTCATCGACTCACTTCCTCTTTTCTTTGAGGTTATAAAACGACCAGATGCGAACTGGCTTGCCATGGCGTTGTTTAGCATCTACATCGCCGTAGTTTAGACGCTAACTTGCGTTGTTTTACACTTAAACTATGAACGGTAGTTTATCGGCCGCGAACGGTATCGCCATTCCCCTATTAATACTGTATGTTTTATTAGTAAACTCATACGGTTACCTCGAATGAAGGGAGGTTGTATATGACGCAGCCAGTACCCAATGACGGCATTCGTCACCCCATTGACGACGTCACGGCATGTGACATCCTCCATCAGATGTCTTCTTTCTATTCCGGAACGAAGAAGCCCCATGACTACGGCACCGGCGAGGCATACACCGCCTGGGAGACCCACGTCATCAAGTACATCGCCGATCACCCGGGCGTCACGCTCACCGACATGGCGCTCGCGTTTGGCAAGACCAAGGGCGCGTTCTCCCAAATCGTGAACAGGCTCGTCGCGCGCGGCCTTATCGTCAAGAACAAAGCGGAGGGTATGGACAACCGCCAGTTCCTCGAGCTGAGCGAGAAGGGCCTCGAGCTCAACGCCGCGCATGAGCACTATGATGCGATTCACTTTGGCGAGTCGATGTCCATCGTGAGGTCTCAGTACACAGACGAAGAGGTTGACCAGGCCTTTACGGTTCTGCTGTGCTGGCTCAACGCGCGTCGCGCTATCCACAAGAAGCGCATCGAGCAGCAGAGGGCTTCTGGCAACGACTCCTTCTAGGGATTGCGGAGCGGCAGGCCGCGCAAGATGTGCGCCGGTTCCAATGCCAGCCTCTTCACGCACATATATTGTTTGCGCGCACTAACATGTGGCCGGCAGGGGACGCTCCCCTGCCGGCCCTTTTCGTCCTGGATCTGTAACCGACCGCGATTCTCGTTTCCGCCTAGTCCACGCTCTTGAGTGCCTCGAGCATGTCGACACGGCGCAGATACCGGTTGACGACCGCATACATCGCCGCAACCACGAGCACGATGACGACTGTCGATACCACGAAGGGGAGCCACCCGCAAGCAGGATCGAACATCACGTTCTCCGGCGGCACGGCGGCGATGATGTACTGCTGCAGCATCCAGCCGAGCAGCCAGCCAACCGGCAGCGCAAGACACGAGTTGATGATTGTCTCGCGATAGATGTACATCGTGACTTCGCGTGGATAGAAACCGAGGACCTTGATCGTGGATAGCTCGCGGATGCGCTCCGCCACGTTGATGGTCACGAGGTTGTAGACGATCACCACCGCCAGCAGCACCGCCACCACGATAAGCACGCCCATGATCATGTTGAGGGACTTCACCACGACGTTGATCTGGTCGATAAGCGCCGCACTCTGCACACACCCCATCACACCCGAAAGGCCCATGAAGCGCGCCGCCTCGGAGCGAATCGCCGTCGTGCCGCTGTCCGCCAGGTTCACGACAAAGGCATTCGTCTCCAGGGGCTTGCCGAAGCATTTCTGGTAGGCCTCCGCACTCATGAACATGAAGTGCTCCATGTACATCTCGCAGATGCCAGCCACACGCACGCTGCACTCGCGGCCGTCCGCATCCTTGAACGTGAGAGTATCCCCTACGCGCAGGCCGATGAGGCTCGCGAGGCGCTCGGAAATCACGGCGCCATCCGGGGAAAGCTCGAGCGCCCTGCCGGTCGAGCGCTCGCGAATGCGCAGGTAACCAGCAAAAGCGCTCACGTCCTCCGGGACAAGGAGATTGATCTTCTGGTCATCGCCCTTGGCGCCGCCCCGCTTGGTCACGCTTTCGTAGCGCACAGGCAGGTGACTGGCGACAGCACTGGAGGCGAGCTCGGCATCTATCCCCGCGCGCTCGTCCTCGCTCACGTGGCTATTCTCGGCAACGATTAAGTCATAGCCGATGATGTCGCCAAACTGGGCCTCGGCAAGGCCGTTGATGGAGTTTCGAACGGCAAAGCCGCAGAACATGAGACATACGGCACCCGCCACGCCAATGACGGTCATGAGCATGCGCTTCTTGTAGCGAAGGAGGTTTCTGCAGGTGACCTTCTGCGTAAAGTTGAGACGATTCCACACCGGCGAGATGCGCTCGAGGATGACCTTCGAGCCGGCGGCCGGAGCTTTGGGGAGGAGGAGCTGGGCGGGTTTCTCCGCTAGACTTCGCTTGGCCACCGCCACCGCCGGGCCAACCGAGACGGCCAGGGCCAGCGCAAAGGCGGCCGCGCTCACCAGCGGGTGGAAGTGCATCTCGATGGGTGGCAGCACGAACTTCGAACCATAGGCGCTAAAGACGATGAATGGCATCAGCGTATGGCCGAGTGCGATGCCGACAAGCGCGCCAATGCCTCCCGCCGTAGCCCCATAGACCACAAACTTAAGCATGACGTCGCGGTCACGGTACCCCAAGGCCTTGAGGGTGCCGGAGTTCACGCGTTCCTCATCCACCATGCGAGTCATCGTGGTCGATGCCACGAGTGCCGCCACCAGGTAGAGAAAGTAAGGAAAGACGTCCGCGAGAGAATCGACGATCTCGCTCACGCTGCTGTAGGTCTTATAACCTTCTGAGCCCGGGGTTTCTCGACGCGAGTCGACGGCGTAAGCCGGTTGGTCGATGGAATCTCGTTGCTCGCGCGCATCGACGAGGGAGGCCTCGCCGTCGGCGATCTCACGCTCGGCATCGGGTAAGGCCTCGTTGTACTCCGCGAGAGCAGACTCGTATTCGGAGCGCTTTTGGGCAAGCATGCCCGCCGCCTCGTCATACGCGGCGCGGCCCTGCTGATAGGCAGCGAGCCCCTCGTTGTACTCGACCATGCCGGCGTCATAGGTGGCCTTGCCGGCGGCGTACTCAGCCTGGCTTGCGGATAGCTTCTCGGCGCTTGCGTCAATCTGCGCGGAGACGGCATCGAGCTCCTGTTGCTTGGCGGCAAACTCTGCCTGACCGTTCGCGACTTGCTGGTCAAGAGCCACCTGAGCCGAGGAAAGCTGCTGCTCAACGGCATCGAGCTGCGCTGATTGCTGGATGTAGCTCGCGTCGTCGATGAGGCCGGCGGCGTATGCCTGCTCAAGCTGGTCCCTCTTTTGCGCAACGTCCGCACGCTGGACGTCAATCTGCGCCTGCGTCTGGGCCGTTTGCTGCTCCGCTGCCACCTTGGCGTCATCGAGGGCTTGGACGGACGCCGCGTATTGGGAGCGCGCCTCGGCAAGCTGTCGTTCTCCTTCGTCTAGCTGGGCGCGGGCATCTGCAAGACGATCGCGGGAAGCGAAAAGCGTTTCGCGCGCACCCGCCAGCCGCGCGGCAGCCGCCTCAAGCTGTGACCAAGTGTCATCGAGGGTCACTTGTCCATCTGCGAGTCTCGCGGCAGCATCATCTAGCGCTGCTTTGGCATCGGAGAGCTGCTGACGAGCGTTGTCGAGGGTCGCCTGGCCATCAGCGATCTTGTCGTCAAACTCCGCGCGCACCGCAGCAAGACGGCGCTGCGGTGCGCGTGTGAGCGCGGTGGCAAGCTCCTCCTTATGAGCCGCGACGCGTGCGAGGTACTCAGCGCCATACGGGTCGAGACCCTCGGTGTCATCAAACGTAAGACGCGCAACCATGCGATAGTCCGCATTGAAGACGCCGGGCATTACCACGGCATATCCCGTAAGGTCACCCGTTCCCACCGTTGTCTTGCCCTTGTTCACGCTCGCGATGATCTCCGTCGAGCTCACGTGTCCCACAACGCGGAAGTGCGTCTGCGTCAGCACCGTGCTGCCACCCATGCCGGCCTTTTCGACCAGGTCGACCATCGAGCCGAGCGGAAAGCGATCTGCGAGGAAGGAGTCGACGGCTATTTCGTCAGGAGCCGAAGGCATGCGACCGTCAACGATCTCAAACTGACTTACGCGCTCAGGGACCGACTCGAGTCGAATGGAATCATTGGTGTCCGCAATCGTGACGTCCTTGAGGTAGCCGAACTCGACCTCGCGGACGCCGGGAGTCGCTTTGATATCCGCCTGGTCATCGGCGTCAAGGCCAAGGTCGCCAATAACGGTAACGTCCGCCATGTCGTAGCGGTCGAAGAATCGGGCGGAAGTCGCGCGCATATCCGGGCCCGCGACCTTGAGGCCCACGAGAGCGAAGGAGCCCAGGGCGATAAGGCAGACAATGGAGCAGAAGCGTCCCCTCGACTTCTTGAACGTGGCGAGGACGTCACGCCAAAGCATGGTCTTCTTTACGCGTGCCATGACGCTCTCTCCCGTACTAGGCCCAGTCACCTGCGGTTATTGTATCCATTCGACCGAGTGGGATTACATAAGTCTGTCTGATAAGCCAACCAGCGTGGTCCAAGCCGTCACCTGCCCGAAAAGGCAAACGGAAACCACTGGCGCGGCGGGGCACGCGCGGCGTTCGTACGCAGCGCAACGTACCAAGATGCCGTCCGATACCCCCGACGCCCCATCTGGCACACGCTCAGTTTCCTGGCCCTACTTTGCCAGCCAACTCGCCATCGGACGGCAAATCTGGCGCGCATTGTTATATGCCATATCAAGCGTAAGGCACGTTCGCGCAGAATAGAACCCGTCCTCACGGCAGATAGTCAACGCGAGCTCCGGCTGGCTGCCCGTAAGGCGAAGTGGCAGAAGCAGCTGGATGCGCCCGTTGTAGTACTGCGGCACCGCAATGGTGTAGTTCGCAGCCGCGCGGCGCTCGGCCTCCGCAACGGCGCCCTCAAAGGCCCGGCGCAGCAAGCACTCGTTTCCCTCGCCACGAAGTTGTTCCGGGATGCGAGCCAAGTTGTTCTTATCGCCCAAAATATGATCGATATTCGGACGAACCCGCAGGTGGAAATCGTAAATGAGGTCTGCGGGGTTATCGGTGTAATGAACGCGGGCAGGGAGCTCGTCAACCTCTGACAGCGCCAAGTCGCTCGACTTAAAGAAGCCCTTAAGGAACCATGGCTGGGCACCTGGGCGGTTGTTGGGCTGGAACAATGCGTATATCGCCTCGAAGCGCGGCGTGAAAAGCCCCGTATTGAAGCAGGCGAAATCGCCATCCAACACGATGAAGGACTTCCCTCTCCCCTCTTCATCGACGCGTTCCTGCAGGTACGCGGCACGACGGTACGTGAAGTCGATGTAGTTGAGCAATATCCTGTTATCCGGGCCCCAATCCTCGGGGTCAGCCAGGTCTGCCAGGTATTGGTAGCAGGGATAAGGACAGAAGGCGAAGTCGACAATCCTGTCAGGGTAGACCATGCGTCCTCCGTTTCTCGGGTTTGAGGCTACTATACGCGTCATCCATACCGCACGCATCGCAAGAATCGAGGCGCGAGCGCAGATGCCGCTTGTCGGCCGCCTGTATACTAAAGGACCGCGCAAACCAGTTAAGGAGCCCAATGCCCGGCCTCGGTACCCTCATCAACGTCATCCTGATCATTATCGGCGGGCTCATCGGCCTCGCCGCCAGCTCGCTCGTCACGGAGCGCCTGCAAGACGCGCTTCTCCGCGCATGCGGCGCGTGCATCGTATTCGTTGGCATCGCAGGCACGCTCCAGCACATGCTCGTCGCCACCGTTGCGGAAGACGGAACCGTTCTCCTCTCCACGTCGGGCACGATGATGCTTGTCGTGTCGATGGCGCTCGGTACGGTCATCGGCGAGGTCATCGACATCGATGCTCGCTTCGATGACCTCGGAAAATGGCTGCGCGACCACACTGGCAGCTCCGGCGACCCCCCGCTTCGTCGACGGCTTCGTCACCGCATCGCTCACCCTCTCGGTCGGTGCGATGGCCATTGTGGGTTCCATCCAAGACGGCCTTGCGGGCGATTGGTCCGCCCTCGCGCTCAAAGGCTCCATCGACGCGATCATCGTCTGCGCGATGGCGGCGTCTATGGGCAAGGGCTGCATCTTCTCCGCGCTCTCGGTTGGCGTTTTCCAGGGACTCGTCACGGCACTCGCCACGCTTATCGCCCCAGTCCTATCTGATGCGGCGCTCGCCAACCTCACCCTCGTAGGCTCTGTACTCATCTTCTGCGTGGGAATCAACCTCATCTGGCCTCGCACGTTCAAGCCGGCAAACATGCTGCCTGCCGTGCTCATCGCCGCCGCATGCGCGGGGCTCCCCTGGTTCTAAGCTCAAGCGGTCCAAAGCCCGGCTCCGGCGCGCGGCCTGGTCCTGGCGCGCGGCCCGGTTCTGGCCCAAAGCCTGATTCTGACCCGCAGCCTGGTTCTGACCCAAGGCCCGGCTTCCCTCGCGCCACCTGGGAGAAGCAAGTCAAACAGATGTTCGCAATCAGTGCTATCATAGGCGTCCCTAAGGCTGGCTCGGGAGGGAGGCATGATGCGATCTACCGCTCAAGAAGTTCTCGACATGCTCCTCCAGAGCCCCAGCCTCCGCCGCAGCGACTTCGTAGACCGCGTCTTCACGGATGAGCCCATCCTCATGCGCGGCTCCCAAATGGCCAGCTATGTCCCCCCGCGCATCCAAGAGATGCGCGAGATGGCGCTCTCGCCCGAAGGTCGTGGGATGATTGGCGCCCAGCTCTTCACCAAGCAAGCGCTCTTCATGGAGGATTACGAGGACGACGTCGAGTATCACGGCTCGTTCGAGCGCTATTTCCCCACTTACGTGGATATGAATGATCGCCAGCTCAGAGGCTATTTCTCATGGAGAAGCGCCATCCGTCGCGGAGAGGAGACCCCTAAGGCGCCCCTCTCCTTTGCGTTTGTTCACCTCTATGAGCTAATCGCCAGCATTGGCATCGAACACGAGCCCATCGGGCGTAGCCGCGAAGGTCTCACTAGGGCTGAGCAGGGTTTCCTTGCCATCGAGCATTTCTGGAAGACTCACGAGGACACCTACCCCGAGCTGCAACGTTACGTAACGCGCTGGCTCCGCGATTACGCGGTCTGGCATGGGCTTGACGCGTCCTACCTCGCTCCGTACGTAAATACCGCCTTTGACGAAGCGCTCGTCAGCCTCACGGAGTCCCTCGGCTCTTGGATGGCGGCGACGCCCCAGAAAAAGCCTCGCAAACAAGATGCGCGAGCAATGGTTCTCGCCGGTGCAGACAGGCCGGAGGAGGAGCGGCTCTTCTCCGCACTCGACCCGCTGTCCACCTACCGGCCGCGCGTAAGCCGCCTCTATCGCGACCGTCCGGAGACGCTCCGCCATGTGACCTGCTCCGCTATCGCTGAGCTTGCCCTCTATTACGAGAAGCACCGCAAATCTGGCCTTGTCGAAGATCTTTTCGGCAGCTCACAGGCCTTCCCCTACGTCATGTTCATGAACGCCGTCTTCTGGACGGGTAGCCCCCACGAAGACACGGTTTACGAGATAAGCCCATGCAATCGCTACGGTTGCGCCAAGGGGCGCTGGTATCACGAGGGATTCCTGACTACCGCCAAACGCAGCTCCAAGCTCGGAGCCATTCTCCGTCTGATCGACCAGCGCCTGCGTGTCGCGATTGACTATCCCCATCCGCTCACCAAGAAAGACGCGCCCAAGTACCTCGACAAGATCGTCGCGGAGCAGATAGAGAACCGCCTCGCTTGGGAGGCGGATCGCGAGGCAAGGGCCGTTCGGGTCGACCTCTCCCAACTCGCCGGCATTCGCGCCGCGGCAAACGCAACGTGCGATTCGCTCCTCATCGACGAGGAACGAGAGGATGAGGCTGTGTCGGCCGCGGCAGTGACGTCGGCGGCAGCAGTGGCCGTGTCGCCCGCGGCAGAGGCGATGCCAGCCGCGGCTGAAGCGGTGTCGCCCGCGGCCCCCACGCCGCAGGTCGTAGCACCCACCGAAGATTCTTCCGCGGAAACAACGCCGGCACCCTATGGCCTCACCGCCATTGAGCTCGAGCTTCTTCAGTCACTTCTCGATGGCACCCCATGGGAGGTCCCCGCAGGCACATCGCTCGACATGCTCGTGGACTCCATCAACGAGAAGCTCTTTGACTTGCTTGGAGATACCGCGCTCGAGTTCGACGGTTTAGTGTCCGGCATGCCCGCTATCATCGACGACTACGCAGAAGACGTGAGGGAGGCCCTCTCCTATGAGTGAAAACACAAGCCAGATGGAGCTATCCGCTGATGCGCCCGCCGCCAAGCCACGCGTGCCCAAGCGCATCGCCGCCGTCATCATCAACTCGCTCAAGGGTGGCGTGGTGCCGCGCATCGGCCTGCCCTACGTGACGGTCGGCCGCGAGACTGAAATTCGCGCCCTCCTCCATGACCTCGACCTTATCGCCAACGGCGGTGCCAGCTTCCGCTTCCTCGTAGGTCGCTACGGCGCGGGCAAGAGCTTCCTGCTCCAGACGATCCGCACGCATGCGATGGGCAAGGGCTTCGTCGTTGCAGACGCAGACCTCTCGCCAGAGCGTCGCCTCCAGGGCACCGCCGGGCAGGGCCTCGCCACCTATCGCGAGCTCATTCGCAACCTCTCGACCAAGACGCGTCCGGAGGGCGGCGCGCTCCAACTCGTGCTCGATCGCTGGGTCGCCACCATTGACGCCTCCCCCGCCGGCACGGAGGCAGCCCTCGCCGCAGCATGCGCCCCGCTCGAGGAGATGGTCCACGGGTTCGACTTCGCCCGCATCCTGCGCGCCTATCACGAGGCCAGCGCCCAGGGGGATGACGAGCGCCGTGCCGCCGTCCTCAGGTGGCTCCGCGGCGAGTACCGCACCAAGACCGAGGCCCGTGGCGAGCTCGGGATCTCCTGCTGCATCGGCGATGATGACTGGTATGACTACCTCAAGCTCCTCGCGCAGTTCCTCGTGGGCGCCGGCTATCAGGGCATGCTCATCCTCATCGATGAGCTGGTGAACCTCTACAAGATTCCCAACGCCATCACCCGCCAGTACAACTACGAGAAGATCCTCACGATGTACAACGACACGCTCCAGGGCAAGGCGCACCACCTGGGCATCATCATGGGCGGCACTCCGCAATCAATCGAGGACCGCCGCCGCGGAGTCTACTCGTACGAAGCTCTGCGCTCACGCTTGGCAGAGGGCCGCTTCGCCCGCGAGGGCATGTATGACATGCTCGCACCCGTCATCAAGCTGAATCCCCTCACCTATGAGGAGCTTCTCGTCCTGACGGAGAAGCTCTCGGATATTCATGCGGGCTACTTCGGGTATGAGCGCACGCTTGGAACGGAGGACCTCGTCAGGTTCCTCCAGCTCGAGTACGGGCGCGTCGGCGCGGATACCCATCTCACCCCGCGCGAGGTCATCCGCGACTTCGTCGAGCTTCTCGACATCCTCCACCAGAACCCCGGCACCACGATCGAGAGCATTCTCGCAAGCGATGGGTCCGGCGCCGCTGGCACAGCCTCCACCATCGCGGGCGCGAGCCGTCCCGCTGAAGGCACATCCAGCAGAGACTTCTCCGGGTTCAAGCTCTGATGGATACCTTCTCTCGCTATGCACCCTTCATCCAGGACTTCATCTATGACCATGAGTGGGAGAACCTCCGTGGCGTCCAGGTGGCTGCCGCCGAAGCCATCTTCAACACGGATGACAACGTCCTGCTCACCGCGTCAACCGCGTCCGGCAAGACGGAGGCCGCGTTCTTCCCCATCCTCACGCTCTTCGACGAGAACCCTCCCGCGAGCGTAGGCGCCATATACATCGGCCCCCTCAAGGCCCTCATCAACGATCAGTTCCTCCGCCTGGGGGATCTCTGTGACGAGGCGCACATCCCCGTCTGGCGCTGGCACGGGGACGTCTCCTCGAGCCACAAGGCCAAGCTCCTCAAGAAGCCGAGCGGCATCCTCCAAATCACGCCAGAGTCACTCGAGGCGCTTCTACTCCATAAGCACTCGGCCATCCCGCATCTGTTCAACGACCTTCGCTTCGTCGTAATCGACGAGGTCCACTCGCTTCTGCGCGGAGACCGCGGCGGCCAAACGATTTCGCTCATCGAACGCCTCGGTCGCATCGCGAGCGTCAACCCGCGCCGCATCGGGCTTTCCGCCACGATCGGCGACCCGGACGCCGCCGGCGCATTCCTGTCCGCAGGCACGGGTCGAGGATGGGTGGTTCCGCGCGTTCAGGAGCCTGAGCGCGTATGGAATCTCTCGATGGAGCACTTCTACCTCGATGGAGAGCAGGCGGGAGATGCCTCGCTCGCCGAGGCGCTGCGCTCGCTTCGCGATTTCGACGCGTCACGAAGGGCAGCGGACGCTCGCAAGGCGTCAAGCAGCAGCGCCGAGCCCGCAAGCAATGCCGGGTCCGCAGGCTACGCCGAGTCCGCAAACGGCGCTAGCGCTGGCTCCACAAGCGGTGCCGATGCTGACCCCACAAACACCGGCAGCGTAGAGACCACAGGCGAAGACGGCGGCTGCGTGTCTGGCCCCGCCGTCGCCTCAAGAGACGACGAAACCTCCCTCGCCGCCCCGTCCCCCATCGAGCCCGATGAAATCGACGACAACTTCTTCATCTGTCCCACGCTCGATGTCGCCACAGACGCCGCCCCCAAGGAGGCCGACCCCGGACTCGGTTATGTCTTCGAGCACTCACGCAACAAGAAATGCCTGCTCTTCGCCAACTCCCGCGAGGACGCAGAGGCCTACTGCACGGAACTCCGTCGTTACTGCGAGCTCGCGCACGAGCCGGATCGCTTCCTGATCCACCACGGCAACCTCTCGAGCTCGATTCGCGAGTCCGCGGAGGATCTCATGCGCGACGAGACGCAGTGCATGACCACGGTCACCACGGCCACCCTTGAACTGGGGATTGATATCGGCCGCCTGGAGCGCGCCTTCCAGATCGACGCCCCCTTCACGGTGAGCGCGTTCCTCCAGCGCATGGGTCGCACCGGCCGCCGAGAGCGCCCACCCGAGATGTGGTTCGTCATGCGCGAGGATCACCCTGACGTCAGGGCCCTCCTCCCGGAGACCATCCCGTGGAAGCTCCTCCAGGGCATCGCCCTCGTCCAACTCTACCTCGAGGAGCGCTGGGTAGAGCCGCCTCGCCTCGACCGCCTCCCCTACAGCCTTCTGCTTCACCAGACGCTCGCCACGCTCGCCAGCGAGGGCGAGCTCTCCGCGAGCGAGCTCGCGGGCAGGGTACTCAACCTCACCGTGTTCAGGCGCGTGAGTCCGGATGACTTCAAGGTCCTGCTCCGCCATCTCCTCGAGACGGACTATCTCGAGCTCACGGAGGCGGGGACGCTTATCGTCGGCCTCGCCGGAGAACGCGTCGTCAATTCGTACAAGTTCTACGGCGTCTTTCAGGAGAACATCGAGTACACCGTCCGCAGCGACTCAGCAGATCTTGGCACGCTCGTCGCGCCACCGCCCCCGGGCGGCAAGGTCGCCATCGCCGGCGCCACCTGGATGGTCGACGAGGTCGATCACAAGCGTCTCGTCGTCTACGTCACAAAGATCAAGGGCCGCGTGCCCGCCTATTTTGGCGAGTGCGCCGGCGATATCCACACGCACGTGCTCGAGCGCATGCGTCGCGTCCTTGAGGAGCGCTGCAACTATCCGTTCCTCATGCGCAACGCAACGGTACGTCTCGCCGTCGCGCGCCGCGCAGCCGCCGGCGCGGACATAGATCGCACGCCCCTCATCAACCTAGGGGAGGACACGTGGGCACTCTTCCCCTGGCTTGGAAGCTACGCGTTCCTCGCCCTCGAGCGCCTCATCAAGCACAAGTGCGCAAAACAGCTCGGCATCAAGGGCCTTGACCCGACTCGCCCCTACTACCTGCAGTTCCGCATGAGCGCGGGCCCCGGCGAGTTCTTTCGAACCCTCATCGACGAGGCGAACAAACCCTTCGACCCCCTCGACCTCCTCGGCCCGACGGAGGTCCCGGTTTTCGAGAAGTACGACAGCCTGCTCCCGCCCGAGCTCGTGCGAAAGGGCTTCGCGGAGGGCGTCCTCGACGTCCAAGGCATGAGGAGCCGCGTCAACGAATGGGAGCCCTACGCCACGAGCGCAGAGCTTCCGTCGGGCGGCGGGGTCCCCGGCGTCGACATCCCCTGGTTCGGCTGACGAGAAGGCTCTGAGCGACTAGTCGTACATCAGCTCGCCGAGGAACTCCTCGTCAAAGGGAATCGCATCCGGGACTGGCCAGTTGGCATCAGTCGCAACGAGCAGGTAGTTGTCCTCCACCGCAAAGGGGTCGTCCTCGCAGGGTATCACGTGCACATGGGCGAATACCTCGGCAAACGACGCGGCGATGTCTCGGAGGAACTCGATATCCGTCCCCGCCTCCGCGGAGACGACGTTTGCGAGCGCCAAGCCATCCGACGCAAGGTTGGCGCGCACCGCCCGCGCGGCTTCGACGGTCGCGAGTACGCGCACAGGCTCGGAACCGTCGAACGCGTCGAGCACGACCGCGCCATACGGCTCGCGCCCAGAGGCGGCACCGTCCTCGAGGAAGGCTCGCCCGTCTCCCGTGATGAGGCGGCAGCGACCCGGATGGGCGGACATCGCCTCGTCGAGGAAGAACCAGCGGCGCGCGACCTCGGTCACGGACGCGTCGATCTCAACCACGTCGAGCGAGACATCATCGCGCGTCACGAGCACGTGCTTGGGCCACGCGTAGCCACCGCCACCGATCATGAGGACGCGACGCGTGTCGGGGCGCAGCGTGAAGGCGTGGTCAAAGGCGCGGTAGTAGGAGAACACGGGCTCCATGCGGCGTTCGTCGAGGTAGGTGGCGCTTTGGTAGACGCCTCCCGTCTGCAGCACCCGCACGAGCTCGCCATCGTGGCCGCGGACCTGGCGCACGAAGCCCCACCCATCCGAGAGGCGAACGGGGCGCGGCAGCCACGAGGGCCAGCGGCCCTCGGCGCCGGGCCTGCCCACACCCGGCGCACGACGGCAGGCGTCTGTCGAGCGCTCCCCCATGCTAGGCTTTCGCCCTCGAACGGCGCTCGAGCGGAATGGTGACCAGCACGAGCCCAAGCGCCACCAGCGCGAACACGGCGCCCACAGCGCCAACGTTCGCAAGCCCGAGGTCGCTCACGATGACTCCGCCGACCGCCGTGCCAAATGCGATGCCAATATTGAACGCCGTCGCCTCGAGAGAGCTCGCGAGCGTGAGCGCCTTGGGGTGCTTACGCATTGCCGTGTTCATGAACATCGAGATGCAGGGCACAGACGCAATGTACATGAGCAGCGATATCGCCATGACACATGCGAGGCCCAGCGGCTGCGAGGAACCCGCGAGCCAGAGCGTGAGCAGCACGACGGAAAGCATGGGGAAGGTCACGCACAGCGCTCGAATTCCGAAGCGAGAATCAACCCAGCCGGAGAGCAGATTCGACGCAAACGTACCCGCGCCATACGCCATCAGCGTGGCGCTCGCGGCAAGCGGAGACATCCCGAGGACCGTCTCGAGATAAGGCGTGACATACCCATAGAACACGTAAATCGAGCCCACGCCAAAGACAAAGATGGCGATACCCGTCATAACCTGCGGCTCGAAGAGGAGGCGCACCTGCTCGCCGGCAGTCGCGGGCTCGTCCGTGGCACCCTCGCGCGGAAGCAATGCGATGAGAGCGGCACACGTCACGAGGGCGAGCGCAAGCGCGGCCCACATGATGATGCGCCAGTCGGAGAGAGCGGCCAGGGCCTTGCCGGCGGAGGTTGCGACAACCATCGCCACGGAGAACGCGGCGTAAACCACGCTGATCATCGCCGACGTCCGCTTCGGATCGACGAGCTCGGGGATGAACGTAATGCCCACGCCCAAAAACGTTCCAGAGACGGCACCGATAAGCACGCGGCTCACGAGGAGAATGCCAAACGTCGGAGCAAGCGACTGAACGAGGTTGGCGACGCAGAACACCGCCGAGTAGGCAACGACGAGATGGAAGCGCTTGAAGCGGCCCGTCGCAAGGGTGAGCAGCGGGGTCAGGAACGCATACGTCATCGCAAAAAAGCTGATGAGCTGGCCCGCCTCCGCAAGCGTCACGCCATAGGCGTCGGCAATCTCCTGCTCGACGCCTATGACGGCGAACTCAGAGCAACCCAAAGAGAAGCCGAGGACGACGAGCAGGGCCACGCAGATACGGCGACGTGCAGGCGACAGCGCGGAAGCTCCCGCCGTCTTGGTCATCTCTTCCACTTGCTCTCCTATCGCGCGAGCTCCTCGGCAAGCGCCTCGATCTGGGCACGCGTCTCATCGTTGACGGCACCTTTGACGGTAACGACGTTCTCGCAGATATCGATATCCTTCATCGCCTCGAGCTGGGAGCGCATGACCTTGGCGGCCATTGGCGCCCAGGAACCGGCCTCGACGAGAGCGACGCGACGGTTCTGGTAGGCGTGCTCGGCAAGCGTGTGAAGGAACGTGCTCATGTGCGGGAAGATGCTGCCCGCGTAGGTGATGCTCGCCAGCACGAGGCGATCATAGCGGAAGGCATCCTCTACGGCCTCGGACATGTCGTCACGGGCGAGGTCGAAGACCGAAACCTCCTGGCCGCGGGCCTTGAGCGCGTCCGCGAGCTCAAGCGCCGCCTGCCTCGTATTGCCATAGACGGAGGAGTAGGCGATGGTCACGCCCTTATCCTCCGGCTCGTAGCTCGACCACGTGTTGTAAAGGTCGAGGTAGTAGCCAAGATTCTCAGAAAGCACGGGGCCATGAAGCGGGCAAATGTGCGCGATGTCGAGCTTCGCGGCCTTCTTGAGCACGGCCTGGACGTTCTTGCCAAACTTGCCCACGATACCGAAGTAGTAGCGCCTCGCCTCGCACGCCCAGCCCTCCGGATCCTCGGAGTCGAGCGCACCGAACTTGCCGAATCCGTCAGCGGAGAAGAGCACCTTGTCCTCGGGCACATAGGAGAAGAGCACCTCGGGCCAGTGCACGTTGGGCGCGCCGACGAAGGTGAGACTGCGCCCGCCCAGCTCGAGCGTGGCGCCCTCCTTGACCACGAGCTTGCGCTCCGGATAGTCAGTGCCGAAGTAGGCAACCATCATCTTGAACGCCGGCGCCGAGGCAACGACGGTCGCCTCGGGGTAGCGCTCCATGAAGGCGGAGATGCTCGCGGAGTGGTCGGGTTCCATGTGATGAACGACGAGGTAATCAGGCGTGCGGCCCGCAAGCGCGGAGTCGAGGTTCGCCAGCCACTCGTCAGTGAAGTGGGCGTCGACGGTATCCGTAACAGCGATCTTCTCGTCACCGAAGATGACGTAGGAGTTATAGGACATGCCATTGGCGCGCACATCGTACTGACCCTCGAACAGGTCGATGTCGTGGTCGTTCACGCCAACGTATGCAATGTTGTCGGTAACGTTCATAAGACCCCAATCCTTACCATTTATCTAGCCGCCCCATCCTATCACCCACGCCAACGCATAAACGCGCCCTGGTTGGAAACAATTAGGAATGACAGACTTACGGCAACCTTACATAACCCAACTCCCCCTATTTGTTATCATTTAGCCGACACAGCAACGATGGGCACTGCCCCGGCACCAAGGAGGTGCGTCATGTCCGACGGTTCCAGTCATAGTCGCAACAACAGTCACGAACCCAAGACCCTCAAGTCCATGGAGGAGGCGCCCGCCCTCGGGATGGCGGCCGCCCGTCGCGCATAGCGGCAGCTAGACAGCTTGTCGGCAAGACAGCCGCACAGCTAACGGCCAAACGCTAAGCAGCTAGATAATCGCGCGCATGCACACGTTGTGCCTCCGGGGTCCCTGGCAAAGCGCCGGGGCCTTTTTAGTATCCCGGGATTGCGAGGTGCGCCATGATGCTGCGCGACCTCTTCGTTCGCATGCACGCGGACGTCCAGAAGCAGAAGCCCTCCGCCAAGAGGGAGTCCCAGGCCAAAGCCCAGCAGGAGTGGCTGCAACACGCCGCCGCGGCTCCTTCTTCAGAGCTATTCTGCGAGATAAACAGTTCCGAAGAAGGCCTCGCGTCTGACCAGGTCGACACAGCCCGCGAGTTCTACGGCGCGAACTCCGTCGCCCAGGCGGCCAAGCGTCCGCTGCCGGTCCGATTCCTTGCGTCCTTCGCGGACCCCTTCACCTACATCCTCGTCTTCATCGCCATCGTCTCGGTCCTGACAGACTGGGTCTTCGCCACCGGCACCGAGCGCGACCTCTCCACCCCACTGATCATCGGAGCGATGGTACTCGTCTCCGGCGTGCTGCGCTTCGTCCAGGACGAGAAGAGCACCGTCGCCGCAGAGTCCCTCGCCGAGATGGTCGAGTCCACCGCCGAAGTCGAGCGCGACGGCGACGGCGGCAACGAGACCCCGATCGACGAGATCGTCGTCGGCGACGTCATCCACCTCTCATCGGGGGACATCGTCCCCGCTGACCTGCGCATCTTTGCCGCCCGTGACCTCTTCGTGAGTCAGGCCTCACTCACCGGCGAGTCCGAGCCCATCGAGAAGCGCGCGAGCCTCGATGGTGCGGGCCTCGAGGGCCTCGACGCCACCACGACGGCCATCACCGACCTCCCCGACCTCGCCTTCATGGGCTCCACCGTCATCTCCGGCAACGCGCGCGGCGTCGTCGTCGCCACGGGCGCCCGCACGATGTTTGGCGAGGCCACGGGCACGCTCGTCGGCCGCAAGCGCGAGACCTCGTTCGACACGGGCATCAAATCGACGAGCCGCCTGCTCATGCGCCTCATGTTCGTCATGCTGCCGGTGGTCTTCGTCATCTCCGGCATTACCAAGGGCGACTGGGTTGACGCCCTGCTCTTCTCGCTCTCCGTCGCCGTCGGCCTCACGCCCGAGATGCTGCCCATGCTCGTCACCACCTGCCTCGGCAAGGGCGCCGTCGACCTCAGCCGCTCCCGCGTCATCGTCAAGCGCCTCGACTCGATCCAGGACCTCGGCGCCGTCGACGTCCTCTGCACCGACAAAACCGGCACCCTCACTGAGGACCGCATCGTGCTCGAGCGCCACCTCGACGTCAACGGCCGCGAGGACGCCCGCGTCCTTCGCTACGCCTTCCTCAACAGCTACTTCTCGACCGGCGTGAAGAACCTCGTCGACAACGCGATTATCGAGCGCGCCCTCGCGGAGGGCACCGACGAGGTCGACGCCGTGACGAAGGGCATCCCCGTCACGGCAGAGGAGCTGGCCGAGTACTACCACGGCATCGACGAGCTGCCGTTCGACTTCGAGCGCCGCCGCCTCTCCGTCGTCGTGGGCGACGCCAAGGGACGCACGCGCATGGTGACCAAGGGCGCCCTCGAGGAGGTCCTCGGCATCTGCTCGCGCGTCGAAGTCGATGGCCAGGTCCTCCCCCTAACCGACGAGCTCGTGGAGAAGGTCATCTCTCGCGGCGCGGACCTCGCAGACGAGGGCATGCGCGTCCTCGGCGTCGCCCGCAAGGACAACCCCGCCGGCACCGGTATCCTCACGGTCGATGACGAGCGGGACATGGTCCTCATCGGCTACCTCGCCTTCCTCGACCCGCCCAAGGAGAGCTCCGCCGCAGCCGTCAAGGCCCTCCTAGAGCACGGTGTGGAGACGAAGGTCCTCACGGGGGACTCCGCTCGCGTCGCGGCGCACGTCTGCCGAGCCATCGGCATCCCCGCCGACAACGTCCTCACCGGCACCGGCGTCGAGGCTATGGACGACGAGGAGCTGGCAGCTGCCGTTCAGCAGACGTGCATCTTCGCCAAGCTCTCCCCCTCCCAGAAGGCACGCGTCGTCGCGACGCTCCGCGGCCTCGGCCACGCCGTCGCGTACATGGGTGATGGCGTAAACGACGCCGCCGCCATGTGCGAGAGCGACTGCGGCATCTCGGTCGACTCCGCCGTTGACGTGGCCCGCGAGGCCGCTGACATCATCCTGCTCGAGAAGGACCTCATGGTCCTCGAACGCGGCATAGAGTGCGGCCGTCGCACCTACGCGAACATAATCAAGTACGTGGAGATGACGGTCAGCTCGAACTTCGGCAACATCGCGAGCGTGCTCGTGGCGGCAGCGCTGCTGCCGTTCCTCCCCATGACGGCCGTCCAGCTCCTCCTGCTCAACCTGATCTATGACCTCACCTGCACGGCCATCCCCTGGGACAACGTCGACGAGGACGCCATCCGCACCCCGCGCCGCTGGGACACCGCGTCCGTTCGTCGCTTCATGGTCGCGTTTGGCCCCCTGAGCTCGGTCTTCGACATCCTCACCTTCGCGGCGCTCTTCTTCTTCGTGTGCCCCGCCGTCGCGGGCGGTGCCTGGGGCACGCTTGACGCCGCGGGTCAGGCGCTGTTCGTCGGCACCTTCCAGGCTGGCTGGTTCGTCGAGAGCATGTGGACGCAGACCCTCGTCGTGCACCTGATCCGCACCGAGAAGGTCCCGTTCATCGGCAGCCGTGCGTCACTGCCGCTTGTGATGCTTGGCTCGATGGGCATCGCCGTGGCGACGCTGCTGCCGGCGAGCGCGCTGGGCGCGGCGCTCGACTTCTGCAGCCTGCCGCCGGCGTTCTGGGGCGTCCTCGTCGCGATGGTGCTCGGCTACACGGCCGTCGTCTCCGGCATGAAGAAGTTTTTCCTGAGCCGCAACGACTCGCTGCTGTAGGGACGAGACGGCCGGCGGAGCAAGGCTGGCGAGCGCCAGGGTCGCCCGTACCCCACCCGCGACCTGCAAAAGGGACTGTCCCTTTTGCAGGTCCCAGTTCGTTTGCAGGTCCGGCAGGTCGGTGGGAGACGAGTTGACAAAGGGACTGTCCCCTTGTCAACTCGCTACATCTCGGCGGTACCGAAGCAGCCGGAGGGGCGCCGGCCCGTGAGTCCAGGCGACCCCTATCTCTTGCGGCAGAGAAGCACGTTGCGTCCGGGGACGAGCCGATACGCGACGTCATGGCGCCAGGTCTTCGTGGCCAGCTTGACCACCTCGTGCGCGAAGCGCCTGAACTCGCCCTCGTCACCCGAGGGCAGGCGCATCTCGACGGAAGAGGCGCCACGCGCTCGCCGCAGGATCGCCCTCGCCCCACCCATATCCCACGCCTCGAGGTCAAAGGCGTCGTAGTAGCCCGCCGAGACATCGCACGCGGGGCTAAATCCAACGGCTGCGGCGAGGTGGGTTAGTGTGGCCTCGGCATCAGACAAGCCGAGATAGGCGTGGCTGCAAGTCCAGCCGTCGCACCCCGCGTCCCAATAGGCGTCCACATGCACCCAGCGAGGCGGCGCGCCCCTCTCGGCGGACACGTCGACGAGGTTCCAGGCATGGCTGGTCTCACCGTCGCGACCGCGCTTCGGGGGCCGGTCCCCGCCCGTAGCCCACCCGCTCACGACGGCGCACGGCACATGCGCCGCGTCACACAGCAGCTTGAACGCGCGGGCATAACCCGTGCAAACGGCCCCGGTGTGCCCACGGCCAAGCGCACCGACCGCGTTTCGCAGGTCGGCACCGCCCTCGATGCCAGCGCCAAGGCTGAGCAGCCCGTCATGGATGGCGGCGACGCGCGCCAGCCCCGCGGGAAGGGCGGAGGCCGCCTCGAGGATCGGGTTCGCGCTCGGGCTATCGCGTCGAGCTCCGAGCGCGCCTCGGCCTCGTCGCGCAGGCAGGAGAAGGACATCTTCGTGACTCCCCGCGACCCGCGCTCGACCGTCGTCGCGGACGAATTCGCCCAGATGATACGCGGGTTGTCGTACATCACCAGGCGGAACACCTTGAACGCCGCGGTGTGGTCGAGGCCGCCGGGAAGCGTCACCTCGCGCGAGAAGGTGGCGAGCGCGTCGAGAATCTCCTCGTAGTAGGCGCGCGAGACCGGCCCCAGGGTCGAGCGATATAGCTGCGCGACCATCCTCATGCCGCCTCTACCACAGGGGTGGCCTTGGCCATCTCGGCCTCGACGTGGCAGTACGGGCACGCACTGAAGCCACGGTGGTACGCGCCCGCAGGGACAATCGACAAGCTGGTCGAGGTAGTCGCCCAGCAGGCGCTCCCACTGGCCCGGCGCGAGGCGATGGCTCGGGTCATCGTCGAACAGGCTCCACTGGAAGGCCTCCTGGAAGAGTGTCGGGAGATACTCCAGGGGCAGAGCCAGGGCTTGAGCTTAAGACCGGGCGCGGTGCCGACGAACGGGGAGGCGCCTTCCGCCACCAACTCGATTACCGCATGTAAGGTACCACATGCACGCATGGGCGAGGCCTAGCCCGAACAGCCACCGACCTCTCTCGCCGCCAACTCCCCCAAGCGGTTATCATGTGCGCGACGGAACGCGCGAAACGGGGGCAACGCATGACACTCACAGAACAAGAGCTGACCGAGAAGGCCAAGGACATCAGGCTGTTCGCCTTCGACCTTGACGGCACCCTGATGAGAGACGACAAGAGCGTCTCGGAACGCACGCAGAACGCGATTCGCGAGCTTCTCGCCCGGGGTATCGAGGCCGTCCCCGCCACGGGCCGTGCCTGGCAGGGCCTTCCCATGCCCGAGATCGGCATGGATGACTTCCACTACCTCGTAGCCGCCTGCGGAGCCATCATCCGAGACCTGCGCACGGGCGAGTTCTTCTGTCGCAAGACCATCGACGCGGGGACCGCGGCCGACCTCCTTCGCACCTTCATGAAGCCGGGCATCTCCGCCTATGTCTGCATCGACGACGAGCCTGGCACGCGCTATGGCTGCGCCGTGAACCGCGAGGAGTTCGATCGCGTCGCCACCACGTTTACCCCGCGTAACGGCTATGACGGCGCGGCGGATATCGCCGATAGGGTCGAACGGCTGGGCAAGGGCGTGCTCAAAGTTGGCATCAACTTCATCGACCCGTGGCGCGAGGAGGACTTCCTCTCGCTCCCCGCGAACTCCGGCCTCACGGTAAACCCCGCCGCGGTGAACAACATCGAGTGGGACGCCTTCGGCGTGAGCAAGGCGCGCGGCCTCGAGGAGCTCGCCCATCACCTGGGCTTTGGCCTCGAGCAGGTGTGCACCATCGGCGACTCTGGCAACGACGTCGAGATGCTCGAGGCGGCGGGCCTGGGCATCGCCATGGGAAACGCCTCGGACGTCGCCCGCGACGCAGCGGACTTCACGCTCGACCTCACGAACGAGCAGGACGGCCTCGCCGACTTCGTGGAACGCTTCCTACTCGGCAAGTAACCGGGGGCGACCGCATGCCACGAGCAAGTAGCCCACGGGGCAATCGCAGCATCCTTTGAGATGGCGCGGGACCAGGCCTCGCTCGACGACAGGCGGGCACAAACTGCGCTCGGCGGCGGAAGAAGGGCCAGGCTACGCCCAAAAGTCCTCATCGTCCGCCAAACCGCCCACTTATTTGCCCAAAATGTCGTCTCAGAATTAACGGATAGCGACTGTGAGCAGCCAAACTGTGATCGGCCGAGTAGACCCCTCTTTTTCTCGCAACAAAACCCCAGTTGAGACTCGACTCAGGGCGACCGTCTACTCGCCCACACGTCATTTGGCTGCTCGCAGTCGCTATCCTCTATTTTTTAGAGCCGATTTAACGCCCCGAAATGCCGCCACATTCCATCGATCGCAACCTCAGACGGCTCTTCACACCCTATCGATCGCAGCCGCAGATGGCTCTTCGCACCCAACGTCGCCACAAGCTGTTACACTTAACCGGCCAGCGTGTCGCTGGGGTATCGTCCAGTGGTTAGGACCCGGGATTTTGATTCCCGTTACCTAGGTTCGAATCCTAGTACCCCAGCGATGCGCTGGTTTTTTGTTTCTATGCGGCATGGCGCCGCGAACGCGGCAGAAGGCGCGGTGCCTTCCTCATCCGCTCACGCAGCCCTTTCCGGACTCTCCACATCCGTGCGCTATCATGACGAGGTTCGCATCCCAAGGCGGATCCCGCCCCAACGGAAGGCAACTCCATGGCAAACGCCACCGCAATCATCCTCGCCGCCGGCGAGGGCACGCGCATGAAGTCCAATCACGCCAAGGTCTCCCACAAGATTCTCGGCAAGCCGATGATCCGCTGGGTGGCGGATGCCGCCATCGCAGGCGGCTGCGACCGTGTGGTCGTCGTTGTCGGCAGCCACGCTGATGAGGTCCGCGCCATCGTCGACGCCGCCTATACCGGCTCCGCCGCTACGGTCGAGTGCGTCGAGCAGGCCGAGCGCAAGGGCACGGGCCACGCCGTCAAGGTCGCCCTCGAGGCCACCGGCATCGACGAGGGTCCCGTCGTGGTCCTCAACGGCGACCTTCCGCTGGTCACCGCCGAGACCATTCGCTCCTTCGCCGAATCCGTCTCCGCCGGCAACGCCGCGGCGACCGCCTTCACCATCACCCCGCCCGATCCGTTCGGCTATGGCCGCATCGTCCTCGCAGAGGACGGCACCATCGAGCGCAACATCGAGCAGAAGGACTGCACGCCCGAGCAGGCGGCGACGCTCCTCGAGTGCAATGCCGGCTGCTACGCCTTCGACGGCGCCCAGCTCGCCGCCCACATCGGCGAGGTCGGATGCGACAACGCCCAGGGCGAGTACTACCTCCCCGAC
Organism: Parolsenella sp. LCP21S3_E11; assembly: GCF_052118165.1. Lineage (NCBI taxonomy): Bacteria > Bacillati > Actinomycetota > Coriobacteriia > Coriobacteriales > Atopobiaceae > Parolsenella > Parolsenella sp. LCP21S3_E11. The sequence continues at coordinate 87,556 of NZ_JBQKHS010000001.1, read as the reverse complement.
ATGCTCGAGATCCTCAAGTCCCACGGTCAGGCCGTTCGCGCCTTCCACTGCGATGACTATCGCGAGGGCCTCGGCGTGAACTCCCGCGCCCAGCTCGCCCAGCTCACCGCCATCGCGCGCGACCGCATCAACGAGCATTGGATGGCCGAGGGCGTCACCTTCATCGACCCCGCCCAGGCTTGGATCGGCCCGGACGCCACCATCGGCCGCGATACCGTCGTCTGGCCCCAGACCCATCTCATCGGCGAGTGCCACATCGGCACGGATTGCCAGCTCGGCCCCAACAGCCGCCTCACCAACACGAGTGCCGGCAACGGCTGCGTCATCGACGAGACCGTCGCCATCGACGCCAAGCTCGAGAACGCCGTCGATTGCGGCCCGCGCGCCTATCTGCGCCCCGGCACCCACATGCTCAACGGTTCCAAGGCCGGCACGCACGTCGAGATCAAGAAGTCCACGATTGGCGAGGGTTCCAAGGTCCCGCACCTCTCCTACATTGGCGACACCACGATGGGCAGCGGCGTTAACATGGGAGCCGGCTCCATTACCTGCAACTATGATGGCGTCCACAAGCATAAGACGGTCATCGGCAACGACGTCTTCGTCGGCTCGGACACCATGATCGTGGCCCCGGGCGAGATTGGTGACGGCGCCCTCGTCGCCGCCGGCTCCGTCATCACCAAGCCCGTCTCCGCAGACGCGCTCGCCATCGGCCGCGCCCGCCAGACCGAGATCGCAGGCTGGGCTTCGAAGCACTTCGAAGCTCTTCGCGCACAGAAATAAGGCAATCGACCGCCGCGACAAGCACCTGCGGCGGTTTGTATGAAGTACCATAGAGGGACATGCGACGTTTCGACGCCGTAGTCGGATTCCCCCACCGGCAGTTTTTGGCCACGTACTCTCTTACGAAAGGGCGGCACTCAGATGTACGAAGACCTCGACCAGCTTGTTACCATCAAGAAGCGCCTGAGGATCTACAGCGGATCGAGCAACCCCAAGCTCGCTGCAGATATCGCGAAGATTTTGGGCGTCGAGGTTGATGGCCTCGTGCTCGAGCAGTTCGCCAACGGCGAGATCTACGCTCGCTTTGACGAGACCGTCCGCGGTTGCGACGTGTTCTTCATCCAGTCCATCGTTGGCAAGAACGTCAACGACCTCATGATGGAGACCCTTATCGTCGCCGACGCCGCGCACCGCGCCTCCGCCCGCTCCGTCACCGCGGTCATCCCCCACTACGCCTACGCCCGTCAGGATCGCAAGGCCGGCCCGCGTGAGCCAATCACCGCTCGCCTCGTCGCCAACCTGCTCGAGTGCGCCGGCGTTGACCGCGTCATCACGCTTGACCTGCACCAGGGCCAGATCGAGGGCTTCTTCGACGTCCCCGTCAACCACCTCACCGCGCTCCCGCTCTTCGGCCAGTACTTCATGAAGAAGAACTTCGACTGGGAGAACACCGTCGTCGTCTCCCCCGATGTGGGCCGCGCCAAGGCCTGCAAGAAGCTGTCCGATCAGCTCGGCTGCGACCTCGCGATCGCCCACAAGGGCCGTCCGCACCACAACCAGGCCGAGGTCATGGGCATCATTGGCGACATCAAGGACAAGACCTGCATCATCAACGATGACATGATCGACACCGCGGGCACGCTCTGCGCCGCCATCCGCGAGCTCAAGACCATGGGCGCCGGCGACATCTACGTGTGCGCCACCCACGGCATCTTCTCCGGCCCGGCCATCGCGCGCCTGAATGACGCCCCCATCGTCGAGTGCGTCGTAACCGACTCCGTGCCCCAGCCCGAGGAGAACCTCCAGGGCAAGGTCTCCACGATCAGCGTCGCCAACGAAATCGCCGAGTGCATCTACCATGTCTTCACCGAGACGAGCGTCTCCGGCATGGTCGGCGGCCGTTTCGCGCTCTAAGGCATCCCTAAGCAAGCAACGGGGCCGCGCGCTCACCTGGGCGCGCGGCCTTTCTCATGAAGGAGCATCATGCCCGCAAAGCCGCAAGCACAACCCGGAACCATCCGCCTGGTCGCAGGTCTCGGCAATCCCGGCGACGAATACGCGAACACCCGCCACAACGCAGGCTTCCGCGCCATCGACGTGCTGGGTGAGCGCCTGGGAGCCGGCTACTGGAAGAGCCAGTGCGGAGCCGAGGTAGCCGTCGTGCGCGTCCGCGGCGAGGAGGGCCCGCGCGAGGTAGTGCTCGCAAAGCCGCAGAGCTACATGAACACGAGCGGCGGCCCTATCTCCAAGCTCTGCGCCGAGTATCACGTCACCCCCGACGAGGTCCTCGTCATCCATGACGAGCTCGACCTCGACCCTGGGGTGGTCCGCGTGAAGTTCGGTGGTGGCCACGCCGGCCACAACGGCCTCAAGTCCATCATCAACAAGCTCGGCACCAAGGACTTCTCCCGCATCCGCGTGGGCATCGGTATGCCCCCGGGACGTATGCCCGTCGTTGACTGGGTGCTCAAGGAGTACCGCACTGGCGAGATGGAAGACGTCCGTCTCGCCGCCGTTGACGCGGCGGACGCCGTCGAGACGTGCCTCGAACGAGGTGTCATCTTTGCCCGCGACCACATCAACGGGGCCGGCAAGCCGGGCAGCAGATAGCACACGGCCGCTGAGCCGTGAACGGTAGGTATTCGCCTGCGAGCGGCATGACGCTGCTCGCAGGCTTTTTTCTCCACCGGCGCAACGCCCGAGCGCCGTCGCAGGTCAGCGCGCCGCCGGCCAAAAAGTTGACCTCTGTCGCATGGTCATTTAGCCAAATACCCGCAGGTCACAGGCATTATTGTCAAGACAATTCCGATATCCGAACGCACGCAGCGCGATAGAATTACGTCGTGTGTGCAAACACGCGCCAACGCACGTCGACTCGGGGCAAAAGGTCGGCGCTCAGGCGCACGAAGCAAGACAGGAGAGGAGATCTGCATGTACAAGATCCTCAAAAAGACGCAGTTCTCGGAGAAGGTGTTCGAGTTTCGCGTAGAGGCGCCGCAGATGGCGAAGAAGGCTCACGCCGGCCAGTTCCTCATGGTCCGCGCGAACGAGCAGGGCGAGCGCGTTCCGTTCACCCTCGCCGGCTGGAACGCCGAGGAGGGTTGGGTCGAATTCATCTTCATGGTGATCGGCAAGACCACCGAGATGCTTTCCGCCTACAACGAGGGTGACGAGCTTCAGGACGTCACCGGCCCCCTGGGCAACCCCACCGAGATCGAGGGCGATCGCGTCGTCGTGCTCGGCGGCGGCGTCGGCCTGGCCATCGCCTACCCCGTTGCCCGCACCTTCTGCGAGGAGGGCAAGAAGGTCTCCGTCATCATGGGCGCGCGCACCAAGGACCTGCTCATCCTGACCGACCAGTTCAAGGCGCTCCCGCTCGAGGGTCTCTACATCACCACGGACGACGGCTCTGAGGGCGAGAAGGGCGTTGTCACCGCTCCGCTCGAGCGCCTCTGCCAGGAGGGTGCCGTCGACGGCGCCTTCTGCGTTGGCCCCGTCCCGATGATGAAGTTCTCCGCCCTTACGGCCCAGAAGTACAACCTCCCGATCATCGCCAGCCTGAACCCGATCATGGTCGACGGCACCGGCATGTGCGGCTGCTGCCGCGTCGAGGTTGGCGGCAAGACCCGCTTCGCCTGCGTCGACGGCCCGGATTTCGACGCCACCCAGGTCGACTGGGATGACCTTCGCGCCCGTCAGGGTTCGTACCGCGCCGAAGAGGGCGAGTCCCTCGAGGCTTACAAGGAGGAGAGCTGCGCATGCCACAGGTAAACGGTAAGTACAAGCCCAACATGAAGGCTCCCCGCACCCCTTACGTCGAGGAGCTTCCTGAGGAGCGTGCGCAGGACTTCCGCCCGGTCGACCGCGGCTACTCCATGGCTGACGCCGTGGCCGAGGCCAACCGCTGCCTCGACTGCAAGAACCCCAAGTGCGTCCAGGGCTGCCCGGTCAACATCAACATCCCCGGCTTCATCGAGAAGATCCGCGAGGGAGACTTCGGTGGCGGCCTCGACATCATTCGCGAGGCGAGCCTTCTTCCCTCCGTCTGCGGCCGCGTCTGCCCGCAGGAGAACCAGTGCGAGGGCAACTGCGTCCTTAACAACAAGGACCGCGCCATCGCCATCGGCCAGCTCGAGCGCTTCCTCGGCGACAACGCCACCGAGCTCGCCCATGACCCCGAGATTAAGCCGTCCAACGGCAAGAAGGTCGCCGTCGTGGGCTCCGGCCCCTCCGGCATCGCCTGCGCCGGCGAGCTCGCCCGCAACGGCTATGAGGTCACGGTCTTCGAGGCCTTCTTCACCGGCGGCGGCGTCCTGACCTACGGCATCCCCGAGTTCCGTCTCCCCAAGGCGATCGTCAAGCGCGAGATCGACGGCCTGGAGAAGCTCGGCGTCAAGTTCGAGTACAACAGCGTCGTGGGCCGCATCACCGACGCCAAGGAGCTCTTCGAGGAGCAGGGCTTTGACGCCATGTACCTCGCCGTGGGCGCCGGCCTGCCCAAGTTCCTGAACGTCCCGGGCGAGAACCTCCCCGGCGTCTTCTGCGCCAACGAGTACCTCACCCGCGTGAACCTCATGAAGGCTGAGAAGTTCCCGGTGTACGACACCCCGACCAAGCACGGCAAGAACGTCGTCGTGTTCGGTGGCGGCAACGTCGCCATGGACGCCGCGCGCACCGCGCTCCGTCTCGGCGCTGACACCGTCACCCTCGCTTATCGCCGCACCGAGGAAGAGATGCCCGCCCGTAAGGCCGAGCTCCACCACGCCAAGCAGGAGGGCGTCAAGATCCTCCCGCTCGTCTCGCCGCTGGAGTTCGAGGCCGATGAGAATGGCTTCGTGACCAAGGTCAAGCTCGAGAGGATGGAGCTTGGCGAGCCCGACGAGAGTGGCCGTCGTCGTCCGCACCCGATCGAGGGCTCCGAGTTCGAGATCCCGTGCGACGTCGCCGTCACGGCCATCGGCACGAACGCCAACCCCTTCCCGAAGCTCGCCGCCGAGGAAGTCGCCCTCAACAAGTGGGGCTACATCGAGGCAGACGAGAACGGTCGCACGTCTGACCCGCGCATCTGGGCCGGCGGTGACATCGTCACTGGCGCTGCCACGGTCATCCTGGCCATGGGTGCCGGCAAGAAGGCCGCGCACTCCATGATGGAGGTCCTGGAGGGCTAAGCGCCTCTCACGGCATCACTAGTACGCCAGCGACCCCGAAGCCTCACGGCTCCGGGGTCGCTTTTTTGTATGCGAGCGCACCCGAGACACGAAATTGAAACTGCTGACAACCAAAAGAGAGCCCAAAAGCAAGCTTCCCCCGATAAGAAGACTCTCATTTCCGCATGACAGCCTCGCCCCGTCTCAAATCCAACAGAGATTATTCATTGAGATGTAGGGCTCTTCCTACCATCTAATTGGTAGGAAGAGTTGACCTATAGGTCAACCGGCGTCGAAGAGAATGGCGAGGATATGGACTGGTTTTTAGCGCTTTTGTTATTGGCGGTCTACGCGGTCTGCGGAGGCATTTCTGGAAAAATCGCAGAAAACAGAGGACTGAATTACACGCCCTACTTTGCACTCGGCCTCCTTCTCGGGCCTCTTGGTATCCTTATCACCGCGGTTCTCGCAAATTCCCCTCTCCCAAAGGAGGACGATCCTGACAGCATCCTCAAGTACAAGCAATTGCTTGACCAGGGTGTCATCACGGCAGACGAGTTTGAGCAGAAGAAGAAGGAGCTGCTCGGCAATTAGTGCAATGAGCACTTCGCTGCAAAAGATCGGCCCCGGGATCCAATAGGGTTCCGGGGCCGTAATTCGTTACGGAATACGCAGGGCTTAGAAGCATCACAAGCTACTCGAGAGCCTCGAGCTTCTCGATAAGCTCGTCGATGACGGCGTGGCAATCGGCGACCACCTTGTACTGCGCGGCGCCGAAGATCGGGGCGTCGGGGTCGTCGTTCACGGCGACGACCGTCTGCGCGCCCGAGATGCCCGCGAGGTGTTGGATGGCACCGCTCACGCCAAGGCTCAGCAAGAGCTTCGGCGCCACGGAGACGCCCGTCTGGCCGATCTGGTGCGAGTAGTCGAGCCAGCCGGTCTCGACAACCGGACGCGTGCAGCCGATCTCAACCTTGCAGCCCAGGCGCTCGCCCAGAAGCTCGACGAGCCTTCGCACGGGCGCAAGCGCCTTCTTGCTGCCAACGCCGCGCCCCACCACGACGAGGACGTCAGCATCAATGATCGAGCCATCGGTACCCGCCGCCTCGCGAGAAAGCACACGCACGCGGCGCTCGACCCCCTCCGCCAAGGGAACGTCCTCGACGACAACGCTCCGCACTTCGCGGGGTTCAGGGGCCGGGAAGATCCCCGGACGCACGGTCGCCATCTGCGGGCGGTGACTCGGACAGACGATGGTCGCCATCAGGTTGCCGCCAAACGCCGGACGCGTCTGGTGGAGAAGGCCCTTCTCGGTATCCATCTCGAGGACCGTGCAATCTGCGGTAAGACCGGTCTGGAGGAGAACCGCGACGCGCGGCGCGAGCTCGCGGCCAAAGTTGGTCGCACCATAGAGGATGACCTCGGGCTTGCGCTCGAGGGCAAGGTCGCAGAGCCACGCGGCGTAGACCTCGGCGTCATTCTCGGCGAGGCGCTCGTCGCGCGTGCGGATGACCTCGTCCGCGCCGGCGGAGAGGAGGGTGAGAACGTTCGCGTCCGCCTCGGCGGCGCCGTCGGCGGTGGCCTCGTCATCGCCAGCGACACCCGCGCCGAGAGGCTCCCCGAGCACGGCAACGAGCTCGCAGCCGCGCTCGTCGGCAAGCTCGCGTGCCTTGCCCAGCAGCTCACATGCCACGGGCAACACCACGCCCGCAGAATCCACCTGCGCGAATACCCAAATGTTCTCGTATTCAGAGAGGTCGACGCCCACAGCGTCCTTCTCAATCGAAAGAGCGCCAACAGGGCACGCGTCAACGCACATGCCGCAGCTCACGCAGCCGTCAAGGACGCGCGCCTTGCGATCGACGACTTCGATGCCCGCGTTCCCGCACACGCGCTCGCAGCGACGGCACCCCACGCACTTCTCGGCAGTAACGACCAGACCGCTCATCGCGCAACCTCCCCGATGACACGCAGCAAGCCCGCGGCCTGCTCGCAGACGGACCCCTCGAGCTCGACGGCCTCGTTCGAGCGCTCCGGCACGAAGGACCGGACCACCTGCGTGGGCGACCCGTCAAGGCCGCAGCGGGCGCGATCGGCTCCCGCCGCCACGGCATCAAGGACCTCGACCTCCGCCGCCTCGCCCGCTCGCACGCCGGCGATGTTGGGCATGCGCAGGGTCGCGATGTCCTTCGTCGCCGTAATGACCGCGGGGAGCGGTACCTCGACGACCTCGGCGCCCTCATCCGTGTCGCGACGCACGACAAGCGAGCCCTCGTTGGCGTCGATGACCTCCGAGACGCCGGCGACACAGGGGATACCCATGATGCCCGCAAGCTCGGGGCCAATCTGCGCCGTGTCGCCATCCACCGCCATCTTGCCGCAAAGAACGAGGTCAGGACACTCGCCAGCCTCCCCCAGCGCAAGCGAGAGGGCATATGAGGTAGCAAGCGTGTCCGCTCCGGCGAACGCGCGGTCCGAGAGGAGCGTCGCCGAGTCCGCACCACGGGCGATGGCGTCGCGCAGAAGGCGCGCCGTGTCGGGAATGCCCATCGAAAGTGCGCGGACCGTGCCGCCGAGGCGCTCTTTGAGCTCGAGCGCAACCTCGAGCGCCGCTGTGTCAAACGGGTTTACGACGGACTGACGCCCGTCTCGCACGATCGTGTTGGTCTTGGGGTCCATGCGCACCTCGGTGGTGGAGGGCACGGCCTTCATGCAGACGACCATCCTCATGCGCGCTCACCGCCCTTCTCGGCATCGACGGGCACGGCGTTCGCCCCAGCCGTGGCGTCGGTCCCGGACGCGGCTTCGGCCCCAGCCCCGGTGCCAGCCCAGCCACCCGCGTCGCGAGTGCCCAGGCGCTCCGCGACCATCTCATCCAGCAGTTCCTCACTAAAGAGGTTGCCTCGTCCGAGCTGGCCCTTGGGGTCGAGCTGGCACTTGAGCCGCGCCATCTCGCGGATGTGCGCGAGACCATACATCGTCTCGAGGAAGCCACGTTTGATCTTGCCCACGCCGTGCTCAGCAGAGACCGCCCCGCCCATGCGTGTGACCTCAGCCGCCCAGCCAGCGAAGAGCTTCTTGCCAGCGGCAAAGTCGCGTGAATCGCGAGGCAGCACGTTCACGTGCAGGTGATTGTCGCCAATGTGCCCCCACGCGGCGCTCTCGAGACCCGCCTCGGCAAGCGTACGGCGGTAGAGCGACACGACGTCATGAAGGCGCTCGTCCGGCACGGACATGTCGCTCCCCAGCTTCGTGATGGAGGGGTCGGTCCTACGACGCTCGTCAATGAGCATGTTCACGCTCTCCGGAACGGCATGACGGAAGAAGCGCTGGCACTCGCGGTCCACGTCCGTGCGCGCGACCCAGGTGTCAATCTCGCTTGCCCCCACCTCGGCCATGGCATCGCCAATCGTGTAGAGCTCGGAGGCGACCTCCGTCTCGTCGTTGCAATCGAGCTCGACGTAGACGCAGCACGCAAAGCGCTCCTCCACCGAAGGCAGGCTCGCGAAGGCGACGCTGTTCTCGCGCTGGGAACGCAGGATCGAGAGGGCGCCATCGTCAAAGTACTCGATAGCCTTCGCGCGTGAGAGGCGCGGACGCACCGCGCAGGTAAAGTCGAGCGCCGCCGTCTCGTTCTCGAAGAAGCAGCTCACGCCCCACACGACCGCCGGCGCCGGCGTAAGGGCGAGCTCAACCTCGCTCACCACACCAAGCGTGCCATCAGACCCCACGAACAGGTCAACAGCGTCCATGTCATCCTCCACGAAGTAGCCGGAGGCGTTCTTGGTCTTGGGCATCTCATACGTGGGGAGGTCGAGCGTGATCTCGCGGCCACCCTCCGTCACGAGCGTGAGCGCACGTCCGTTCGCGCGCACCTCGCCGCGACGCAGCGCGACGACGTCACCATCCGCGAGCACGACGCGCAGGGCGCTCACGTGAGGACGCACGGGACCGTAGCCGTAGCTGCGGGCCCCAGAGGCGTTACAGGCCACCATGCCGCCGATGCACGCGCTCGTCTCCGTTGGGTCCGTGGGAAAGAACTGCTCGGGACCGGCATAGAGCTCCTCAAGCGCCGCCAGGCTCTCCTTGTCCCAGCCCGCCGTGGGAATGGCCTTGTTCGCTAAGGCCTTACGCAGGTTGGCGAGGACGACGCCCGGCTGGACGCGCAGGTAGAACCTGCCATCCCCATCTCGCCGGAGCCCGAGATAGCCATCCATGCGCGCGAGGCTCATGACATGGCCGCCGTGCGGGACGGCACCAGCGGCAAGGCCGGTCCTCGCGCCCTGGACGGTCACGGGGCCTCCCGCGACGAACGCTTCGCGCAAGACGGCGCGAATCTCGTCCTCATTCACGGGAAAGGAAATGCTCTCCGCCTCTCCCGCACTGCGTGACTCATCGCGAACGTATTCCTCGTATTCCGAGGTAAAGGGTCTGACTTGCACCATGCGAACCTCTTTCGCGCCGCCAGTTTGTAGGGAGCCACGATACGCGCCATAGGTTGCCGTTTCGTTTCTCGAATTTACGTATCTCGGATGCGTTGCTCGATATCGCACGACAAACGGGCGAATACGCGGCATAATGGTCAGAAAAGTTCGCGCGGTCCCACCCAAACGCCGCGCCCATCCCACTAGTTCAGGAGGCAGCGCCGCATGAAGGAACTCGAGGATCGCATTCGCCAGGACGGCATCGTTCGCGAGGGCAACGTCCTGAAGGTGGACAGCTTCCTCAACCACAAGTGCGACGTCGCACTCTATGACCAGATGGGTGCCGAGTGGGCCCACCTGTTCGCCGGCAAGCACGTCGACAAGATCCTGACGATCGAGAGCTCGGGCATCGGCATCGCCTGCGTCGCCGCCACCCACTTCAACGACGTGCCCGTGGTCTTCGCCCGCAAGACCGAGTCCAAGAACCTCGACGGCGAGCAGTACCGTACCCAGATCAAGAGCTACACCAAGGGCCGCACCTACGAGGTCATCGTCGCCAAGCGCTTCCTCGAGCGCGGCGAGCACGTCATCATCCTCGACGACTTCCTGGCCATGGGCTGCGCCCTTAACGGCCTCCTCGAGATCTGCGAGGAGGCGGGCGTCGTGGTCGAGGGTATCGGCATCGCCATCGAGAAGGGTTTCCAGCCCGGTGGCAAGAGCCTGCGCGAACGTGGCTACCAGGTGGAGAGTCTCGCCATCGTCCAGTCGATGGACGCCGCCACCGGCGAGATCGAGTTCGCCTAGGCTCAGCGTAAACCCGTGAGCAGCTTCATTCTCTACGTGAACGACGGGGATGGCGTACGCGTTGGCGACGCCATCCCCGTTTCCGTGACGCGCAAGCACGTGCGCAACCTCAACCTGCGCATCCACCGTGACGGTTCGGTCGTGCTGAGTATGCCGATGGGCATGCCGGCAGGTCGCGCCCAGGAGTTCCTCGACAGGCGCGCGGCGTGGATTCGCAAGAACGTCGACTCGCGCCTCAAGCGTGCCGCGGTGCAAGATCTCCTGGCGGGTCAGGGCGCCTCCACCTATCCGCTCTGGGGTGAGTCCGTTAAGGCTCCGGATGGTGGCAAGCTCACGCTGGACGAGGTCGACGAGATCTACCGAGAAGAGCTCGCCCGTCGCCTGACAGAGATCGTCATGTGGATGGAATCGCAGGTGGGAGCCCACGCAAGCTCCTGGAAGATTCGCGCCATGGCGACGCGCTGGGGATCGTGCACCCCTAAGACCGGTGCCATCCGCATCAACGCGCGCCTCGCCGCCTACCCGCCCGAATGCCTCTCCTACGTTGTCGCGCATGAGCTCGCGCACCTCCTCGAGCCGACCCACAACGCTCGATTCCACGCGATCGTCGCTCGCGCGATCCCCAACGAGCCCGAGATTCGCGCCCGGATGCGCAAGCCGCCCGTGGGGTAAGATTCACGAAGGAAACGAGACCAAGGAGCCAGCATGCCGGGTAAGCGCACCGATGTCATCAGTTGGGACGAGTTCTTCATGCGTGTCGCCGTTGCGGCGAGTCTTCGCAGCAAAGACCCAAACACCCAGGTGGGCGCCTGTATTGCAGACACCAACCATCGCATCCTGTCCGTGGGCTACAACGGCACCCCCACCGGCCTCAACGATGACGACTTCCCCTGGGAGACGGACGCTGACCCCCTGCTCGACAAGCACAACTACGTGATCCACGCCGAGGCGAACGCGATTCTCAACTACCGCGGCTCGCTCAAGGACCTCGACGGCGCGAGCGTCTACGTGACCCTCTTCCCCTGCCACGAGTGCGCCAAGACCCTCGTACAAGCAGGCATTGGCGAGGTCGTCTACCTGGGCGACAAGTACGAGGGCACGACGGACAACCTCGTCTCCAAGAGCATCCTCGATCGATGCGGCATTGGCTATCGCCAGATCACGCTCTCTGACTAGCCCCAAGGAGGCACACCCATGACGGAGACGAACAAGGAAACGGCCCTCGCGAGCAACGACGAGCCCAAGAGCAGCATCATTCCCGTTGGCAAGGCGCCTGAGTGCGAGCCAGACGAGGAGCTTCTCTATGACCTTGCGGACCTTTTCAAGGTCTTCTCTGACACGACGCGCATCAAGATCCTGTTCACCCTCATGGGGCGCGACCTGTGCGTGGCGGATATCGCAGACGAGACGGACACCACGCAGAGCGCCGTCTCTCACCAGTTGCGCACGCTCAAGCAGGCGCACCTCGTGAAGTTCGTGCGCGACGGACGCAACATCGTCTATTCCCTCGCGGACGACCACGTCTACACGATGCTCAACGTCGGCCTCAACCACATCTGCGAGTGAGTTTACCCGCCACCCATGCAAATCGCCCGCTTACCCAATTCTCGTTGACATATGAATACGCGCTCATATAATTTGCTTTAGCCGGGTATATGAATGGTTGTTCAGATGTTCCGGTTATCGTAAATATACAAGTGAGGGCACGGCCCTTAAGAGAAAGGTCCCATCATGAAGAAGGCGTTCAAGCTCGACGAGATTGATTGTGCCAACTGCGCCCGCGAGCTGCAGGACGAGCTCTCCAAGCTCGAGGGCGTCAAGTCCGTCTCCGTCAATTTCATGACCCAGAAGCTCACCCTCGAGGCCGATGACGCGGAGTTCGACGAGGTCCTCGAGCGCGTCGTCGACTTCACCGCCGATGCCGAGCCCGACTGCGAAATCATCCGTTAGCAAGCCATCCCCTGCCGCTGACCCTACTTTTCGCGGCGGGGGTCTTTTAAATGCTAATATATGAACGGCTGCGCATACGTTCATCGATTTGGGAGAGGAAGCACAATGGCAGACCAAAAGAAAAAGAAGCGTCGCAAGAAGGAGACGCAGGAGCAGAAGCTCCGTCGCATCCTCATCGCGCTTGTCGTCTTTGCCGTTATCTTCGCGATAGATAAGCTCGGCGCACTCAAAGCCGCCTTTGGCGACCCGGGATGCGTCTATGCAAGCTTCGTACTCTATCTCGTGCCCTTCGTCATCGCTGGCCACGATGTCCTCAGGAAGGCCTATAGCAACATCCGTCGCGGCAAGGCCTTTGACGAGTCGTTCCTCATGGCCGTCGCCACGATCGGCGCCTTCGCGATGGTCCTCTTCCCCGACACTGACCCGCACATGTCCGAGGGCACGGCCGTCATGCTCTTCTACCAGGTGGGCGAGCTGTTCCAGGCATACGCCGTCGGCAAGAGCCGCAAGTCCATCGCTGCCATGATGGATATTGCCCCCGACTACGCAAACATCGAGGGTGCGAACGGCGAGCTCGAGCAGGTCGACCCGGACGAGGTCGCCGTGGGGTCTGTCATTGTGGTCAAGCCGGGCGAGCGCATCCCCATCGACGGCACCATCATCGAGGGCGCGACCCAGCTCGACACTGCCACGCTGACGGGCGAATCCGTCCCACGTCATGCCGAGACGGGTGCAGACGTCATCTCGGGCTGCATCAACATGACCGGCCTCATCAAAGTCAGGACCACCAAGCCCTTTGGGGAGTCGACCGTCTCACGCATCCTCGAACTCGTTGAGAACGCCAGCGAGAAGAAGGCCAAAACCGAGAACTTCATCACTCGCTTCGCCCGCGTCTACACCCCGTCGGTCACCGGCGCCGCCGCCCTCCTCGCCCTTGGCGGCGGCCTCATCACCGGCGCCTGGAGCGACTGGATCCTCCGTGGCCTCACCTTCCTCGTCGTCTCCTGTCCGTGTGCCCTCGTCATAAGCGTGCCGCTCAGCTTCTTCGGCGGCATTGGTGGGGCGTCGCGCATCGGCGTTCTCGTAAAGGGATCGAACTACCTCGAGTCCCTGGCGGAGGTCGACACCGTCGTCTTCGACAAGACGGGCACCCTTACCAACGGCACCTTCAACGTCGTCGCCATTCACCCAGAGTCCGGCATCGACCCAGATTATGTCCTCAGCCACGCCGCCTACGCGGAGGCCTTCTCGGACCATCCCATCGCGCTCTCCGTCAAGGCTGCGTATACGGGCGAAATTGACCGCAATCGCATTCGTGACGTCCAGGAGGAGAGTGGCCACGGCGTCGTGGCTCGCGTGATCGAGGAGACCCAGGCCGCAGAGCACGTGGTCCTCGTGGGCAATGACAAGCTCATGCGTGCGCACGGCGAGACCTGGCACGATTGCTCGCTCACCGGCACCATCCTGCACGTCTCGGTCGATGGCCGCTACGTGGGCCACATCGTAATCGCGGACGTCGTGAAGGACGACGCCGCGCAGACCATCCGCGACCTCCACGCCTGCGGCGTCCGCCGCTGCGTCATGCTCACGGGCGACCGCGAAGAGGTTGCGAAGGCCGTGGCGGAGCAGCTCGGCATCGATGAGTTCCACGCACAGCTCCTGCCCGCGGACAAGGTCGAGCGAGTCGAGACGCTGCTCTCGAGCGAAGATACCAAGCACAAGCTCGCCTTCGTTGGCGACGGCATCAACGACGCCCCGGTTCTCACCCGCGCGGACGTGGGCATTGCCATGGGAGCGATGGGCTCCGACGCCGCCATCGAGGCAGCCGACGTCGTCCTTATGGACGACAAGCCCTCGAACATCTCGCGAGCCATCCGCATTGCCCGCAAGACGATGGGGATCGTCTGGCAGAACATCGTCTTCGCGCTTGCCGTGAAGCTCCTGATTCTGGCGCTAGCGGCGTTTGGCATCGCCAACATGTGGCTCGCCGTCTTTGGCGACGTGGGCGTCGCGATCATCGCGATCCTCAACGCCATGCGCGCCATGCACGTCGAGGACTAGCAACGCGAACCTGCAAAAGGGACAGTCCCTTTTGCAGGTTATGCACGTCGACAGCTAACGAAAAAGGTGACAAAGGGACTGTCCCTTTGTCACCTTTATCAACTTTTGGTGCCGCATAACAATGCCCCCGCCGCGAGGGGGCGCGACGGGGGCCAAAGGAAGGAAGGTACTTTGTACTTACCCCTCCACCAGGCGTTATAGCGTCGCCGCACGAGCTTCACGTCTCCGCCACGTTCACGCCACACCGCCACCACGTCCGCGACACATCACCGCCATAAATGAGACGGTGCCCCTTCGCCTTCGGCTCTCGCCGAGCGAAGGGGCACCGCTTTTCTTACCAAACCGTCTGAATTCTCGACCCCGGAGACTCGGCCCCAAAGCCGCCATCCCGAAGTCGCGGCATAGCCACGGCCACGCTACAGCAACCCTACTCCTCGACCTCGAGAAGCTCGATCTCGAAGTTGAGCGGCTTGCCCGCAAACTCGTGGTTGGCGTCGACCTTGATCTGTGCCGGGGTCACCTCGACCACGCGCGCGGGAATGACCTGGTTGTTCGGCCCGCGAAGACCAACCTGGTCGCCCACGGACATGCGCTCCATGCCAAGGGCCTCCTCGCGACGGAACGTAAAGACGAGCTGATCGTCATGCTCGCCATAAGCCTCGCTGGGGGCAAGGTGGACGTTCTTCTTCTCGCCAACCTGCATATCCGCAACGGCAAAGTCAAACCCGGGAATCATCTGCTTGGCGCCGCACGTGAACTCAAGCGGCGTGCCTCGATCGTAGCTGCTGTCGAACTGCGTGCCGTCGTCGAGCGTGCCACGGTAGTTGACCTTGACCTTTTTACCGATGTTGGACATTTCATGTCTCCTGTCTATGGCGCCCTCAATACTGCTGAGGGTTTTCAGACCAGGTAGGATAAACATTCGTAAACCAAAGGGCAATATATCCGTTTCTTTATCTTCACACTGGAAACACACTGTTGATATAGTTAAGGCTTCCGTATCGCAATGAAAGGGGCCCGCATGTCCTCTGCCCAGAAGACCGTTAAAATCCTCAGCTTCATCGCCATGGCGATCGCCATGGTCTTCATCGTCGTCGGCGCGCTCTGCCTTGCCGGCATCCCGGTCATCTCCAGCGACAACCCCGAGGTCCTCCGCCAGCTTGGCATCCTCTGCTTTATCGACGCCGTCGCCTTCGTCATCTACGTCGTCCTCGGCATCCGCGGCGCCAACTCTCCGCGCAAGATTGGCCCGTTCCGCGTATACACCGTAATCATGCTCGCGTTTGGCGTGCTCAACGTTGCCGTCGCCGTTGCCTCTCACCCCGAGAACATCATCGGCAGCGCCGGCGTCTCGACCATCGCCTCGCTCGTCCTCGCCATCGCCGGCTTCATCACCTCTGGCAAGGTCGTCAAGGAACTCGACCGCTAAGGACTCGCCCGGCGCACCATACGAGCCCCTCACCGGGCCATGAGCCCAGCAACAGCACATTTCACACAAGATGGACGGGTCATGGCATGGGAAGTTGCCGTGACCCGTTTTTCATGCGCCACGAGCGATGCACAGTGCCCGTCCACGGCACGACAAAAGAAGGAGGAAACGATGCTCTTCGACGTCTACGGCACCAACGCACCATTCCAGTGGCTTGGCTAGGTCCTCGTGTTCGTTGGCCTCATCCTCGCCAATGAGTTCGCGCGCCGCTCCAAGGTTGGCGGGCTCATCATGTTTGGCGCCCTTCCCATCGCCATGACCGTCTACTGCGTGGCCATCGGCATCGGCGTGGCACAGGGGGCCGATTGGGCGCTCAACAACCCCACGCACGTCTACCAGAACAGCTGGTTCCACTACGCCAAGGTCTACGCGGCGCTCGCCGGCTGCCTGGGCTTCATGGTCATCAAGTACAAGTGGGGCAGACTCGGCCGCGCCCACTGGTTCCGCGCCTGGCCGTTCGTCATCGTTGCCATCAACATCCTGATCGCGGTGTGCTCCGACTTCGAGAGCGCCTACCACTTCATCGCGCTCGGCGAGACCACCTGGGTCACGTCCGAAGGCGCCACGCAGCTCGCCGGATGGAACAACGTGTTCAACGGCATCGCCGGCATCATCAACATCTTCTGCATGACCGGCTGGTGGAGCGTCTACGCATCCAAGGACGAGGCGGATATGCTCTGGCCCGACATGACGTGGGTCTATATCATCGCCTATGACATCTGGAACTTCTGCTACACGTACAACTGCCTGCCCACGCACTCCTGGTTCTGCGGCTTTGCGTTGCTGCTGGCCCCCACCGTGGCAAACTTCTTCTGGAACAAGGGCGGCTGGATCCAGAACCGCGCCTACACGCTTGCCATCTGGTGCATGTTCGCGCAGGTTTTCCCCTACTTCCAGGAGCAGTCCGTCTTCGTGACGCACTCCACGCTCAATCCCACCTCCGCGCTCGTAGTCTCCGTACTCGCGCTCGTGGCAAACGTGGCGGCCATCATCTACATCGTCTATCGCGCCAAGAAGCTCGGCGTGAATCCCTACAAGAGCGACGTCTTCAAGGGCACGCGCGACTGGGAGCAGGCCACGGCCCGTCGAGAGCCCGCCGAGAACGACCCCGCACTCGCGGCCTAACACCTCACAACAAAGCCCAATGCAACGACCCCGGCACCATGGCAATGGTGTCGGAGTCGTTTGTCACCGCGCAGCGGGGGCAGGGCCGCCTTTGTCACCGCACAGCGTGGTGGCGCGATGGGGCAGGGCCGCCTTTGTCACCGCAGCTCCACACGTCTCGTGGCCACACGGCTAACGAGCGCTGGGGAGTGCGAGACGAGCACGAGGCCCCAGCCGTCGCGCTCCTGTAGGTCCATCAGCACATGCCACAGCTCGGCCTGCGTCACGGCGTCGAGCATGGCCGTAGACTCGTCGGCGATTAGGTAGCGAGGTCGCACGGACAGCGAGCGCACCATAGCGAGGCGCATGAGCTCGCCACCGCTCAGCTCGTGCGGGCGCCGCGCGAGCCACTCCTCGCGCACGCCGAACGAACCGAGAAGCTCGTCCGCACGCGCACGCGCCTCGCCCGCTCCGGCAACCTCCTCCAGGCTCCGCCCAAGTCTCACCCGCGGGTCAAACGCCAGCTCGGGATGCTGGGGCAGCAGCTGCACGGGGCTTGCCTCGCCCCGCAGGCGCGCAATGGGACGCACGGGCTCGCCGTCCGCGAGCACACACCCAGACGCAGGCACCAGATAGCCAGCAAGCAGCTGGCACAGCGTCGTCTTTCCGCGGCCAGACGGGGCCGTGAGCGCCACGCGCTCCCCCGGCTCCACCGAAAGGCTCAGACCTCGGTACAACTCGCGCCCACACGGGTAGCGAAAGGAGATGTCTCGTGCCTCGAGGCTCATCGGGCCACCTCCAGATCGTCGCCAACCGTACCAAACGTCGCAAAGTCGTGGCCCGGCAGCGCATGCCACAGGGCACGCGAGAAGGGGTGCCTCAGCAGCTCCGGAGCCGAGAAGCTCCCCACGCCCGTCTCCTCCACGACCGTGCCATCCCGGAATACCGCCACGCGGTCGGCAACGCGCAGCGCAAGCTCGATGTCGTGCGTGATGAGCAGCACGCCGCCGCCCGCGTCCGCAAAGGCGCGCAGGTCGTGGAGGGCATGCACCGCAAGGTCAAGGTCGAGGCCCGGCGTAGGTTCGTCGGCGATGATGAGGCGCGGCTCCTCCATGAGCGCGCACATAAGCAGCACGCGCCGCGCCATGCCGCCGGAGAGTTGGTGTGGATAGAGGCGCTCGACCTGCTCGCCCAGCCCATACGAGGCAAATAGCTCGCGCTGGCGGGCCAGCCTGCGCGCGGCGTCCGCCCTTCGCTCGGCACGCGAGGAGCCACGAGACACGCCGCGGACCTGATCGCCCACGCGCATGAGCGGGTCGAGATTATCCACGCCCTGCGGCACGAGCGAGATCCCGTGCCCCCGCAGCCGCGCAAGCGACGCTGCGTCCTGCGCGGTGCCGTCAAACCAGATGAAGCCCGTCACCTCGGCGTTCGTCTCGTACTGGCCCATGAGGGCGTCTGCGAGCACCGTCTTTCCCGAGCCGCTCGCCCCCACAACGGCCAGGAGCTCGCCCTCGTGCACGGAGAGCGTGAGGTCGTGCAGCACCTCGCCGCGGCAGCGAGCGCCGGAGAAGTACGGGGCGGTCGGGTCGTAGTCATCGAACGCCACGCTCAGGTGCTCCACGGCGAGCAGGTGGTGCCCGCCGGCATGATGCGAGGAGCCCGCATGGCTGTGATGGTGGTGCAGCTCGCCGGTCACGTGAGCCACGGCATGGCCACCCGTCTGCAAAGCGTCCATGAGCCTCCCCTACCTCTGCGACGAACGTGCCGACGCGAGGGCGCGCGCCAGCGAGCCCAAGCATGCGAACGCGAGAACAACGACGAGCAGCGCCGCGCCGGGCAGCGCCGCGAGCCACCAGTACCCCGCGGAGAGGTACTGCATGGACTCCGACAGGATCACGCCCACGGCGGGCTCATCCGGCGAAAGGCCAAATCCGAGGAACGTGATAGACGCCTCGTGCAGGATCGCGTGCGGGAACATCAGAACGACGCCCACGAGCAGCTGCGGAAGCACCGCCGGCAGCACGTGGCCGCGCACGACTTGCCAGGGCGTGGCGCCCGCGGCGCGCGCCGAGGCGAGCCAGGGCTGCTCGCGCAGCTGCACAATCTCTGCTCGCAGGACGCGCGCGAGGCTCGGCCAGTGCGTGAGGGCCACGCCAACCGTGACACCCACGGCGCCGCGGCCAAGCGCATAGCTCACGAGAATGAGGAGCACGATGTGCGGGATGCCCATAACGAGGTCGACAAGCCACGACACGGCGGCGTTTGCCACCCTACCGCCGAGAGCCGCCACACAGGCGAGCGCAAACGCGATGACGCCCGAGCACGCCGCCGCGAGCAGACCCACGAACACCGAGGTGGAAAGGCCCGCAAGCGTACGGGCAAGCATGTCTCGACCCATCCAGTCCGTACCAAAGGGATGTGCGGCGCACGGTGCGAGGTTCTTGGCCGTAAAGTCGCTCGCCACGGCGACGCCCGCAAGGCACCTGCCCGCGACCACAACGAGCGCGAGCAGCGCGCAGGCCCCCACGAGGCCGACGAGCATGAGGCGTCGGTTGCCCAGGCGACCCCGTTCGGGCGTGTGGAACACGGTGCGGGAGCCGTCCTCGCCATGGCACCCGCCCTCGCCGCGGGGCCCGGGGCACGCCACGCGCGCCTGGGACGTGCTAACGACACTACCCACGAGACCTCGCCTCCCACCCACGCACGCGCGGGTCGATGACGCCGTAGAGCACGTCCGCGAGGGCGTTGCCCACGAACACGACGAGCGCCGAGACAAGCGCGATGGCCACGAGCAGCGGCGCGTCCCCGCCGAGGCCCGCCGTGACGGCCGCCTGGCCAAGGCCGGGGTAGGAGAACACCTGCTCCACGAGCACCGAGCCGCCAAACACCTCGCTCACGTTCGACAGCTCGATCGTGAGCGCGGGCACGACGAGATTTCTCAACCCATGACGGGCAAGTAGCGCGAGGCCAGACTCGCCCCGGCTGCGC
Organism: Parolsenella sp. LCP21S3_E11; assembly: GCF_052118165.1. Taxonomy (NCBI): domain Bacteria; kingdom Bacillati; phylum Actinomycetota; class Coriobacteriia; order Coriobacteriales; family Atopobiaceae; genus Parolsenella; species Parolsenella sp. LCP21S3_E11. Next base: position 67,583 of record NZ_JBQKHS010000001.1, on the reverse strand, counting down.
GCAAAGCGCACGTAGTCACTCGCCATGACGTCAATCGTCTTCTCGCGCGTGTGCAGAGCGATGCCGGGCATGTTGGACACGGCAAGCACCAGGGCCGGAAGCACGAGGTGATGGAGCCTGTCCGCCCAGCTCACCTGCGAGGCCGCCACGCCCACAGGCACCGAGAATCCCAGCGGAAACCACCCGAGCCACACGCAGAAGACCATGAGGGCCAGAAGGCCCAGCCAGAAGGCCGGCGTGGAGGAGAGCAGGTAGCACGTGCCAAGGGCCACGCGGTCAAGGGTGCCGCCCTCTCGTATCCCCATCGCGATCCCGAGCACAAGCCCGCCGGCACCGGCGAGCAGCCAGGCGGCGAGCATGAGAGCGGCCGAGCTCGCGAAGCGCTCCCCCACGACCTCCGTCACGGGCCGAGCGAAGCGTAGGCTCTCCCCGAGGTCGCCGCGAAGGGCACCTGCTGCCCAGTGGGCATAGCGCTGCCATATGGGCGTCGAGGAACCCCAGTACTGCTCGAGCTCCTCGCGCTGTCCGACGCTCATGTGGGCATAGGACGCCTGCCCCACGTTGGCCCTTACCGGGTCAACGGGCGAGGCCCCCACGAGTGCGAACGTCACGACGCTTGTGGCCAGAAGCAGTGCCGCGAGGCGCAGCAGTGCCCTCGCCCATCTCGGCAGGGCCCTTGTCGGCCTCGCCCCCGTCGGACCCGCCTCCGCAGACCCTCTCTCCAACAGTCCCCTTCCCATCGGCTACTGCCAGCTCCAACGGTCGACGTTGTTGAGCACGGACCAACCATGACCGTGGGGCTGCAGCTTCTGGCGGGCCACGGTGAGGCCGTCGCGCTTCCAGTACAGGTGGCTCACGTTGGCGAGCCACACCCACGTGGCGTCGCCGGCGGGCGCAATGCCGCCCACGCCATCCCACTCGGACTGCTGCCACAGCGGGTAGGACGCCTCGACGTCATCGGCGGCGAGCGCCTCGTCGAGATAGGCGTCCACGGTAGCGTCCGAGTAGCACGAGTAGTTCATCGCGCCCGAGCTGTGGCTGAGCTCGTAGACGTCAGAGGGTGAGTTGGAGCCCCAGCCCCAGGTGATGGGGTCGCTGAACTCATGGGGGTAGAGGTCGTCCCAGCTGCCGCCGTGCGTGTTGACCTCGATGCCGATCTGGACCATCTGATTCGCGAAGGCGTTGGCCATGGACTGGCGCACCGAGTCGCTGGCGGGATAGTAGAGGTCAAGAGAGCAGCGCAAGCCCTCACGCGCGTACACGCCGTCCTCGCCGAGCGCCCAGCCCGCACCCTCGAGCTGGGCCTTAGCGGCCTTGGGGTCATAGTCGCAACGCATGTCGTCGCTTGCCCACGGCATGCCGTCGCCGATGCTGTAAGCAACCTTGCCGTAGCCACCCAGGACGTCGTCCACGATCGCCTGGCGGTCGACGCCCAGATTGATGGCGCGGCGCACCTCGACGTTGCAGGTCACGTCATTGCCCGCCGGGTAGGTGACGTCGCCGTCGGCACGCTCGGAGCCCGCCGGGATGACGGGCAGCTGGATCCCGCGAGAGTCCACGGTGTCGTAGGCCTCGAGCGAGTAGCCCTCGATCGTCTGGTCGGCGAGCGTGGCAGAGGTGTAGGCCATGTCGACCTGGCCGGCGCGCGCGGCGGCAAGGGCAGCGTCCTCGGCCATGAACACGACGACAACGCGCTCGATGTTGGGCTTTTCGCCGTAGTAACTCGGGTTTGCCTCGAGAATGGCCTGCTGGCCGCGATCCCACTGCACAAGCTTGTAGCGCCCCGAGCCTATGGGGTTGGCGCCGTAGTCGGGGCCATAGGCGTGCTCGGGCACGATGCCCATGTTGGCAAGCGTGTATAGCAGCGTGTTGCAGGGCTTGGAGAGCGTGATGAGCGCCGTCGTAGCGTCGGGCGCCGTGGCGTCGGCGACCATGGAGAGGTCCGCCTGGGCGTTCTTTGAGCCGCGGATCGTGTTGATGGTAAACGCGACGTCCGCGGCCGTGAGTGCCTGGCCGTCCGAGAACGTGGCGTCGTCGCGGATCTTGAACGTCCAGGTGAGCTTGTCAGGCGAGCATGACCAGTCCGTCGCGAGGTCGTTGGTGAAGTTCATGTCCTCGTCGGTGACGATGAGGGTCGACTGGATAAGGGGCTCGTGCACGTGCTCGCCGCAGCCCCAGTCGACGCAGGGGTCAAACCCGGCGTCCGGCTCGTTCTCGGCGCTCATCGCGATCGTGACCTGATGAGTGGCGTCCACGTCCGAGGCGGTCGCGGCGTCCGCGCGTCCACCCCCGTTGCCACAACCCGCAAGGCCGCACGCGGCAAGCGCCGCCGCTATGCCGCCGCCCACGAAGGCACGCCTCGTCACATTCGCACCGCTCACTTGAAACTCCTTCCCCACGCGCCACGACGGCACGCACACATGGAAATAAAAGGTCTGTCTTGTCGAACAGAAGAGTACTATCGTTCAATGGTATCCGAACGGATTGAACAGACTGTTCCGTAACTAGCATGCAGGAGGCATCATCCATGCAGTTCGACCTCGACAAGGACATTCGCTACGGCCTCGCCTACTCCGGCGGCGTCGACTCGTGCTACCTGCTCGCGGAGCTCCTCCGCGAAGGCTACGACGTCAAGGCCTACACAATCCTCGACGACCTTCAGATCACGCGAGACACCGATGACTCCGTGACAATCGCCAAGATGCTCGGCGCCGAGCAGGAAATCATCCCCATCAACATCTGGGACGGCCACGAGGACCTGCGCGCCAACCCCTGGGACCGCTGCTACCACTGCAAGTCCATGGTGTTCGGCACCATCCTCGAGCACATGCGTGCAGACGGCCGTACCGTCCTGCTCGACGGCACGAACGCAAGCGACCGCGAGGACCGCAGGCCGGGATTCCGCGCTATCCACGAGCTTGGCGTGCGCTCGCCGCTGCGCGAAGCCGGCCTCACGAAGGACCAGGTGCGCGAGAACTCCGCCAAGCTGGGGCTGCCTACGGCCAACAAGCCGAGCTACGCCTGCTACGGCGCCTACTTCGACAGGGGCGAGGCCATCACACCCGAGTCGCTGAAAAAGACGGTCGACAAGTTCATGGCCTCCCACCCGGACGCGGCAGACCGTGTTCGCACGGACGGCAACATTGAGCCGAGCCCGGCCGAGGCCGCCGCGCTCGCCCGAGAGAAGGCGTAGCAGAGATGACAAAGGTGCCGGGGTCAACCGTCACACCCAAAGTGGCAGACATCGGCTATGCGCAGCTCGACCTCACACGAGGCGCCAGGTGCGGCGCAGGCGAGGTCGTCTACGGCGAGGGCAAGACGGCCGAGCAGGTCGCCGGTATCGTGGACGCGCTCATCGCCGCAGGCCAGCGCCACGTGCTCGTCACGCGCCTGTCCGCCGAGAAGTTTGAGCGGGCCCGCGAGCTCATGGAGAGCGGCACGCCCCTCGAGTACCACGCCGATGCCCGCATCGCCATCGCGGGCGGCATGCCCGAGCAAAGCGGCAACGGCACCATCGTCGTGGCTTGCGCGGGCACGAGCGACCTGCCGGTGGCCGAGGAGGCCGCACTCACGGCCGAGTTTCTCGGCAACCACGTCGAGCGCGTGCGCGACGTGGGCGTGGCGGGCCTGCACCGACTACTCGCCCATGCCGACCAGCTCGCCCGCGCGCAGGTCATCGTGGCCGTGGCCGGCATGGAGGGGGCGCTCGCGAGTGTCATCGGCGGACTCGTCTCGTGTCCCGTCATCGCCGTTCCCACGAGCGTGGGCTACGGCGCCAACCTCGGCGGCCTCTCCGCCCTGCTCTCGATGCTCAACTCATGCGCGAGTGGCGTAAGCGTCGTGAACATCGACAACGGGTTCGGCGCCGGCTACCAGGCGAGCCTCATCAACCACCTGCCGGGGCGAACCCCGGCGCAGACCCACGACGCCCGCCCGGCGGACGCCCAGCGATAGGAGCACCATGGGCAAGACCCTCTACCTTGACTGTAGTTCCGGCATCAGCGGAGACATGACCGTCGCGGCGCTGCTCGACCTCGGCGCGAGCGAGCAGCGCCTGCGCGAGGCGCTTTCCACGCTACCCGCCCACGGCTTTGACGTAGCCGTAACCCGCGTGAGGAAAAGCGGACTGGACGCCTGCGACTTTGACGTTCGCCTCGACGCCGCACACGAGAACCACGACCACGACATGGCCTGGCTCTACGGCCACCTCGACGCCAGCGATCACGAGCACGCGCACGAGCACGATCACGATCACGAACACGCACACATACACGAGCACGAGCATGAGCACTCGGCGGAGCACGATCACGCACACGAGCACCATCATCACCATCACGAGCACCGCTCGCTCGCGGACGTCTGCGCGATCATCGACGCCTCGGCCATGAGCGAACACGCCAAGGAGCTCGCCCACGCCGTGTTCGGGAAGCTCGCAGAGGCCGAGGCGAAGGCACACGGCGCCACACCCGAGACCGTGATGTTTCACGAGGTAGGCGCCATCGACTCCATCGTCGACATCTGCTCGGTGGCCATCTGCCTCGACGACCTAGACGTCACCGAGGTCATCGTGCCCTCGCTTGCTGAGGGGCACGGCACGATCCGCTGCGCCCACGGCATCATGCCCGTTCCCGTGCCCGCCGTGGTGAACCTGTGCCAGGCGGCTGGCATCGCCCTTGTGCCCGCGCCCGTCACCGGCGAGCTCGTTACGCCCACGGGTGCTGCCATCGTCGCCGCGCTGCGCACGGGCAGCGCCCTTCCCGCGAGCTACGCCATCGAGCGCGTGGGCTACGGCGCCGGCAAGCGCGCCTACGAGAGCTGCTCGGGCGTGCTGCGCGCCGTCCTCATCGCATCCGCGGGCAGCGACGACGCGGGCGACGGCGACCGCAGCACCGTCACGAAGCTCGAGAGCGACCTCGACGACTGCACCGGCGAGGCGCTCGGCCGCGTCATCGAGCTGCTCATGGCCGCCGGCGCTCGCGAGGCGCACGCCATCCCGATCGTCATGAAGAAGGGGCGCCCGGGTCACCAGCTCGAGGTCATCTGCGATGGGGAGCTCGCGCCCGCGCTCGAGCGCATCATCTTCGAGAACACCACCACCATCGGCATCCGCTCCATGGACATGCGCCGTCATGCCCTCCCACGCACGCCCGACAACATCGAGACGCCCTATGGGCGCGTCTCCACGAAGCTCGTCGTGATGCCGGACGGCCACGTGCGGGCCTATCCCGAGTACTCCTCGGTCATTGAGGCATGCGAGCGCACGGGCGCATCGTTCCAGGACGTGTTCCGTGCCACGCAGGCGGCCGCGGTTAACGCACGCAGCGGCGACGCGCGAGAGGCATAGAGATGGACAAGAGACGCCAGCGCACCCGCGAGGCCATAGAGACCGCATTCGTCGAACTCATCGATGAGCGGGGCTATGCGAAGACCACGGTCCAGGACATCCTCGAGCGCTCCGGTGTGGGACGCGCCACGTTCTACGCGCAGTTCCACAGCAAGGACGACCTGCTCGAAGCCCAGGTCTGCGCTCTGTGCGACCACGCGCTCGACATGGGCGCGGCAACGCCTGTCTCGCCGCTCGTCCAGACCGAGCGCGTGCTGGAGAACCTCCTCCACCGCAGGGGCGGGCTGCATGCCCTCATCGTCGACGAGGGCTCCGAGCGCTTCGCCGACTGCCTGCGCCACGCCATCGTCACCCGCGCGGATGCCGCCGTCCCCGCCTGCCCCAGGGGCGCGGCCGCACGCATGAACCGCTCGTTTCTGCTGCACCACATAGCCGCGAGCTTCGTGGGCATGGTGCGCTGGTGGGCATGGAACGACTTTGCCGCCACGCCGCGCGACCTCGCAACCGACTATCTCAATGCAATCCTCCCGCTGTTTGGCGAGAGTGCGCCCACGGAGTAAAACTGTCCCAGGCATCGAGCCGGGCGCGCCCGCGGCGCAAGCTCGCGAGTGGCTCGGACATAAGGAGCACACGATGAGCTACCCCATCTTTGACCTGCACTGCGATACGGCAGACCGCCTGGCCTGGCAGTTCCTCCCGGACGATATCAAGCAGACGTGCGGCATGGACTTCTACGGATCTGGAGACGCAGACGACCCATCCGCGTGCCGAGACCTTGCGAGCAGCCACTGCCACATCTCGCTTGACAAGATCGGCAACACGCCATGGGCGCAATGCTTTGCCTGCTATGTGCCCGATGCCCTCTCGCCCGAGCAGGCCACGGGCTTTCACGGGAGCGTAATGACCCACCTCGCGCACGAGGTTGAGCGCAACGCCGGGCGCGTCATCCCTGTGGCGTCGGCATCCCAGCTCCGCGGCGTACTCGAGGGCGGCGACGAGCCACACGTGGCGGCCGTCCACACGATCGAGAACGCCCGCATGTTTGCCGCGGACCTCGGACTCGTCGAGCGCTATGCCGCAGACGGCCTCCTCATGGCCTCGCTGACATGGAACGCCGCAGGCCCCCTCGCAAGCGGCAACGACACCCATGAAGGCCTCACCTCGCTCGGACGCGAAGTGCTCGCCGAGATGGGCCGCCATAACATCGCCGTCGACGTCTCCCACTTGAACGACGAGTCCTTCGCGGACGTCGCCCGCGCGACCGACAAGCCGCTCGTCGCGAGCCACTCAAACTCCCGCGCCGTCTGCAACCACCCGCGTAACCTCACAGACGCCGAGTTTGCCGAGATTTGCGCTCGCGGTGGCGTCGTTGGCCTCAACTACTGCAGCTATTTCCTCGCGGAGGGCGCCAGGGGCGCGACGGGCAAGTCCGTCACGTTCGATCAGATCGCCGCCCACATTGAACACTGGCTCGACCTTGGTGGAGAGAACGCCATCGCGCTTGGCGGGGACCTCGACGGCGCGGATGTCCCAGACCTGCTCGATGACGCAGACAAAATGCCCGTTTTCCAGTGCCTGCTCGAGAAGCGCTTCGGCGAGGACGTCACCGCGAAGCTCTGCTACGAAAACGCCCTCAACTTCTTCGAGCGCTACCACGGTTAGGCGCCGCCCGTAGCCGCCGGCGAGCCACCTCGGCCAAAACGCGGCGGACGCCCCGCGCGTCGGCCCGTGCCGCCTGCGCCCCGCCGAACAATTGCCGTACCCTGCTATCATCTTCTCTCGGAATGGGCGCTCGCTCGAGCGAGCTCAATAAGGGAGAGAACATGAATCGCACCAAGATTGTCGAGCTCTATCGCAACATGGAGCAGCTTGACGGCAAGACCGTCACCGTCGCCGGCTGGACCAAGTCCGTCCGCGACATGAAGAACTTCGGCTTCGTCACGCTCAACGACGGCAGCTGCTTCAAGGACCTCCAGGTCGTCATGAACCGCGAAGCCCTCGCCAACTATGACGAAATCTCGCGCTGTTCCGGCTACACGGCGCTCGTCTGCACGGGCACCGTCAAGCTCACGCCCGACGCCCAGCAGCCCTTCGAGCTCACCGCGGAGACCATCACCGTCGAGGGCGCCTGCGCCGCGGATTACCCGCTCCAGAAGAAGCGCGCCACGGTCGAGTTCCTGCGCACCCAGCAGCACCTCCGTCCGCGTACGAATCTCTTCCGCGCCGTGTTCCGCGTCCGCTCCGTGGCTGCCGCGGCCATTCACAGCTTCTTCCAGGGAAGAGACTTCGTCTACGTCAACACCCCGCTCATCACCACGAGCGACTGCGAAGGCGCGGGCGAGATGTTCCGCGTCACCACGCTTGACCCGAAGAACCCGCCGCTCGTGACCGAGGAGCAGGCTGCCGCCAGTAACGGCGAGCTCGTCGCCGGCGATGTCGACTGGAGCCAGGACTTCTTCGGCAAGCACGCGAGCCTCACCGTCTCCGGCCAGCTCAACGCCGAGAACTTCGCCATGGCCTTTGGCGACGTCTACACCTTTGGCCCCACCTTCCGCGCCGAGAACTCCAACACGACGCGCCACGCAGCCGAGTTCTGGATGGTCGAGCCCGAGATGGCCTTCGCAGACCTCAACGACTACATGGACAACGCCGAGGCCATGCTGAAGTACGTCCTCACCACCGTCATGGAGACTTGCCCGGACGAGCTCGCCATGCTCAACAAGTTCGTTGACAAGGGCCTGCTCGACCGCCTGCACCACGTCGCGACGAGCGACTTCGCGCGTGTCACCTACACCGAGGCCGTCGAGATCCTCGAGAAGGCCGTCGCCGATGGCCACAAGTTCGACTATCCCGTCAGCTGGGGTATCGATCTCCAGACCGAGCACGAGCGCTTCCTCACCGAGGAGCACTTCAAGCGCCCGACCTTCGTGACCGACTATCCGGCGGAGATCAAGGCCTTCTACATGCGCATGAACGATGACGGCAAGACCGTCGCCGCGGCGGATTGCCTGGTTCCCGGCATTGGTGAGATCATCGGCGGCTCCCAGCGCGAGGAGCGCCTCGACCTGCTCGAGCAGCGCATCGCCGACCTTGGCATGAACCCCGAGCAGTACAAGTACTACCTCGACCTTCGCCGCTATGGCTCTTGCAAGCACGCCGGCTATGGCCTCGGTTTCGAGCGCCTCGTCATGTACCTGACGGGCGTGGGCAACATCCGCGACGTCATCCCGCACCCGCGCACGGTCGGCAACGCCGAGTTCTAAGGCGAGACAAGCGCGCAAGTGGCCACTCGAGCCACGCCTGCACCATATCGCGTTGACGCGCAAGCAAAGGACGGGTCGCTCCCAGCGGAGCGGCCCGTCCTCTTGTTTTAGGCAGGCGCATGCAAGGCACCCGCAAGCGCGTGCAACACACACTGCCACTTGCAACCGCGCACCCGAAAGAGAACCCAAAAATGAACCGGCCCGTCAGCGCTCGCGCAGCACCCATCCCAAAACGCAAAAGCGCCCGTGCAGGGAGGTTGCACGGGCGCGTATGTAGCAACTGGCCTCAAGCGACGCCAGGAAGGGGAGCATGGCTCAGGCCAGGTGACGCTAACAACTACCGAGAGCGGCGAGTCCCATATCGAGGAGCAGGGCGGCCCGCTGAGGCTGGTACTCATCAGGAGCGATAGTAACGACCTTCTTAGCACCCGCCTCTTCAAATGCCGTCTTCGCGAAATCGACCGCGGGAGACAGCATAATCACATCAGCGTCCTCCACGTGATCGACGGCCTCGCCAACCGGCATCGACTTGATGTCGATATCAAGGTTGCGCCCCTCGACGAGCGCACGCATCTTGGCGGCAATAACGCTCGAGGTAACGCTAAGAGTGCAACACAGAACGATCTTCTTCATGACCATGCCTTCCGTCTCTGAGGCGGGAACACGATTCACATGCCATGCGAGGTCGATGGGGCGCGCTTCCGCATGAGCCGTACAAACGCGACGAGGCGCGCCTTGCCCGCTCGTCCTACATATCGCACAAGGACAATTTCCACTCACGGGCCAAGCGAAGCAAAAGGGGTGGCTCCCGCCCGCAAGCCATTCGAGCGGGAGCCGAGGGGGGCCTACTTCTTCTGGACGTACTTGAGGCAGTCGAGCGTGACGGCAGTGAGGATGATGATGCCGGAGAACACGAACTGCAGGTTGGTGTCGATGCCCAGAATGGTGAGGGAGTAGGTAAGCGCGGTGAAGATCAGCACGCCGACCGTGACGCCCGAAATCTTGCCGATGCCGCCGGTGAAGGAAACTCCGCCGACCACGCAGGCCGCGATGGCGTCCATGTCCCAACCCTGACCATAAGCGGCGGAGCCAGAACCGACCATGCGCATGCACTCGAGCCAGTCGCCGAAGCCATAGAGGATGCCGGCGAGCACGAAGGCACCGATGGTGACGCCGAAGACGGAGATGCCGGAGACGGCAGCGGCCTCGGGGTTGCCACCCACGGCGTAGAGGTTCTTACCGAACGTCGTCTTGTTCCAGATGAACCAAACGATTGCGACGGCGAGGGCGGCCCAGAGAATGATCGTCGGGAAGCCATTGACCTTCGGGATGAAGATGCCCGGGATGGCACCCTCAATGGCACCGAAGGAAACACCCTTGGTGGCATAGGTCACGAGGCCAAAGATGATGAGCATGTTGGCCATCGTGGAGATGAACGGGTGCATCTTGAAGCGCGCCGTGAAGAAGCCGGCGATGGTCGTGAACATCGTCGTCAGGCAAATGCAGACGACGAGGGCGAGAAGCGCACGCGGAACGAGGGGGACCGAGGTGAAGTCGAAGACGACACCAAAGACCGAACCCGTGTTGATGCCCTGGTGCATGATGATCGTCGAGGCGGTCATACCCATACCGACCATACGACCAATCGAAAGGTCAGTGCCCGTAAGCAGGATCAGGCCGGCGACGCCAAGGGCGTAGAACATGCGCGGCGAGGCCTGCTGCAGGATGTTAAGGACGTTCTGGTAGGTGAGCAGCTGCGTGCCCTTGACGATCGGGGCGGCGATGCACAGGCCGATGAACACGAGAAGAATGACGATGTACAGGCCGTTCTTCAGGAAGAAGTTGCGCGTGTTGAACGTGTAGAGGTAGTTCTCGCGCTTCTGCGCCTGCTTCTCGGCGAAGGTGAACTTGCCCATGCGCAGCATGTCGATGAGGTGGTACTCATAGGCGAAGGCCTCGTGCTGGCGATCCTTGATCTGCTGCAGCTCGGTGGTGTAGGTCACCTTGGCGTCGAACTGACGGTTCTTGTAAATGTAGTTCTCCTCCTTGACCTCCCTGGAATCAGAGAGACCTGCGAGGGTCTGCTTGTGCTCCTCGGCGAGGTCGGCGAGCGCCTTCTCGTACTTGGCCTTGGCCTCGACCTTCTGCGCGGCGCAGCTGGCCTTGACGGGCTCGTAGTACTCGGAGTCGAAGTGCTGCTTGAGATATGCCTCGGCGTCGGCGATGAGCTTGTCGACCTCAGGCTTGTTGGCGGCCTCGACCTTCTTGGCCTTCTCCATCTCGGCCCTGTACTCGGCGATGGCCTCGTCGCGCTCGGCCTTGGTGAGGACGCGATCGGACTTGGTGACGTCGATGCTGGTCTGAAGGGTGACGACCTTCGTCGTGCCCTCGGCACGGAGCTCGTCGACCTTGCTCTGGATAGTGCTTACATACTCATCGATCGGCTGGATGAGTTTTGCCTCATCGTCGATCGAGAGAATCTTTCCGCTGGGTGCGGCCATATGATCAGACTCCCTCCTGTTACAGGTACTTGGCGCTCAGGCGCAGAAGCTCTTCCTGGTTGGTCTCGGACGTGTTCACGATGCCGGAAAGTCGGCCGTTGGACATGACGCCGATGCGGTTGGTGATGCCGAGGATCTCGGGCATCTCAGAAGAGACCACGATGATCGTCTTGCCCTGCTTGGCCATCTTGATGATCAGCTCGTAAATCTCGTACTTCGCACCAACGTCGATGCCGCGCGTGGGCTCGTCCATCATGAAGACCTGCGGTCCGCGCTCGAGCCACTTGCCGAAGATGACCTTCTGCTGGTTGCCGCCCGAAAGCGACGAGATGAGGTCGTCGGGGCCCATGCACTTGGTGTTCATCGTCTTGATCTCTTTGGCGGTCGCGCGGACCATCTTGTCCGTCGAGAGCGCAACGCCGCTCTTGTACTGGTTGAGATTGGCGATGGTGGTGTTGAACGTCAGGTCGCCCTTGAGGAACAGGCCGTTGGCCTTACGCTCCTCGGTGATGAGGGCAAAACCGTGTTCCATGGCGTCGCGCGCGTTGTTGAAGTTCATAAGGCGATCGCGAAAATAGACGCGACCGGCAGCACGCGTACGCACGCCAAAAATCGTTTCGAGCAACTCGGTTCGGCCGGCGCCCACCAGACCATAAAGGCCAAAGATCTCGCCCTTGCGAACATCGAAGGTGATGTCCTGCAGGTGCGGCTCGAACTTGGTGGACAGGTGCTGGATCGAGAGGATCGGCTCGCCGGGCTCGTTGTCGACCGGCGGGAAGCGGTTCTCGAGCGAGCGGCCGACCATGGCCGAGATGAGCTCGTTCATATTCGTGTCTGAGGTGTGCTTCGTCATGACGAGGTTGCCGTCACGGAGCACGGAGATGTCATCACAGATCTCGAAGATCTCGTCCATCTTGTGGGAGATGTAGACGAGCGCAATGCCCTGGCTTTTAAGCATGCGCATCATCTGGAAAAGCTTCTCGACTTCCTGAGCCATCAGCGACGAGGTGGGCTCGTCGAGCACGATGACCTTGGCGTTATACGAGATTGCCTTCGCGATCTCACACATCTGGCGCTGCGAGACACTCATGTTCTTCATCGGCTGGGTGAGGTTGACCGTCATGCCGAGGCGACGGAACAGGTCCGAGGCCTCCTTCTTCATGCGGGCCTCGTCGATGATGCCGGCGCCGTTAACGGGATAGCGACCCAGAAACAGGTTGTCTACCACGTTGCGCTCGAGGCACTGGTTGAGCTCCTGGTGGACCATGGCCACGCCGTTCTCGAGCGCGTCCTTAGGACCGGAGAAGCTCACCTCCCTGCCGTCGAGGATGATGTCACCCTCGTCCTTCTGGTAAGTGCCAAACAGGCACTTCATCATGGTGGATTTGCCTGCGCCGTTCTCGCCCATGAGCCCCATCACGGTGCCACGACGCACATTGAGGTTGATGTGATCGAGGACCCTGTTACGGCCGAACGACTTGCTCATCCCTTTGATTTGCAGGACGTAGTCCTCTTGCTCATCCGCCATTTGATCACCCCTCTTTACCCCTAGAAATTGATAACGTACTCATCCCTTACCGGGAAAAGGCCGGGAAGAGGACCTACCCCTCCCCGGCCCAGCGCCAACGTTAAAGCTGGACGATAGCTAGACCTACGCCAGGAGCGAGGTGTAGGAGGAGCCGTTGTCGGTCTTCACCATGTTGATGGCGAAGGCGTCGTACTCGCCCGGGTTGCCGAGGCGGTTCGTGATGTTGGACTCGGTCTGACCGTCGCCACCGATGTAGTCAACCTTGAGGTTGAGGAGCTTGTCGTACTTCTGGAGGAGCGGCTGGTAGGTGGCGGACAGGAAGTTGTCGGCCGCGTTGTAGATGTCGAGCCAGACATTCTTCTCCGGGCTCTTGGAGGAGTCAAGCTGGGCCTGGGCGCCGTCATACAGAGCGGTGGCATCGGCGAACTTGTCGGCGTTCTCGGCGGTGACGGCGAGGTTCATCGCGTAGTAAGAGCGATCCTCCTCGCTGTACTTGTAGTCATCCTCGGCAAGGACGTTGCCGGCATCGTCGGCTGTGGAGATGCCCGTGTTGATGTCAACGCCGTCAAGGGAGTTGCGGAGCAGACGGAGGGTCAGGTAAGCCTGGACGGCCGGGTTCTGGGAGATGGTGCCGGCGTAGCCCTCGGCGATGGCGGCGACAGCGTCAGAGTTAGCGTCATAGCCGAAGGTCGGGACCTTGTTCTCCTTGGACCAGGCGTTGAACATGGCCATGCCCATGCCGTCGTTGTTGGAGACGATGACGTCGATCTGGTCACCGAAGGAGGTGGCCCAGCTGCCCAGGGCGTTGCCAGCGGTGGCAGCATCCCAGGTGGCGCCGGCGGAGTTCTTCATCTCCTGCGAGGCGAGCTCGCGGACGATGTACTTCTTGCCGTTGACCTCGAGCTCGCCGTCCTTGACGACGGTAGCGGAGCCGTCAACGTTGGTGCCGGCGGCCTCGGAGATGATGGCGCCGTCCTTCTCGACAGCGGTGCCGAGGGCCTTGCGGCAACCACGGGTACGGGCGATGGAGTCGTTGTGGCCCACATCACCGATGGCGAGGACATAGCCGATGACGCCGTCGCCGTTGCGGTCGATGGTGTCGATGTGCTCCTTGATGTAGTCAACGACCATCTGACCCTCGAGCTCGCCGCCCTGGTTGGCGTCGAAGCCGACGTAGTAGGTGTTGGCGTTCCAGTTGAGCGTGGTCATGTCGAGCTCACCGGTGGAGCTGTTGGACGGCTGGCGGTTGAAGAAGACGACCGGCTTGTCCTTGTTGGCGACATCTCCGCCAGCAGCAGCCGTGGTGGCGGCGCTGTTGTCAGAGCCGCCGCAGCCAACGAGGCTGCCAGCAGCGACGGTGGTCAGGCCAAGACCACAGACCTGGAGGAACTTACGACGAGACATTGCCATAACGATCTCCCTTTCCTTTTTGCGCGCAATTCGCGCGCCTTTTGACGGTTGGCGAGAATTCTCCCGCTTCGGACTCAAGAGTAACGCATTGGAAATAAAAGTTGACCACTCCTGAGTTGCCATTTCATGTGAGTACGTTAACATTCTCGCCGCGCGCACAACTCAGCGAGACTCGGATTGTTGCCGAACGGTCGAATTTTGCGCCGCGAGTGGCACTACGAGCGTGCAGGTAGGTCCTTAGCTTTCAGCTTTAGGGTCCCGCCAAAGGCCGCTTCGTCAACACGTGCGAGCTCTTCCGCACTCCACGCCTCCCCATCGAGGGCCTTGAGATTCTCGAGGACCTGCTCGGGACGCGAGGCGCCTGACGACACAATGTCTACACTATGCTCTCGCTCGGGCAACGGAGCCACGCTCGATAAGCTTGCCGGGAATGCGCACGGCAACGACCTGGTTGTTTACCGGATCCTCCGGCACGGCATGCTCGAAGGCGGTGCGCCCACGCTCGCTCATGTCGAAGCGCACGGTGGTGAGCTGGCAGTTGGGCACATAGTCCACGAGCGAGTCATCGACGCCGACGACGCTCACGTCCTCCGGAACGCGCAGCCCATGATCGCGCAGGGCACAGATGACGCCATTTGCCATCTGGTCGTTCGCGGCAAAGACCGCCGTGAAGTCATGGTCATGCTCGAGCATTTGGCATGCCGCCTCATAGCCGCTATTCGCAGACCAGTCTCCACGCGTGGGCTCGACCACGGCGAGCCCCCTCTCCTGGAGGGCGTCCCTCCAACCAGCCTGGCGAAAAACCTCGTCCACGGAGAACTCGGGGCCGGCAACATAGCGAATCTCGCGGTGACCATACGAGAAGAGATGCTCCATGAGCGTGAGGGCGCAACGGTACTGGTCAGAGTCGACCGTCGTACAGCGTGGGTGCGCATACATGGAGACGATCACCGAAGGAAGGCCCGCAAGCGGCGTAAACTCCTCGAAGTCTGGCGCGAGACGGCTCATGCCGAAGATGACGCCATCGACAGGCAGCGCGGACATCGCGCGCGTGGCCTCTTCGAGGCTAAAGTTCTGGTCCTTGCTAATCTCCATAAGCGTGACGGCGTAACCGCGGTCTCGCGCGGCGGCGGTGATTCCGTCAAGCATAGAGAGGTTACCGAACTCCGTGATGTCGTTCACGCAGAAGCCAACGGAATGGTACCTGCCATCCCTGAGCGAGCGACCCGCATAGCTCACGCGGAAGCCGAGCTGGTCCATAGCCTCCTGAACGCGCCTGCGCGTCTTCTCGCTGACATTGGGCATGTTGTTCGCCACGCGAGAGACCGTCTGCTGCGATACGCCCGCGAGGCGCGCCACATCAACCATCGAGACGGTGCGCCCAGCCGTCACCGCCTTGGTCCCGTTGTCTTCACTGCGCATCACGCCGCTCGCCTCCCGGTCCCGCCAGATTCGTTGGGCAATGACCGACCCGCCCCAGACACAGGGCGGACAAGCCCCCACGCCGCTCACAGGGCAATTATGGCCGATTGCGGGAATGAGGTCTGGTTCGGTAAATTCCTTATGAGTACGTTAACATTATTCGAGTGAAGTGTCCCGATTACTCGCCGAACGGCAGTCAGGACACGTAAATGCGAGTGCGAGAGGCGCATCATGGCAAACATCGAGTTCCTTGGGAAAGCCCCGGACGGCACCCCCGTGAGTTCATATGAGCTCTCCTGCGACGGCGTCACCGCCCGCGTCATGGACTTCGGGGCAACCCTCCTCTCCCTCAGCGTGCCCAACAGGGACGGCGCGGCGGAGGATATCATCCTCGGGTTCGACAGGCTCGACGGCTACTTCGACAACCCCGCCTGCTACGGCGCGACCGTAGGCCCCTCCGCCAATCGCACGGACCTCGGCCAGGTCACCATTGGCGAGGCCACGTACCAGATGCCCAAGAACGACGGTCCGGACTCCCGCAACAACCTCCACACCGATCTTGCGGGCGGCCTGCACAAGCGCGTCTGGAACGCCGAGCCCGCGGAGGATGATTCCTCCGTCACCTTCTCCATAACGCTCGCGAGCGGCGACTACGGTCTTCCCGGCAACCGATGGATCACCGCGACATACGCGCTTGCCCCCTCGCCCGAGGATGGCGTGGCGCTCACCCTGCACTATAGGTGTGAGTCTGACGCCCCCACGTTTGTGAACATGACCAACCACACCTATTGGAACCTCGCCGGCCACGCCTCCGGCCTCGTCTTGAACCAGCTGGTCAGCGTGAACGCCAGCCATTACCTGCCCCTTCGCTCCGACAACGTCTCTCTGGGCGAGGTCGCCGATGTCGCTGGCACCCCGTTTGACTTCAGGCAGGCCAAGGAGCTCGGCCGCGACATCGAGCTCGAGGACGGGCAGCTCGCCCAGGGTCGCGGCTATGACCATTGCCTCTGCGTCGACGGCTATGACGGCACGAGCGTGCCGCGTCATGCGCTTCATGCCGAGGACCCCGCGAGCGGCCGCGTGCTCGACATCTCAATCACGACGCCGGGCGCGCACCTCTACACAGGCAACTGGCTTGACGACACAGACGCCAAAGACGGCGCCACGTACACGCCCCGTTGCGGCTTCGCCTTCGAGCCCGAGTTCTGGCCCGACAACATGCATCACGCAGACTGGGAGCACCCCGTCTGCAAGCCAGGACAGCCCTACGAGCAGACCATCGTCTATCGCTTCTCCAACAGGTAATTACCGGCGCGCATGCGCCTCGAGAAAGGACCATCCATGAGCGACAGCATCTGTCCCGAGCTCCTCTCGCACCTCACCGAGCTATTCGAGGCCGCATTCGGCCCCGTTGGCGACGGGCGCGTCCTCCACGTCCACGCACCCGGTCGCTCCGAGATTTCGGGCAACCACACGGACCACGAGGGCGGCCACGTCATCGCCGCCGCGCTCGACGTGGCGGTCGACGGCCTCGCCCGCCCCAACGGCACCAACACCGTGCGCGTCGCCTCCGAGGGCTACCCCCTCATCGAGGTCGAGCTCGACACGCTTGACGTCGTCGAGGACGAGAAGGGCACCACCGCGAGCCTCGTGCGCGGCATGGCCCACGAGGTCGCCGCGAACGGCGGTACGCCGACGGGCTTCGACCTCGCGATGACCTGCACCGTCCCCTCGGGCGGCGGCCTTTCCAGCTCCGCTGCCGTCGAAGGCGCCTTTGGCCGCGCGATGGAGGCCCTCTGGGGTGTCACCCCCGCCGAGCCCGTCGCCCTCGCGCAGATGAGCCAGCGCACCGAGAACAACTACTACGGCAAGCCCTGCGGCCTCATGGACCAGGCCGCCGTCTGCCTGGGTGGCCTCGCCTTCATGGACTTCGAGGACTCCGCCAACCCCAAGACGCAGAAGCTCGAGCTCGACTTCGAGGACCACGGCCATGCCCTGGTACTCGTGAAGGTCGGCGCGGACCACGCGGCCTCCACCGATGACTACGCCGCCGTCCCGGGTGAGATGCAGGCCATCGCGGCCAAGCTCGGCCACGCGCGCCTGTGCGAGGTCGACAAGGCCGACTTCGACCGCGACGTCCCCGCCCTTCGCAAGGAGTTTGGCGATCGCGCCGTTCTCCGCTGCATCCACTATTGGTACGAGAACGACCTTGTCGACCGCCGCTGGGAGGCACTTAAGTCCACGGACATCGACGCCTTCCTCTCGCTGACGCGCGCGAGCGGCGCCAGCTCCGCGATGTACCTGCAGAACGTCGTAGCCGAGCTTGGCCGCGAGCAGCCCGCCATGTACGCCCTCGGCCTTGCCGAACACATCCTGGACGGCCGCGGAGCCGTGCGCATCCACGGCGGCGGCTTTGGCGGCACCATCCAGGCCTTCGTTCCGCTCGACCTCGTCGACCAGTTCATCGAGCGCATGGACTACTGGCTCGGCGCCGGCTCAAGCCGTCGCTACAAGGTCTCTGACGAGGGGGCGTTCGCGGCATGGCTGTAGAGCAGGACGCGACTCTCCGCGACGCAATCCAGGCGCTCGTGGACTACTCCGTAACCCATGGTCTTGAGCAGGCGGAAGACCGCGTGTGGTCCTACAACGCCGTGCTCGAGTGCGCCGGCGCCCAGGGTCCCGCACCCGAGGTGGACTGGGTCCTTACCGAAGGCATGCCCGCAGAGGACGCCGCGTTCGACCTCGACGCCACCCTGGCAATCATCGCCGAGGCCGCCGTGGCCAACGGTACGGCAGACGACACGGCAAGCGGACGCGACCGCGCCGCATGCCGCGTGATGGGGCTCCTCATGCCCAAGCCCGCCGCCGTCGCTGCCGAGTTCAGACACCTCGCCAGCGAGCAGGGGCCCAAAGCTGCCACCGACTGGTTCTACCAGCTGTGCTGCGATGCCGGCTACGTGCGTCGCTCTGCCATCGCCCGTAATATCGAGTGGGTCACCCCCACTGACTGGGGCGGCCTTGAGATTACGATCAACCTCTCCAAGCCCGAGAAGGACCCGCGCGAGATCGCCGCCGCGGGCGCTGCGAAGAACACCGGCGAGAAGTACCCCGCCTGCCAGCTCTGCATTGAGAACGAGGGTTACGCCGGTCGCGCCGCGAGCGCCCCGGGCGGCGCGCACCCCGCACGCCAGAACCTGCGCATCATTCCCATCACGCTTGGCGGCGAGCGTTGGGGCCTCCAGTACTCCCCCTACGCCTACTTCAACGAGCACTGCATCGCGATGAGCTGCCATCACAGGCCGATGCACATCGACCGCACTGCGCTCTCCTGCCTCCTCGATTTCGTCGACACCGTTCCGGGCTACTTCATCGGCTCCAACGCCGACCTCCCGATCGTCGGCGGCTCCATCCTGTCGCACGACCACTTCCAGGGCGGCGCCCATGAGTTCCCAATGATGCGCGCCGAAGTGGCGGGCGAGTTCACGATGGATGGCTTCCCCGGCGTCACCGGCGCCGTGCTTCGCTGGCCGCTCTCCGTGCTACGCCTTCGCAGCGCCAGCAGGGACGAGCTCCTCGACGCCGCCACGCACGTCATCGACGCGTGGCGCGCCTGGTCCGACGAGTCCGTGGGCATCATCGCCAACGACCCCGATGGCACGCGCCATAACACCGTGACGCCCGTGGTCCGCCGCGTTGACAAGGACGGCAACGTTGGTGGCGAAGGCTATGAGGTCTACCTCGCCCTTCGTTGTAACATCACCACGGCGGAGCATCCGCTGGGCGTGTTCCACCCCCACGCGGAATACCACCACATCAAGAAGGAGAACATTGGCCTCATCGAGGTCATGGGCCTCGCCATCCTTCCGCCGCGCCTCGTTCCCGAGCTCGCGGCCGTGCGCGAGCACCTGCTTGCGGGCGACGTGGCAGGCCTTTCCGCGGACGAGCTCACCGCGAGCCACGCCGATTGGGCCGCTGACGTGTTCGCGCGCCGCGGCGATGAACTTACCCCCGAGAACGCCCTCGACATCCTGCACGAGGAGGTCGGCGTCGTCTTCGGCCACGTGCTCGAGAACGCTGGCGTCTTCAAGTGGGACGAGCAGGGCCGTGCCGCCTGCGAACGCTTCGTCGGGAGCCTGTAGCGGGGCAGTCTCGCCCTTGGTATAGACCGCAGCAAGGCACATGGGCCGCTCCCATTTCGGGGGCGGCCCTTTCCTTTGGGATGGATTCCCAGCCGCGACCTCGTCAGTAATGGCCACGGCACCCGGCGTCGCAGCGGCCGTCCCAAGCCGCGTGGCGACGCCTCCTATCCGCGAGCGCGATGGCGACGCAGGAGGCTCGCGCCCGGGCGAGCGGGCAGCTCGATGTTGAGGCCCATGAGCACGTTGATGATCCAGACGAAGAACAGCAGCACGACGACGGGTATCACGCAGTTCGTCACGATCATGACTGCGAATGCCTCTATGAGGCGAGCGACCCAACCCTTCGCCGTGTCGAGGATTCCCGTAACGCCAGAGCTCAAGGCCGTGCCGGCCCCGCTGAGCGCAGATCCGATATCCTCGCCGAGTCCGCCCGCCCACGCGGCAAACGCGCCAATGGGATCGGTCGAGGCATCGGGTGCCTCGTCGGACGACGCGGACGAGGCCCCGTCATTCGCCTGAGTATTGTCCGCCGCGTCGGCACTCTCAGTCGTCACAGCCGCAGTCCCGGCGCCCGCAGCGCCCTCGGCGTCCATCTCGGAAGAAACGGAGGCGGCGTCATGCTCGAAAGTATCCTCGATCATGTTGGAGACCTGCACGCTCGCGGGCACGACAAGCGTGAGGGCGAGCGCGAGAAGGGCGAGCTTGACCGCCGACGTACGCAGGCCCGCACGCCACGTCACATCTTCACGCACGAGGACGTAGCCGACGCCGAGCGCGCACGCAAGCGGCACCACCACGCGACAAGCGGCGAGACCAAATATCGTTAGCATGTATTTCTCGAGGTAGATGGCCCCGAGCACGATTGCGAAGTCTGCCGCGACATCCATCAGCTTGTCCGCGACGGGAATCCCCGTGTCGCCTGGGATCGCAGAGATGGCGACGGAGGCCGCCGTCGTCGTACCAACGAGCGCCGTCACCGTCTGAGCCTTGGCATCGAGTTTCTCGATGCTGCCGCGGTACGTCTCCTTCGAACCCATGACGTCAGCCACGGGAAATGCGAAGACGAGGGCGACGATTACGAGAAGGGCGACGTAGAGGGCCTTCCTCGCAGAGGGCGAGAGCTCGCCGCCCGCACGGAGCGCGCGCGACGCGTCGCCCGTCTCCGCCACCTCGGGCACGTTCGCGAGGCGCGTGTGCCCGCTCCGTCCGCCGAATTCGTCACGATCACGATCCTCTCGACCCATGGTTGCCTCCTCGTCGCGATGTCTTTTTGGCCCATGCTAGCACCAAAGCGCCACGCTCTTCGCGCCTTGTACCAGCACATATAGGCCGATATTTAATGTCATGAACGGGCGATAAGCTTGACCGCGAGAAACAAGCGGGATAGAATCGTCTTCCCGTTTGCCCGCCAAAGGCGAGCACCCGGACGAAGGCTTCGGGTTCACATCATTGACCCAACCGCGTTGAGCAAGGGCAAGTCGGCCCCTCTGAGATGACGCGAGGTCCGCCCCAACAACCAAATACAAGGATTCTCGCCACCATGAGCGGCATGCCATGACGCATACCGCTCGAGGCCGCGCAGCCGCGCCGCCCCAGACCTCAGCAGGGAGACACCCATGGAATCCAGCTTTGCCTACAGCCCCCAGATCGTCCGCGAGACGTCGTCTGGCCTTGAGCGCTTTGACGTTCGTGACCAGATGCTCGCCAACCGCGAGCTCGAACTCACCAGCCAGGTCGACGCAGGCTCATGCGCCGGCGTCATCCGCAACCTCCTCTTCCTCAAGCGAGAGGATCCAGACGCCCCCGTCACGCTCTACATCAACAGCCCCGGCGGCGAGGTTCAGTCGGGACTGGCGCTCTATGACGTCATGCAGGCGGTGAGCAACCCCATCCGCACCGTCTGTCTCGGCATGGCGGCAAGCATGGCCGCACTGCTGTTCATCTCGGGCGATGAACGCGAGATGCTGCCCCACAGCCGCGTCATGATCCACGACCCGCTCATCGGCGGAGGCCTCGGCGGCAGCGCCCTGTCCGTCAAGGCCCGCGCCGACGACCTCATGCGCATCCGCGACATCACGGCGGAGGTCATCTCTCGCCACACGGGCATGACGCTCGAGCAGGTCTTCGCACTCACCGCGTCGGACACCTATTTCGAGGCGGAGGCCGCCATCGACGCCGGCCTCGCCGACCGCATCATCACCTCGCTCTAGAAGGGAGCCGCATGTACGACACGAACATCTCCGACAACCCCCACGCCAACGGCGGCATCCGCAAGGACGGCGTGGCCGGCGGCCACGACCCCCGCTCCGCCTATGCCGGCGAGCTGCTCTTCACGCGCCACCACTCCTCCAACGCGGACTCCTGGGCCTCCGGGCTCAACAACAACGTGCTGGTGCTCGGCTGCTCCGGCAGCGCCAAGACGCGCCACCACGTGAAGCCCAACCTCATGCAGTGCCAGGGCTCCTACATCGTCCTCGACGGCAAGGGCCGCCTCTGGCATGAGATGGCGCCGTTCCTCGCCCTCAACGGCTACAAGGTCGACCGCCTCGACTTCACCAGCCCCTGTAGCGACTCGATCGGCTACGATCCCCTCGCGCACGTCCGCTGGTGCCAAGACGAGCCCGTCCAGTCGGACATCATCTCGATCGCCAGCGCGATCTGCCCCACCTCGCAGCACGAAACAGACCCCTTCTGGCCGCTCGCCGCGTCCAACTACCTCGCGTGCTTCATCGCCTACGTCTTCGAGGCGATGCCTCGCGACGACCGCAACTTCTCGAGCGTCATCCGCGTCTTCGAGGCGATGTGCGACCGCAAGGAGCGGGAGCTGTTCGAGGCCCTCGAACGCGAGAAGCCCGGCAGCTACGCCGCGGCGCTCTACCGGCGCAGCAGGACCACGCAGGGCGCCGAGAAGATGCACTCGAGCATCACGGGCATCGTCGCCGCCAACCTCCTACCGCTCTCACACAAGGGCGCGATCTGGTCATTCCAGAACCCCGAGCAGGTCGACTTCGCGTTCTTCGGGCGCGAGCGCCGCGCCCTGTTCGTCACCATGGACGACCTCGACCACAGCCTTGCCGCGCTCACGAGCCTCTTCGTGAAGCAGGCCATCTCGAGCCTCTGCGACGCCGCGGACGCCAATCCGTCCGGCAGGCTGGACATGCCCGTGCGTCTCGTCCTCGACGACTTCGCGAACCTCAACCTTCCCGGCATCGACGACGCCCTCGCCGTCATCCGCAGCCGCGAGATCAGCTGCACGATCGTCTGCCAGACGGTGAGCCAACTCGAGGCGCGCTACGGCGAAGCCGGCGCGAACTCGATCATCGGCAACTGCGACCGCCAGCTCGTCACCGCCTTCCAGGACGAGAGGACCGCACGCTACTTCAGCGTTCGCGCCAACAAGCCCGCCTCGTCGCTGCTCGAAACCCCGTCTGGGCAGTGGTGGCTGTTCGAACGAGGCCGCCGCGGCGTTATGGACGAGGCCTATCACCTCGAAGAACACCCCGCCTACCAGCAGCTCACGCTTGCAAGCAACTTCGAGGTGGACGCGAGGGA
Organism: Parolsenella sp. LCP21S3_E11; assembly: GCF_052118165.1. Lineage (NCBI taxonomy): Bacteria > Bacillati > Actinomycetota > Coriobacteriia > Coriobacteriales > Atopobiaceae > Parolsenella > Parolsenella sp. LCP21S3_E11. Next base: position 44,424 of record NZ_JBQKHS010000001.1, on the reverse strand, counting down.
CGAGGATTCCTTCGAGGAAATCGACCCGTCCGAGTATGAGAAATACGGCTTCACGCCGGCGGCCTAGAGAACGGGACGGCCCCGCAAGCGAGCGCTCGCGGGGCCGTCCTCGGATTCGTTATGTGCCGGCACGATGCGCTGCCGCCGGGCGCCGTCGGCGCGCGTCGCCGCTAGGCATCGCCACCGTGCGTCGCTACCGTGCGTCGCCGCTAGGCGAGAAGCTCGCGAAGGATGTCGCACATCTCGTCGACATCCGCATGCGTGCAGACAAGCGGTGGCAGGAGACGCAGCGTCGTGGGGCCAGTGGCGTTGATCACGAGTCCGGCCTCGAGCGCACGCGCGACGAACTCGTGGGCATCAGGCAGGCCGGCCTCAAGCTCGGCTCCCTGGATGAGGCCGCTGCCGCGCACCTCGACAACGTGCGGCAGCTCAGCGAGCTGCTCCGCCAGGTACTCGCCAACGGAGCGGACATGCTCGAGATAGCCCTCGCCCTCCTCGCCCTCGGGAGCGGTGCCCTCCGTGAGCTCGGTCAGCACGGCGTCCGCCGCGGCACAGGCGAGCGGGCCGCCGCCAAAGGTGGAGCCATGGTCGCCGGCATGGAAGGCCTCGCTGATCTCCGCCTTGGCAACGCAGGCGCCCATCGGCACGCCGCCCGCAATGGCCTTGGCGAGGGTGAACACATCGGGAACGATTCCGTAGGCCTGGAAGGCGAGTGCCCAACCCGTGCGGAACAGGCCCGTCTGGACCTCATCGCACATCATGAGAGCGCCATACTCGCTCGTGAGGTTGCGCACCTCGGTCATGAACTCCTGCGTCATCGGGTGAACGCCGGACTCGCCCTGGATGGGCTCGAGGAGCACCGCGGCGATGCTGGAACCCTTCTGGGCGAAGACGTCACGCAGGGCGTCGACGTCGTTGGCATCGATGCCGATGAAGCCACCCGGCAGCGGGCGGAACGGGTCCTGAGCCCAGCCCTGCATCGTCGCGGCAATGGTCTCCATCGTGCGGCCGTGGAAGCTCTTGTTAAGGCAAACGATGTCAAAGCCGCCGTTGCCACCGCGCTTCGCCCAGAGGCGAGCAAGCTTGATGGCGCACTCGTTGGCCTCGGCGCCAGAGTTGCCAAAGAAGGTGCGCCACTGCTGCGGCGTGTCGGGGCTCGCGTCCTTGGGCGCGACCACACCGGCATTCGCAAGCTGGGAGATGCGACGCGCGACCTCTCCCCTGTGCTCGATCTGGAAGTAATTCGAGACGTGCAGGAGCTTGTCGACCTGCTCCTGGATGGCACCCGTGAGCGCGGGGTGACCGTAACCCAGGCAGTTGACGGCGATGCCAGCGAGGAAGTCGAGATATTCCTTGCCGTCCGAATCAGTGAGACGCATACCTCTGCCACCCACGAACTCGACCGGCGAGCGGCCGAACGTGTGCATCACGTACGCGTCGTCTAGCTTCTTGGCCTCTTCGAAAGACATGGGGCTCCTTTCGTGGACTGCGTCACGCGTCTTAAGCTATGACGCCATGCCCATATACGCGATTGTCCGCGCCTCGACGGCGGAGGACGCTACGCCCTTGTGCGCGACGGCCGCGACAATAGCAACGCGTCGCGCCTCGTACTACAGGTTATTGACTGAAAGCCTGCTTGCAAACGTCCCAAGCGGATGCGCGTCATACTCGAGCGCTTCCTCGGTGGAGTGCATCGTCGTGCCGATGCCCTTATCGGTGAGCAGCTCGATGAGCAGGGAATGCGGAGTCTTGCCGTTGATGACGTGGCTGCGGAAGACTCCCGCACGCAGGGCGAAGCAGCAGCTCTGAAGCTTGGGGATCATGCCCTTGTCCACGATGCCGGAGTCGAGCATCTCCTCCATCTCGCGCAGGCTCATGTTGGAGATGAGCGAGTCCTTGTTGGAGAAGTCCTCGTAGACGCCATCGACGTCGGTGAGGTAGACGATCTTCTGCGCGCCGATGGCAGCGGCCACGTGGCCGGCGGCGACGTCGGCGTTGATGTTGTAGTAGCCGCCGTCCTCGCCCACGCCCACCGTGGCGACCACGGGGATGTACTCATTCTTGATGAGGCTGTCGAGATAGGCGGTGTCAACGTGCTCGATCTTGCCCACGCAACCGAGCTCGGGATCGAGGGTCGAGCACATGATCGTGCCGGCGTCAGCGCCAGAGACGCCAACGGCGAGGTTGCCATGGCGGTTGATGGCCGCGACCAAATCCTGGTTGACCTCGCCCACGAGCACCTGACGGACGACATCCATCGCCGCGGGCGTGGTGACGCGCTGGCCGTTCTTGAACTCCACGGGGAAGTTGAGGGCCTCGAAGGCGCGGTTGATGGCCTTGCCGCCACCGTGGACGATAACGACGTTCACGCCCAGGATCTTGAGCAGGACGATATCGCTCATGACGTCGGCGCGAAGCTTCTCGTCGACCATGGCGGCGCCACCGTACTTGATGACGACGGTCTTGCCCGTGATGTTCTTAATCCAAGGAAGCGCCTCGAAAAGGACGTTACCGGTCCTCTCGTCGGTGTCCTTGGCGCGATGGCTTGTGTCTGTTACGTACTTCATGCGCGTCTCCTGCTTCGTACGATTGGCGCAAAGTTGACAAAGGGACAGTCCCTTTGTCAACCCGCCTCGAGAACCTGCAAAAGGGACTGTCCCTTTTTCAGGTTTACGTGCGGTAGTCGCCGTTGATCTTGACGTACTCGTGGGTGAGGTCGCAGGTCCAGACTGTGGTCTCGCAGGTACCGGCCTTGAGGTCCGCCCAGATCGTGATCTCAGGCTCCTCGAAGCGGCGGAGGGCCTCATCCTCGTCGAAGGCGACGGTAAGGCCGTCGCGGCAAACGGGCATACCCATGATGTCGATGTCGACGTCGCGCTGGTCAAACTCGACGCCGCACTTGCCAAGAGCCATCGCGATGCGGCCCCAGTTGCAGTCGTGACCATAGATGGCGGTCTTCACGAGCGGCGAGTTGGCGATGGCGCGAGCGCAGGTGTCCGCGTCCTCGTCGGTAGCGGCTCCGGCGACCGTAACGGTCACGAGCTTCGAAGCACCCTCGCCATCGGCCGCGATCTCGCGCGCGAGGTGCTGGCAAACGGCATTCACGGCAACCGCGAACTCGGCGGCCTCCGGCGTACCCGGCTCGATGGGAGCGACGTCCTTGGCGGCTTCACCCGTGGCGAGCGCGATGCAGGTGTCATTGGTTGAGGTATCCGAGTCGACCGTCACCTTGTTGAACGTGGCCTTCACGACGTCGATAAGCACCTCGTGAAGCGCCTCGGGCGCCACGGGGGCATCCGTCGTGATGATGGCGATCATCGTGGCCATGTTCGGCATGATCATGCCGGAGCCCTTGCACATACCTCCAACGGTCACGGTGTGGCCAGCGAGGGCACCCGTCGCCTCGTAGGAGACGGCGTACTCCTTTGGGTGGGTGTCGGTCGTCATGATGGCGCGAGCGGCATCATGGCCACCGGCCTGGCGAGCCGCCTCGTCACCCGCGGCAGCAATCCGCGCGTGAAGCTCGGGCACGCCCGTCTCGAAGTGGTCGAGTTCGAGAAGCTGGCCGATAACGCCGGTAGACGCCACGAGAACCTCACCCGGCTCGCAGTCGAGGGTATCCGCCACGAGCTTGCAGGTGGCCTCGGCAACCTCCAGGCCCTCCTCGCCCGTCGCGGCATTGGCGTTGCCGGAGTTGATGCAGATCGCGCGCACGGGAGCGCAGCCACTCGCGCCAAGGTGGGCGCGAGAAACCGTCACCGGGGCAGCGCAGAACTTGTTGGTCGTGAAGGCGCCGGCAGCGGAGCACGGCTCGTCAACCTCCACGAGTGCCATGTCGAGGCGGCCGGGCTTCTTACGGAACCCGGCATGAATGCCACCCGCGCGGATGCCCGCGGGACTCGAGACGCCACCGTCGGCGATAACCGTGAGCTTTGTCGTGATGTTGTCTTGCATGAAGTCTCCTATCGACGGGCACACGCCCGAAAGAAGGGATTGGTACGGTTAGACGGGCATACCGACGCGCGCAAGCCCGGTGTCCTCGGCAAGGCCGAAGACGAGATTCGCGCACTGAACGGCCTGGCCGGCGGCACCCTTGCAGAGGTTGTCGATGGCGCCGATGGCCACGAGGGTGTTCGTGTGCTCGTTCTTGGCGAGGCCCACCTGGCAGACGTTCGTGCCCGTCACGCTCGAGGTGCGCGGGAGCTTGCCGGCGGGGAGCACCTGCGCGAAGGGGCGACCCGCGTAGAAGCCGGCGTAGTAGTCGACCATATCCTCAACGCTCATAGACGCCGCCTCGGGCGTGAGCTGAAGATAGACAGTCGAGAGGATGCCGCGGCGCATGGGCACGAGGTGGGGCGTGAAGACGACCTCACCGGGCTTGCCGAGAATCTGCTCGATCTCGGGCGTGTGGCGGTGCTTGCCAACGTTGTATGCCTGGACGTCCTCGTCCGCATTGCAGAAGTGCGTCTTGGCGTTGCAGCCCTTACCGGCACCGGTGACGCCGCTCTTGGCGTCAACGATGACGAGACCCTGGGTCCAACCGGCGCGAATGGCGGGCGCGGAGGCGATGGAGGTCGCCGTGGGATAGCAGCCAGCGCAGGCCACGAGGGCCGGCTTGCCAGCGGCGTGAAGCTCGTGAGCGCGATCGATATCCTCGCCAAAGAGCTCGGGCAGGCCGAAGGAACGCGTGGCGAGGAGCTCCGGCGAGGTGTGCTTGGCGCCATACCACTGCTCGTAGACGTCCTTATCGGCCAGACGATAGTCAGCGGAGAGGTCGACCACGGTCACGCTCGCGTCAAGTAGCGCCGGGACCTGAGCCATGGCTGCGGTGTGCGGCACGGCGAGGAAGACGAGGTCACAGCTCTTGACCGCCGGGTCGTCGTGCGTGGTGAACACGAGGTCAGACGCCCCCGCGAACGCGGGATAGACGTCAGCGAGCGAAGTGTCAGCGTCGGCGTTTGAGGTGATGGCGGCAAGCTCGAACTCGGGGTGCTGGAGCACGAGCCTCACAAGCTCCGCTCCGGCAAATCCCGCAGCGCCGATGATTCCCACTTTGTATGACATGCGAATCTCCCTCATAAGCTATGAGTGCAACGACTCGCCATTATAGACCTACGAAAGCGCGAGGGTCTAACCATCTATCGCGATTTTGCATAAACGTGTAACTTTATGCATTTCACTGTATATTGCATACATTATTGGGTTTACTGCCACGGTTTATTCGCATCGCAATCAAACGGACGCGCACCTGACATCAGAGCGCTTTGCTCGCGGGGCTTCTTGGTCCGGCGCGCCCAGCCTCGCGGGGCTTCTCGGCCCGGCAATTCGTCTGCGCAGAACGGCTCGCCGTCTAGCGGTTGGCCTTGAGCGTCGCGAAGAGCTTCGTGTTGTGACGCTTCACGAAGGAGATGAAGCGCCCCTCCGCGAGGGCCAGGCGCGCGTCCTTGCGGCGGATGGGCACGAGCATCACGCCCATCATCTTCGAGCGCGGCTCTGCGATGGAAACCGCGAGCTGGGCGCGATCACTCTTGATCATCTTATCGACCTGACGGAGCTTCTCGGCAGAGGAAAGCGTGCAACTGGGGTTGCAGACGTTTTCGATGCAGCCAACGAGGCGTTCAATGTAGCGGCGCTGCACCATCTCGGTGCTGGCAGGATCGCCGGAAAGGCCCCAGTGCTCGTAAAGGTCGAGCATCCAGTCGTGCTCCTCCTCGCGCTTCTCGTACATATTGGAACGCCAGCGAGCCGTCTCGCTCTCCGCGCGAAGACGGATGAAGTGGTAGTAGGCGCGCTCGGTCACACCAACGCGCTCGATGTCGCGGATGACATCGAGAACGAAGGGGAAGTCATCCCAGAAGGTGGGCTTGAAGCGAGCACCGATGCGCTCGAGATATGAGCGACGGAACAGCTTGTTCCACGGCGTATAGAAGAGGTTCTGGTCAAAGAGCTTCCACGCACCGGCGCGGAACTCCGCCTGGCTCGCATACACGCGAGAGGGCTGGCTCTTGAGTTCCGTGGTGTGCTGGTCGGCATCGCCATAGTAGGTCTCGATATAGAAGCCGGCGATAACGAGATCGAGGCTATCCGCCTCGGCAATGTTCACAAGGTCGGCAAGCATGGTGGGCTCTGCCCAGTCGTCGCCGTCGATGAAGTGGACGAACTCGCCGCGAGCACGGTCGAGAGCGACGTTGCGCGCTGCGGCAGCGCCCTGGTTTTCCGTGTGGATGACGTCAATGCGGATGTCGCGCTCTGCCAGGCGATCAGCAATCTGGCCCGTACGATCAGTCGAGCCATCGTCCACAATGATGAGCTCGAAGTTCCTGAGCGTCTGGTTCTGAATGCTCTCGATGGCGCGACCGATGAAGCGATCCACGTTATAGGCCGGTATAATCACCGAGACCTTCGGGACTCTCTTCTCCATGTGAGCCATCTTTGCCCTTCTGTCGCACGTTAACATGCCGCGCGCACCGCGCGGAGTTGGCAATGTATGCACACACGAGAGACTACCATCGAACGAGCGTATGGCTGTGGAGGCCCGGTGAGCGCAGTTAATCTGCATAATTGCTGAAGGCAAGCGCCGGACGCTGGCCTGCCGCCCAACTGGCTTCGAGAGCCGCCTACGCGAGCGTGCCTACGGCAAGCGCGAGCTGCGCGGAGTCGACCTGCAAGCGCGTCGTGCCCTCTTCATCCGTAACCTCGTTCGTCGCAACGCTGGCGATTGAATCGGAAGAAGCGCCGTTCGCGACCGCGCGCTGAGCGATGTCGACAAGCTCCATAGCGTCCATATCCGTCTGCGTTATGCCCTTGATGAGCTTCCGAGACTGGCTCTGGAGCGCGGAGCTGCCCTTCGAAGCGATTGACATGAAGGAGTCCCAACCGTCCTGCGTCATGACCACGATGTGGGAGACAGGCACCACGGCAGAGCCCGAAATGGCGGAGGCGAGACCGGCAGCGCCCTTCTGGGCATACCAATCCGCAACGGAGAGGTTCTCCTCCCCCGCCTGAATCCACTCATCCGAGGCGAACTGAAGAAGCTTGGCCGTTCCCTGAGTGTTGTTTAGTACCGCGAGGTATGCAGTGGCAAGCGAGCCCTCGGAATCATCCGACGCAACGGCGAACAGCACGGTCTCGATCTCGTCGCCCGTGGCAGTGAGGCCCGTCGCCTCAGCCTGGTCCCAGATTGATTCCTCCGCGGGAATCGTGCTCTCAACGGCGTTGCCCAGGTCATTGCTACCGAGAACCGAGTTGGCGTTTGCGAGGTCCCACAGCGTGGTCACGAGCACGCCGATCGCCACGACAACGACCACCAACACGATGACGGCGATGAGGTTGCGATGCGGGCTGTCCTTGGGGACATCTGGCCTCTCGTACATAGCCGTCTCCTTTCGCGCGTAGGAAATGACGCGCGTCAAATCGCGCACGGCACATCAAGCTCGCCATCTGGCGGCGCAACGTGCAAATGACGACCGAACCCCGACGCTACTCCCAGGGTTCGAGCAATTCTTCCGGATAGTCTACCCCTACGAAGGTCAAGCCCTTCGCGGGAGCGCAGGGGCCCGCCGCCTTGCGGTCACACGCCGCAAGCGCCTTGGCAACCCACCCCGCATCACGCTGGCCTCGCCCCACCTCAACGAGGGTTCCCGTGATCGTGCGCACCATAGAGTGGAGGAAAGCGTTTCCCACTACGTCTATGCAGGTAACTCGCTCACCGCACTCGTCCTCCCCATGAACGCCAAGGCTCATGACATAACGATGCGTCGGCTTGCCCTCGGCGGACGTCGCCTTGCAGAAGCTTTTGAAATCATGCTCTCCGACAAGGGCCTGAGCGGCCTCGTCCATCGCATCCGCGTCAAGCGGGCAGCGCAGCCACCAGGCATGGTCCCATGCGAGAACCGGTCGAGCCTGGCCGGCAACAACGCGATAGCGGTAGCTGCGCGAGCGGGCGTCAAAGCGTGCCGAGAAGCCCGCGGGGGCACGATAAAGCTGGGAGGGCGATATGTCATCCGGGAGCAGGGCGGAGAGTCCATGGGACAGGCGCCTTGCGTCAAGCTCAAGCTCCGCGGCGCTCAGGGGCACGCTCACATACTGGGCGAGAGCGTGGACGCCCGCGTCCGTACGGCCTGCGCAAGTTAGCTCCACGGGCCTACGGAGAAGCGTCTCGAGGGCGCGCACGACCTCGCCCGCAACCGTACGACGCCCCGGCTGCGCCGCGAACCCGGAGAACTCCGCACCGCGGTAGCCCAGACGAAGCACGAGGGTGCCATCAAGCGAGGCGGGGTCTGCCGCCCTCTCTGCAATCGAAGGGCGCTCGGGGGCCTTGAAGGTAGGCTCGGCAACGTCGAATCGTGACTCCATAGAACTCCTACGCGATACAAGCGGCGAGTATCGCCGCGAGAACGATGACTAGGACAACGATATCAGTCAGGCGAAGGGAGCGTGTGAGACGCGTTCTTCCGTGGCCACGGTAGCCGCGCTCGCGCATGGCATCCGCAAGGTCCTCCGCACGACGAAAGAGTGCCACGACCAGCGGCGTGAGCACGGAGAGCCACCGTCTAACGCGCACGACGGGATTGCCTTCAGCAAAGTCGACGCCCCTCGCGCGCTGGGCATCACGAATTCGCACGAGCTCCTCCGCCGCAAGCGGTACGAATCGAAGCGCGACGGACGTCAGCATCGCAAGGTCTCCCACGGGAAGCCCCAGGATGCCGAACGGCGCCATCAACGAAGAGAGAGCGTCAGCCACCTCAGAAGGTGTAGTCGTGTTCGTCATGACAAGCGACCCCGCAATGAGCACCACAATGCGAACGGCTGCGAATAGACCCCTTGCCGCCCCCTGGCAGCTAATGCCGAATTGCCCAACGAGAACGATATCGGCCGTCCCATCCGCCACGAAGGCGCAGGCAAGCAGACCAAACGCGAGGAGCAGAGCCGAGGGCCTCAAGGCCCTCAGGATGTCGCACGCGCTCAATCCCGCCAAGAACGCGCCCCCTATCACCGCAATTGCCGGCATCACCAAGCCGTACGGCGCTTCCGACGCAAAGAGGACAATGCCAAGAGCAACGAGAGCGAGCAACTTCACGCGTGCGTCTAGGCTGTGGACGGGCGTCTGCCCGGGAATGTAGGATCCCAGCAAGGTGCTAGCGCGCATCTTGGCCCTCCCTCGCGAGTTCGCCAAGCATGGCAAGCTCGAGAGGCACGCCGACGCCCCAGCGCTCAAGCACCTCGTACGCCGAGGCGAGCTCCAAAGGTGTACCCCTCCAGCGGATTCTGCCCCCTTCGAGAAGCACGACGTCATCCGCCGCGTACATCCACTCCCCCACGTCGTGGCTCACCACAATGACGGGGCGCCCCTGGTCAGCAAGATCGCGCATGGCGTTGATTAGGATCGTTCTGCATGACGCGTCCAGCCCATCCGTGGGCTCATCGAGGACAAGTGCGGCGGGGCTCATGGCAATGACGCCCGCTATAGCCACTCGACGCTTCTCTCCGCCAGAGAGCTGGAATGGAGACCTCGGCCAGAGGTCCTCCGGCACCTTGAGCAGCTTTAGGGAGCGCTGGGCACGGCGGCGTGCCTCCTCGCGTGATGCCCCAAGATTCACAGGCCCAAATTCAGCATCTTCTAGCACCGAATTTAGGAATAGTTGGTCTTCGGGTCGCTGGAGGGCAAGGCCAATGGCACCCCGCACGACGGACTTTCCCGCAAGCGTGACCGAACCCGCGTCAGGCTCAAGAATGCCAGCCGCCACGCGCGCGAGCGTCGACTTTCCCGCTCCCGAAGGACCGATGACAAGAGACAGATGCCGAGACGGGATTTCGAGGCTCACGCCATCAAGAATCTGGGCGCCTCCAAGCTTGAGCTGGATATCCCGCAGGCTCAAGCCACAAGAAGAGGACGCCTTGCCATCCGAGCACGAGGCCGCACGCTTCGAACCAACGTGAAGCGAATCAAGCAGCTCATGCCCGCGGCTGGCTTCGCGAGCGAACGAAGCCAACTGATACGCCGTTCGATAACTAGTTAAGTCGCACCCATCCTTAACAAGCATGGCCAAGGCAGTCGACAAACGAGATCCCGGAAACACGCGGCTCGCGCGCCCTTCATCTGCGAATAGCAGATTCGGCGCGCCCTCCCAGACTAGACGCCCAGCCTCCAAGACAACCACTCGATCTGCATACACGGCCTCTTGGGGGCTATGAGATACCAGCAATATGCCAACGCCGCGCTTTGTAAGCCCTCTCAAGACGCCTCGGAGGCTCGATCGCGATGCGTCTTCAAGCTGCGACATCACTTCATCAAGCACGAGATACCGCGGATGCATCGCCAGAACGCCGGCGAGAGCCAGGCGCTGCTTTTCCCCACCCGAAAGAGTGTCAACAGCCCTGTCCCCAAAACCTAAGAGACGGCAGTCGTCAAGCGCCTCGTGAACCCTCTTGCGTACCTCCTCGGCAGGCAGTCCGAGATTACAGGGGCCAAATGCAACCTCATCAAAGACAATCGGCGCGACAAACTGAGATTCAGGATCCTGTCTTACGTATCCAACGCAACCGTCATGCGTCGAAGCCTGAAGATTACGGTCATCAACCTCAATCGAGCCGCACTGAAGCTCCAAGGAACGCGCGAGCAGCCTGGATAGCGTCGATTTTCCCGAACCATTTGCTCCGAGCAAAACGACGAGCTCTCCCGATGCCACATCAAGCGAGACTCCCGAGAGAGCATCACGAGAAGAGCCTGGATATCGATAGCGTATGTCCCGCGCCCTTATCATTGCCCTCCCCAACACCGTTCTCTCGTGATTTCTATCGCAGGCAAGCATAAACAAAAAGAGGGTCCGAGAAATCCCGGACCCTCTCATTTGCACGAAGCTAAATTGAGCGAAACGCCTACTCGGCGGTCTCCTCAGTGGCCTCAGCGGTCTCGACGACCTCGGCGGCCTCCTCAGCGGAAGCCTCCTCGACCTTCTCAACCTTGGTGACCACGGCCTTGGCCGGCTTGGCCTTGGCGGAGACAGGCTCGGTCACGATCTCCATGATGACAACCTCAGCGTTGTCACCCTTGCGGGGACCGAGCTTCATGATGCGGGTGTAGCCGCCGTTGCGGTCAGCCCACATGCCCTGCGCGGCCTTCTCGAAGGCCTCGCGGACGAGCTCCTTGTCACCAAGCTTGGCGATGGCGAGACGACGGGAGTGCAGGTCGCCCTTCTTCGCCCAGGTGATGATGCGATCCACGTCGCTGCGGATGGCCTTAGCGCGCGGAAGGGTCGTCTTGATGCGGTCGTTGGCGAACAGCGCCTGGCACAGGCTCTTCTTCATAGCCTTGGTGTGGCTGGCGTCGGTACCAAGCTTCATACCGCTCTTCTTGTAGTGCCTCATAGTCAGTTACTCCTATGTGTGTAGCGGCGGCTAGGCCTTGAAGCCCAGACCCATCGACTCGAGCTTGTCCTTGACTTCCTCGATCGACTTGACGCCGAAGTTGCGGATGTTGAGCAGGTCGTTCTCAGAGAACTCAACGAGCTGACGCACGGAATGAATACCGGCGCGCTTGAGGCAGTTGTAGGAACGGACCGAAAGGTCGAGCTCCTCAATCTGCTTGTCGAGCTCAGTGTTGTCGTCGGTCTGGCCAGCGGCGAAGATCGACGCGTCCTCGACCGGCTCGCCCTCATCGGCCAGGCACATGAACGCGGTCATGTGCTGGTTGATGATGTTCGCAGCCTCGACGACGGCCTCGCGGGCGGTGACACCACCGTTCGTCTCGATCTCGAGGACGAGACGATCATAGTCGGTGTGCTGACCCACGCGGCAGGGCTCAACGGCCTTGGCGCAGCGAGTAACCGGCGAGAAGAGAGAGTCAACGTGAATGAGACCGATGGGGTCGTCATCGCGCTCGTTGTCCTCGCCAGACACATAGCCACGACCAGTACCGATGCGCATGGACATCGTGAGGTGGGCGCCCTCGCCGAGGGTGCAGATAACGTGCTCGGGGTTGACGAGCGTGAACTCGGTCGGGATGTTGAAGTCGCCGCCGGTCACGGTAGCCGGGCCGTCGATGGAAATCGTGGCCGTGGCCTCGTCGCCAATGCCGAGACTCTTGAACGCAAGTCCCTTGACGTTCAGAACGATGTCGGTGACGTCCTCGTAGACGCCCTCGACCGTAGTGAACTCATGCTGCACGCCGTCGATCTGGATGGCCTCCACAGCGGCGCCCTCGAGAGAGGAGAGCAGCACGCGGCGAAGCGAGTTGCCAAGCGTGTCGCCATAGCCGTGCTCAAGCGGCTCGGCCACAACGCGAGCGACATTCTCGCTGACCTCTTCTACCGACACGGTCGGTCGGATGAAATCGGACATAGAAACCTCCAACCGATCTCTACTACTTGGAGTAGAGCTCGACGATGAGCTGAGCGTCAATGTCAAGGTCGATCTGATCGCGGGTCGGAAGCTGGAGGACGGTGCCCTGAAGCTTCTCGATGTCGACCTCGAGCCAGGCCGGAACGGCCATGTGCTCAGAAGAGATCAGAGCCTCCTTGATGGGGAGGAGATCCTTGAACTTCGGGGCGACGGCAACGACGTCGCCGGCCTTAACGCGGTAGGAGGGGATATCGACGCGCTTGCCGTTCACGGTGATGTGGCCGTGACGGACGGTCTGACGGGCCTCCTTGCGGGTGCGGGCGAAGCCAAGACGGAAAACCACGTTGTCCAGACGGCTCTCGAGGATGGTCATCAGGTTGTCACCCGTGATGCCCTCGATCTTCAGAGCCTTCTCGTAGTACATGTGGAACTGCTTCTCAAGCACGCCGTAGATGAACTTGGCCTTCTGCTTCTCACGAAGCTGACGGCCGTACTCGCTCTCCTGGCGACGCTGACGCTTGGGCTGGCGGTTCGACTTCTTGTTGATGCCCATCACGATCGGGTCAATGTCGAGCGCGCGGCACCTCTTAAGGACAGGAGTCCTATCCACTGCCATAGTTAGATTCCTTCCTTACCTACACGCGGCGACGCTTGCACGGACGGCAACCGTTGTGCGCGATGGGGGTCTTGTCCTGGATGCTCGAAACCTCGAGGCCGGCAGCCTGGAGGGAGCGGATGGCCGTCTCGCGACCCGAACCCGGGCCCTTGACGAAGACGGACACCTTGTGGACGCCGTGCTCCATAGCCTCCTTGGCGCACGCCTCGGCAGCCATCTGAGCGGCGAACGGCGTGGACTTACGGGAGCCCTTGAAGCCGACCATGCCGGCAGAGCGCCAGGAGATCACGTTGCCCTGGGGGTCGGTGATCGAGATGATCGTGTTGTTGAAGGTGCTCTTGATGTGGGCCTGACCGACGGAGATGTTCTTGCGGTCGGCGCGCTTGATGCGGCCGCGGGCCTGCGCACCCTTCTTAGCAGTAGCCATTAGTCAGTCTCCCCTACTTCTTCTTCTTGCCGCCGACCTGACGCTTCTTACCCTTGCGGGTACGAGCGTTGGTGTGCGTACGCTGGCCGCGGACAGGGAGGCCCTTGCGGTGACGGAGGCCGCGGTAGCAGCCAATCTCCATCAGGCGGGCAATGTTCTGACGCGTCTCACGACGGAGGTCGCCCTCGACGGTGAGGTTAGCATCGATGTAGTCGCGGATCTTGCCGACTTCTTCCTCAGTGAGGTCGCGCACGCGAGTGCTCGGATCAACGCCGGTAGCGGCGCAGATCTTGGAGGCGGCGGTACGGCCGATGCCGTAGATATAGGTGAGTCCGATCTCAACGCGCTTCTCGCGCGGGAGGTCGACGCCGTTAATACGGGCCAACTTGTGCTCCTCTCCTAGCCCTGACGCTGCTTGTGGCGCGGGTTCTCGCAGATCACGTACACCTTACCGTGGCGACGGATGATCTTGCACTTATCGCACATCTTCTTGACCGAAGGACGTACTTTCATCGTTCTTCCTCTCGGTGTGTCTTACTTTCCTATATGAACGCCCAGCCGCTGGCGAGAATATCCAAGGCTGATCACACGCGCCTTGCTCCGCGTGTGGGAAGTACAAAGCCCTTACGGGCATGCGGCTCGCGCCGCAGGGTGCCCTACTTGTAACGGTAGGTAATGCGCCCACGCTGAAGATCGTACGGCGACATCTCGACGACGACCTTGTCACCAGGAAGAATACGGATGTAGTTCATCCTGATCTTGCCTGAAATGGTGCAGAGAATGACATGACCATTCTCGAGCTCAACGTTGAACATCGCGTTGGGCAGCGGCTCGAGAACCTTACCCTCGAGCTCGATTGCGTCCTGTTTGCTCACTGCGCTACCTTTTCCTCGACACATGACACAGCGACTGAACATCATAACGAAAAACCCGCGCCACGTCTACGAGGCGCGGGTTCTCCATAAGATTTTGATTGAAGCCGCCTTCGGTAGTTCATGCCACGAGCATATCGGCTCGTAGTCTGCTCTATTCCCCACCCATCATAGAGCACCAGGGGCCTTCATCATCAGTCGTGAGGATAACAGGGCCGTCTTCCGTAACAGCAACCGTGTTCTCATAGTGAGCCGCCGTTCCGCCGTCGTTGGTGACAACCGTCCAGCGGTTACGGAGCACATGAGATTCATAGCCGTTCATACAAATCATGGGCTCGATGGCGATGACCATACCAGCCTGGAGCTTAACGCCCCTCCCCTTCTTGCCATAGTTGGGGACGTTGGGTTCCTCGTGCATCTCACGGCCAATGCCATGACCGACGTAATCGCGAACTACTCCGTAGCCGTTCTCCTCAGCGAGAGACTGGATAGCATGGCCTACGTCACCAAGGCGATTGCCAGGCACGGCAGCTTCGATGCCAGCCTTGAGACAATCACGCGTGACCTCGCAGAGGCCCTTATCGGCATCGCTGGGCTTACCGCAATAGAACGTCCAAGCATTATCGCCAACCCAGCCGTCAACTACCGCGCCGGTGTCGATGGAAACGATGTCGCCGTCTTCAAGCACGCGCTCTGCGGACGGGATGCCGTGAACGATTTCTCCGTTGATGGAGCAGCAAATGCTAGCCGGGAAACCACCGTAGCCCTTAAATGCGGGCGTGCCGCCATGAGAGCGAATCACGCTCTCGGCCACACGATCAAGCTCAATCGTGGAGACTCCCGGCATAATCATGGCACCCACACGGCGAAGGGTGAGCTTGGAGAGCGCACCCGCAGGTCGCATGGCCTCTATCTGGTCTTGCGACTTAATGATGATCATAGGGCGAGGAGCTCCTTGACATCGGCGTAAACATCATCGACCGGGCGGTCGCCGTCAACGGCCTTGAGAAGGCCCTTCCCCTTGTAGTACTCGACAAGCGGAGCCGTCTGGGACTCATAGACGTTAAGGCGGTTCTGAATGGTCTCGGGCTTGTCATCGTCACGCTGATACATCTCGCCACCACAGGAGGGGCAGACGTCAACGCCGGCAGGGGCGGTGTAGCCGCAATCACGGCAGGTGCGACGAGAAGAGAGGCGCTCGACGATGACCTCGGCCTTGACGTCGACGAGGAGGGCGGCATCAAGGGAAAGGCCCATGTCGGCAAGAGCGGAGTCAAGCGTCACGGCCTGAGCGGTATTACGCGGGAAGCCGTCGAGAATGAACCCCTTCTTGGCGTCATCAGCAGCGAGGCGCTCCTTCACGAGGTCAACAACGAGCTTATCCGGAACAAGCTGGCCAGCGTCCATATACTCCTTGGCCTTGACGCCGAGCTTCGTGCCAGCCTTAACGGCGGCACGAAGGAGGTCTCCAGTGGAGATGTGAGCGACGCCAAACTCCTCGACGAGCTTCTGAGCCTGAGTGCCCTTGCCAGCGCCGGGCGCTCCGAGCAGAACGATATTCATTAGTGCCTTCTTTCTTCACGGGTTGCGAATGGGAAGTACAAGATGAAGCTAGCGTACCGCAAAACAAAAGGGTCGGCACCCTAAGGCGCCGACCCCCTCAAAGATAACTATGAAGAGACTTGTTACTTGATGAAAAGTCCCTCGTAGTTTGCGGTCTTCAGCTGGCTCTCGATCTGAGAAATCGTATCCAGAGCAACACCCACCATGATGAGGATGGAGGTGCCACCGAAGGCCTGGACGAGCGAATTGCCCGTAAAAGTGAACACGATGGACGGCACAACGGCCACGAGGGCGATAAAAATCGCACCAGGGAGCGTGATGTGGTTCAGCACGTTCTTGATGTAAGCGGCAGTGGCAGAACCTGGACGAACGCCAGGGATAAAGCCACCCTGCTTACGAAGGGTGTCCGCGGTCTCATCGGGGTTAAACACCATGGAGGTGTAGAAGTACGCGAAACCAACGATGAGGAGCACGGAGAGAACCCAGTTCAGCCAACCAGAGCTCACGGCGTTAGCAAATGCGTTAATCCAACCCACGCCGGGGAAGAAAACCGCAATCTGAGCCGGGAAGTACAGGATGGCGCTCGCGAAGATGATGGGGACAACGCCAGCGGTGTTGACCTTGATCGGCAGGTACGTCGTCTGCCCGCCCATCATGCGACGTCCGACGACGCGCTTGGCGTACTGCACCGGGATGCGACGCTGGCCGCGCTCGATGTAGACGATGAAGGGCACGACGGCGACGATAAGCACCACGATCATGACGGTCATCAGCATGCCATTGTCAGACGTGCGAAGCGACTGCACGATCGAGGTCGGCAGGCCCGCAATGATGTTCGCAAAGATGATGAGGCTCATGCCATTGCCAATGCCACGCTGCGTGATGACCTCGCCCATCCACATGATGAGGATGGCGCCAGCCAGCATGGAAACGACAACCACGGTGTCCATCAGCCAACCAGGCATACCGGCCTGCGAGAAATCGATGCCGAAGCTCGAGCTCTTAAACAGGAACAGATAGCCCACGGAGTTCAGCAGGGCAAGCGCGACCGTGAGGTAGCGCGTGTACTGCGTAATCTTACGCTGGCCAGACTCGCCCTCGCGAGCGAGGGTACCGAGGCTCGGAATCACGGCCTGGAACATCTGCATGATGATCTGGGCCGTAATGTAGGGCATGATGCCAAGGCAAAACACCGACACGCGGGACAGGGCGCCACCACTGAACAGGTTCAGAACGGCAATCGCGCTGTTAGCGCTGGAGCTCGACTGATATGCCGAGAGCATCCCCTGGAAGGGGATGCCGGGCACGGGGACATAGGCCCCGATCCTGTACAGCACGAGGATGCCCACGGTGAGCAGGATCTTGCTGCGGAGCTCCTTCACGCGGAACGCGTTGAGGAATCCGTTTAGCACGGGAGCTCTACCTTTCCACCAGCGGCCTCGATCTTGGCCTTGGCAGAGGCGGAAACCTTGTCCACCTTGACGGTGAGCTTCTTGGTGATCTCGCCGTTGCCGAGAACCTTCACGAGCTCGTACTCACGCTTGATAATGCCGGCAGCAATAAGGCTGTCGGTATCGACGGTATCGCCATCAGCGAACTTCTCCTCGAGACGGGAGACGTTGACCGGAGCGTACTCGACACGATTGCGGTTGGTGAAGCCGGGGAGCTTCGGGAGACGCATCGCGAGCGGCTGCTGGCCACCCTCGAAGCCGGCACCCTTGCCGCCACCAGAGCGGGAAAGCTGGCCCTTGGTGCCGCGGCCGGCAGTGGTGCCGTGACCGGAGGCGTTGCCGCGACCAATGCGCTTACGTGCCTTCTTGGCGCCCTCAGCGGGACGCAGATCGTTGAGCTGCATGTGATGACTCCTAGTTCTCTTCCACGGTGACGAGGTGCTTGACCTTGAAGATCATCCCGCGGATGCTCTCGTTGTCAGGCTGCTCGACGACGCTGTTGATCTTGTGGAGGCCGAGGGCGCGGACGGTGGCCGTCTGGTCCTTCTTGACACCACAGACAGGGCTCTTGACGAGCTTGATCGTAAGGGTCTTCGCCATGTCTAGTTCTCCTTACCAACGAACATCTCGGCGACGGTGAGACCGCGGCGCTCGGCGGTCTCCTCCGGGCTGGAGAGCTGCTGAAGGGCGTCAACGCCGGCCTTGATGATGTTGAGGCCGTTGCTGGAACCCATCGACTTGGACAGGACGTTCTTGATGCCAGCGAGCTCGAAGAGCGGACGCACGGGGCCGCCGGCGATGACACCGGTACCCTCGATGGCCGGCTTGATGAGGAGGCGCGCGGCGCCAAACTCACCCATGACCTCGTGAGGCACGGAGCCAGTCTCGGTCAGAGGCACCTTGAACATGTTCTTCTTGGCGTTGTCAGACGCCTTCTGGATGGCCAGGGGCACCTCGGCGGACTTGCCCATGCCGAGACCGACGTTGCCCTTGCCGTCGCCAACGACCACGAGGGCGACGAGGGACATACGACGACCGCCCTTGACGGTCTTGGAAACACGGTGGATGAAGACGACGCGCTCCTCAAGCTCGGAGGCTTCGCGCTGCTGCTTCGGGTTACGAGCCATTACAGATACCTCCTAGAACTTCAGGCCCGCGGAGCGGGCGCCGTCTGCGAGAGCCTTGACACGGCCGTGGTAGATGCGGCCGCCACGATCGAAGGTGACGGTCTCGACGCCAGCCTTGAGAGCGCGCTCGGCGATCATCTTACCGACGAACTCAGCGGCCTCCTTGTTGGAGCCGAGGTTGCCGGTGGCACGGAACTCGGCGTCGAGCGTCGAGGCGGTGCAGATCGTCTTGGCATCGACGTCGTCGATGACCTGAGCGTAGATGTGCGCGTTGGTGCGGTGCACGGAAAGACGCGGACGCTCGGCGGTGCCGCAAATCTTGGAGCGGACGCGACGCTCACGGCGCTTGAGGCCGGCTCGCTTCGCCTGCTGCTTGTTCATACCAATCTCCTTAGTCACGCCGTCACCTGACAGGGTGGCGGACTTTTATGACTGCCTTGGCGGTCGCTACTTAGCGGCCTTGCCGAGCTTCCTGCGGATGTGCTCACCCATGTAGTGGATGCCCTTGCCCTTGTACGGCTCGGGAGGACGCTTCATGCGAATCTCAGCGGCAACCTGGCCGACCTGCTCCTTGGAGATGCCCTTAACGTTGATGTGGGTGTTATCGGGGACCTCGAAGGTGATGTTCTCAGGGGCAACGTAGATCACGGGGTGAGAGTAGCCGAGGGAAAGATCAAGATCCTTGCCCTTGAGAGCGACACGGTAACCAACGCCCGTGAGCTCGAGCTGCTTCATGAAGCCCTCGGACACGCCAATGACCATGTTGTGGATGAGGGTACGGGTCAGGCCGTGCTGAGCGTTGGCCTCACGGGTCTCGTCGTTGGTGGCGACGAGGATCTCCTCGCCCTCCTCCGTGATGGTGACGAGATCGGAGAACGTGCGCTCAAGCTCGCCCTTGGGGCCCTTGACGTTCACGGTGGTGTCGTTGACTGTCACAGTGACTCCGGCGGGAATCTGGACAGGCTTCTTGCCAATGCGGGACATAGTGTCTCCTTTCCTATCCTGCCGTGAGTTACCAGATGTAGGCGATGACTTCGCCGCCGACGCCAAGCTTACGAGCGTCGCGGTCGCACATCATGCCCTTGGAGGTGGAGATGACGGCGGTGCCCAGGCCACCGAGGACGCGAGGAAGATCCTCGGCCTTGGAGTAGATGCGCAGGCCGGGCTTGGAAATGCGCTTGATGCCACGGATGATACGGGCGTGGCGAGCGCCGTACTTCAGGGTGACGTGCAGGGTCTTCTGGGGAGTGGTGTCCTCGACGGCATAGCCCTCGATGTAGCCCTCCTCCGCGATGACGCGGGCGACCTCAGCAAGCACCTTGCTGGAGGGCATGCTCACGACGTCCTTGCCGGCGGTGTTGCCGTTGCGGATGCGCGTAAGCATGTCTGCAATAGGATCGGTAACGTTCATTGGGATTCTCCTTCGGTAGGGATGAACCTCTTCGTCCGGTTCACCCGAGCCCTTGGCCGGGATGCCTGGACGGGAGTCTTCCGTCTGCCCTGGGAGCCGCTAGACCTTGTAGGCCTACCAGCTCGCCTTGCGGACGCCGGGAAGCTCGCCCTTGCTCGCGAGCTCGCGGAAGCACACACGGCACAGGCCGAACTTGCGATACACGCTGTGCGGACGGCCGCAGCGCTGGCAGCGGTTCTGAGTGCGCGTCGAGTACTTCGGCTCACGCTGAGCCTTGACGATCATCGATGTCTTAGCCACAAATCCTCCTTCTGGGTGACGGTCGCGCTTTTTGCGCGGCTTTGTCTATGCCGCCGAAGCGGCAACACGCCGCCCGCTCTCGCAGGCGGCGGGATTACCTCTAGTTCTCCTTGAACGGGAAGTTAAAGGCGTCGAGCAGGGCCTTGCCCTCCTCGTTGGTCTTCGCGGTGGTGACGATGGTGATGTCCATGCCGCGGGTGTGGTCCATCTTGTCGAAGTCAATCTCCGGGAAGATGAGCTGCTCGGTGACGCCCATGGAGAAGTTGCCACGGCCGTCGAAGCTCTTGGAGGAGATACCACGGAAGTCACGGATGCGCGGGATGGCAATGCAGATCAGACGATCCAGGAAGTCCCACATACGGTCGCCGCGGAGGGTGACCTTGGCGCCGATGGGCTGACCCTCACGAAGGTGGAAGGTAGCGATGGACTTACGGGCGCGACGGATGGTCGGCTGCTGGCCGGTGATGGTGCGGAGGTCAGCGACGGCACCGTCGATAGCCTTGGAATCGGTCGCGGCCTCGCCGACGCCCATGTTCACGACGATCTTCTCGATCTGCGGAACGGTCATCGGGTTGGTGTAGCCAAACTGCTCGATGAGCTTGGCGCGGACCTCGTCGTTGTACTTGGTCTTGAAACGCGGGACGTACTTTTCCTCAGCCATATTCACTCCTCTTGGGGTTTTAAGCATGGGGTTGGCGCAGGCTGGCAAGCACAACTCCCCTTGCCTGACCGTAAAGCCGCAGGTAGCGACCATAGGTCGATGCCTCGTTATCCTCATGCCTCCTGTCCGACGGCTAATCGGCAGGAGCCTTCACAGTGCAGCTCATAAGGATATGCCTTTACGCAGAGGATTTCTAGTCAAAAATCGACATGATTCCTCTGCACGCTAACCGTTCACGACTAACTCACAACTCGGGTTTAACGAGTTTAGATTACTCGATGTTGGCCTCAGCTTGCCCGCGCTATCGCACTTGGCAGAAGACGTGGACGACCAACACAATAAGACAAGTAGCGGGGCTGACACCCTCACGGATGTCAGCCCCGCTGAGATCTTATTTGACTCTAGCGGTTACTCGGGAACACTCGCATAGAACTCAGCGTCAGCGGCAACGTCTACGAGGGACTTTCCGTCGAACACGGGGAGGTTCATCACCTCGTTGAGCGTAGGAACCAGCTCGGAGCAATCCGTAAAGTGGCCCTTATCATTGAGGTTCGCACAATCTTGGACGCGCCAGTACCCATCAGTGTGGGTGACGTAATACGTGGCGTCATTGACCTTGGTAAAGACGCGGGTGTTCGAGCGGAGGTAGCCCTCGAGCGTGTCGGGGCCGATCTCCAGCTTCTCCTCTGCCATCACTCCCATGGTCGCTCCCTTCGTCTGGCCGCGAGGACATTCTCGCCGGCGCTTCCCTTTGCTTTAGCGTCCCCCACTTCGCTGGTCCTATCCACCGCTCACCCGTGAGCGGCTCTATAAATCGCGGAGCGGTTTTGCGCATAGCGGGGAAGCAACAAAAAAGGCGCCCCGACAATGGGGCGCCTTCAGAAGCGAACTAGCGGAAACCACTCAGATTACTTCTTGTACGGGTCGGGGATGACCTCGCCGGACTTCTTGGCGTAACGGACCTTGGTGCCGTCCTCCTCGAAGCGGTAGCCGACGCGCGTGGGCTTGTCGGTCTTGGGGTCGATCAGCGCGACGTTGGAGACGTCGATGGGCATCTCCTTGTTCACGAAGCCACCCTGCTGGTTCTCCTGCGTCGGGCGGACAGCCTTCTTGGCGACGGCAACGCCCTCGACGACGACCTTGCCCTCGGAGGGAAGGGCGCGCACGACCAGGCCGCGCTTGCCCTTGTCCTTGCCAGAGAGGACCTCGACGGTGTCGCCCTTCTTGATCTTCATCTTAGCCATAGTGGCGACTCCTTCTAAAGCGTCTCAGGTGCGAGCGAGACGATCTTCATGTACTTGTGGTCGCGCAGCTCGCGGGCGACAGGCCCGAAGATACGGGTGCCCACGGGGCCGCCGTCCTTGTCGATCAGGACGCAAGCGTTCTGATCGAACTTGATGTAGCTGCCGTCCTTGCGACGGTTCTCCTTGGCGGTGCGGACGACGACGCAACGAACGACGTCACCCTTCTTCACGGAACCACCCGGAGTGGCCTCCTGCACGGCAGCGATGATGACGTCGGCGAGGCCGGCGTAACGACGCTTAGAGCCGCCCAGGACCTTAATGCACCTCACACGCTTGGCGCCGGAGTTGTCGGCGACGGTGAGCATGGTCTGCATCTGAATCATTGCTAAATCCCTTTCAAGAGCTCGTCCGGTACAGAGGTGCGCCCACACGAGCGACGCACATGTACCAGAAGAGGGCCTTGGCTGTTACTTGGCTTCCTCAACGACCTCGACGAGGCGCCAACGCTTCGTCTTGGACAGGGGGCGAGTCTCCATGACCTTGACGGTGTCGCCGACCTTGGCGACCTGCTCCTCGTCGTGGGCGTGGAGCTTCTTGGACATGGTGATCATCTTGCCGTACTTGGGGTGACGCTTACGGTTGCTGATCGTCACAACGATGCTCTTGGCACCGGAGATAGAGGTGACGACGCCCGTGCGCACCTTGCGCTGATTGCGAGCCTCGGTATCGCTCATGTTCTTCTCCCTAGACTCTTCTACTTCGCCTCAGCGGCGATCTGGCGGGCGCGCATCTCGGTGAGAATGCGGGCAATGTCACGCTTGACGTTGGTCACGCGAGCCGTGTTGTCCAGCTGGCTGGTGGCCATCTGGAAACGCAGGTTGAAGAGCTCGGCGCGGCCGTCCTCAAGCTTCTTGGCGAGCTGCTCGTCGGAGAGCTCGCGAATCTCTGCGGGCTTCATTAGTTATCCTCCTCCGCGGTGGCAACACCATTAGCAGCGTCCTCGGCGGCCCACTTGGCCTCGAGCTCGGCCTCGGCCTTCATCTCGGCCTCAGCGCGCTCCTCGGCGTCCTTGGCGATGACGATCTTGGTCTTGATGGGGAGCTTGTGCTGGGCAAGACGCAGGGCCTCGCGAGCAACCTCCTCCGTCACGCCACCGATTTCGAACATGATGCGGCCGGGCTTGACAACGGCCACCCACTCCTCGGGGTTACCCTTACCCTTGCCCATGCGGGTCTCGGCGGGCTTCTTGGAGATGGGCTTGTCCGGGAAGATCGTGATCCAGACCTTACCGCCACGCTTCATGTAACGAGTCATGGCGATACGAGCGGCCTCGATCTGACGGTTGGTGATCCAGTGAGCCTCGAGGGCCTGGATGCCGTACTCGCCGAAGTAGAGCTGGGTGTTGCCCTTAGCCTGGCCCTTCATGGAGCCACGCTGAACCTTGCGGTGATTGATTCGCTTAGGTGCGAGCATTAGTTGCCCCTCCTCTCATTGCGACGACGGGGACGAGAGGAGCCCTCGAGAGCCGGCTGCGGCTTGGGCTGGCCGGGGAGCTTCTCGCCCACGTAGATCCACACCTTGACGCCACAGGCGCCCATGGTGGTGCGAGCGGTGGCCTCACCGTAGTCGATGCAGGCGCGGAGGGTGTGCAGGGGCACGCGACCCTCGCGATACCACTCGCGACGGCCAAGCTCGGCACCGCCGAGACGACCGGAGCACTGAATACGGATACCCTTGGCGCCAGCCTTGCGAGCGGACTGCACGGCCTTGCGCATGGCGCGACGGAAGGCGATACGCTGCTCGAGCTGATCGGCGATGGACTGGGCAACGAGGGAGGCGTCGAGCTCGGGGCGCTTGACCTCGATGACGTCAACGTTGACCTGGCCCTTGGAGACCTTGGCAATCTTCTCGAGCTCAGAGCGGAGACCGTCGATTTCGGAGCCCTTCTTGCCAATGACGATGCCCGGGCGGGAGGTGTAGATGGTGACCTTCACCTTGTCGCCAGCGCGCTCAATCTCAACACGAGAGAGACCGGCGTTCTTGAGGCGCTTCTCCAGGTACTTGCGAATCTCGAGGTCATTGCCGAGGGTGGTGGCGTAGTCCTTGTCGGCGTACCAACGGGAGCGCCAGTTCTCGGTGACTCCGAGGCGGAAACCAGTGGGGGAAACCTTCTGACCCATGTGGCTTTACGCCTCCTTTCGGGGAGCGACGGTGATGGTGATGTGGCTCGTGCGCTTATTGATGCGGCTCGCGGAGCCCTTAGCGCGCGGACGGATGCGGCGGAGCGTCGGGCCCTCGTCGACGTAGGCGGCCACGATCACGAGGTCGTCGGGACGGAAGCCCTTGTTCTGATAGGCGTTGGCCACGGCGGAGCGGAGAACCTTCTCCACGTCGACGGCGACAGCGCGCTCAGAGAACTGGAGGATCTCGTTGGCACGAGCAACGGACTTGTTGCGGATGAGATCAACGACAAGACGGGCCTTGCGCGGGGCGACACGGACGTACCTGGCGGTCGCAGAGACCCAGTTCGGGTTGGTGTTCTTAGCCATTTGTCAGTACCCCCTTAAGCCTGCTTGTGACCACGGAAGGTGCGGGTCGGGGCGAACTCGCCCAGCTTGTGACCAACCATGGACTCGGTGACGTACACAGGGACGTGCTTGCGGCCATCGTGGACGGCGATCGTGTGACCGACCATCTCCGGGAAGATGGTGGAGGAACGCGACCAGGTCTTGATGACCTCCTTCTTGCCAGCCTCGTTCATCGCAGCGACACGCGAAAGGAGGCGAGTCTCCACGAACGGGCCCTTCTTGAGACTTCTGCTCATAGGTGCTTTCTCCTACTTCTCGCGTTACTTCGTCTTGCGACGACGGATGATGAGGCGGTTGGTGACCTTCTTCGGGTCGCGGGTCTTCTTGCCCTTAGCCGGCTTGCCCCACGGGGACACAGACGGACGACCAGAGGTGTGGTTCTTGCCCTCGCCGCCGCCGTGCGGGTGGTCGACCGGGTTCATGACCGTACCACGGACGGTCGGACGGACGCCGGCCCAACGGTTACGACCAGCCTTGCCGATCTTGATGTTGGCGTGCTCAGCGTTGCCAACCTCGCCGATGGTGGCGCGGCAGGTGATGAGGACGCGGCGCATCTCGGAAGACGGCATACGAAGGATGGCGTAGCCGCCCTCCTTGCCCATCAGCTGGCAGGAGTTACCAGCGGAACGGGCGATGGCAGCGCCACGGCCGGGCTGGAACTCGACAGCGTGGATGAGCGTACCGACGGGAATCTCGGACAGCGGCATGGCGTTGCCGGGCTTGATGTCGGCGCCCTCGCCAGAAACGACGGTGTCGCCGACGTTGAGGCCCTTCGGGCAGAGGATGTACGCCTTGGCGCCGTCAGCGTAGTGAAGCAGCGCGATGCGAGCGGAACGGTTCGGGTCGTACTCGATGGTGGCAACCTTGGCGGGCACGCCATCCTTACGACGCTTGAAGTCGATAACGCGGTAACGACGCTTGTGGCCGCCGCCCTGGTGACGGGTGGTCACGCGACCGTTGTTGTTGCGACCGGCCTTCTTCGGCAGCGGCTCGAGAAGCGACTTCTCGGGCTTGTCCGTCGTGATCTCGGCGAAGTCCGAGACCGTCTGGAAGCGCCTGCCTGCGCTGGTCGGCTTGAGGTGCTTAACTCCCATGTTACTTTCCCTTTCTTAGGTCCGTTGGCCATCCCGCTCAAGGGATGAGGCCTTGCAGCCGTTATCGGCAGTGGCCTCGGCGAGATGACGCCGGATTACCACGGTGCCGCGCGTATCCTTCAGCGCGGCGCGAACACGCCCTCGCTTTTGCGAGGGCGGGAGTACCCTACTCCTCGGAGGCAGCCTGCTGGCCGAAGAGCTCGATCGAATCGCCCTCGGCGACGGTCACGATGGCCTTCTTCCAGGAACGGGTCTTGCCAGCCTGGTAGCGGACGCGCTTGGTCTTGGGCTTCACCGAGATGGTGTTGACCTTGACGACGTGGACGCCAAAGAGCTTCTCGACGGCGTCAGCAATCTCCTCCTTGGGAGCCTGCTTGGCGACCTCGAACGTGTACTTGTTCTGGTTCATGAGGTCGAAGGAACGCTCGGAGACGACCGGGCGGATGATGACGTTGTAGACGGAGTTCATTTAAGCGAGCACCTCCTCGAGCTTCTTAGCGACCTCGGTCGACATAACGAGAGCGTTGTTGTCGATGAGGGCGTGCGTGGTGACCTCGCCAACGCCGATGATGCGAACGGTCTCGACGTTACGGAAGGACAGGTAGGTGTAGACGTCGTCGTCGGGGACGATGACGGTGAGGCGCTTGCCCTCGAGGCCAAGAGCCTTGAGCATGGCAACGGCCTGCTTGGTGCAGGGCTTGTCGAAGCCATAGTTGTCGACGACCACGAGCTCGTTGTCGCGAAGCTTACCGGAGAGCACGCCGCGCATGGCGAGCTTGACCTCCTTGTTGTTCAGACGACGAGCGTGGGAACGAGGGGTCGGGCCGAAGGGCACGCCGCCGCCAACCCACTGGGTGGCACGGATGGAGCCCTGGCGGGCACGACCGGTGCCCTTCTGACGCCAAGGCTTGGCGCCGCCGCCGGAGACCTCGGAGCGACCCTTGGTGTCGTGGGTGCCCTGACGGAGGTTACCGAGCTGAACGGTCACGACCTGGTGGATAACGGGGATGTTCGGCTCGACGCCGAACACGCTGGAGCTGAGCTCGACGGTACCGGCCGCCTTGCCCTCCGCGTTCTTGATTTCGATGTTGGACATCATGTTCTCCTTGATAGCCTAAAGGTGTGTATCTCTAGGCCCTTAGGCCATGCGGATCGAGACCAGGGCGTTCTTGCCGCCGGGGACGGCACCCTTGACGAGCATGAGGTTCTGCTCGGCGTCAACGCGGACGAGCTTGAGGTTCTTGACGGTGACGCGCTCGTCGCCCATGTGACCAGCCATGTGGAGGCCCTTGCGGACACGAGACGGATAGGCGCACTGGCCGATGGAACCCGGCTTACGCTGGTTACGCGAACCGTGGGTCATGGGACCGCAGGCGAAGTTCCAGCGCTTGATGGTGCCCTGGAAGCCCTTGCCCTTGGAGGTGCCGGTGACGTCGACGTTCTTGACCTCAGCGAAGTCAGCCACTGAGACGACGTCGCCAACCTTGTGCTCCTCGCCGGAGGCAACGCGGACCTCGCGGAGATAGCGCATGGGCTCGACGCCGGCCTTGGCGAAGTGACCCGCCATGGGCTTGTTGACGCGAGACTTCTTGATCTCACCGAAGCCAATCTGGACGGCGTCGTAGCCGTCGGTGGCAACGGTCTTGACCTGCGAAACGACGCAGGGGCCGGCCTGAATGACCGTAACGGGGACGACGTTATCGTCCTCGTCAAACACCTGGGTCATCCCGATCTTGCGGCCGAGGATGGTGCTGACCATACACGTTCCTTACCTTCGGTGGTCTTGGGTGTGTCTGGCGCCCCTTGCGCCAGTTCCCAGCGGACCACATCCTACTGTGCGCTGCGCGGGTGAGGGCGTTGGCTGTGACCTGCGGCTTCCCTCGCGTTGCCGGCGGAAACACGTACGTGCTTCTCGTGCCCGTTCGAAGGATACGCCCGGCACCGGGGTTAGGTACCGACACAGCATGCCCCCAAAAGCGCAGCTTGACTAGTATACACGCGTCTGATGCCCTTCACAATCTCTATATTTGCTGGTTAGGAGTGGCATTTCGGCGACCGATCGCTCGCCCTACCGCGAACCGGCAAAAGTTGACAAAGGGACTGTCCCTTTGTCAACTTCGTACAAAGAAGGAGGCCCCGGCATCCGGGACCTCCTAGGAAGAGCTATTCGGTCGAGAACTTAGAGCTTGATCTCGATGTCAACGCCGGCCGGAAGGTCGAGGCGCATAAGCGAGTCGACGGTCGAGCTCGTGGGCTCGAGGATGTCGATGAGACGCTTGTGGGTGCGCATCTCGAACTGCTCGCGGGAGTCCTTGTCCTTGTGCGGCGAGCGGATGACCGTGTAAAGGTTGCGCTCGGTCGGCAGGGGGATGGGGCCAGACACCTTGGCGCCAGTCTTCTGGGCGGTGTCGACGATGAGCTTCGCGGACTGATCGATGACCTCGTGATCAAAGCCCTTGAGACGAATCCTGATCTTCTGGTTAGACACTTGGTACCTCCATCGGCGGGCGCGCGCGTGCCTGCACGCGCCCGGTCGTTTCTCCTAGGGCTAGAACTTAGGCGTTGCCGCCGGCCTTGCTGACGATCTCGTCGGCAACGTTCTTCGGGACGGGCTCGTAGTCGCTGAACTGCATGGTGTAGCTCGCGCGGCCCTGGGTCTGGGAACGAAGGTCGGTAGCGTAGCCGAACATCTCGCCCAGGGGCACCTTGGCCTTGATGGACGTGGTGCCGTTGCGCTCCTCCATGCCCTGGATCTGGCCACGGCGGGAGTTGAGGTTGCCCATGACGTCACCGAGGTACTGCTGCGGGGTCTCGACCTCGACGTCCTCGATGGGCTCGAGGAGAACCGGGTTGGACCTCTTCAGTGCCTCCTTGATGGCCATGGAGCCAGCGATCTTGAAGGCGGCCTCGGAGGAGTCGACCTCGTGGTAAGAACCGTCAACAAGGGTGACCTTGATGTCGACAACCGGGTAGCCGGCGATGACGCCGCTCTCGAGAGCCTCCTGGATGCCCTTGTCGATCGAGGGGATGTACTCCTTCGGTACGACACCGCCGACGATGGCGTTGACGAACTCGTAGCCCTTGCCGGACTCCTGCGGCTCAAGGTCGATGACGGCGTGACCGTACTGACCACGACCACCGGACTGGCGAACGAACTTGCCGTCGACGTGCTGGACGGCCTTGCCAGCGGTCTCGCGGTAGGCGACCTGCGGCTTACCCACGTTGCAGTCAACGTTGAACTCGCGCTTCAGGCGGTCGACGATGATCTCGAGGTGCAGCTCGCCCATGCCGGCGATGATGGTCTGACCGGTCTCCTGATCCGTGTGAACCTGGAAGGTCGGGTCCTCCTCGGCGAGCTTGGCGAGACCAACGCTCATCTTGTCCTGCTCGGCCTTGGTCTTGGGCTCGACGGCGACGTCGATGACCGGGTCGGCGAACTCGATGGACTCGAGGATGATGGGGTGAGCCTCGTCGCACAGGGTGTCACCAGTGGTGGTGGACTTGAGACCCACGGCAGCGACGATGTCGCCGGTGGCGCAAGAGTCGCGGTCCGTACGATCGTGGGCGTTCATCTCGAGGATGCGGCCCAGACGCTCGCGGTTGCCCTTGGTGGCGTTGTAGACGTAGGAGCCGGCCTCGGCGGTGCCGGAGTAAACACGGAAGTAGGTCAGCTTACCGACGAACGGGTCGGTCTGGATCTTGAAGGCCAGGGCGCTGAACGGAGCCTTGTTGTCGGCCTCGCGGGTCTCGGTCTCCGTGGACTTCGGGTTGGTGCCCTCAACGGCGGGAACGTCGAGCGGGCTCGGGAGGTAATCGACAACAGCGTCGAGGAGCTCCTGAATGCCCTTGTTCTTGTAGGCGGAGCCGACGAAGACGAGGTTCAGCTCGTTAGAGATAACGCCCTTGCGGAGCGCGGCCTTGAGCTCGGAGACCTCGATCTCCTCCTCCATGAGGATCTTCTCCATGAGGTCGTCGTCAAAGTTGGCGGCGGCGTCGAGGAGCTCATCGCGCTTGGCCTGGGCAACCTCGGCGTACTCAGCCGGGATGGCGTCCATGGCCTCAGGGTAGATCATGCCCTTGTCGTCTTCCTTGAAGTCCCAAGCGGTCATGGTGACCAGGTCGACGAGGCCCCAGAACTGGTCCTCGGCGCCCATCGGGATCTGAGCGGCGACGGCGTTGGCGTGCAGGCGCTCCTTCATGGTGTCAATGGCGTGGAAGAAGTCGGCGCCAATGCGGTCATACTTGTTGATGAAGGCGATGCGCGGGACGTTGTAGTTGTGAGCCTGACGCCAAACGGTCTCAGACTGCGGCTGAACGCCGGCAACGGCGTCGAAGACGGCGACGGCACCGTCGAGGACGCGGAGGGAGCGCTCGACCTCGGCCGTGAAGTCAACGTGGCCCGGGGTGTCGATGATCTGAATGACGTTGTCGCCCCAGAAGCACGTGGTAGCAGCGGACTGAATGGTAACGCCGCGCTCCTGCTCCTGAACCATCCAGTCCATGGTGGCGGCGCCATCGTGAACCTCACCGATCTTGTGGGTCTTGCCGGTGTAGTAAAGGATTCGCTCGGTGGTCGTGGTCTTACCGGCATCGATGTGGGCCATGATGCCGATGTTACGCATGTCCTTGAGCGTGTACTTGCTCTTTGCCATGAGTGTTCTCCCTAACCTACGCGATTACCAGCGATAGTGCGAGAAGGCGCGGTTGGCCTCGGCCATCTTGTACATATCCTCGCGCTTCTTGACGGAGGCACCGATGCCGTTGGAGGCGTCGATGATCTCGTTGGCGAGACGCTCGGCCATGGTCTTCTCCTTGCGGGCGCGGGAGAAGGTGACGATCCAGCGAATAGCCAGCGTGGTGGCACGACGGGAGTTGACCTCCATCGGCACCTGGTAGGTGGCACCACCGACACGCTTCGGCTTGCACTCGAGGGTCGGGCGAACGTTGTCCATGGCCTTCTTGAAGACGGTCAGCGGATCAGACTCGGTCTTCTCCTTGACGAGGTCGAAGGCGCCGTAGACGATACGCTCAGCGACGGACTTCTTGCCGTCGAGGAGGACCTTGTTGATGAGCTGGGTCACGAGGCGGTTGTTGTAGACGGCATCCGGCGTGATCTCACGACGGTTGGCTGCTGCACGACGCGGCATATTGAAACTCCTAACGAAATAAGCCCAGACGTTCGGGCGTGGTAGTTACTGGTACTGGGCTGGTTTAGCCGCGCTTGGCGCCGTAGCGGGAACGGGCCTGCTTGCGATCCTGGACAGCGGCGCAGTCGTAGGCACCACGGATGATCTTGTAGCGGACACCAGGGAGGTCACGGACACGGCCGCCACGGACGAGCACGATCGAGTGCTCCTGGAGGTTGTGGCCCTCGCCCGGGATGTAAGCGGTAACCTCGACGCCGTTCACGAGGCGCACACGGGCGACCTTACGAAGAGCGGAGTTAGGCTTCTTGGGGGTGGTGGTGAAGACACGGGTGCAAACGCCGCGCTTCTGCGGGTTGTGCTTGAGTGCCGCGTTCTTGGACTTGCTCTTGATCGTGGTGCGGCCCTGACGGACAAGCTGGTTGATAGTAGGCAAAGCTTCTCTCCTTCATACCTATCTAGACCTGTGCTGATTACATACTTGAAGGCGACGCAGCACGACGTCACCCCGGATTGGCGCAAGTGAGAAGATTACTCGTGCTAGATTCATGTGTCAAAAAGCCACGGGGCCGGGCGTATCCATCTTCACATTCGCAACACGTTACACGTAGCTCGTTGTTCTCAGGAGCTATAAGCATCTCCCCGACCGTTATTCGGCACAAAAAATGGGGCGCCCCGGATCGAGGTCGTCCCACTTTACACTGCATGCTCTCTAAAGACCATTAGGCCTTGCGAGGCCTACCCCTCTTCTTAGGGCGCAAGGCTTCGGCGCCTTCCTCCCTATAGGTCGAGCACCACCTGAAGAAGGCGCTCTTGCTCTTGACGCCATAAGCATCCATGGCACTCGTAGACGTCATACCGCCTTCGATGTGCGCCTTGACGGCGCCAACTTTGTCCTCGTAAGAGTACTGGTTTCTGGTATCCCCCTTCATGGTTGTACATGGCCCCCTTTCATATTCAATTTGCCCCCCCAACAGATAGTTGAATTCTATATAAAACGGGAGGGCCGTGGAATAACTCCGCGGCCCTCCCGGTCTTTAAATTTTCGTAAACGACGGCGAACTAAAGACTACTCGTCGTCCTCGTCCATCGAGTCGTCGTGGCGGACGACCTGGGAAAGAAGCGCATCAAGGGAGTCGAGACCCTCGTTGATAACATCGGCCTTCTGACCGCTCTCGGCAGGAGCGCCAATGAGCTCGTCCTCCGAGTCGAAGTGGTGTGCCGACGGGGCGGCGGAGCCGAGGAGAATATCCGAGTCTCCGTCAGGCGAGAAGACCATGTTCAGAAGCTGAGACAGGTCCTCGTCGTCAGCGCCCTCATCCTCAGGCTCGAGGATGTAGAGCAGGCCGCGAGCCTCAAGGCCGTCGCGAAGCTCCTGAATCGCCTTGGCGCCAATGCCGTCGATATGCAGGAGGTCGTCCTCGGTCTTACCGATGAGGTCGCCCACGGTCTCGATGCCAACCTCGCCGAACTTGTTGGTCCAACGCTGCGACACGCCGAGGTCGTCGAAGAGATAGAGCTTGGCATCCTCGCTGGAGAGGGTGCGGCCGTTCTTCGAGTAGACGCCCGGGTAACCATACTCGTCGCCAACCCAGTCAAGCTGCTGGGGAAGCTGCTCCTCAACCTCCTTGAGCTGCTCGGGAGCCCAGTCGGGCAGGCT
Organism: Parolsenella sp. LCP21S3_E11; assembly: GCF_052118165.1. Lineage (NCBI taxonomy): Bacteria > Bacillati > Actinomycetota > Coriobacteriia > Coriobacteriales > Atopobiaceae > Parolsenella > Parolsenella sp. LCP21S3_E11. The sequence continues at coordinate 11,927 of NZ_JBQKHS010000001.1, read as the reverse complement.
CTTCGCAAGCGGGCTCGTCGGGCCGTCGATCTTCTGACCACGGTAGGTGAGCTCGACGTCGTTGTAGGCGGCAAGGCCGGTACCGGCGGGGATCTTCTTGCCGACGATGACGTTCGACTTCAGGTCCATGAGGTTGTCGACCTCGCCGGAGATGGCGGCCTCGGTGAGGACGCCAGCCGTGCGGATGAACGACGCACTGGAGAGCCAGGAGTCGATGGAGCTGGCGACCTTGAGGGTACCGAGGATCGCGGGCTCGGCCTCGGGGGCGACGCCACCGGCGAGGGTGATCTCGTTGACGGTGTCAGCGAACTCGTAGCGGTCGACGTACTGGCCCATGAGGTACTTGGAGTCACCCGGGTTGGTGATCTGGACGCGACGCAGCATCTGACGGGCGATGACCTCGATGTGCTTGTCGTTCAGCTCAACGCCCTGGCTGGTGTAGACGTCCTTGACGCTCTCGACGAACGTGTGCATGGTCGACTCGATGTCGGTGAGCTTGCGCAGGTTGCGGAAGTTCACGAAGCCCTTGGTGATCTGGTCACCGGCGCGGACCTCGCAGCCATCCTCGATGCCCGGCATGAAGCGGGCGCTCGCGGGAATGCGCTTCTCGTCGAGGATGCGGGTCGGGTCGTCGATGTCGACGATGCGGACGAGGTACTCGGTCTGCTCCGGCGAGATGGTGAGCTTACCGGAGAGCGGAGCGAGGTCAGCCTCGCGGCCGAGGATCTTCTCGTTGACGTTGCCGACGACGTCGAACATACGGCCAACCGTAGGCAGGCCCTGCGTAATGTCGTCGACGCCTGCGACGCCGCCGGAGTGAATCGTACGCATCGTGAGCTGGGTGCCCGGCTCGCCGATGGACTGGGCGGCGATGATGCCAACCGCGGTGCCGACGTTGACCGGGCGACGCGTGGAGAGATCCCAGCCATAGCACTTCTGGCAGACACCGTTCTTGGAACGGCAGGTGAGAAGCGCGCGGAGCTCAACCTTCTTGAGGCCGGCATCGACAAGGCGCTGGATGTCAGCGGCGGACTCGATGTAGCCGTCCTTCGGGATGAGAACCTCGCCGGTCTTCGGGTCGATAACGTCGTTGAGGGCACAACGGCCGACAAGGTCAACGTTGAGGTCGGTCGTGCCGGGCTTCACCAGGACGTAGGAAACGCCCTCGGCGGTGCCGCAGTCCTCCTCGCGAACGATGACGTCCTGCGCGACGTCGACGAGACGACGCGTGAGGTAACCGGAGTCAGACGTGTGGGACGCGGTGTCGACGAGGCCCTTACGAGCGCCGTAGGTCGAGATGAAGTACTCGAGCGGGAGCAGGCCCTCACGGAAGTTCGCCTTAATGGGAAGGTCGATCGTGTCACCGGACATATCAGCCATGAGGCCTCGCATACCGGCGAGCTGACGAAGCTGCGTCTTAGAACCACGAGCACCGGAGTCGGCCATCATGTAGATGGGGTTGTCGTCGTCGAAGCCCTCGAGCATTGCCTTACCAAGGGCCTCGGTGCACTCGGTCCAAGCGTTAACGACCTCAGCGTGACGCTCCGCCTCAGAGAGGAAGCCGTCCTCGTAGTACTCGTTGATCTCGTTGACGTTGGCCTGGGCCTCGGCGAGCATGTGCTCCTTGCAGCCCGGGATGACAGCGTCCCAGACGGACACGGTCAGACCGGCGCGCGTGGCGAAGTGGAAGCCAGCGAACTTGATGGCGTCCAGGATCGGCTCGACGCGAGCGAGCGGATAACGGTCGCAGCAGTCGTTGACGAGCTTGCCCATGTCGCTCTTCACCATCTTGTAGTTGATGAAGGGGTAATCGGCGGGCAGGCACTGACGGTTGAAGATGATGCGGCCCGTGGTGGTCTCGAAGCGAGCCGGCTTGTCGGTGACGTCGAGGTCCTCTTCCTTGCCCCAAGCGGTGCGGATGCGGAAGATCTTACGGCCGTCGACCTCGGCATTGGCGTCGGCCGCGGAGACGCGGACGATGACCTTGGCCTGGATGTCGATGCCGACACGCGAATCATAGGCAGCGAGCGCGTCGTCGAAGTTGGCGAACACGTGACCCTCGCCCGGCATGTCGTTCTTCTCCGTCGTGAGGAAGTAAACGCCGAAGACCATGTCCTGGGAAGGAACGGTCAGGACCTTGCCGGATGCAGGCGAACGCAGGTTGTTGCTCGAGAGCATGAGGACGCGAGCCTCGGTCTGGGCCTTCGTGGACAGCGGCACGTGAACCGACATCTGGTCGCCGTCGAAGTCTGCGTTGAAGGGGGCACACACGAGCGGGTGCAGGTGGATGGCCTTGCCCTCGACGAGGACCGGCTCGAAAGCCTGAATCGACAGACGGTGCAGCGTAGGTGCACGGTTGAGGAGCACGAGACGGCCGTCGATGACCTCCTCGAGCACGTCCCAAACGGCGGGAAGGCTGCGATCGATGGCACGCTTGGCGCCCTTGATGTTCTCAACCTTGCCGAGCTCGACGAGGCGACGCATGACAAACGGCTTGAAGAGCTCGAGGGCCATCGTCTTGGGGAGGCCGCACTGGTGAAGAAGCAGGTGCGGGTCGGTGACGATGACGGAACGGCCGGAGTAGTCGACTCGCTTACCAAGCAGGTTCTGACGGAAGCGGCCCTGCTTGCCCTTGAGGGCCTCGGCGAGCGACTTGAGCGGACGACCGCCACGACCAGTGACGGGACGGCCGCGACGACCGTTGTCGAACAGCGCGTCCACGGACTCCTGGAGCATGCGCTTCTCGTTGTTGATGATGATCGCGGGAGCATCGAGGTCAAGAAGGCGCTTCAGGCGGTTGTTGCGGTTGACCACACGACGATAGAGGTCGTTGAGGTCAGACGCGGCGAAGCGGCCGCCGTCGAGCTGCACCATCGGGCGCAGGTCGGGCGGGATGACCGGAATGACGTCAAGAATCATGTTGGCAGGGTCATTGTGACCCTCGAGGAAGGCATCAACGACCTCAAGGCGCTTGACGGCCTTCTCGCGACGCTGCTTCTGGCCCTTGTCGTCGGCGATGATGGCGCGGAGCTCAACCGCGGTCTTCTCAAGGTCGACGGCGCGGAGAAGGTCGCGAACGGCCTCGGCGCCCATGCCGCCCTGGAAGTAGATGGAGTAGTAGCGCTTCATCTCGCGGAAGAGGCTCTCGTCGGAGATGAGCTCACGCGGCTCGAGCTGCATGAACTTCTCGTAAGCCTCAGAGCGAAGCTGCTTCTCCTCCTCATACTCCTCGCGAAGGTCGACGATCGCGGCAGCGAGCTCGTCATCGGTCAGGACGTCGTCGCCGTTGAACTCGTCGACGATACCCTCGGCCTGGTCAGCACGCATGCGCTCGATCTGCTCGTCGCGCTCGGCGTCGAGCTGCTCGAGGTCGGCGGCCAGCTCCTCCTTGAGGTCGGCAGCGTCGGCCTCGCGGGCCTCGGTGTCGACGTTGGTGATCACGTAGCTCGCGAAGTAGAGAACCTTCTCGAGGTCCTTGGACTTCATGTCGAGCAGACGCGACAGCGGGAAGCAGTTCGGGCTCTTGAAGTACCAGATGTGGCTCACGGGAGCCGCGAGCTCGATGTGGCCCATGCGCTCACGACGCACCTTGGCGCTCGTGACCTCAACGCCGCAGCGCTCGCAGACGATGCCCTTGAAGCGAATGCCCTTGTACTTGCCGCAGCCGCACTCCCAGTCCTTGACCGGGCCAAAGATCTTCTCGCAGAACAGGCCGTCCTTCTCCGGCTTGAGCGTACGGTAGTTGATCGTCTCGGGCTTCTTGACCTCACCGTGCGACCAGCTGCGGATGTCATCGGCAGAGGCGAGGGAGATCTTAATGGCGTCGAAGTCAGTGGTATCGAAATCTGCCACGGTTCGCTACTCCTTCTCGTTCGTGGTCTCGGCGACGAGCTCGGGCTCCTCGTCGGAGGAGTTGAGGTCGACGGAGGCACCGATCAGGTCATCGGCAGAGCCGGCGTCGGCGAAGACGTCGACCGGGTTCTCGGCGCTGACCTCGGCGGCAGCCTTGGCGGCACGCTTCTTGTAGGAGATCGGCTCGATGTCAAGAGCGAGGGAGCGAATCTCCTTGACGAGTACCTTGAAGGACTCGGGGATGCCGGCCTCGGGGACGTTTTCGCCCTTGACGATGGACTCGTAGGTCTTCACGCGGCCGTTCGTGTCGTCGGACTTAACGGTGAGGATCTCCTGGAGGACGTTGGAAGCGCCGTAGGCATACAGCGCCCAAACTTCCATCTCACCGAAGCGCTGACCACCGAACTGGGCCTTGCCACCGAGCGGCTGCTGGGTGACGAGGCTGTACGGGCCGGTCGAACGAGCGTGGATCTTGTCGTCGACCATGTGGCCGAGCTTCAGGATGTAGGAGGTACCCACGGTGATCTTGTCACGGAAGGGCTCACCGGTACGACCGTCATAGAGGGTGGTCTTACCAAAGCTGTTGAGCTGCGGCACGAAGGTCTCGTCCATGTGTTCGCCAAAGCGCTCGCGGGCACGGTTCACCAGGTTGATGTTGGTGCGACGAATGGCCTCGGCGACCTCGTCGGCCGTGGCACCGTCGAAGACCGGAGTCGCAACGGGGATCGGGCCGGGGATGTACTTGTCGGAGTTGGCGTCCTCCATGTCCCAGCCGTTGGCGGCAGCCCAGCCAAGGTGGCACTCGAGCAGCTGACCGACGTTCATACGGGACGGAACGCCCAGCGGGTCGAGCAGGACGTCGACGGGTGTACCATCGGCCATGTAGGGCATGTCCTCGACCGGCAGGACACGGCAGACGACACCCTTGTTGCCGTGACGGCCGGCGATCTTATCGCCCTGCTGGATCTTGCGGCGCTGAGCGACGAACACGCGAACGAGTTCGTTGACTCCCGGCGGGAGGTCGTCGCCAGCCTCGCGGCTGAAGCGGACGACGTCAACAACGCGGCCATAGGCACCGTGAGGCATCTTCAGCGAGGTATCACGGACGTCGTGCGCCTTGGCGCCGAAGATGGCGCGGAGCAGGCGCTCCTCGGAAGTGAGAGCCGTCTCGCCCTTGGGCGTGACCTTGCCGACGAGAATGTCGCCAGGGCCGACCTCGGCGCCGATGCGGATGATGCCGTCATCGTCGAGGTTGGCAAGCATGTCCTCGCCCAGGTTCGGGATCTCGCGAGTGACCTCCTCGGGGCCGAGCTTGGTGTCACGGGCATCAATCTCGTGACGGGAGATGTTCACCGAGGTGAGCAGGTCATTCTGGACGACGCGCTCGGAGACGACGATGCCGTCCTCGTAGTTGTAGCCTTCCCACGGCATGTAGGCCACGGTGAGGTTCGCGCCGAGGGCGAGCTCGGAGTGGTCGATCGAAGGACCGTCAGCGAGGGGCTGGCCGGCCTTGACCGTCTCGCCGGCGTGAACGATCGGGCGGTGGTTGATGCACGTGCTCTGGTTAGAGCGCTGGTACTTCGGGAGGTCGTACGTCACAGGACCCTTCGGGCCCTCGACGACGATGTGCGCCGCGTCGGCCTCAAGAACGGTGCCGTCGAACTCGGCGGCAATGATGTCGCCGGAATCGAGGGCGGCGCGAGCCTCCATGCCAGTGCCGACGTACGGCGCGTGAGCGTGAATCAGAGGCACGGCCTGGCGCTGCATGTTAGCGCCCATGAGGGTACGCTTAGCGTCGTCGTGCTCGAGGAACGGAATGAGCGTGGCAGCCACGGAGAGGAGCTGGCGCGGCGAGACGTCCATGTAGTCGACCTCGGAGACGGGGCACTCGGCAGGGGCGCCGAAGGAGCCGTCGAAGTCGCGGGTACGGGCGACGACGCGCTTGGGATTGTAGAGGTTGCCGTCCTCGTCAACAGCGATGAAGGAGCCGTCCTTCGGGTCGATCGGCGTGTTCGCCGGCGCGATGACGTGATCCTCTTCCTCGTCTGCGGTCATCCAGTCGATCTGATCGGTGACCTTACCGTCGACGACCCTGCGATACGGGGCCTCGATGAAGCCGAAGTCGTTGACGTGAGCGTAGAGGGCCAGCGAGCCGATGAGGCCGATGTTCGGGCCTTCGGGGGTCTCGATGGGGCACATGCGAGCATAGTGCGAGTTGTGAACGTCGCGGACGGCGGTCGGGACGTTGGTACGACGGCTGGAACCGGACTTGTGGCCGGCGAGGCCGCCCGGGCCGAGGGCCGAGAGACGGCGCTTGTGGGTCAGGCCAGCCAGCGGGTTGGACTGATCCATGAACTGAGAGAGCTGCGAGGAGCCGAAGAACTCCTTGATGGCAGCCACAATCGGGCGGATGTTGATCAGGCTCTGCGGCGTGATGTCATCGGCGTCCTGGGCGGCCATGCGCTCGCGAACGACGCGCTCCATGCGGCTCATGCCGATGCGGAACTGGTTCGCGACGAGCTCACCCACGGTGCGGACACGACGGTTGCCGAAGTGGTCGATGTCGTCGACCTTCTTGGTGGGGTCACCGGCGTGAAGGGCCAGGAGATAGCGAAGGGCGCAGACGAGATCCTCAGCCGTGAGAACGGACTCGGAGGCGTCGACGTCGATGCCGAGCTTCTTGTTGATCTTGTAACGGCCGACCTTCGCGAGGTCATAGCGCTGAGCGTTGAAGTACAGGCCATCGAGCAGGCTGCGGGCGGAGTCGACAGTGGGCGGCTCGCCGGGACGCTGACGCTTGTAAATCTCGATGAGGGCGTCCTCGCGGGTCTGGGCGACGTCGCGCTCGAGCGTGGAGCGCACAATCTCAGAATCGCCAAGGAGGTTGATGATCTCCTCGTCGCTCTCGGCGATGCCGAGGGCACGAAGGAACATCGTGGCGCTCTGACGACGCTTACGGTCGATGGAGACGACGAGCTGGCCGCGCTTGTCGACCTCGAACTCGAGCCAGGCGCCGCGGGCAGGAATGAACTGGACGCGGTGAACCTGAACGCCGTTGTCCATCTCGGCAGCGAAGTACACGCCCGGCGAACGGACGAGCTGCGAGACGACGACGCGCTCAGTGCCATTGATGATGAAGGTGCCACGCTCGGTCATCAGGGGGAAATCACCCATGAAGACGAGCTGCTCCTTGATCTCGCCGGTCTCCTTGTTAACGAAGCGGACGTCGACCAGGAGCGGGGCCTGATACGACATGTCCTTGGCGCGGCACTCGGCGATCGTGTTGGCGGGATCACCAAACTGGTGCTCGCCGAAGGTGATCTCCATCGTGCCAGCGTTGTTCTCGATGGGCGAAGCCTCGGCAAAAGCCTCGGCAAGGCCATCGGTCATGAAGCGCTCGAACGACTCCTTCTGGATCCTAATCAGGTTGGGGAGCTCCATCGCGGGGGCGATCTTGGAAAAGCTCACGCGATCGTGCTTGACTGCGGAGGTGGTAGTAGACTTAGCGGTACGCACCAGGCATTTCCTCCTTCAACATGGCATATGGCGGCAGTTGTCGCAACCTAATAATCTAACGAAGCTCAAGTCTTTCGTCAATGAACAGTCTTGACTTCATTATTTTTTTCAACTATTTTGTCGATCTTTAGCTCTTTCCTGCACCTTTGCCGTTTTCGGCGACCTCTGGTTATGAAGGACCTGTGAGCAGTCGTCCTCTCTACCGCTCAAGTGCCGCGCACTACCGCTTGGCGACTTCTCTCTTTTGCTTCTACCACTCCCCCACTGCATCCATCGATGCTCACCCATGCCAACAGAACGGCTGTAAACAGAAAAGCCCCGCACCGATTTCTCGATGCGGGGCTTCGTAACTGACTCATAGTTCGAATCTAGTTCGAACCTAAGCGGCAGGCATCAAGCCTGCTAGAAGTTACTTAAGGGAGACGGCAGCGCCGGCAGCCTCGAGCTTCTCCTTGGCAGCCTCGGCGTCCTCCTTCTTGGCGCCCTCGAGGACGGCCTTGGGGGCGGACTCGACGACCTCCTTGGCCTCCTTCAGGCCAAGGCTGGTGAGCTCGCGGACGACCTTGATGACGGCGATCTTGTTGTCGCCGAAGCCCTCGAGCACGACGTCGAAGTTGGTCTTCTCCTCGGCAGCGGCCTCGCCGGCGGCAGGGGCGGCGACGACGGCGGCAGGAGCGGCGGCGGAGACACCAAAGGTGTCCTCGATGGCCTTGACGAGCTCGGAAGCCTCGAGAAGGGTCATTTCCTTAAGGGCGTCGATGATCTCATCGGTGGTGAGCTTAGCCATTGCTAAATTCCTTTCGTGGCTCATGCAGCTTGCATGAGGTTAGTCTGATCCGAAGCGCGATTGCGCCTACGGGTTGCGGCTAGGCCGCAAGACTGCCTAGGCAGCCTTCTGCTCGGAAACCTGCTGGATCGAGCGGGCGAGACCGGAGGAAACACCGTTGACGCACACGGCGATGTCGCGCGCGAAACCGTTGATGAGACCGGCGATCTGGCCGAGGAGCTGCTCCTTGGAGGGAAGGTCAGCGATAGCGATGACCTCCTCAGCGGAGACGACCCGACCATCGGTGATACCACCACGGAACTCAATCTTATTGAGCTTCTTGGAGGTCTCCTTGATGGCCTTGGCGGCGGCGGCAGGGTCGCTCTCGTAGAACACGCAGGCGACGGTGCCCTCGAGGCAGTCATCAATCGCGGGCATGTCGGCGTTCTTGAGCGCGAGACGGACGATGTTGTTCTTGTAGACCTTCATCTCCGCGCCCGCCTCACGAAGAGCGTGACGAAGCTCCTGCGACTCCTTGACGGAGAGGCCGCGATAGTCGATGACGAACAGGCCGCTGGAAGCCTCCAGGGACTTGTTGACCTTCTCGAGCATATCGATCTTGGACTTGGCTGGCATAGTTGCACCTCCCCTCGAGCGAACGTGCACGTCTCGCCAGTAGGCGGGACTTCGCTCGAGGAGAACAAAAGACCCCGCCGGCGCTTGGCCAGACGGGGTCGCAAGAGTTTCACTCGTTGGACCACCTCGGCAGGCGGGACGAACCCCTTAGGCCCGATTGGGCACCGGCTGTCTCTGGCAGCGGACGTGCTATGTGCTGAACAGTCAATATGATTGCAGCCGCCTGACTAAGAGTCAAGCGGCTGCATCAAATTCAAATCTCCTACACGCCAATTATGCGGCGCACGTTAGGTGAGATTTAGGCCTCGAGGAAGGCGCGGGTGACGGAAGAGTCAACCTTGACGCCAGGGCCCATGGTGGAAGCAAGGGCGATGGACTTAACGTACTTGCCCTTGGCGGTGGCGGGCTTCACGCGGAGAATCTCGGTGTAGAGAGCGCCGTAGTTCTCGACGATCTGCTCGACCGGGAAGGACACGCGGCCCACCGGGACGTGGCAGATGCCGTAGCGGTCAGCGCGATACTCGACACGACCGGCCTTGAGCTCTCCGACCATCTTGGCGACGTCCATGGTGACGGTGCCAAGCTTGGGGTTCGGCATGAGGCCACGGGGGCCGAGGACCTTACCGAGACGACCGACCTTGGCCATCATCGGCGGGGTGGCGATGGCAGCGTCGAAGTCGATGTTGCCAGCCTGAATCTGAGCGACGAGGTCGTCGGAGCCAACGATGTCGGCGCCGGCCTCCTCGGCGGCACGAGCCTGCTCGCCCTCGGCGAAGACGGCAACGCGGACGGTCTTGCCGGTGCCGTGGGGCAGCGCGATGGAGCCACGGATGTTCTGGTCAGCCTTGCGGGTGTCGACGCCGAGGCGGAAGGTAGCCTCGATGGTCTCGTCGAAACCGGCGAAGGAAATCTCCTTGACGAGCTCCGCGGCGGCCTTCGGGGTGTAGAGCTTGCCGGCCTCAACCTTGGCAGCGGCGGCAGCGTACTTCTTACCGTGCTTAGACATGTTCTATCCTCCATGTGGTCAACGGGCTGGCGCCCTCCCACATCGTGCGGTCTCAAGACCGCGCTTGAGCCGACTTGCGCCGGCGGATTACCTAGGTGCCCAGTCAGGGCAAAGCCTCGCCCGAAAAGGGACGAGGCAAAGCGAAAGAGCTACTCAGCGATGGTGACGCCCATGGAACGAGCGGTGCCAGCGATAATCTTCTTGGCGGCCTCGATGTCGTTGGCGTTGAGATCCGGCATCTTGGTCTCGGCGATCTGGGTGAGCTGCTCCTGGGTGAGCTGGCCGACCTTGTCACGCTGGGGAACGCCCGAGCCGCCCTTGAGGCCGAGGGTCTTCTTGATCAGGTGAGCCGCAGGCGGGGTCTTGCAGATGAAGGTGAAGGAACGATCCTCGTAGACGCTGATCTCAACGGGGATGATGTCGCCCTTCTTGTCTGCCGTGGCGGCGTTGAACGCCTGGCAGAACTGCATGATGTTGACCTGAGCGGCACCGAGGGCCGGGCCGATCGGGGGCGCGGGGTTAGCAGCGCCGGCGGGAATCTGGAGCTTGATGAGGTTAACAACCTTCTTCTCAGCCATGGTCATACCTTCCTGATTAAATAACGTGTTAAAAGCGAGCTATCTAGTGCGCGGTCCTCAGAAGCTTTCCTCACCGAAAGAGGCCCGCGGGATTGCCAGTCTTAGGCGATGACGCTGACCTGGTCGAGCGTAAGCTCGGCAGGCGTCTCGCGGCCAAAAATCATCATAACGACCTTGACCTTGCCGGCCTCGGCGTTGACCTCGGTGACCTGAGCGTCAAAGTCAGCAAGGGGGCCAGAGAGCACGCGGACGGTCATGCCGGGCTCAAGGTTGGTCGCAGTGCGATGCGGCACCGGAGCACCCGCGCGAGGCGTGCTGCGGCGCATGATCTTGTTGAACTCCTCGCGGGAAAGAGGAGCAGGCTTGCCGTCAACGCCAACGAAGCCGGTCACGCCAGGGGTGTTGCGAACGACAGACCACGAGTTGTCGTCCATCTCCATGCGAACGAGAATATAGCCTGGGAAGACCTTGCTCTCCTTCGTCTCACGCTTGCCGCCGTCCTTGATCTCAGTGACCTCTTCGGTCGGGATCTTGATGTCGACAACGACATTCTCGAGGCCGTAGGTCTCGATGCGGTGCTCAAGGTCGTTCTTAACCTTATTCTCATAGCCAGAGTAGGTGTGAACGACATACCAACGCTTCGCCATAGTCTTAACCCCTCAGTCCGGTAAAGCCGATGAGAGCGGCGACGACACCAGTGTCGACAAGCCAAACAGCGACGCCGAAGACGACGAGCATGGCAATGACCGCGACAGAATAGTTCTTGAGCTCAGACTTGGACGGCCAAGTAACGCGGCCCATCTCGGTCTTAACATCCTTGAACCAATTCTTGATACGACCGAAGAAGCCGACCTTCTTGGGCTCACTCTTCTTGGCCTGAGCCTTAGCAGGCGCCGGGGTTGCCTTCTTGGAGCCATTGGCCGAGGAAATGGCGTGCTTCTCCTCGAGCTCCTTACGCTCGGCGGCACGCGCCTTGCGCACGCTCCTCTTCTGGCGATCCTTGTTGGCCATGCTCATTCCCTTCGGGCGGGCTTCGTACAATCATAGAAACCGGCCTCCCCCAATGGGAGGCCGGTGAGGCTGCTGGCAGGCCAGGTAGGACTCGAACCCACAACAAACGGTTTTGGAGACCGCCGCTCTACCATTGGAGCTACTGGCCTGTGGGGTGTTGGAGACTAGCGGGTCTCCTTGTGCAGGGTGTGCTTACGGCACCACGGGCAGTACTTCTTGAGCTCCATGCGCTCAGGATTGTTCTGCTTGTTCTTGTCCGTGGTGTAATTGCGGCGCTTGCACTCAGTGCAGGCGAGGGTAACCATGGTACGCATTGCTTTCCTCCTGATGGGTCATGGCCAAGACTGTCTCAGCCATGGCGCGAGCGAAAATGTTACCAGTGTGTCATTGGCTTTGTCAACACGAAGAGATTGTAATGGAAGAAAGTCCTCGCGTCTCGACATAACCTTCACAATCAGAACCACCCTTAAAAAGGGTGGTTTGCTCTTAGGGTATAACCCACGGGCCCCGGGCTCGCGTCTAAAGGCGCGGGTCCGGACTTCGTCCAGGCCTAGTGCATCTT